>CACYOO010000001.1 GCA_902776035.1 uncultured bacterium
AGTTAACCCAACCAATAATCTAAAACCAAAAACCAAAATAAACCTACAAAACCAAGAATTTTAACAACCAAACCAAAATATAAAATAACCAAAACCAAATACCAAATTTATATCCGCTTTTAAAAAGCGGATTTTTTTTGTTTTAAATAATATTTTTATATCCTCATTTTAGCTGAAAAATATTAAATTATCTTGAAAAATAAAAAAAAATCCGCTACGATAATTTTATGAAAAAGTTTATATTATTTTTAGTTTTATTAATATTGATTTTTAATTTATCAATATCTTATGCAGAAGAAAAAAAGGTTAAAAAGCCAAAAAGTCCTTATTCTACTAAAGAATTTACTGTTGAAACTAATGATGGGCATTTGATTCATGCTTATCTAACATTTCCAAAAACAAAAATGAAGGGTTATCCTACGATAGTAATGTTACATTCATTGGGAAGCAGCAGTTATTATTGGATGCCTTTACAAGAAAAACTTAATATTATGGGTTATGCTGTTTTAAGAATTGATTTACGAGGTCATGGAAAGAGTGTTTATAACAAGAGTTTTCGACAAAGTTCTTGGCGTTCTTATAAAGATAGCGTGTTTTTAAAATATCCGTCTGATGTAATACAAACTATGGATTATGTTAAAAATGAATCCAATAAAGTAAACTTTAACAATTGGGCAATTATAGGAAGTGATATAGGGGCTAATACAGCAGTTATTGTAGCTGATAAGTATTCGGTTAAACCAAAAGCCATTGTTTTGTTTGCTCCATCTATGACTTTTAAGGGGTTATATATTCCCGTAATGTTAACAGAACTTGGTACAACACCAATACTTGCTATAGCTAGTATTGCTGATAAGTATGCATATAATGAACAAATAAAACTTAAAAGGTTTGCTCAAAGCACATTTGATACATATAATGTTTCAAAGGGTGGGAGTAATATGCTTATAACCAAATACTATCCTGAATCTGTCGGATATATTTCAAATTGGTTAAGTAAATATATTAAGTAAGATATTACCAATCTTTATAAGTGTATCCGGGATTTATATCATGTTGTAACAGTGTACCGTCATCAGTACCAAAATCTATGTATTCCCAAACTTTTCTCCACCAAGTTTTTTTCAGAGTACGTGCAGTCTTATATTCCTGATTTCTGGATCTTGCTTTTTCTAATTGTACATGGTCGGCAGTAAGAGGTGAATAACCATTATTTATTAAATATTCAGGTGAAGTTGTTTCTTCTGTTATTACATAAGCCGATACAGGTAAAGAAAACAAAATTATTGAAAATAATATTAGATTGATTTTTTTTGTAGACATAATCACCTCTTCTTATATAATGATACATTAAAATAATAATATAATCCAATGTTGTAAAATTTATTTACAATCATTATTTATTATTTTTTCCAATTCGTCTAAAAGTTTATCTTCCGGTACTCTTGCGATAACTTTTCCTTTTTTAAATATGTATCCTTCACCAATTGCACCTGCAATACCGTAATCTGCTCTTTCCGCTTCTCCCGGTCCATTAACAGGACATCCCATTGTTGCGATTGTTATATCTTTTTCCAAATGTTTAAATCGTTCTTCAACTTGTTTTGCAAGACCTATTAAATCAATTTGAGTTCTTCCGCAAGTTGGACATGAAATGAAATTTACTCCATGTTTTCTTAAATTTAGTGATTTCAATATTTCATAACCAGCCCACACTTCTTCTATTGGATTTTCAGTTAGTGAAACTCTTATTGTATCACCTATACCTTGAGATAAAAGTGAACCGATACCTGCAGATGATTTTACTAATCCTTCTTTCATTGTTCCTGCTTCGGTTATTCCCAAATGAAGCGGATAATCGTATTTTTTTGAAAAATCTTTATAGGCATCAATAGTAGTCATTACATCAGAGCATTTTAAAGAAACTGCTGTTTTATCAAAATCAAGGTCTTCTAAAATTTTTATGTGTGCTTCTGCACTCATTACCATTTTTTTGTAAAGCGGTAAATCAAGTTCTTTCAATTTTTTTTCTAATGAGCCGGCATTTATGCCTATTCTTATAGGTATATTTTGTTGTTTTGCAAGTTTTACAACACTTTCAGTATGTTCTTTTTTTCCAATATTTCCTGGATTAAGCCGTAGTGCTGCAATTCCGTTATTTATGCATGATATTGCAAGACGATAATCAAAATGAATATCTGCAACAACAGGTATAGGTGATTTTTTTACAATATCTTTTATTGCTTCTGCTGCGTCCTTGTTTAATACGGCAAGCCGAATAATTTCACACCCTGCATCTGACAATTCTTTTATTTGATTTAGAGTTGTGTTAATATCTCGTGTATCGGTGTTACACATTGATTGTACACTTATAGGAGCATCTCCTCCTATTTTTATATTGCCTACAGTAATTTGTTTTGTTTTTCTTCTATCCATAATATTTATATTTTATCACAAAAAATTGCATTTTTTATAAGATATTAATTTTTAAAAATTGGGTATTTTGTGCTAAAATAAAATAAAATTATAAATATGGAGTATAGAAATGATTTTAATAACAGGTGGTGCAGGTTATATAGGCAGTCATACAGTTATAAATTTTATAAATGCAGGATATGATATTGTAATTTTTGATAATCTTGAAACAGGGCATATAGAAACTGTTAAAACTTTGCAAACTCTTGGCAATGTTGTTTTTGAACAAGGCAATTTGAGAAATGCAGAAGATTTGGAAAAAGTTTTTTCAAAGTATGAAATAGAAGCAGTAATACACTTTGCAGCATATTCTCTTGTAGGAGAAAGTGTTAGCAGTCCTGCAAAATATTACAGAAATAACTCTTTTGGAACTCTTAATTTACTTGATACAATGGTAAAACATAATGTAAAAAAGATAGTTTTTTCATCAACTTGTGCAACGTATGGAGAACCGGAATACACTCCTATAGACGAAAAACATGCTCAAAATCCGATTAATCCTTATGGAATGTCAAAGTTATTTATTGAAAAAATGATGAATGATTATGATAATGCATACGGATTAAAATCAATAAAATTAAGGTATTTTAATGTTGCAGGTGCTGATAGTGAATGTAGAATCGGTGAATGGCATGATGTAGAAACACATTTGATTCCTAATATATTGAAATCAGTGTTGTATAAAGGACAAACATTTAAAATCTTCGGTAATGATTATCCTACTCCTGACGGAACTTGTATAAGAGATTATGTTAACGTAGAAGATTTAGCAAAAGCACATTGGCTTGCTGTTGAATATTTAAATAAAGAAAATAAATCAGATGTATTCAATATAGGTACAGAAACAGGTGATAGTGTACAAAAAGTTTTTGAAGTTTGCGAAAAAGTTGTTAATAAAAAAATACCTGTTGAAGTTGTAGAAAGAAGAGCCGGTGATCCTGCAATACTATATGCAAACTCTACAAAAGCAAATTCTGTTTTAGGGTGGTATCCTGAAAAAACTTTATATGATAGTGTTTTATCAGCATATAATTGGGAATGTAAAAGGTTTGAGGATAAATAATAATGTCAAAGCGAATATTAGTAACTGGAGGTGCCGGATTTATTGGCTCACATTTATGTGAACGTCTTGTTAATGAGGGAAATGATGTTATTTGTTTAGACAATTTTTTTACGGGTTCAAAAGATAATATACGGCATCTTTTATCAAATAATCAATTTGAGCTTGTAAGACATGATGTAACAAAAGAGTATTTAGCAGAAGTTGATCAAATTTATAATCTGGCATGTCCGGCAAGTCCTGTACATTATCAGTATAATCCTGTAAAAACAATTGAAACCTCTGTTATTGGAGTAACAAATATGCTTGAACTTGCAAAGCAGTGTAATGCTACAATACTTCAGGCATCAACTTCAGAAGTTTACGGTAATCCAACTATACATCCGCAAATAGAGAGTTATTGGGGAAATGTTAATCCTATAGGAATAAGAAGCTGTTATGATGAAGGAAAACGTTGTGCCGAAACATTAATGATGGATTATCACAGACAATGTAAGGTTGATATAAGAATAATTAGAATATTTAATACGTATGGACCTAATATGAGTTTAAATGACGGCAGAGTGATTTCTAATTTTATAGTTCAAGCTTTAAATAATCAGGATATTACAATTTATGGTGAAGGTTTACAAACTCGTTCTTTTTGTTATGTTTCTGATTTAGTGGAAGGGCTTATAAAAATGATGAATAATTCTCAACATTTTATTGGACCTGTTAATATTGGAAATCCAGCTGAAAGAACTATTTTGGATTTAGCAAAAATTATTATAGAAATGACAAATTCAAAGTCAAAAATCATATATAAAGATTTACCTGATGATGATCCTGTTAAACGTAAGCCGGATATAGCTCTTGCTCAAAAGGAACTTCAATGGGCTCCAAAGGTTGATATAAAAGATGGACTGCAAAAAACTATAGAATATTTTGATAGAATGTTAAAGGAGAATAATTAATGAAAATATGTGTTATAGGAACAGGTTATGTTGGATTAGTTGCAGGTGCTTGCCTTGCTGATATGGGAAATGATGTTATTTGTGTTGATAATAATAAAGATAAAATAGAAAAGCTTCAAAATGCAATAGTACCTATCTATGAACCCGGATTAGAAGAACTTATAAAAGTAAATACATCAGAAAACAGGTTACACTTTACAACAGATATAACCTCAGCGGTTCAAAAATCTGAGGTATGCTTTATTGCTGTTGGAACTCCTCAAGGAGAAGATGGTTCTGCTGATTTGCAATATGTTTTTCAGGTAGCTGAATCAATTGCTAAATCAATGAACGGATATAAAGTTATAGTCGATAAATCAACAGTTCCTGTAGGTACTGCAGAAAAAGTTTCAAAAATAATAAAAGATAATACTGATTACGATTTTGATGTCGTATCAAATCCTGAATTTTTGAAACAAGGCAGTGCTGTAGATGACTTTTTATCTCCTGATAGAGTTGTAATTGGTTCAAATTCCAATAAAGCATCTGCAATAATGCAGGAAATATATTCACCATTCTTTAGAACAGGAAACAGAGTAATTGTTATGGACGTGAAATCAGCTGAGATGACAAAGTATGCATCTAATTCATTTTTAGCTGTAAAAATTTCATTTATGAATGAAATTGCAAATTTATGTGAAAAAGTAGGTGCAGATGCTGAAATGGTCAGAGTAGGTATGTCAACGGACAGCCGTATCGGAAACAAGTTTTTATTTCCGGGACTTGGATATGGCGGAAGTTGTTTTCCAAAAGATGTAAAGGCACTTGTAAAAACAGGTTCTGAAAATGATTGTGAAATGTCTATAATTAAATCTGCAGATAACGTTAATAAAAAACAGCGTCAATATTTTATTGATAAAATAACAAAAAAATTCGGAGAAGATTTATCAGGAAAAATATTTGCAGTATGGGGCTTGGCGTTCAAACCAAAAACAAATGATATGAGAGAAGCTCCTGCAATCACAGTAATCAATGCTTTACTTGAAAAAGGTGCAAAAGTTCAAGCTTATGATCCAAAAGCAATGGAAAGTGCAGAATTTATATTTGGAGATAAAATCTCTTATGCTAAAAATTCCTATGATGCATTAAAAAATTCAGATGCACTATTGCTTTTGACAGAATGGAACGAGTTCAGACATCCTGATTTTGATATAATTAAAAATTTGATGAAAACACCTATTATATTTGATGGTAGAAATCAATATAATCGAAGCAGGATTACTTCAAGGGGTTTTGAATATATTTGTATGGGAAATAAAAAATAATTTAGTATGAATGTGTCAAAAATAAATAAGATAGCTGTTATTAGCTTATTTCTTTTTGCTGTTATAACTATTATAAGGTTATATCATCACATGCCATGGTTTGATGAGGCACATTCTTGGGTTATTTCCGAACAATTAAATTTTTTAGAAATGCTTAAATATATACCTCAGGAAGGACATTTTCCTATATGGAATATATTACTTTTTCCTATTGCTAAATTACATTTGTATCCTGTTTCAATGCAATTATTAAATTGGATATTTTGTTTTCTTGCATTAGCTATTTTATGGGTAAAAGCTCCTTTTAATAATTTTACTAAAATTTGCATAACGTTTTCTTTTCCGTTTTTGGGCTATTATTCTGTCGTTGCAAGATGTTATTCTATAGGTATTCTATTAATATTCCTTATTGCATCTCTGTATAAAAAGCAGCTTGAACATCCTTTAATTTATTGCGGATTAATCTTTTTGTGTGCAAATACATCTCTTATGGCTCTTATTCCTGCAACTGCTTTTGGTATAATTTTTATTTTTAAATTTATAAAATGTAAAAATTTTTCAAAAGAGTATTATATTTCTCTTTTAATTGGATTAATAACAGTTTTGGTTATTTTATTACAAATTTCAAATGTAAATATTAATGGCGGTTATCTAAAACCAAAAACGTTATCATTGTTTTCACATATATTTGTAAGAAATAGTATTATAAATATATTTCTTGCAGTTATTTTATCCATACCTGTTATAAAGTATTTGGTAAAAGATAAATACTCATTATTTTTTATTTCATTTTGCAGTTTTGTAGTTTTATTTTTAATGTACAAAATTTATGTATTAAATTTTTGGCATACTTTTTTTGTTTTTATTTACTTAATTGTAGCTTTTTGGATATCTGATATTGATAACAAATATTTTAAGTGGAAATTTTTGGCAATATCAAGTTTGACATTGATTTCTATTATATATATTTTCTATACTCCTGATACGATATCTTTTAATATTGTTTATAATTCTAAGAGCAGACAGTTAAAATCATTTATAGAAAGTGATGTAAATTTAAAAAATTCAACAATATATCATAATAACGGTGAAATGTTTGAAATATTACCGTATTCTTATAAAAACAGTTATAAAATTAAAAATTATTGTGATATTAGTAAAAAATCCGATTATAAATTATATGAAAATTTAAAAGGTATATGTAGTGTTAATCCAATAGAATACGCAATGAAACATCAGGAAGTTTTTAAACAAATAAATGAAAAAGAAAAAAGTCCTTTATATTTTCTTGTTCCTGCAAAAACTTATTTAAATACAAATAAGGCATTGATTCTTGCAAACGGATATTTTTTATATTTTAGAAAGTATAAATGTTATGAATATTTTTGTTTTTGGGATATGAATGTCGGACATACAGAAGTAAAGTGGTAAAACATTATTTATAATAAAGTATTTTACATTAGTTAATTTTTACGATAATATTCATATATGGATAAGTTTGTTGTAAAAATACATCCAATGAAACAAAAAGATGTAGATTCAATAGAACGTATAGAAGCTTTGGTATATGGCAATCATCACTGGTCGAAAGATTCTTTTTATTCAGAATTAACAAATAATTTAGCCAGATATTATTGTGCATTTAATCAAACGGATGAACTTATTGGCTATTCAGGTTCTTGGGTAATTCTTGATGAAGCACATATCACAAATATTGCAGTTTTACCTGAGTATAGAAAAAAAGGAGTTGGAGAAGTACTTTTAACTTCTATTATTGATACTTGTTATAAAGAAATGGCAAAATATCTTACTTTAGAGGTAAGAATAAGTAATAAGCCGGCAATTTCACTTTATGAAAAATATGCTTTTAAATCTTTAGGTACAAGAAAAGGATATTATCAAAATAATAATGAAGATGCACTTATAATGTGGACAGAGAATATTTTTTGGGATAAATTTAAAGATACTTATAATAAAAATCTTTTGAACTTAAAAGAAAAAATTACAATAATATGATTATAGAAAAATCTACAAGAGTAAAAAAGGAAAATGTATTTAAATATAATGGTGAAACCGTAAAATTAAGGTTAGGTACACTTATTTTAATGTGCTTATGTGTAATGCTTATAATTATTGCAACATTCACTCAATTTTCATTTACACATTATATAATTCCTGTTGATTTCATGTCATATATAGGTGATACAAGTGATACAAATGTAAAACAGCATTTTTTAAAATATTACAGATATATACCTCAAATTCCGGTTATAGTATTTGTAGCGGCTCTTTTAGGACGAATATTTGGCGTAATACCTGTCTTGGTATATATAAGTATAGGACTTTTTGTGTATCCTGTATTTGCACTTGGCGGCGGAATAAAATATATATTTGATTATAATTTTGGATATATATTGGCATATATTCCTGCGGTATTCTTTTCTGCATCAATTTTAAAAAGCGGTTTTTCTATAAAAAACATAATACAGGCATCAATTGTTGCGGTGTTGACCATACATATAATAGGTATTCTATATACTCTATTTATAGGCACAATAGAGCAATCCTCAAATGCAGTATTGTTCGGGTGGATAATTGCTCAAAGCGGAACAAAAATTTTGTATGATATTATTTTTAGCATTTTATCAATAATAACTGCCGGTATAATAAAACGTTTTTTATGGATTACAATGTGTTAATGTAAGCCATTATAAATATACTTGCGAAAAATTTTAAAATAAATGCAGTATATTTGTATATTTTTGCAGGCATGTATTGACTTTTAAAAAATTATTATTAAATAAAATCATACGAACGGATGTATAAAAAATACATAAAAAACAACATAATATTATCGTGAGAGTGTAATATGCCGTTTGTATACAGATTACAAAAAGTCCTTGATTTCAGAATCAGAAAAAAAGAAGAACAACTTATAGTTCTTCAAAAAGCCCAACAGGCACTGTATGAAGCAGAACAAGCAATTCAACTGAATCAACAAGAAATTGCAGTAACAATGCAAAATCAAAGGCAGGCAGATTATACAATGTACGAGGCCTTTGATACATACATACATCACCTGTGGGAAAAGGCAGTTCAACTTGAAACAGTCAAACAAGAAAAATTAGAAATAGTACAGCAGGAAACACAAAAACTTGTAGAATTGGAGCAGGCAGTAAAAGTTCTGGAAAAGCATAAAGACAAAATGAGAGAAAACTATATAGCCGAAGAAAAGGCGGCAGAGTTAAAAGGAATGTCAGAACTTGGAGTTCAAAGATACTTCCAACAATCAAGAGAAAAATTAGAAGAAGAAGAATTATTAGAGCAAAAGCTCAAAAAAAGAAAAGGAAATTAAAGATGGATGTAACAGCAATATCAAATAAACAAAAAGTACAAACAGAAAATAAAGCATCTGTATCTCAATCTGTGAAAGTAAATGATGAAGGAGTTTCTTTTAAAGAAACTATATCAGCAACTCAAAAAAATGAAATGACGGCAGAAAAAAATACTACTAATATATCTGATAAAAAGGTAACAAATCCTATTGAAAATAATGTTATCAATACGAAATTGGATAAAACATTAAATAACGACTTAAATCGAGTTTCAAGCAGAAATCAAAATCTTGTTCAAAATGGAGAAATAAATAATGTTTCTAATAAAGAATTAATTAATCTTCCACAAAAGGAACTAAATAATGTATCCAATAATAAGAAGTTGGATAAAACATTAAACAATGAATCAAGAGTTCCAAACAAGGAAGTAAAAGCTCTTGAACAGGAAATAAATTTAATTGCGGATATTAATAATTCCAAAAAAGTTAAAAAAACTGTTGATGAAACGACTCGTTTTAACAATGATACTTTATTAGAAGTTGAAACAGTTAATAAGTCAAAAAATAAATTGAGTAAAAATGTTTCAGATGTAAATTCAGATAAAATTAATAATGAAAAATTGATTAAAAGTATCGTAAATACAGAAAAAGAAGTGATTAAACTTCCTATGTCTGAACCAAAACCATTAAAAGATGAAAAACTATTTAAAGAAAATAAAATTTCATCAGAAATTAATTTAAACAAAAAAACAACAAACGTAAAAAAAGAAGCCAAATCTAAAATTTCAGGCAGAATAAAATCTAAAGAAGCCGATATTCCGGCTATAACAGATATAGCTAACTCAAATAAGCAATTAGAAATTAAACCGCTTAAAAAGCAAGAACAAAAGGTAATTGAAAAAATTAACATAAAAAATATTATAGATACAGATGCCGTTTTAACATCATTTGCAGAAACTGATAGAGCATTAAGTTCGTCAAAAACAAATGATATATTAAAATTCATTGATACAAATTTATCAACAAACAATACAAAGAAGACAACAAAAGGTAGTGCAACCGGAGCTGCTTCTAAAATATCATCAAAAAAATCAAATGATTCAATAAATATGACAGAAAATGATATAAAGTTCTTTACAAGTTTAGCGGAAAAAAGTGCAGCGGCAGTGGATACCGGTGTATCTCAAAATGAACTTACATTAAAAGATGTAGAGGATAGTCAGCAGCTTGAAGTTTCCAAAGCACTTTTAAATGCATTGAAAGAATCAAGAGAAAATAATAAATCATTTAGAGTAGATTTTGACAAAGATATTTCAGTTGTATTAAAAGTAAGCCGTGAAGGTAAAATATCAGCAGAATTTATCCCTGGAGATAAGGTAGTTGAGCAGTATTTAAAACAAAATCTTCCTATCTTAAAACAAAAATTTGAAGAAGATGGCTTAGAATATGATAAATTATCATATAGAGAAGACAGAAAGAAAGACCAACAACAGGAAGAAAGACGTAATAATAGAAGAAATAATAAGGAGAATGGTTATGAATGATCCTTTCGTATCAGCGTTAAATTCGCAAAAAGCAACAACAGAATGGATGAGTACATTAACGACAAACATGACGAATATGTACACACCCGGTTTTAAAGAGAACAAAGTAACCTTTAGAACATTTTTGGGCGGTGCAGTTCTTGACCAGTGTGATAAGAATTTTGGTCAAGGTAAATCTACGCCCGGTACAGCAACAGCAAACCTCTTTTTAGAAGGTGAAGGATTTTTTGTAACCCGTACTCCTGAAGGTAAAGTTATTTATACACGACATGGAGAATTTGATTTTGACAAAGAGGGTTTATACACCAACAAGGATGGTTATACCGTTCAAGGTTACATCCTAAATGATAAAGGTGAAATCATGGCGGGTACAAAGTCTTTAAGTTCCGACTTGTATGAAGAAACTATTACTAAAGGTGGAGCTTTAGACGTACCAACAACAAACATAAAACTTTGGATAGATCCTAATAACGGAAAATATTTAGGTAAATATGATGACTATGAAATCAAAAATGATGGAACATTATATGGTAAAGCTGATGGTGGTAAAAAGAAAGTTCCTTTATACAAAATAGCAACAATGAGTTTTCACAACAAAAACGGTTTGTTTGAACTAAAAGACGGTCAATATGTAGAAACGGAAGAATCAGGCAGACCGGTAATGGGCAGAGGGGAAATCCGTTCCGGCTTGTTAGAACTTTCTAACGTAGCATTCAAAGATAATATTGCAAATTTCCAACAGGCAAAAGTTCAAATGGAACTTGCAAACAAACTTATTTCATCGCAAAAAGAATTATTGCAAGAAGCTATGCGACTTGTATCTCAATAGTAAAAAATTTTTTAATTTAATAATAAATAACCTGATAACTAACATATTGATTTATGTTTGAATGTTATCAGGTTATTTATATACAGCATTAAATTTATTTTTTTGTAAATTACTTGAAACTTTTTTATATTTCATCTAAAATTGTGTAGGTATACTAAAAGGGAAAAACTATGTTTGAAAGATTTACAGAAAAAGCTATAAAGGTCATAATGCTTGCACAGGAAGAAGCAAGACGTTTAGGACATAACTTTGTAGGAACGGAACAAATATTATTAGGTCTTATTGGAGAGGGAACGGGAGTTGCTGCAAAAACCTTAAAATCTATGGGTGTAAACCTAAAAGATGCAAGAGCCGAAGTTGAAAAAATAATAGGCAGAGGTACAGGTTTTGTAGCAGTAGAAATTCCATTTACACCAAGAGCAAAAAGAGTTTTAGAATTATCTTGGGATGAAGCAAGACAATTAGGACACAATTATATCGGAACGGAACACTTATTACTTGGTTTAATTAGAGAAAACGAGGGTGTTGCTGCACGAGTATTGGAAAATTTAGGTGTTGATTTAAATAAAATTCGAAGCAATGTAGTTAAGATATTAGGCGAATCTAAACCGCAAACAGTAGCATCAGGCGGTAGCTTATCATCAAGTTCATCATCAACTAAGGCAAAAACGCCAAGCTTGGATGAATTTGGTACAGATTTAACTTTAGCTGCTGCAGAATTAAGATTAGATCCTGTAATTGGCAGAGAAAAAGAAATTGAGCGTGTAATTCAAATTCTTGCACGTCGTACAAAGAATAACCCTATACTTTTGGGTGAACCCGGAGTTGGTAAAACGGCTGTTGTAGAGGGTTTAGCAACAAGAATAGTTAATTCGGAAATTCCGGATATTTTGGATGGCAGAAAAGTAGTACAATTGGACATGGGTTTACTTGTAGCCGGAACAAAGTATCGTGGTGAATTTGAAGAACGTCTTAAAAAGATTATGGATGAAATCAGACAGGCAGGTAATATAATTCTGGTAATAGATGAAATGCATACTCTTATAGGTGCAGGTGCAGCAGAGGGTGCTATTGATGCTGCAAATATATTAAAGCCGGCATTGTCAAGAGGTGAAATCCAAATTATCGGTGCAACTACACTTGATGAATACAGAAAACATATAGAAAAAGATAAAGCTTTAGAAAGACGTTTTCAAACCGTAATTATAGATGAGCCGACAATAGAAGATTCTATTGAGATTATAAGAGGATTAAAACCGAAATATGAAGAACACCACAGATTAATTATTTCTGATGATGCAATAGTTTCAGCTGTAAAATTATCAAGTAAATATATAACAGACAGATTTTTACCTGATAAGGCAATAGACGTTTTAGATGAAGCAAGTTCAAAAGTTCGTTTGAAAGTAAGTTCACTATCTCCTGAAGGAAAAGAACTTGATAAAGAACTTAGAGCAATCATTAAAGAAAAAGAGGATGCAATAAGAAATCAAGAGTTTGAAAAGGCCTCTCAATTAAGAGATGATGAAGCTGATATGAAAGAAAAAATCAGAGAAGTATCAGAAGAATGGCGCAATGAACATGATGCCAATAAACCTACAGTTACATCTGAGCATATAGCTGAAGTAATAGGAATGATGACAGGTATACCTGTTACAAAATTAACAGAAAGTGAAAGCGAAAGATTGTTAAAACTTGAAGATACTTTACATCAACGAGTAATCGGACAAAGTGATGCTATAGTAGCAGTATCAAGAGCAATCAGACGTGCAAGAGTAGGTTTAAAATCACCAAACAGACCAATTGGAAGCTTTATTTTCTGTGGACCTACAGGTGTTGGTAAAACAGAACTTGCTAAGGCAATTTCAGAAGCAGTATTTGGTTCTGAAGACAATATGGTAAGAGTAGATATGTCTGAATTTATGGAAAAACATTCTACATCAAAATTAATTGGTTCACCTCCTGGATATGTAGGTTATGATGATGGTGGAAGTTTAACTGAAACTATAAGAAAGAAACCATATTCAGTTATTCTTTTTGATGAAATCGAAAAAGCACATCCTGATGTGTTCAATATAATGTTACAGATTTTAGATGACGGAAGATTAACAGATTCTAAGGGTAGACATGTAAACTTCAAAAATACAATTATTATTATGACATCAAATATTGGTGCAAGTATGATAGCTAATCAATCAAAACTAGGATTTTCAGTAGGTGGAGATGATGCTAAGAAAGATAAATACGAAAGATTAAAAGAAACAGTACATGATGAAATGAAGAAAGCATTCAGACCTGAATTTATCAATCGTATTGATGATATAATTGTATTCTCACACTTGAGCAAGGAAGAAATCAGAGAAATTGTTGATTTAATGATGAGAGATTTGTTCAAGAGATTGGATGAAAGAGGATTATCAATGCTTGTAACAGATGAAGTTAAGGACTTCTTAGCAACGGATGGATATTCGGAAGCTTATGGTGCAAGACCATTAAGACGTCTTATTCAAAGTAAGGTAGAAGATGCGTTGGCTGAAGAAATCTTGACCGGTAAATATCATGAAGGTGATACAATTGTTTTAGATATGAAAGACGGTAAAATGTTTTTATCAAAACAGGGTGAAGAAGCTGACTCTAAAAGTGAAAGTGATAAAGAAGAAACGGTCAAATAAAAATATTTAGTTGACATTGTAAGCTTTTTTTGATAATCTTAACATAGTCAGTAGACATGATTTTTATGGCACTCTGCCGAAAAAACGATTAAGTATCGTTTTAGAGAGGCAAGGTAGACGCAGTCTACCGAGAAGCCATAAAGGGCGAAAACAATTAAATAGAAAACTACCAAGCTCCAGTGGCGGAATCGGTAGACGCGTCGGACTTAAAATCCGATTGGGCGAATAACTCAGTGCCAGTTCAAGTCTGGCCTGGAGCATTTAAAAGACAAGAGTTTAGCTCTTGTCTTTTTTAATAGTGAAAAAGCTTATGAACTTTTATTTATTAATTACATAATGAGTAGCACGAGCTTCACCTAAATTGGATAATATTAATCATATAAAAATAAAAGGCAAGTTTTATAAAATCTATATATTAATCCTTTGGTCTATAAGAAATAAAAAAAATTACATCAAAAGGTTGATGTGAAATATCCACTAAATATAGTAAATTAGATGTGTGAAATGATAGACGGAAGTGTAAGCTTTCGACGGGTGGAGAATAGGTAAGTGGTTGCAAGTTTGCAAATGACATTGGAACGTATTAATGCGATTGAAAGACAATTTGCGTCTTTAACTCGTCAATCACTTGTGTTACCTGAATATGAAAGACAAACTGATACTTCGTTTCAAAAAATATTAGACAAGCAAGAAGAAGTATTAAAACCGGTAGCAAAAACAATACCAAATAACGTAAAAAATACTTCACCTGTTTCTAAAGATGATATAAGCGATTTAATTGAAGAATATGCAAATAAAAACGGTTTAGATTCTAATTTTGTAAAATCTGTTGTAAGACACGAATCTGGTTTCAACGCAAATGCAACATCAAAATGCGGTGCTATGGGGCTTATGCAGTTAATGCCATCAACTGCTAAAGGACTAGGTGTTACAAATGCGTATGATGCGGAACAAAATATTGCAGGCGGAACAAAGTATTTAAAAGGGTTAATGGATAGGTTTGATAATAATAAAGAACTTGCCCTTGCTGCATATAATGCAGGTCCAAATGCAGTAAAAAAATATGGCGGTATTCCTCCGTATAAAGAAACTCAAAACTATGTGAAATGCATAATGAAAACTTATGACAACTATAAGGATAAGGAAGGGGGTAATTAATGCTAGTAAGAAGTTTTGAATCAGCTACAAAAGGCATGTTAGCCCTTACAGATCAACTTGATAATACGGCAATGAACCTTGCCAATGTAAATACAACTGGTTTTAAGAAAACAGAATTGACATTCAAAGATATATATGATGCAAAAATTGTTGAAAACAGCGGTACTGTTTTATGTGGAAGTACAAGAAATATTGGTACTCTCAGCATGGGACCAAAAACAGATATGATTCACTATGACTTTTCACAAGGTGCATTACAAAGAACAGACAGACCTCTTGATTTAGCAATTGAAGGCGACGGCTTTTTTAGAGTGCAATCACCTACAGGTGATATAAGCTATACAAGATGTGGGCAACTTGTTTTGGATAGAGATTCTTTTTTAAGAACAGAAGATGGAGATACTATTCTTGATATTGAAAACAGACCAATTCAGATAAACTTTAGAGAACTTGGTTTTGATGATATAACAAAAATCACAGTGGGTGAACAAGGTGCAATAGAAATAAATGATGGTGTACAAAAAATACCTTTACAGCAAATAGCAATATATGACTTTCAGGATAAAGAAACCGGTTTATTCAATATAGGAGGTTCAAAGTTTATAACAAGAGATAATGATACAAATCCTCCTATACGAGCAGACAAATATACAATACAACAGGGTATGCTTGAAATGTCAAATTCGAATGTAATAAAGGAAATGATAAAAACCATTAATACAACAAGAAATTTTGAATCACTTCAAAAGCATGTAAAAACAAGCGGAGAGATGTTATCTCAAGCAATAAGTTTAGGACGATTAAGAACATAAACAAAGTAATAACGGACAAGGAAAGAGGTAATTAAAAATGTTACGTTCATTAACAACAGCAGCAACAGGAATGATAGCCGAACAGAATTATCTGGACGTTATTGCAAACAATGTTGCCAACGTAAATACAACCGGATTTAAAAAAGTACGTTTGGAATTTCAAGACTTGTTAAGCCAAGCCGCAAGAACACCGGGTGCAATGCTTAATCAAGGTACTTATCAACCTGTAGGTGTTGAAATCGGATTAGGTGTAAAAACAGCAGCGACAACAAGAATTTTTACAAAAGGTGTAGCAGTATCAACTGACAGAAATCTTGATATTATGATTGAGGGAGAGGGTTTCTTGCAAGTTATGAAAGAAGACGGTACACTTGCATATACTCGTGATGGCTGTCTGCAAATGGATGCTTTAGGTCAAATTTGTACAAATGACGGATTGTTACTTCAGCCGGCAATGACAATTCCGGCAGATGCAAAAGAGATTACTATTTCTCAAGACGGTAATGTTTCTGTTTTAACAGGAAATAATACAGAAGCAAACCAAATCGGACAAATTCAGCTTGTAAGATTTCAAAACCCATCCGGCTTACTTTCAATAGGTCATAACCTTTATCAAGAAACATCTGCATCCGGAAATGCCGTACAAGGTACACCGGGACAGGAAGGTATGGGACTTATACAACAAGGATTTTTAGAGGGCTCAAATGTTCAAATTGTAGATGAGCTTATAGGTTTGATTAAAGCAGAAAGAGCGTTTGAATCAAATTCTAAAATAATTCAAACATCAAGTGAAATTCTTCAAATGACAAATAACTTACAGTAAAGGTATTAAATTGAAAAAACTAACGGCTATATTTTTATTTATTATAATAACGACATTCGCAAAAAATGTCGTATATGCCGTTGAATATACCGATGAGCAAATAAGGACAGAAATTGAAAAACAAGTTATTCAACAAAATAAGAAATATACAGATGCAGAAGTAAAAGTTATTATTGCAAGTATGCCATTTAAGAAAATGTATATTTCTGACGGTAATATAAAATTTGTTGTTAAATCAAATTTTGACAAATTTGTACCAAGAGATATAAAGAAGATTTATATTTATTCAAACGGAAAACTTGAAAAACAATTTATTGTATCAGTCAGAACATTGGCATATAAAGAAGTTTTATGTGCTAACAGACAAATAGACAGAGATGAAATATTATCATTAAATAACTTAACGCCAAAACGAATGGAGGTTTCTTCAAATATTGATTATGTTTTAACAAAAAATATGCTTGATAGTAAAGAAATGATAAGTCGAAAATGGTTTAGAGAAGGTGAAATTATAGATAGACGCTTTGTCGGAATGAAGCCGGACGTAAAAAGTTATTCAACAGTTAAAGCATTTTTCAAAAGTGGAAATATTTTTATATCAACAGATGGAGTTGTTTTAAGTGATGGAATGATTGGTGATTATGTAGATGTCAGAAACAACACTTATAAAAAAACATACAGAGGAAAAGTTATAGGTGAAAACAAAGTATTAATAAATATGTAAAAGGGGAATGTAGTGAAAAAATTATTAGGTTCAATTTTATTAATAACAGCAATAATAGGTTTATATACTCCTGTAAAGGCAGAATCTTTATTTGTTTTAAATGCATCACAGAGTTATCAGGCCTCATCTAAATCATTGTTTTCAGGTGTACGTGCCTTAACAATAGGAGATATGGTGTCAATCGTAATAGATGAAACAATTTCAAATACCGATACAATGACATATAGTTCCGCAAAAAGCACTAACACAAGTGATAATAATTCCAAATTGTTAAGAAAAATCTTAACCAAGTGGTTAAAAGTTGTTGATGATCGTCAAGGTCCTATATCTTTTGGCGGCAGCAATACTATTGAAAATTCAGCAAATGCATCAAGAATAGTACATTTTGGCGATACTATATCAGCTCAGGTTGTTCAATTATTATCTAACGGCAACTTAGTTGTTCAAGGTA
Source organism: uncultured bacterium (assembly GCA_902776035.1). Taxonomy (GTDB): domain Bacteria; phylum Cyanobacteriota; class Vampirovibrionia; order Gastranaerophilales; family Gastranaerophilaceae; genus UBA6984. The sequence continues at coordinate 18,140 of CACYOO010000001.1, forward strand.
AAAAAACACTTGTAAATGCTAATGAAAGAATGGATTTAATAGTAACAGGCATAGTAGATCCACGTTGGATAAATGCTAATGGCGAAATAAGTTCAAAACGAGTTGGAAATTTACAATTTGCAATGTCAGGCAGAGGTTCAGTATCAAGAGGTCAAAACGAAGGTATTATGAACAGAATTATAAAAGCGTTATTTTAATTAATGGGGAAGTAAGAATGATGAAAAAATTATTAGCAATAATATCAATAGTAATGATGATGACGGTATTTATTCCGACAGATGTTATGGCGGCAAGTGTAAAGGTCGGAGATATAACTCACGTAAAAGGTGTAAGAAACAACCAGATAGTTGGTTATGGTGTAGTAGTAGGTTTACCTGGAACAGGTGATAACTCTCGTTCAACACAGATGACAAATAAAATGATGTTAATGAATTTAGGCACAGTAATCGAACAGGAAAACTACATTCAAAAAGGTTCATCAGCTGCCGTAATTGTAACAGCAACCGTTCCGCCATTTGCAAAAAACGGTGATGAAATTGATGTAACGGTATCAACAATGGCAGATGCTAAAAGCTTAGAGGGAGGAGTTTTAGTTCAAACAATATTAAAAGCTCCTAACGGTGAAGCAGTAGCTGTAGCTCAAGGTCCTATATCAGTAGGCGGAGTAACAGCAAGAAGTGGTGGTTCAATGAAAAGGACTGCAATAACTTCAACAGGTAGAATTCCGGGTGGTGCTATTATGGAACGTGATATAGATACAGTTATTGGAGATGAATCTACTGTTACATTATCTTTAGATCATTCTGATTACACAATGATATCAAGAATTGCAAATGCAATTTCAAATTCAGTTGCTCCTGCAAAAGCAATAGATGGAAGCTCTGTTCAGGTACAAATTCCTGCTGCATATCAAGAAAACAGAATAGCTTTTCTTGCAAGATTAGAAAATGTACCTGTTATGCCTACATCAGAAAGAGCAAAAGTTGTAATAAATGAAAGAACGGGTACTGTCGTAATCGGCTCACAAGTAAAATTACTTCCTGCAGCAGTAGCACATGGTAATATAACTGTTACTGTAACAACAGAAAATGAAGTATCTCAACCAAATACGTTTGCACAGGGCTCAACAGTCGGATTTGAAAATTCAACAATCGGTGTAGAAAAAGAACCGGGAAGTTTAGTAAAATTAGGTGCTAACAGTAATTTAAATGATTTGGTAAATGCTCTAAATTCAATCGGTGTTCCTCCGTTTGACATGATAAGTATTTTACAGGCATTAAAAAAAGCAGGAAGCTTACAAGCTGATTTACAGATTATATAGTATGTAAAATACATAATTATTAAATTTTACAAACAGGGTTTTACAAAGTTGAAACCCTGTTTGTAGTTTTTATATGAATATTAAGTTGTAAGTTTCAATAATTTTTTTTAATAAACTAGCAAATTTTTTTTTCACGATTTTTATATGCATGTTGACTAAAAATAAAATATTTAAAATATAAAGTGTGAAAGGAAAATTATGAAAGTTGCACCTGCACAAACATCTCCGAGTTTTACAGCAAAATTACGGTATAATACCGATACAAAAGATATAATTTCTAATATGAATAAAAAACAATTAGGTGAATTTAAAACAACTTTACAAGCTTTAGATAAAGTTGAAAAAGGAGAAGTTATAGAATACAAAAAATTCTATAGTCCTGTACCGCATTCAAAAGCTTCATTATCTATGGGGTTTGTAAATGCAAAGGATGAAACTAAGAATGTAAAAACTCCTTGGTATCCAAGTCCGTCTGAATTTATTAAAACTTTGAAAAATATTGCAAATCCTAAAACTGAAGAACACGAAAAAATTTTTGGTAACAAAAAAGAATTGCAAGAAGAAGTTATTTCTATGCTTGAGGGTTGTGGAAATAAAATAAATAAAAATGTATAAGTATTTTTAATAATAATTTTTTATAAACAAGCAATTTATTTAATAAATCGCTTGTTTATTATTTGTTTACCAAATTAATTTTCAAAAAGAACGCTGGAAAGGTACCTTTCTCCTGTATCCGGAAGTAATGCAACAACATTTTTATCAGGATTTTCATTTGCTAAATTTATAGCAGCATAAAGGCATGCACCTGATGAAATTCCAATAAACATTCCCTCTTGTTTTGCAGATAATCTTGCTGTTTCAACTGCATCTTCGTTTGTTACGGTTACGATTTTATCAACAACATTTCTGTCAAAAGTGTCAGGTACAAAGCCGGCACCTATTCCCTGAATTTTATGTGTACCAGCTTGTCCACCTGATAATACAGGGCTTGAAGCCGGCTCAACCGCAACAATAGTTACATCTTTTTTTTGTTCTTTTAAAAATTTACCGATACCGGAAACTGTACCGCCTGTTCCAACACCTGCAACAAATATATCAACTTCACCATTTGTGTCCTTCCATATTTCTTGTGCCGTTGTATTGTAATGTTTTTCAGGGTTTGCAGGATTTTTAAATTGTTGAGGTATAAAGGAATCAGGTATTTGTTCATGAAGCTCTTGAGCTTTTTCTATAGCACCTTTCATTCCCTTTGCACCGTCTGTTAATACGAGTTCTGCTCCATAAGCTTGTAACAATTTTCTTCTTTCAATACTCATTGTTTCAGGCATTGTTAAAATCAGTTTATAACCTTTTATTGCACTTATAAATGCAAGTCCAATTCCAGTATTACCACTTGTCGGCTCTATGATGGTTGTATTTTTTGTTATAAGACCTTTATTTTCTGCATCTTCTATCATCGCAAGAGCAATTCTGTCTTTTACTGAACCAGCAGGATTAAAATATTCAATTTTTGCGTAAAGATTTTTACTCTTTGATAGTTTATTTACTTTTACAAGCGGTGTATTGCCTATTGTTTGTATTAAATTTTCATATTTAGTCATTATTAACTCCTTGCTTATTATATGTTATGTTATACCATAACATATAATAAAAACAATATTATTTCAAATTTTTATGGTAATATAAATATTATGAATAAAAAATTAACCAAAAGTTTAGAAACCTATTTGCTTGCAATAGATACATTAATAGAGCAAAAGCACTCAATAATTGTGAAAGATGTATCGTTATTTTTAAATATTGGAGGGGCTTCTACGGCTGATGCCATAAAAAAATTGAAAGAAAAAGGTTATATTAATTATGAACCGTACGGAAATATAACGCTTACATCACTCGGTGAACAAACGGTAATAATAAAAAAATACCGCCATGAAACAATAACAAGTTTTTTAAATCAAGTTTTAGATATTGACTTTAAAAAAGCCGAAGAAAATGCTGAGGTTATGGAATATTCAATGACGGATGATGTTTTAAACAGATTTGTTAATTTTATGGATTTTATGAAACAGTGTTGTTGTCCTGAGCCAAAATGGATTAAAAGCTGTAAATCTTCATTGAAAAATGGAGAAATATCTGAAAAGTGTAAGAACTGCAATGGCGGATGCTGCTGTTCAAAACATTCTTAAATCTTATGGTATACCTTAACATGTTATGAATGTTAGATTTTAGCTTGACATAATTTATTTTAATCTTATTATTATAATATGATATACAAATTTTTTGAAAATTTAAAATGTTGTTGTTGTAAGTTTTTATCTAAAAGAACTTACTTATAGTTTTATATGTTTAATTAATTAAAAAAGTAAAAGTATAAAAGGGTTCTTAAATTATATTTTAAGAATCTTTTTTAATAAGTATTTATTACCATAAATAAGACAAAAGAATAATAGGAGAAAGATAATGACAAATTTTGAAACACTTTTAATACACGGTGGTAATTCGATTGAAGAAAAGACAGGAGCTGTAAATATTCCAATATATCAGACATCAACATATAAACAGGATGAATTAGGTAAACATAGAGGGTACGAGTATTCCAGAACAGGCAATCCAACAAGAGAGGCATTGGAAAAACTTATATCAGAACTTGAAAACGGAAAATACGGCTTTGCATTTGCATCTGGCTTGGCTGCAATTACTACGGTATTTTCATTGTTTAAATCAGGTGATAATATAGTTATTTCAAATAATGTATATGGCGGTACTTTCAGGTTATTAAATCAGGTATTTAACAATTTTGGTATAACTTTCAGTATTGCAGAAAATGAAGATTTTGAAAAAGCAATTACACAAAATACAAAAGCTATTTTGGTTGAAAGTCCTGCAAATCCTTTATTATCAATAACAGATATTGAAGAAGTATCAAAAATTGCACATAAGCATAATATATTAAGTATTGTAGATAATACATTTATGACACCTTATTTGCAAAGACCTTTAGATTTGGGTGCAGATATTGTAATACACAGTGCAACAAAATATTTAGGCGGACATTGCGATCTTATTGCAGGTCTTGTAGTTGTTAAAAATAAAAATTTGGGTGCAAAAATAGGTTTTCTTCAAAATTCAATTGGGGCTATACTTGAACCGTTTGATTCATTTCTTTTAATAAGAGGAATAAAAACTCTTGCTGTAAGAATGGATAGAATTACTGAAAATGCACAATTTATAGCTGAATTTCTACAAAAACATAAAGCTGTAAAAAACATATATTATCCGGGTTTAAAAACTTCAAACGGATATGAAATTCATTCTAAACAGGCAAAAAATGGCGGAGGTATGATATCTTTTGAATTAAAAGAAAATTATGATATTAAAAAATTCTTTTCTTCTCTTGAAGTTGTAATTCTTGCTGAAAGTTTAGGTGGAGTAGAATCTCTGGTATGTCATCCGAGTTCTATGACACATGCTTCAATTCCTAAATCGATAAGAGAAAAAGTCGGTATAACAGAGAGTTTAATAAGATTTTCAGCTGGTATTGAAAATAAACAAGATATTATAAAAGATTTAGAACAAGCGATTAGAAAGGCAGAAATGTAATGTTGTATAATTCAATGAAAGATTTAATAGGTAATACTCCGATTGTAAAATTAAATAGTTTTGAAATTCCATCAGATGTTAATTTATTTGCAAAGCTCGAATACTATAATCCATCAGGTTCATTGAAAGATAGGATAGGTAAATACATGATAGAAGATGCAGAAAAAAAGGGCATATTAAAAAAAGGCGGAACAATAGTAGAAGCAACAGCAGGTAATACCGGCTTGGGAATTGCATTTGCAGCTTTAAATAAAGGATATAAAATTATATTTGTAGTGCCTGATAAATTTTCTACAGAAAAGCAAACTTTAATGAGGGCATTAGGTGCAGAGATTATTAATACACCGAGAGAATTTGGTATGTTGGGAGCTTCTGAAAAAGCTGAAGAAATAAAAAATAAAACTGAGGGTGCAATTTCTTTAGAGCAGTTTAAAAATTTTGCAAACCCTTTGGCACATTATGAAACAACCGGTAAAGAAATATATGACGATATGGAAGGTAATATTGATTATTTAATAGCCGGTGCCGGTTCAGGCGGAACATTTAGCGGTATTATGAAATATTTAAAAGAACAAAAAAACGAAATAAAAGGTGTTCTTGCTGATCCTGTGGGTTCAACTATGGGTGGTGGAGAACACGCAGATTATAATATTGAAGGTATTGGAAATGATTTTATTGCTGATACAATGGATATGTCATTAGTTGATATTGTGATAAAAATTACAGACAATGAAGCTTTTGAAAATTCAAAAGAACTTGTAAAAAATGAGGGTATCATAGCAGGTTCAAGCTCAGGAGCTGTAATGGCAGCCGCAAAAAAACTTGTAAAACAAGGTATAAAAGGAAATGTTGTACTTATATTTCCTGACAGGGGAGATAGATACTTTTCAAAAGGTTTGTACAATTAATAAAACAGGAATGAATATGAAAAAGATATTATGTTACGGAGATTCAAATACATACGGATACAATCCGATTGATGGATCAAGATTTGATGAACAAACAAGATGGACTACTCTTTTACAAGCTAATCTTGGAAGTGATTATGAAATCATAGAAGAAGGTGGTTGCGATAGAACCGGCTTTGTTGATAATGATAAAGGATTTATATTTTCAGCACAAAGGCACTTTCCAAAAATTATTGCAAAAATGAAAGATATTGATATTCTTATTCTTTGGATTGGTTCAAATGATTTACAATTCAAATATGATATTAGTTTTCATCAAATTAATAAAGGTTTGGAGCAATTAATTTTAGATGCGAATCGCAGGGTAGAAAAAATTATAATTATCCCTCCTGTTATACTTAATGAAAATATTTTAGAAGGAAATTTTAAATATCAGTTTGATGGTACAAGTATTTCAAAGTCTAAAAAATCTGCTAAAATTTACAAAAAACTATGTCAAATATATGGTTTAGAATATTTTGATGTTAACGAATTTGTGAAACCGTCAAATACAGATGGATTACATTATAATAAGGAAGGACACAAAATAATATCTGAAAAACTGAGTGATTATATCAAAAATAATCTTGTTTAATCTTAAGCTTTTTTATTTTGCTTAGTAATTGATTGAGAAATTACTTCCATAACATTTTCCATATCTTCTTTATTTAAAACTTCTTTATTTTCAGTGTTTTTAATACCGGCTATAGTTTGTACTACTGATTTTGTAATTGCCTCAACTGCATAAGCTGGAAGTTTCACACCTTCTTTACTTACAATTTCTTTTATAACAAAATCTGCAATAACTGTGCCTACATTTTTTGAAGAAGAATCTAAGCCGATTGATTTTAATATTTTAGATGCTATTCCACTTGCATATTTATTCACAATTGCTTGATTTACAGCACCGCATATACCGTTTAAGCCGGCATTAACTGCTGTTGCTTTCAAGTCAAAATCACCATCTATATCATTTGTTGAAGCATCAGCAATATCCATTGCTACTGATGTTGCAGCACCATACGCAAGACTTGCTGCAACTGATGTTGGACCGAGAGCATTTAATACTACGCCTGTTACGAATTTAACACAAGCTGCACCTGCTTTTTGAGAGGCATTGTATTTATCTACTCTTGCAATGATATCATTTTTAGTTCCGAAAGCTTTTTCGTATGATTTATCGTATTCTTCTTTAACTTGTTCTAATGTTTTACCTTTTAAGGATTTTTCTGCATTTGCTTTTGAAGTATCTACAATTATTTTAGATAAACATCCGTAAACTTTGTATTTTTCCTCTTTAGTTGATTTTTCAATGTCTAATCCGCAAGATGATAAAACTTTATCTAAAGCTTTTTTATCACCCAAAATTTCAACTAAAGAATTTTCCATATTTTCAAAAATTTCATCCTTAGATGTTACATGGTTATAATATGGAATACAACCTGTAGTTGCATAAGGAATTGGTCTTATTTCGTTTATATCTTGTAATTTACCTGATAATTTTTCGTAAGTTTTTATACTTTTAGATAGTTTTTCATCAGTAAATTTTGCGATAAAATCTGCTGTTAAAGCAGCTTCTAATTGGTTTACTTTTCTGCGATAAATTTCTATGTTTGAATGGTTATATTCAACATCAAACATTTCTTTAAATTTATCCTTGAATTGGTTTTCTTTAATTGAGCTATCAAGTTCTATAACTTGTTCTTTGTACGTATCAATATCTGCTTGAACAAGCTTAGCTCTGTTTTTTGAATTCCAAAGAATACTGATAGCATCAGCAGTTTTGCCTGCCCATCCATCAGATGCACGTTGTTCATCAAATGATTTTTGAGCATTTTCTGCTGTTTGATTTAAGGTTTCTGTAATTTTTTTATATTCTTTTAGACGGTTTGATTTTCCTGTGAAATTGATAGGGCAAGTAGCTGTATTTGATTGGTTTTCTGTTGGATTGGAACGTTCAAAAGTGTCTGCTTTTAGAGCTCTAATTGAGTATCTAAAACCATTACCTGATTTATATTGAATATTTGTAGGTTTATTTATGTTTAAACCAAATAAATTAATCACAGTGTTACCTTATAAAACCAATCCAATTATATAAACTTTATTTTTTTGCAAAAATTGATAGAATTTTGATTTATGTAAATCAAATGTAACAAATAAAACTTTATTAGTTATCTTCTAATTGTAAAATTAGTGTGGTATTCCGTAATAATTTTATTTTAATATTAATATTTTTATATTATCATTAGAGAATGGGAGTATCATGTTGTGATATTATATGTATTGAAAAGGGATTAGTTATGAAAATAGATTGGAAATCAAAACAAACCAGATTTACAGTGGCAATTTTAGTTGTTATTCTTGTGCCAATTTTATGGAATCAAGGAAAAACAGTTATTACAGGATTATTAACTTCATATTTGATGTCGCAGCCGAAAACGGTTGAAGTTGCGACTCCTATGGCACAAGAGATTAAACCTGAATATAGTACAACAGGACGTATAGAAGCTCAAAAATCTGTAGATGTAATTGCTCGTGTTAGCGGCTGGCTTCAAGAACGATATTTCCAAGAAGGAGATAAAGTTAAAAAAGGACAAAAATTATTCTTAATTGAACCTGATGAATACAATTTAGCTGCACAAACAGCAAAAGCAAGAGTTAATGAAAATTCTGCAGTTTATAATAATTCTGAAATAGATTTAAAACGTGCAGAACAACTTTTAAAAGAAGATTTGGTAAGTAGAGAATATTATGATAATGCTCTTACACAAAGGAATAAAAGCAGAGCATCTTTAGATGGTGCTTTATCTGATTTTCATAAAGCAAAATTAAACCTTAGTTATACCAATATAACATCACCAATGGACGGACGAATTGGTAAGGCAAATGTTTCTGTTGGAAATTATGTAACACCGTCTACAGGTGTTATAGCACAAATTTATACAACAAATCCTATGAAAGTTATTTTTCCGATGAAAAGTGGAGATTTTATTGAAATTAAACGTTATTATAAAGAAAATCCTAATGATAATAGCACATTATCTGTTTTATTGGGACTTTCGGACGGTTCAACTTATGAAAAAGAAGGTAATATAGAGTTTGTAGACAATAAAGTTGATGAAAATACAGGTACTGTTACACTAAGAGCTGTTTTTGAAAATCCGGATGAACTTTTAGTACCGGGAGATTATGTTAATGTAAAAATTAGAGTTAATCATCCTCAAAAAGTTATGCTTATCCCTCAGTCCGCTACAAAAACTGATGTTGGAACGGGCTATTATGTATGGACTGTTAAAGACGGTAAAGCCGTAAAAAAAGATATAGTTGTAAATGAAAATTATAAAAATAATTGGATTGTAGAAAAAGGTCTTAATTGGGATGATGTTGTTGTAATGAAAGGTATTCAGGATATTTATAAAACAGGTCAACCTGTAAAAACAAAAAAGTATGTACCTGAAGAAAAAACTGAAAAGAAAAATTAATATAATTATATATTTAAATAAAAAGGATTTAGAATGGCTATAGATAAAAAGGATTTATATTTTTTCATAAGAAAACCCAGATTTTCTGTTGTAATATCTGTGATAATTGTGATTTTAGGTTTACTTTCCTTGTTTGGATTACAGCAGGAAAAATATCCTAATATTACTCCTCCGCAGGTTACAATATCCGCCTATTATCCGGGAGCAAGTGCTGCTGTTATTGAATCTTCTGTAGCTTCACTTTTGGAATCTCAACTTAACGGTGTTAAGGATATGATTTATATGTCCTCAACGAGTTATGACGGAGCTTATAATTTAAACATTTATTTTAAAACAGGTACGGACAATGATGTAAATTTGATGAATGTTCAAAACAAGCTTCAGCAGGTTCAATCTCTTTTACCTCAGGAAGTTTTACAGCAAGGTCTTACTGCGGAGAACAAAGTTGGCGGTGCCGGTGCAATCATTTTAAATCTTGCATCTGATAATGGTTCCTGGAATCAGTTAGATTTAACAAACTATGCTAATATTTATGTAAAAGATGCAATAAAAAGAATAAACGGTGTTGGTTCAGTTAACGTATTTGGTGCAGATGATTACAGTATTAGAATTTGGCTTGATCCTGCAAAATTAGCAAGTTATAAAGTTAAGATTTCAGATATCAGAGATGCAATTACAAACCAAAATGTTCAGCTTTCAACAGGTGCATTGGGTGATAGACCGACTGATGCAAATCCAAGTTTAAAACTTTCATTATTAACAAAAGGTAGATTGCAAACACCGGAGGAGTTCGGAAATATTATTATACGTTCTAATTCTGATGGTTCAAAATTAAGATTAAAAGAACTTTCCAGAGTCGAATTGGGTGCAAAATCATATAACATGTTCGGTATAGTTAATACTAAACCTGCAGCTCTTATTCAGGTTATGCCTTTACCCGGTGCAAATACTGTTGAAATTTGTAATAATATTTATAAAACAATAGACGAACTTTCTCAAACATTTCCTGACTCTTTAAAACTTGATATTATGATGGACAGTTCTACGTTCATAAATGAATCTATGGATGAAGTAGAATTTACAATTCTTTTAACATCATTAATTGTAATTTTAATTATATTTGTATTTTTAGGAGATTTTAAGGCAACATTAATTCCTTGTGTAACAATTCCTGTATCATTAATCGGTACATTTATTGCATTGAAAGCTTTAGGGATGTCTTTAAATCTTTTAACGTTATTTGCTCTTGTGCTTGCAGTTGCAGTTGTAGTAGATGATGCTATTGTTGTTATTGAAAATGTAAAACGACACATGGAAGAAGGTAAATCTGCTTTAGAGGCAACACAAATAACAATGGGTGAAGTTGGTGGCTCACTTATTGCTATGGCGGCAGTTCTAATGGCGGTATTTGTTCCGATGTGTTTTATGAGTGGTTTATCAGGCACAATGTATAAACAATTTGCTGTATGTATAGCAGTATCAATTGCTTTTTCAGCTATTTGTGCGTTATCGCTTTCTCCGGCAATGTGTTCAATTATTTTAAAACCTTCTAAGAAAAAAAATAAACAGCAATCTTGGCTAAAAATTGCTGAAGAATACATTAATAAAGTAATAGCCGTTTTTAATGAAAAGTTTGATAAATTAACTAATTACTACATTGAACTTGTTAAAAAATTTGCTTATGATAAAAAGCTAACAATAATTACGTATATAGCAATTGTGCTTTTAATGTTAGGTTTATTCAAAATTATTCCTACAGGATTTATTCCAGATGAGGATCAGGGTATGCTTATTTCTGTTGTAACGCTTCCTGATGGAGCTTCATTAAACAGAACAGAGGATGTTTGTAAAAAATTTATAAAAGCAATAGAAGATATTGAAGGTATTGATAAAAATAGGGTTATAGCTTTTGGTGGTTTTGGACCTTCAAATCAGGCAAATATTGTTATTCAATTAACCGAGTGGGGCGAAAGAAAAGTAAATCCTATAAGCTGGATAATTCGTAAAATTCAAGGCAAGCAAACTGACCTTTCTCACAATGGTATTTTAGATGAGATATATAAACGTACGGCAGATATTAATGAAGCATCAATATTTACGCTTTCACCACCGGCAATAGACGGTTTAGGAATGGCGGGAGGTTTTGAATATCAACTTATGTCAACAGGTAATGCAAGTGTACAAGATCTTGCAGCTTTTGCAAACGAATTTATTGCAAAAGCCAATCAAAATCCTGCACTACAAAGTGTATATACTCAATTCCAAGCAAATGTTCCTCAGTATCAACTGGACATTGATTATGAGAAGGCACTTGCACAAGGAGTTGATTTATCTGAACTTCATAATACTTTAGCTTCAACGTTATCATACTCATATATTAACGACTTTAATAAACTTGGCAGAGTTTTCAAAGTATTTATGCAAGCTGAAAGTGATTACAGAAATAAAATAGAAGATTTGCAGAAGATATATGTTATGAATACAAAAGGACAACCTGTTCCTATCATGACAATGATTACACCAAAACAAACGGTTGGTGCTGTTTCAATTACAAGATTTAATCAATTCCGTTCTGCTCAAATTCAAGGTTTACCTGCGAGTGGTAAATCATCGGGTGAAGCTATGAAAGCTATGACAGATTTGTCTAAGAAGAATTTACCTCATGATTATACTTTTGCATGGTCAGGAACATCTCTACAGGAACTTGAATCATCAGGTCAAACAGGTCTTGTTGTTGGGTTTGCACTTTTGTTTGTTTATTTATTCTTAGTTGCACTTTATGAAAGCTGGATGATACCGGTAGCGGTACTTTTAATATCTCCTGTTGCAGTCGTTGGTGCATTGATATTTCAATTAATGATGGGACAGGCATTGGATTTATATTCTCAAGTTGGTTTAATTACTTTAATAGGTCTTGCCGCAAAACAATCTATTTTGATTGTAGAATTTGCAAAAGAAGAACACGAGAAAAATGGATTGACCATTCAAGATGCAGCTATAAAAGCCGCACTTTTGAGATTTAGAGCAATTATGATGACAGAAGCAGCATTTATTTTAGGTATTTTACCATTGTTATTTGCAAGTGGTGCAGGTGCAAATAGCCGTATATCAGTAGGTTCAACAGTAATTGGCGGTATGATTGTAGCTGCAACTTTAGGTACAGTATTAACTCCTGCTTTTTATATAATTATACAGGATATTATTGACAGACATTTTAATAACAAAAGTGAGCAAGATGATGAAACTATATAGAACGATTTTTTTAACATTATTTATTTGTTTATTATTCACACAAAATTCTTATGCAATAAATGAAAAAAAAGACGATATAAGAAAAAATGGAAAAGTTGAATTTACAAATGAAGTACACTCAATATTTTCATTAAAGGATTGTATAAATATCGCAATAGAGAATAATCCTCAAATAAGGTCAGCCATATATAATGAAGAAGCTTATAAATCTAAAATAGGACAAGCTTGGGCGAGCTTTTTTCCTCGATTAAGTGCGGGATTAGAGGTTTCAAGAATACGTAATTCTTATTCTGGACGTAGTATTCCATTAAGGAATATGTCTTCGTCTTATACAATGGGTTATGTTCCTTCAATATCTGCTGATATGTTGATTTTTGATTTTGGAAAAACAAAGGCAGGAGCAGATATGGCAAAAAGGATGTTTGAATCTACTCAGCAAAATACAAAAGAAAGTATTAACAGTGTTATTTATAATATAAAATCAACATATTACAATATTTTGTTTGCACAGGCACAGGTTAAAGTTTATGAGGATACTGTTAAAGATTATGAATTACAATTAAGCCAAGCAAGTGCATTCTATCAGATAGGTAAAAAGGCAAAAATTGATGTTGTAACAGCAGAATACAATCTTGGAAAAGCAAAACTAAATTTAGTAAAGGCAAAAAATGTTTTGAAAGTTGCCTATGTACAGCTATCTCAAATAATGGGGATACCTGAATATACAAACTATGAATTATCGGACGAATTAACATTGAATAACTATGAGGAATCTTTTGAAAATCTTATTAAAATTGCTTATGATGTAAGACCTGAATTATTATCTGCACAAAAAACTGCTGATGCGGCAAAGATGAATTTGAGAGCAAAAAGACGTAATATTGCACCGGATTTGGGAATATTCGGTAGTTATAGTAATGGAATAGGTAATGAATATAACGAACATTCAGGTCAGTTTGGTGTAGGATTAAATTATAAAGAATTGAATTTGATGCGTGTAAAAAAACAGATAGATGAAGCTAAAGCTAATTATAATAAGGCACTTTCAGATTATGAGAATATAAAAAATTTAGTATATTTAAATGTAAAAAAGAACTATCTTGAATTACAGACAGCAAAAGAAGCAATAATAATTGCGAAATTAGCACTTGATGAAGCAAAAGAGCAATATAGACAAGTAACGGGAAGATATAAAGCCGGTGTTGGAGATGCTATAGAATTAAAAGACGGTGAAAATACGTACTTAAATGCTAGATTAGATTTTTACAATGCAATGCTAAATTATAATACAACAGCAGCAAGTTTAGAAAAAGAAATAGGTGTTCCTATTGTTTTCTCAGATAAAAATATCCTTGACACAAAAAATTAATCAACGGAGAGGGTGGGATTTGAACCCACGGTAGAGTTTCCCCTACACAAATTTTCGAGATTTGCACCTTAAACCACTCGGACACCACTCCATTGACTTTATTTGAAAACTTTATTATAAAAATAAACAGAATATATATGATTTAATATATTCTGTTTATCTTTTTATGTTATTTTATACTGTTTGTTGTGCTTTTTGCTGGCTTAATATTTTTACGGCATTATTATTAATGTATTCTATTAAACTGTTAAGCTTTGTCATATATTTTTCTCTCATTTGAGCTTCTTTCGGTGCTTTACTCAAATTCAAGTTTGATACAAAGTTTGCTTTGTTCTCAACAAGCTGTACAACCTGCATTAAGTTTTCTGCGTTCATCATTGATTTTAATGTATCTAATTCACCAATATTCTTCATTTCCAATTGCATTGCTCTATCATTTTGACCTATATGGTTTAATAATTGCAATGTATTTTCAACACCACCTGTTTGTTGAGCTTTTTCTATAAATTGATAGAAGCCCTCATCTGTTGATAAATCATGCGATTTACCATTATCATCCCATTCTTCCGGTGTCTTAATTTTAGATAAATCTTTACCCATTTCATGAACATGACCACTCTGTGCATCTTGCATCATTGCCATTGACATATCAAATTTGGCAAGTTCATAGCAGCCCTTTACCATATAGCCCTCATATACTTGAGCCATTTGCTTATCATCTTTGTTTTCACTTCTTGTTAATCTTACAAACTCTTTTAAAAGTTCTTTAGGGTTATTCAAGATGTGGTATTTGTTGAAGCTTTCACTAAATTGGTTAAATGCATCTTCTGTATTTTTACCTTTTATTGCAGCTGATAAGTATTTATTTAAGCTTTCTGCAACTACTTGTCTGTGCTGCGGTTCAATATTTGCATCTATGAATGTCTTTTTACCTTCAGAAATATCAGTTAATTGATTTTTTATTGCTGTTGCAATTTGTTCATCAGTTAAACCCTGTTTATCAATTTTACCTTCTTGCATTTGCTTTAATGTATTAACAAGTTCTACACCTTGTTTTAATGTGTTAGAAAATTTAGTTGCCAATCCCTTTGTTTCTTCAGGTGTAGTTAATGATGCTTCAGGAAATGCTGCCCTTACACCGTGCTGTTTAAACATTTTATTTCTAATCTGTTTAACTTCTTTAGATAAATTCAAATTACCCCAATCACGCTGTAATATGAAGAATGCTTCTTCAAAAGAATCTCCTTTTTCGGTTAATTTGATATTATCTTGAATTGAATCCATAAACAAAACTTGATTCATTGTATTCAATGCCTCAGGTTCCATACCTCTTATTTGTTTTGATGCTTCTAATGGTGTAATTACTTTTACACTTAAATGTTCATCACTTGAATTATTTACAAGTTTTGTAAAATCTTCTATAGGCATTTCACTTAATTCATTAAATTTTTTCATAAATTCTGCATTAGAGGATGGATTGAATTTTTCATCTATGAAATGTTTCATAACTTTAAAATCGTTATCTTCAATTTCATCGATTTCATTTTCCTTTACGTCAATAGCAAAGGATTTCAAAAGTGATTCTAATGCATTTTCTTTTGTGTATGACATATTTTCAGCAACAGCTGTTAAATATTTTTGAGTTTGAGGAGAAGATTTTTTCAAATCATCTTCTGTATTAATTCTTTCAACATCATTTAACAGTCTTGCTTCATTAGCGTTCTTAGTTTCTCCTGCATTTTCTGCACGTTCCATTACTTTATCCAAGTATTCCGCAGGTACGTTTTTAACGGCTTTCATTACTTGAGCTACTTTACTCATTTGAACTTGTGGCCCTAAAAATACATTTTGAACCATTTTTTGTGCAGAGCCGCTCATATCGTTGTTCTTTGTTGTTAATATAGCATCATAGAACATTTTAAATTTTTCGCCTGAATCTTTAAATCTTCCAGCTTCATATTTATAATCTTCTACAAGAGTTCCGTTCTGCCAAGCAGAATTTGTTATATAACCGTCTTTACCACCACGTCCGCATTGGTAATCAGTTCTTAACAAGCCCTTTGAATCAATCCAAGTCTTTTTATGTTCTGCTGCACCCCAAGTGTTATCATGCATTATTGCATCTTTTACTTCGTATTTACCTGTTTCTTTATTCTTTACAAGTACAGGTGCTACATCTGCTATATATTGTGCATGTCCGCCATGATCGTTGTGATATACGGATGTTCCGCTTATACCTGAATGTGCTTCGTGTTTTATTTTTTCAGCAGCTTTTTCTACGCTTTCTTCTGCATAATATGGTTTTCCTGTCATCTGTTCAAGTATTCTTATTTCTTGAGGAGTGCATAAACCGGATTGACCTTCTTTACCCACCCAGAATGAACCCTTTTCTGTTCCTATCTGTTTTGCAAGTTCATTTAAAGGTTGTTCAAGTTCTTTTTGTTTATTTGCTGTATCTCTTTTTATTTCTGAGAACATTTTGTTTATGTTTTTACCTACTTTTTCAAGTGCAGTTTTTTCTTCATCGGATACTTTATATAAATCTTGTGATAAGTTTAATTTTTGACCTTTTACTTCTGCTTTTTCAACATTTGAACTTTGTTTTGTAATCTTATTAAACTTCTCCTGCATACTTCTCAATATGTGTTCAGGTACAATTTTGCCTTCTTTTTCATATTGCTTTAAAACATCTGCTTTTGTTGCATCTGCGGATAAACCGTATTTCTTTTTCTCTGCATCAAGTTCTTCCGGTATATCCAATTTTTTATCCTGAACCGTTCTATATGCAGCAGCGGCTTCCCATAATGGTTTATACAATTTTTTCATTTTTGATGCAGGAGTTTTTGGCTGAATTTCTTTATTCATATATTCTGTTGTTTCTGTTGACAATTCATACATGTTAAAGATATTTTCCATTCTTGCATCAATATCTTCTTGTTTTACATTAGGATTTTCTGCCTTTATGAAGTTAGACATTTTTTGTTTTTTCATATCTTGTTCTTCATAATCATGGAAATGTAAATCGTCAGATTGTGCATTAGGAACATTACCCATTTTTAAGAATTTGTTCAATGTTGAATTTAATTCTTCACTTGTTTTATCAGGCATTAATGCTTTAAACTCTTGTACCAAAGCTTTATTTGCCTTTGCTACAGTTTGAGCATTAAATCTTTCTGATTTATGTTGTTCTAATGCTTCTCGTTCACGTTTTTCTATACCATTTTTAGTTGATTTTATAAAATCTTCTGCTTTTTCTAATGCTCTTAAGTAATTTTGTTGACCTTTTAATGCAGGATCATCAAAATCTCTCATATAATGACCATCGTGGAATGTATCATAAAATTCTTTGTCAAAAGCTGAAAAATGTGTTGACTGTACATCTCCTCTGCCGGTATTACCTGCAACATTCATCCATTGTAATGCGGATGCATCTAATATTCTGTATCCTTTATCATCTGCATAGTCAAAATCAACTTCTGTTTTTGGCACTGAAATTTTTGCTCCCGTTCCTAGTTTTGTAGGATCATAAACTTCCATTTCCGGCTTACTGCTTAATTCTTCCATTATCATATTTACATATTTGTCTTTGTATTCGTAAGCCATAACTTTTCTTGATGTTGAAATTGCAGCACACATACCATGTAATCTTTGGTCTGTTGTTTTTATGATTGGCATATCGGATTCAGCTGTTTTTACAACTAAATCATTCAATAATTCTCCTAATACTTGTGGCTTTTTATCTTTTAATTGAGGTTTGATTTTGTAATCAGGACTCATCATTGTATTAAGTTTTTCAAGGCATGATTTCTTTTCTTGGGTTGTAATTTCTGATGATATAACAAAATAATCAAGGTTTTTTGCTATATTCTTAACTGCATCAATCTTTGAGTCATTCATTGCTTGAGGAAGTCCTTTTGTTTTTAATATGCTGTTTCTTAAATCCATAACAGCTTTTTCATCTTCCGTCATTTCGTGTTTATCTATAAATACTTTCTGAAACTGCTTTTGTAATTCAGCTTTATTTGCGGATGTAGTATTTGCTAATGCCTTTGCTGTAGCTTGTTGTAATTTGCCCTTCCAATCATTATTAGTCTTTTTATCATCTAATTCAAAGCTTGTACCATATCTTAAACCCTGTGCTACATTCATTAAAAATTTTATATTTTCTTCTGAAGAATCTTCTGATAATTTATCAATTGCTGTTGTGATATTTCTTTGATTATTTAGAGTAAGTGCATCACCCTGTTTTCTTAATTGTTCAACAGTGTTTTTATCTTCTCTTTTACCGGTAAATGAAACATTATACATATTATTAACCCCCATAGTCATGCAGTTTACCATGCTATTATACTACTATCTGCGTAGTTTGTTAAGGACTTAATTGTACAATGGACACTATTTTTAATATAAATTTACAAAAAAATACTTATAAATTATTCTTGTAAATCTTGAATTTGTTTATATAAATCAATTTGTTTTTTTGACATATTGTTTGGCAAGACAATTTTAATTTTTGCGTTTAAATCACCGTAACCGCCATCTTTTAGAGGTAAACCAAGCCCTTTTAATCTTAGAGCTTTGCCTGAGGATGTGTTTGCCGGAATTTTTACTGTTATTTTGCCTTGAGGTGTTTCTATTTCTTTATGTGTTCCTAATACTGCTTCAGGAGGAGTTATCTCAATAAGAGAGGTTAAATTATCATTTTCAATTGTATATTTACTATCTTTTATATTGATAACTAAGTATAAATCTCCTTTTTCTCCTGTTACTGAGGTTTTACCTTCTCCTTTTAAACGAACTTTTTGTCCAGCTTTAATGCCTTTTGGTAATTTAACTTTTACCTTTTTTGTCTTTGATATGACACCTGTTCCCTGACAAATAGTACAAAAACCGCCATTAGACGGACAAGCATTACATTTTTCCATTTCCTTGAAAGTTACGGATATTGGTTCTTGTGAAAACAAGTCTTTTACGGTTATGTTTATATTTTTGGTTTCATCTAAGTTTTCACTTCCTGATGGTGTGGTTCTGCTTTTATGTGTTTGTTGAGATTTTCTTTGATTACCAAAGTTTATATTAAAATCATCAAATCCGCTAAAGCCCCTTTTAGAAGATGAACTTGATGTTTGTCTTGCTGACATCATATCTCCAAATAAGGAACTAAAGAAATCGGAAAATCCGCCCATTCCTTCAAACGACGTGAAACCCCCGCCGGCATTATTAAAGTTGAAACTGTAATTTTCGTATCCTGGAGGCGGTGTAAAATCTGCTCCACCTTGCCAATTTGCTCCTAAGCTGTCATATCTTTGACGTTTTTCTTTATCTCCTAATACTTCATAAGCTTCATTGATTTCTTTGAATTTTTGTTCGGCTTCCTTTGTTTTATTTACATCAGGGTGAAATTTTCGTGCAAGCTTTCTGTATGCTGATTTTATTTCAGCTTCTGTTGCATCACGTTTTACCCCTAATGTTTCATAATAATCTTTATATTGCATACTTAAATTTTTCTCCCATTTATCATTTTAATACATTTTTGCTTAAATTATTTAATATTAATTTTTTTTTAATGCTTTTGAGCGCAGTTCTCTATGATATGTAATTGCAAATCGGTGTGCTTCATCTCTGATTCGTTGTATTAAAAACAGTGCGGATGATTCTCTCGGAAGCATTATTGAGGTGCTTTGTTCAGGTAAAAATACTTCTTCTTCTCGTTTTGCTAAGCTTACTATATCTATTCCGGTTATACCTAATTCTTTTACAATTTGCATAACACTTGATAGTTGTCCTTTTCCACCGTCTATTATTATTAAATCCGGTTTTTCCCAACCATCTTCACCTAATCGTTTAAATCTTCTTGATAAAACTTCTTTCATTGATTGAAAATCATCAGGTTTTCCTTCTGTGGATTTTACTTTATATCGTTTGTATAAAGATTTCTTTGGTAATCCGTTTATAAAGCAAACTCCTGATGCAACTGTATTTGTGCCTTGTATGTGTGAAATATCATAACATTCTATTTTTGATGGAAAATTGTTTAATTTTAGTTTTTCAGCTAAGTATGCACCAACTTCATTAAAATCATTATTTATTTCAACCATAGCACTAATTTTAGCTTTTTTAAGAACATCTAACGCATTTTTATCTGCAAGTTCTTGTAATTCTTTTCCTGATTTTGTTTTTCCATAACTTATTTTAATTTTTTTACCTGATAAAATTTGCAGCCATTCTTCAAAGAGTGTCTTTTCTCCGGTGGTTTCTATTTCTGATGCAATAATCTTGTCAGGAAAATTTAGTTTTAACATTGAATAGTATTGTTTAAAAAATTCTTTAAAGAATTCGTTTTTATCGGCATCTTCCACTTTATATGTAAAAGATTTTTTATCAATTAATCTGCCCTCTCGTATCATTAGTATAACTATTGCAAATATTCCGCTATCTTGTAATATTGATATAATATCTTCATTAAGTTTTGTGCTTTCAAAAACAACTTTTTGACGTTCAAGAGTTTTCTTTAAATCAAAATAGCTGTCCCTTAGTTTTGCGGCTTTTTCAAATTGCTCTGTTTCGGCATATTTATTCATTTGTTCTGTTAATTGTTTAAGTAATTCTCCTTGTTTACCTGTTAAAAATAACTCTGCTTGATGTACAAGGTTTTGGTATTCTTCCGGTGTAACTTTGTTTTGGCATGGTGCAAGGCATTTTCCTATATCATAATAAAGACATGGACGTGATTTGAATTTTGGAGATTTGCATTGTTTTAGCGGAAAGATTTTTTTTATAAAATCAAGAGTTGAATACATTGCTCTTATATCAGTATAAGGTCCGAAAAAATGTCCTTTATCGGGATTAATGTTTTTCTTTCTTACTACAAGAATTCGTGGAAAATCTTCATTTGTTATAAGAAAGTAAGGATATTTTTTATCATCTTTTAAAAGTATATTATATTTGGGTTTATGTTTTTTTATTAGTTGGTCTTCTAAAATAAAAGCTTCAACTTCTGTATCTGTAATTATATATTCTAGTCTTTCTATATGTTGAACAAGTGCAATTGTTTTTGTAGATTTTTGAGAATTATTAAAATAACTTCGCACACGCTTCTTTAGATTTTTTGCTTTTCCTACATAAATAATTGTATTGTCTTTATTGTAGTAAAGGTAGCATCCGGGTAAATCCGGCAAAATGCTTAATGTTTCTTTCAGAGTATCATTCATAACGATATTATATCAAAAAAATTAAAGTATTTTTAACATATTTTGCTATTCTGTCAAAATAGTGTTATTATAATATAGAAATGGAGTGTAGTATTATATGAGTGAATTCAATATCAACAGATTTCTTGAACAAGCTGTTAAGTCTGATGCATCAGATGTACATTTAAAAGTTGGTGAACATCCAATGGTACGTAAAGATGGTGTTATTGTAAAGATAAATTTGCCGCCGTTAACATCTGAAGATATGAATTGTGTTGTAAATATGGTAGTGCCTGCTTTTGTTCAAGATAGAGTGGCTACTGCTACTGATATGGATTTTTCTTATGAAATAAAAGGTCTTTCACGTTTCAGAGTTAATCTTTCAAGAGCTATGACTGAATTTAGTCTTGTTTTTCGTGTAATACCTTATACAATAAAAGATTTTAAAAAATTGTATTTACCTGAATCTATGCAAAATTTTGCAGATTACAATAACGGTATAATTATTATTACAGGCCCTACAGGAAGTGGTAAATCCACATCAATGGCAGCTTTTTTAGATTACATTAATGCAACCTATCAAAAACATATTATCACGATTGAAGATCCTGTAGAGTTTCAGTTTACAGATAAAAAATCAACTTTTACACAAAGACAAATAGGTATTGATACGGATAGTTTTGCTGCAGGTATTAAATATGCTTTAAGACAAGATCCGGATGTTATTTTTGTAGGTGAAATCAGAGATAGGGAAACATTAGACAGTGCATTAAAAGCAGCGGAAACAGGACACCTTGTATTCTCTACTATGCATACAAATGGTGCTATACAAACAATTTATAGAATTGTTAATATGTATGAACCGGAAGATAGAGAAACAGTAAGGCAACAATTGGCTCAAACTCTTAGAGGTACTATTTCTCAAAAACTTGTTAAAAGAGCTGAATCAAACGGTAGATATCCGGCATGTGAAATTCTTGTTGTTACTCCTGCTATAAAAGATTTTATATTAAAAAATAAAATTGATGAAATATATGACTTAGTAAGAAAGGGCTCTTTCAGTGATATGATAACAATGAATGAGTCTTTATTCAAGTTAGTTGAAGCGAGCGCTATTACAAAAGAAACTGCACTTGAAGCTTCTGATGATAAAAACGAACTTGAACAAATGTTTAGAGGGGTATATAGCGGTACTAAATTATCGTAAATTATTTATGGAAAATGTTTTAACAGATGTTATAAATTTAAAATCTTATAATCTTAGTGAAGCTGATAAAATCGTTGTCATGTACTCAAAAGAACATGGTATTGTTCGTGGTGTTGCTAAGGGGGCTAAAAAGTTAAAAAGTAAGCTTGGTGCGGGAATGGATTCTTTAGTTGCAAATAAGGTAATGCTTTATAAAGGAAGAAATATGGATACAATATGTCAATCAGAAACTATTAATTCTTTTCGGGAAACAAGAAAAAATTTTGATAAATTGATGTATTCATCTTATGTTTCGGAAATTGTTTCAATTTTTGGTGTTGAAGATGATCCATCAAGTAAAGATGTGTATGAAATATTGTATAAGGCACTTGAAAAAATTGAAAAATCATCATCTAAAAAAGATGTTATGTTAGCCGTTATAAAATTTCAATTAAAAATGATGTTAATATGCGGATTTGGTTTAGAGTTTGACACTTGTTTGTGTTGTAGAGAACAAATTTTAGATGAAGATATGTATTTTTCTATTCAAATGGGTGGTGTTGTATGCAAGGATTGTAATAAGGATTTAAAAGTTAATTTAAAATTACAACATAAAATGCGTGATTTTTTGCAGGCAATGATGCAGTTTGATTTTAATTATGAAAGCGAATATGATAAAAAAGCAACTGATAAAGTATGTGATGTGTGTTTTGACCTTTTAAACAAATATATTCAATCTCATACAAATAAGAAAATAAAATCAATTTCTGTAATCAGTGAGAATGTATAAATCAATTTTCTATAATTAACTTTATCTTATTATTATTCCATTTTTTTGACAGTATCTTCTTAATTCTGTATTTGCAGACATTATTGTACCGACAAGAGTTGTGTTGTGTAATCCTTGAGCCAAATTAACAGCTTTATCATACATCTTAAATGCACTATTTGCATAATCCTTTTGAGATTTGGATTTTATTCCGGCAAGTTCTTGTAAATACTTACCATATAAGAAATATAACTCAGATAAAATGTCAAGCAAATCGAATTGTCTTGCTATACCTATTGCACTTTCTATGTATGCTTTAGCAGAATCATAATCCTGACACGCTAAATATGCTTCACCTATTATTTTATTAAATTGTGTTATGAAGTAATAATTCTGTATTTTTGGACTTTGTGCTATATCTAAAGCTTTTAAAGAATATTCTAAGGATTTTTCAGGCCCTGCTGTAAGTAAAGTTATTTCAGATATGAAATACCATGATATTAATACTCCAAGAGCATTTTTTTCTTTTGCAAAATACTCTACTTGTTGTGAGTATATTGAAATGGCTTGTTTAAATTTACCTTTTTCTTTTAAAACTTTTCCTAATAAAAGTTTTAAAATATTTTTCATATAAACATCATTATTATTATTTGCAAAAGTAACTATTTGGAATAATTCATCTTGTATATTATCAAGTTTATTTCTTGAAATACTGTTTAGTACACTGATGAAATTCCATTGCATCATGGCTTGTACATCCATTATATCATTATTTTTATACAAACTGAGAATTTCATTTAAAATAACTTCAGACTCTTTTATATCACCTTTTATAGTATTTGCAAGAGCAAGGGCAAGTTTTGTTTTACAGATATAAAGTTCATTTTGAATATGATTTTTAGCCACTATTTCAAAAATTGTGCTTATTATTCCTATTGAACGATTATCACCTTGTAGTACAAGTGAATTAGCATATATCAAATATGTTTGAAGCCAGGTTTCAAATAAATCCTCTATTTTTACATTTTTATGATGCTTTGATGTATCTAAATTTTTTTCAAAAATTGGTAAGATAGTACCGTCTATAAGTTCTGCTAATTCTCCAAAATTTCCTATTTCCAATAATGGATTTAATTTTCTGGATAATAACATTGCAATTTCTAAATCATAGGATTTATCAACATTTGCAACTGCATTGTCAATACATTCTATAACTCCGTATTGATTACCCATTTTATGACAGCATTGAGCCAGATATCCTGTTAATTCAAATTCTTTTAAATTATCATCTAATCTTCTAACGTGCTCGATTACTCTTGGTAAATATTCAATTGCGGCTTTTGGATTATTAAAAGATAAAATCTTTCCTAATCTTTCAAAGATATTATTTTTTATAAGAGAACTATTTACACCTTGAAGCTTATCAACAAGTACAAGTGAATATTTTTGTGCAATTATATAAATATTTTCATCTCCTATAGCGGCTGATTGTCTTACGACTTCAGACCAAGCATTTAAGGCAGACAGGTTTTCTTTTAAATTTGTTGCGATTAGTGCTAAAGATGAATGTGATGATAATGTTAAACTTGATAAAATTATAAATAATTTTTCATTTACACTGTTAAAACTCTTATCTTTTTTAGCAAGTGAATAAATAGTTTGCCATAGCATTGTACTTTTAAATTCATAAGCAGATTCATTAACAGGTGTAATGTAATTCAAATCTAATAGACTTGAAAAAAGTTCAACAAAAGATTTATCATCTATTTTAAACAATTGATTTAAAATAACAGGGTAGAATTTTAAACCTAATATAGATGCTGCAATAAGCATTTCATATATAATTACATTTTCTTGTTTTAATAATACTAAACGACGTCTTACAACTTCTTCAAACGAGTCAGGCAAGTTAAACTGAACATAATTTCTGCTGGAATCTGTTACTAAATTAAGTATTTGTTCTATGTATGCAGGATTACCGTTTGTCTGCTCATGTATTGTTTCTCTTAATGCTATGGAAGTACCTATAAAAAGCGGATTATATTGATTTATAAATGTGTCAGTTTGTGTGTTGTTAAAAGATATTAATGATATATCCGCATAATGACTGTCATCTAGGGATTTATCATATAAATATGTTTTTGCAGATTTTGGTTCATTATATGTCAGTATAAATTTTGTATTTTGCAAGCCGGTCTTAGAATTAATTAATGTTTTTAAAAATTCATAAGACATGTTATCTATATGTTCAAAATTATCAAATACAAATACAGTTTGCATTCTTGAAGTTATTGTATTAAACACTTTTCTTAAAATAGAAAATGTTCTTTTTTTATTTTTAAATATATTTTCATAATAAGCAGATTTTTCAGGGTATAAAAAATTTATTAAATCATCAGTTTCATCATTTTTTAGTGATGGAAATTCTGTTTTAAAGAATTTGAATGAATCTTTTCTTAATTTCTCTGTATTAACACAAAAATTCGGAACATTGAAAAAGGTCAAAAGTATATCTTGAAATAATCCGCATGGTGTAATTTGACTAAGCGGAGTTGCTTTTCCGATAAGCCATACAAATTGATTATCTTTTAATGATTCAATTGCAGAGCGTAACACAATATTCTTACCTATTCCGCTTGCTCCGCTTAAAGATATTATACTCACAGATGTATTAAGCAATGTATTTACAAGAATATTTTTTGCACTTTGTTGTGTAAAAAGATTAGGAGAATATTCAAGATTATTGCTAACTTCTTTTATATTTAAATTTTCATTGGCTTTTGGCTCTGAAATTTTTAATTCTTTTTGTGGTTTTGGAAAGATATCTCTTTTTATTTGTTTTGGATTAACAGGTGCAGGTATAATATTACGCCTGTTAGGAAGCATGTTTGATTTGAAAGGTGTAATACCTTTATAAACCATTGAATTTTTTACTTCAGGAATAATACTTCTTTTAAATTGTTTGTTTTTAGTTTTATCTTCATTTTGAATTTTTAGTTTTTTAGGTATAACACTTCTTTGAGAAGATTTTGGACGACCTTTTATAATATCTTGTATGTTCTGAATTTCTTGTGTAACTTGTTGTCCGGCATCAGCTTTTTGGTCAGTTTTTTTATTTTCTTGAATATCTTTTTCTACAGGTTTTTGTGGAACAGTGTTATTTTTATTTTGCTCTGCAATATTTTTTTGTAAATTCATTTGATTTAATTGCTGAGGAAGAATTTTTAACTGTTCTTTTAATCCATTTAATTCTCCTTGTAACGTTGTTAATTGATTTTGAAGTATTGTTGTTTCAGGAGTAATTTTCTTTTTAACTCTTTTAATGAGTTTTCTTTTCGGGGTAACAGGTTTTGATGAATTTGTTATTTTTTTTGAAATTTTATGATTAGAAAGAATTTTTTCATTACTTTGAAGTAATGTTTTTTCAGGCAAAAGCGGTTCGCCTGTTAATTGTCTTGAGGTTGTTTTGATATTTGGTGATTGTATATTTTTTATAACAGTTCGTTTCTTTTTTTTGTCAGTTTTGATTTCAGGTAAAACAAATTGTCTTGGTGGTAATATTTTAGAGTTGTCATTAATTTGTTTATTTTTTGATGATTTAAATGAATATCCGCATTTTCTGCAATGAGATGCATTTGGAAAGTTTGCGGCTTTACATTCAGGACAAAATTTTACAAGGTCTGTGCCGCATTCGATACATGCTTTATTATTAATAAGGTTATATGCTCCGCAATGTTTGCATATAGAACCTATTTTCATGTTACAATGCGGGCAATTTATTGTTTCGTTAGGTATTTGTTTTTTACATCTCGGACAAATCATAATTTTTACAAATCACCTGTTACTGTAGTGTCGTCCTAACTATATTCATTAATTCAAAAAGACGCTTTGATACTTGGGATTGAGATATATTCATTTCTTTTGCAATTTCTTTTTGCTTTTTACATTTTACATATCTCAAATCAAAAAGTGTCAAATAATCCTTGCTTACATTTGTTGAATGTGCAATTACTATAGAATCATAAACTTTTTGCAGCATTTCTTTTTCAATAGTTATGTCTTCAGGAGTTTGTGGAATTTTTATAAAATTGTAATTTATATGTTTTAACCCAAATTTATTCTCTATGCTTCTTGATTTTGAAAAATCAAATCTAAATTCATTATTTGAAACAAACTTTTGACCTGAACGTCGTACTCGTCCCATGTTTTTAAGCACAACAACTATAGCTGTTGATACTATTTTACGTATGTAAGCTTCAAGCAGCTGATTATCATCTATTGTTTCTAATATTGGAAGAGTTCGTCTGCATGTTTCATTAAAAAAATCATCAAACAAATCTTCGTTACCCTTAAACTTTTTATCAACTCTTATAAGCTTTCTAATTAAGTCTAAGTTTTCCTCTGTTAATTCCAATTTTTAACTTTCATCAAAATCTGCTAACTGACATTATATATAATAACACAAGTTAAAAATTAATTATAAGTGAAAAATCATAACTTTCTTTTGTAAACTCTGAAGTTGGTGCTTTAACGTATTTCATGGCACTCTTTACACTTTGTAACACAATTGCATCAACTTGTTTTGAACCACTTGAAACTGTTGCTATTGCATCTATAACTTCGCCTGTTCTGCTTAGTTTTACTGATACTATCATTTTTGATGAATAAGGCATTTCTTTTACGTTCAGTAAATCACTTTGTATTGCCAGCTTTGATGTTTTACCAACAACTTGAAGATATTTGGTTACATTTTCATTATATGTTAGGTCTTTAGGTACTTCCCAATATAATTTTGATATTTGAGCGGAACTAAGCGGCTCTGAAAGTTTTGTTGTCGGTTGTGCAATTTTATCTATAGATTGTGGTTTTTGTGCTCGTTTTAAACTTTCTTCCATGCTTTTTGCATCCTGAGGTCCGCCTGCTTCTCCAGGTATTGCTCCTACAGGTTGCTGTTGCTGTTCTTCTTGCTGCGGTTGTTGTTCTTGATTTTCCGAAGGTGCAGGTGGTTCTTGAGGTGGAGTATTTGTTTCCTCTCCTTCTACCGGCATGTTATTTTGTCCTTCAGTTATTAGTACAGAATCTGAAGAACCGCCTCTTATATTATTTATCTGTTCCATTATTAAATCTTTTTTAGTATATCCCATAAATCCCAATAAAGCTACAAATACGAGTAATAATAGTGCAGTGTTCGATTTTTGTTTTGGTTTTCCTTGATTTGTTATATTTGTTTGGTTAACGTTATTTTCATCTAAACTATTATCCATTTTATCTCCATTTCCTGGTATTTTATCTTTTGTATTTTCTTGATAAAGTTGTTCTAACGTATTTTTATCATTTTCATCATAGTTAGGTTGATATTTTTCTTCATTGATAATAGGTGATTGTTCATTCATATTAGAAGAAACATTTTCTGATGATGGATTGAAATCTTCTATAGCTACTCCATTTAAATCTTCATCATCAAGTTCTATATCGTCAAGATTTATATTACTTAAATCTATGTCATCTGTTGATATATTATCTATATCAAGGTTATCAATATCAATATCATCAATATTGTCAATACCGTCTATATTAATATCATCATCATCTCCATCTAAACTGTCTAAATTAATATCATCTAAACTATTGCTGCTTGATGAAGAACTTTCGTCATTCATATCGCTAAAACCACTAAATGCATCGGCAAATTCATCAATATTATCACTATCTGTTGATTCAAAATTGTTATTGCCTGCATTATCTATTGTTGTATTATCTATAGCTTCAAAATTAGAATTATCACTTGTTTCTAAATTAACTTCTTCAAATGAACTATCGTTATTTACTTCTGCAAAACTATCTGCATCGGTATTATTTTCAGCAGGTAATTCCTCAATTGTTTCGAAATTAGAATTGTCATTTGTTTCTTCTAAATTAACTTCTTCAAATGAACTATCGTTATTTAATTCAGCAAAACTATCTGCGTAAGTATTATTTTCAGCAGGTAATTCCTCAATTGTTTCGAAATTAGAATTGTTATTTGTTTCTTCTAAATTAACTTCTTCAAATGAACTATCATTATTTACGTTATAATCCGATGATAAATCCTCTAATGGTTGTAACTCTTGTAGTTGTGCATCATTTGAGGATAATGTATTATCAAATTCATTGTTTGCATCATGTATTTCTTCTAAATTTCCACTTTCTATATCTGAGGTTTGGTATTGTTCTGCAGCTAGTGGTTGATTATCAGTAATGTCAGAATTAGATAAAACCTGTTCTTCATTATTAACAGCCACTTCACTATAGTTTTGTTCGTTAGAATCAGTAGAATTCATTTTAAAATCATTATCAACCGGTTCTAATGAATCTAAATTACCATCTAATGGAGCTAATACATTGTCAATTGTACCACTTAATTCATCTAATTTTTGAAAATCTTCATTAGTTATTTCTTCATCAGAGTCAGTATTAGGGAGTTCTTCTCTTATATCTTCTTGAATTTTGTCATCAATATTTGGAATTTCAACTGTATCTGATTCTGCTTCTTCAAAGTTGTTATCAAGTGTTAATTCCTCTACTGTTTCGCTACTGCTTAAATCTTCTAAACTGTTATCAGCTGTTAATTCTTCTATTGTTCCACCACTGCTCAAATCTTCAAAATTGTTATCAGTAGATAATTCCTCTATATTTTCATTACTGCTTAAGTCTTCAAAATTGTTATCAGTAGATAATTCCTCTATCGTTCCACCACTGCTCAAATCTTCAAAATTGTTATCAGTAGATAATTCCTCTATCGTTCCACCACTGCTCAAATCTTCAAAGTTATTATCAGGAGTTAATTCCTCTACTGTTTCGCTACTGCTCAAATCTTCAAAGTTGTTATCAGGAGTTAATTCCTCTATCGTTTCGCTACTGCTCAAATCTTCAAAGTTGTTATCAGGAGTTAATTCCTCTACTGTTTCGTTACTGCTCAAATCTTCAAAGTTGTTATCAGGAGTTAATTCCTCTAAGTTAATTCCTCTACTGTTTCGTTACTGCTCAAATCTTCAAAGTTGTTATCAGGAGTTAATTCCTCTATCGTTTCGCTACTGCTCAAATCTTCAACGTTGTTATCAGAAGTTAATTCTTCCATTGTTTCACTATCGTTAACTTCTTCAAATTCACTGCTGGAAGATGGTTCTTCCATACTTTCAATTTTATTTATTTCTTTAAGATATTCAACATTTTTTTCTTCTTTTTCATAGCTGTCATCATAAATTAATTCTTCCATTGCATCATTATTGTTAACAACATCAGGATGCCCTGCAAGATTTATCTTTTCAACCGGCTTAATATCATTGATTATTTCATTTGAATGACTTATTTCTGCAAATATATCTTCTTTATTTGCGGTATTTGTTTTGCTTATATTATCTGTTTCATTGCTGTTTTTATTAGCTTCAGCCAATATATTATCCATTTCTTCAAAAGATTGTATATTAATTTGTTTTGTTGCTGAATTGTCCTTTTCTTTTTTAAGATTTTCTTTTCTTTTTTCTGTATGTGAAAAATTAGCAAATTCAATATCATCTATAGTGTGAAGATTATTATTTTGTTCTCTGTCAAAATCATTATCTATGTTTTCGTTAAATGAAATATGGCTGTCTAAATCTATAATATTTCTATCTAATGATGAATCAGGAATATTATTTGAAGCTTTTAAACCTTCGAAGCCGGCAAATCCAACATCTTCTAACTTAAAATCATCATCTTCATCACTATTTTCGTTTTCAATATCATTATCAGGATTATAAGATGAAAAATTAGCAAGTGTTTCATCGTCAGGTAAAGAAGATAATCCTTCCGAATTTTTATTATTGAATGTTGTATCTTCTTGTAAATCATCGCTTTCAAATGGATTATCTATAAAAATATCATCATCATTTTTATTGTTGTTGTCGTTTAAATCATTATCATCTTGAAAAGCTTCTACAAATTCGTTTTCTGTTTTATCAGAAATTTTATCGAACACATCTAAAACAGTTCCGCTTAACATATCATCTCTATTTGCGATGTTTTTAGATATAAATTCAAATTTATCAAATTCTTTAAAATAACTTCTTAATTCAATACTTTTACTTAATTGTTCATATAAAAATTTTTTTTCGGTATGTAAAATGTCATCATCAATAAATTGAACAATAAGTGATTGAGCTTTTTCTAAATCATTTTTTTCTACTGTAACGTCGTTTTCAGGTTTGAATTTTGATAATACATTTTTTAAACTTTTCGCACTATATAAATCTTTTTTTGAAACTAAATAGTATCCATCAATATTTTTATTTTTTTTCACTTCTCCCGGAGCTGTTGTGCCGACAAAAGCCGCAAAATCCATATCTTTTGAAAGAATAAAGAATATATAAATATCAGGTGTTAAGCCAAATTCAAAATGAGAAGCAGGAACGCAAAGGTGTCTTTCATCTTGACAAATTCTAACATCAATTTTTATGTTATTTACATTTATATCTGATATATCAATATCATTTAAAACTGAAGTTATCGTATATAGTGAATTTTTATTTGATGCGTTTATATCTAATGTTTGTAAAAATTTTAGACCTAAATGCGCACCTAAAACATTTGCAAAGCCCCTTTCTTTCAAGTCTTCTTTTATGTTTTCTGTTGAAATTACTGCATCTTTAATATCTTCTTCAGTTATTTTTATAATCAAATTGCTATTATCAATTATACTCATAAAATTTCTCCAATTTTATTATATTAGATTACAACGAGAAAAAAAATATTCCAAAAAACATGTAAAATTATGTAAAGATTTATAAATAATACTAACCACCCGGCTAATTGTATTTAAAATTAGTTTTCGATTAAATATAATTAAATCTTTTTCATACTTCCAACTATTCTTATGAGTCTTTTAACAAAATAAAAAGACTCTTTTTTTTAATTATACATTTTTATAATTTTATCAATACCTGATTTTGCTATATTAAATATCTCCATTAATTGTTCTTGTTTGTATGGTTCACCTTCTGCTGTTGTTTGAAATTCAATGATTTTACCGCTTTTTGTTAAAACAACATTTGAATCAACTTGAGCATGGGAATCTTCTTCATAACATAAATCAAGCATGACCTCTCCGTTTATAATTCCTGCTGAAATTGCGGCTATTTCTTCTTTTATCGGATTTTCTTTTATTGTTCCGTCTTGGATTAGTTTGTTGATGGCTGTTTTTAGTGCCATAAAACCACCGCAAATACTTGCTGTTCTTGTTCCGCCATCTGCTTGTATTACATCGGCATCAATTGTTATAGTCATTTCAGGTATTTTGTTCATATCAATACATGCTCTTAAGCTTCTTCCGATAAGACGTTGAATTTCTTGAGTTCTACCTGATAATTTTGTTCTTTCTCTTTCACACCTTGTATTTGTGGAAGATGGTAAAAGAGAATATTCTGCTGTTAACCAACCTTGCTTGCTTTCTTTGTCCATCCATTTTGGCTGTTCCATTGTTACAGAAGCCGTTGTTATAACTTTTGTATCACCGAAAGAAACCAGCACAGAACCTAATGCATTTTTTGTAAAATCTTTTATAAACGATATTGGTCTTAATTCATCATTTTTTCTTCCGTCTAATCTCATAATATTTTTCCTTTCTTATTCGTATTCCCATATATAAGTTTGTCCGCAAAATTTGCAAACTGCATGTTCATTCATAAATTCAACAGATGGCGTAAATGAATAACCGTCAACTGATATTTCTAAACGTTTTCCTATAACATATTTTTGAGAGTAATTTCTTGCACCCTCATAGTCCTTTGAAAACATTAATTCAAATTTGTCTGTACTTTGACAATTTTTACATCGGAACATCTAATTACTTGCCTTTTTCTTTTTTGACTTTGATTTTTTCTTCAGTTCTGCAATAGCAAGTTTTTTATACCATAGTGTCCATATAATACTTCTTAACGGTAATGTAAAACCTATTACAATAGTTGATATAAACATTGATGTTAAAAATTTAGCTATTGATAGTGAGCCAATTACATAAGGTAATTTTAAAGCTAAAAGTGCGGCATTAAACTCATTTATAGGTAAATTAGTCATTAACGGATCTAATAGCATTGCAAAGAATGTTATTATCTGCAATATTGAACAAATTAAATCAACTACTTTAGGTAATAACCAATAAGTAAATAATGCCGTAAGTATAAATAAACCTTGTGTTTGCATGTATGTATTAAATGGTTTTATTAAATTAAAACTTCTTTTAAAACATTGAATTGGAGTTGCATCATGTTCAAACGTAAACACTTGAAATATTAAAATAATAAGTACAAATACAATTTCTGCAAAAAACCACATAGGAGGAAATATTGCTATAAATGTAAATAAACCGAACAATATCCATAATGTTATAAAACTTCCTGCACGTTTTGTTACTACTTGTTTGTGTGCATCTATATCATATATTCTTCCTGATTTTAAAGTGTTTTCTGTCATGGAACTTATTGAAACATAAGCCGTTAAATATTCCCAAAAAGCCCTTATAAATATGTATATTCCGGGGATAGTTAAGCAGAGTGTTATAGATAATGTTAAGGTAGAATCTTTAAACATATCTACAGCGTAAAATGCAAAACCCAAAGATAAGCCAAATGCTAATATTATACCTAAAATTTGTCCAAATATGGGAAATGCCATATATTTTGTAAATGTTATAAAATGTTTAGCATATATGCCAATTCCTTCTAAAAATACGGATAAAAAATTTTCGCCTTGTTTCATAAATAATCCCTAATGTTTTTACAGATATTGTATTATAAATAATAGGATTTTTAAATATTTTTTTAAAACAAAGGTATAGGTATCAGATATTTGTAAAATTTATATTCATCAAAGATTGATGGAATGCCATCCCAATAGCGATATATTTCTAAACCTTGATTTGCAAGTTCATATCCGATTTTTTCGTTATGTGTAAAATAAGGATATATAAACGGAACTTCATTTTTATCCGGTTCAAAGCTTAATTCATTCGTTTTTCCGAACTTTTCCGCATACATATAAAAATTATTTAATCTCCAATTTTTTTCTTCTTCAAAATTAATATATGACATTATTTTTTCTGTAGTATGGCTCATCAGCATTAAGGGTTCTTTGTCCAAACGATTTTCATTTTTGATGAATTTTTCATAATTTATTTCTTCATCAATCTCATAGTCTTCTGATATTTTTAATTGTTTATCTAAAACTTTTTTAGTATAAAGATATGCTCCTTCCATTACTCCGTAGTGTTTTTGGAAGAATTTTCTCGGTGAATTAAATGCAGCCAAACCCATTGGCTCTGAATAAAAAGCATGTGCATTATCAACAATTAAATTGAAATATTTTTTAGATAGTATTTCAACGTTTTTAGTACAGATACCAAAATAATTCGGATATAGTATATAATCATCCCATTTAAATTTTCCAACAGGCATAAACTTATCGTCTATATGATAATATTCAACTTTACAAAATTCTTTGTTTAAAGTTGATTTTATTGCAGGACAAATATAATAAGGCACACAAATTTTTGGTATTTTATAAGCTTTTAATAAATACCTTAAAGCATTTCTTGCAGAATTTAGTCTTATTATTTCAACTTTTGACATTATACGTCCTTTAGTTTAATGATAACACTATGTCTGTTTGTGGTTGCACCTTCTTTTCTGTAGGAATAAAACAAATTGTTATCACAAGATGTACAATAAGGGCAAACATCAATATTTTCTTCCTTTATTCCTTCTTCCATAAGTTGACGTTTATTCATTTCTTTTAAATCAACATAAATTTTACCATCACGAAATTTATATAAACCGGAATTGTTTTTAACTGAAATCATACTCATATTAAATACATCTTCTTTTACTTCATAACAACATACGGAAATTGCAGCACCTATGGCAATTTTTATATCATCAATATTAGAATTAAATTCATCATGCATTTTTATAATTGTCTTTGCACCTATTCTTCCAACAGTTCCTTTCCAACCGGCATGAATTACTGCTCCAATATTTTGTTTTTTGTCATAAGCAACTAAGGGTGTACAATCGGCAAAGTTTAGAAATACTGCTTGTGTATGGTTTGTTAATATTAAAGCATCTGCTTCAGGATAGTATGTTTGACCTTCTTTTACAACTGCAATCGTATCTGTATGACGTTGTTCCGGATATACAAAGTTATCCTCAGTTATACCTAATTCTTTACAGAACATTATTCTGTTTTCTTTTATTATATCCTGCATTTCAGGTTCTTTTGATTTTATAGGGCATTCTCTTGTTGTAAAAAAATGTGTTAATCCCTCTAAAATATCAGTTTTCATAACGGTTTTACCGTTCAATTTTTCTAAATAGAACATAATAACTGCCTCAAATCATTTATTGCACGTTTTGATAATTTTTCATTTTTAAGCTTTTTATTTTTTCTTTCATTCTTTGGTAAGTCAATATAATCAACAATAGCCCAATTAGAATTCATTGGCTGAAAATGTTTTAGCTCACTTGAAGAAATATAATTACATAATGCGCCTAGCATTGTTGTCGTCGGAAGCTGTAATAACGGTTTATTTTGCAAATACCTTGCCATATTAATTCCGGCAAGCATTCCTGTTGCCATAGATTCCGTATAGCCCTCAACACCTGTTATTTGACCTGCAAAAAATAAATTTTCACGTTTACGTGTATTTAGTGTTGCATTTAAAATATTCGGACTATTTATAAAAGTGTTTCTATGCATAACACCATATCGGACTATATTTGCATTTTCTAAACCGGGAATAGAATTTATAAGTTCTTTTTGATAAGACCATTTCAAATTCGTTTGAAAACCAACAATATTAAATAAAGTCTTTTTAGCATCATCCTGTCTTAATTGTACAACAGCATGATTTATTGTTTCTGTTCTTTTATCAACAAGTCCTACGGGTTTTAACGGCCCAAACCTTAATGCATCAATATCTCTGGATGCCAAGACTTCTATAGGTAAACAGCTTTCAAAAAATTTTGCATTTTTTTCAAAATCTTTAAGTTCTATACGCTCTGCATTAATTAAAATATTGTAAAACCTTTCATATTGTTCTTTATTCATTGGACAATTTATATAGGTTGCTTCACCTTTATCGTATCTGTCTGCCCAAAATGCAATATCAAAATTTATACTGTCTTTTTCTACAATTGGTGCAACAGCATCAAAGAAATGTAAATGTTCCGTCTGTGTAAAGTTTTTAATGGATTCTGCAAGTTTATTACTTGTTAAAGGCCCTGATGCAACTATAACAGGAACATTATCAGGTATTTTAGTTAATTCTTCTCTGACAAATGTGATATTAGGATTGTTTTCAATTTTTTCAGTTACGGCATGTGAAAAACCTACTCTGTCTATGGCTAAAGCATTACCTGCAGGAACACTGTTTTGATAAGCAATATCTATAAGTTCGCTTTTCATTTCTTTCATTTCTGCTTTTAATAATCCGCTTGCATTTGTTTCAATTAACGACCCCATAGAATTTGAACAAACAAACTCTGCACAATCACCTGTAACATGTGCTCCTGTTTGTATATTAGGACGCATTTCGTATAATTTAACTTTTATATTCCTTTTTGCAAGCTGTAACGCAGCTTCTGAGCCGGCAAGACCAGCACCGATTATTATGACTTCCATATAATTAAGTATAAAATAAAAATGTTTGATGTAAAATTATATCATTATGAATAGTATAAAAAATATTTTGATTGTATTTGGTACAAGACCTGAAGTTATAAAATTAGCTCCTGTTATTTTAGAGTTAAAAAAGCATCCTGATTACAATGTTATTATTTGTAATACGGAGCAGCAAAAAGAATTGTCCAATCAAACTCTGTCCTATTTTGGCTTAAAGGCGGATATAAATTTGGATTGCATGCGTCCTAATCAACCGCTTGCTGAAATTCAATCAAGAATTTTGCTTGGCTTAGATAAAGTGTTTAATGAAAATGAAGTAGATGCCACTATTGTGCAGGGCGATACAATGACTGTATTATCAGCATCATTAACAAGTTTTTATCATAGAATACCTGTATTTTATGTAGAAGCCGGCTTACGCTCATATAATATTTATGAACCATTCCCTGAAGAAGTTATGAGGCAAATGGCATCTCGTGTTGCCAGATTACACTTTGCACCTACTGAAAAGAACAAACTGGCTCTTATAAAGGAAGGTATTAATAACGATTATATAACCGTAACCGGAAATACTGTTATTGATGCACTATTCTGTTTATCTGATGAAACTGTTGAACAATCCGCAAAATTCTATAAAGAAAAAAATATTCCAATAGATGATAAATTAGTTTTAGTTACAGTCCATAGGCGTGAAAATCATGGTGAAAGATTAGATAAAATTATAAAAGCAATATATGATTTAGCGTGCAAATATAAAGAGCATACGTTTGTAATACCTGTGCATCCTAACCCTAATGTAAGGGAAAAAGTTGTAAACAGATTAGAAGTGTTAGAAAATATTCATCTTTTAGAACCATTAGATTATCCTTATCTTGTTTATTTAATGAAGAATGCAAAGCTTATACTAACTGATAGTGGCGGAATACAAGAAGAAGCACCTACATTTGGATGCCCTACTCTTGTTATGAGATATGAAACAGAACGTCAAGAAGGAGTAGAAGCAGGAGTTTCAATTCTTGTCGGAGCCGATTATGATGTTATAATGCAAAACAGTGAAAAAATATTGAAACAAGATAAAACTTTGACTAGATTAAAAACACAAAATCCTTATGGTAACGGTAAATCTGCTCAAGCAATAGAGGGCTTAATAAGAGCATATTTTGATAATAAAGGTTAATTTATGTTATAATTTTCTTAAAATAACTTCTTAAGGAATAGTTTTATGAAGAAATTATTGGTAACAGGCGGAGCAGGATTTATCGGAAGCTGCTTTATAAGGCATATTTTAAAAAAATATAATGATTATGAAGTTATAAATCTTGATTTGTTGACATATTGCGGAAATTTAGAAAATTTAGAAGATATAAAAAATAATTCTAATTATTCTTTTGTACACGGTGATATTTGTGATAAAGATTTAGTAAGAAGTTTAGTTAAAGATGTAGACTATGTTGTAAATTTTGCTGCTGAATCTCATGTTGATAATTCAATAAAAAATCCTGAAATTTTTATTAAAACAAATGTTCAAGGTACATTGAATTTATTACAGTGTTCAAAAGAAATCGGTATAGAAAAATTTTTGCAGGTATCAACAGATGAGGTTTACGGAAGCTTAGGCGAAGATGGATACTTTTATGAAACAACACCATTAGCCCCAAACAGTCCGTATGCTGCAAGTAAGGCAAGTGCAGATATGCTTGTTAGGGCTTATTACAACACTTATGGTTTACCTACATTAATTACAAGGTGTTCTAATAACTATGGACCTTATCAATATCCGGAAAAACTTATTCCTTTCTTTATTTTAAAAATAAAAAAAGGAGAGAAAGTTCCTGTATACGGTGATGGTAAAAATGTTAGAGATTGGTTATACGTATATGACCATTGTGAAGCAATAGATACGGTACTTCATAAAGGTAAAATAGGAGAAGTTTACAATATTGGCGGACATAATGAAAAAACAAATCTGGAAATAACACGATTAATTCTAAATGCTATGGGAAAAGATGAAAACTCAATTGAATATGTTGCTGACAGATTAGGGCATGACAGACGTTATGCAATGTCTAATGATAAAATATCAAATGAACTTGGCTGGAAACCATTAACATCATTTGAAGATGGAATAAAACTGACAATAGATTGGTATTTAAACCATTCCGAATGGATGGAACATATAGAGTCAAAAAATACAGATTGCTGTCATTAAGGAATAAATGCTATGACAATAATGAACTTTGTAAAAAAGATTTTTGGAATAAAAATGAATTTGGATGACGAAATCATTCAAAAATATTGCAAAGGAAAGGGTGTAGAAATTGGAGGTTCTGCACATAACGAATTTCAGATTAATGCATTAAATATTGATATTTCCAGGCATGATAATCCTGAAGACGAACATGCTATTACTCAAATGAAATATGCAAAAAGAATTAAAAAAGTTGATATTATAGCTGATGGTTGTGATATTCCTTTGAAGGATAATTCGG
This sequence comes from uncultured bacterium, assembly GCA_902776035.1. Lineage (GTDB taxonomy): Bacteria > Cyanobacteriota > Vampirovibrionia > Gastranaerophilales > Gastranaerophilaceae > UBA6984. The sequence continues at coordinate 57,434 of CACYOO010000001.1, forward strand.
TTAATTTTGTTTTTTCATGTCATGTGATAGAACACTTTTTTGATCCTATTTCTGCAATAAATGAATGGCTTAGAATAGTTAAAACAGGCAAGTGTGTTGTTATGGTTATTCCTAATAAGGAATTAACTTATGATAAAGATAGGGAATGTTCAACAATAGAAGATATTGAAAATAGACACAAGATATTTGATAAAAATGTAAAATATGAGGATAAGCATCATAGCGTTTGGACACCTGAAAGTTTTTTAGAATTAATGAAATACTATAAATACAATGTTGTTGCATATTCTAAATCAGTTAGAAATTTCAACAATAGCTTTTGTGTAGCAATAAAAAAGGATAAAAATTATAAACATGAATAAAGTATTGGTAACAGGAGCAAATGGAATGCTAGGACAGGATTTATGTCCTATCCTGCAAGAATTTGGATATGAAGTGATAAAAACAGATATTGATACTATGGATATTACAGATTTAAATTCTGTTAAGAATAAAATTATGGAAGAAAAACCTGATTTTATAATTCACTGTGCAGCATATACAAATGTTGATAAAGCAGAAGATGACTTGGAAAATGCAATTCTCATTAATAAAATAGGAACAGAAAATGTTGCAAAAGTTTGTGAAGAAATTAATGCAACACTTGTTTATGTATCAACAGATTATGTGTTTGACGGTGAAAAAACTTGCGGCTATATGCCGGATGATGAAGTAAGTCCATTGAATAATTATGGTTTGACAAAACTACAGGGGGAACAAGCTGTTCAAAAATATTGTAAAAAATATTATATTGTTAGAACATCATGGTTATATGGTATTCATGGTAAAAATTTTGTAGAAACAATGATTTCACTTGCAGAAAAAAATGAAATTAAAGTTGTTAAAAATCAAATCGGATGTCCGACATGGACTGTAGATTTATCAAAAGGTATAATAAAATTGTTACAGGAAAATGCAGAGTATGGTATTTATCATGTTTGCGGGGGGGGGAGTACCAGCTGGTATGGATTTGCTCAAAAAATATTTGAACTTGCAAACTTAAAAGTTAATTTGATACCATGTACGACAGAAGAATTTTCAAGACCTGCAAAACGTCCTAAATGCAGTATAATGTGTAATAATGATATTTGCAGAAATTGGGAATTTGCACTAAAAGATTACATGAAATTAAGAGAGGAAACAATAAAATGAAGGGTATAATTTTAGCAGGCGGAAAAGGAACACGATTGTATCCTGCAACCTTGTCGGTATCTAAACAGTTATTACCTGTTTATGATAAACCAATGATATATCATCCTATATCGGTTCTTATGCTTGCAGGAATAAAAGATATATTGATTATATCAACACCTGAAGATTTACCTAATTTTAAAAAATTATTAAAAGACGGTTCTCAATTTGGGATTAGTTTTTCCTATAAGGAACAGCCATCACCTGATGGATTGGCTCAAGCATTTATTATAGGTGAAGAATTTATTAAAAATGATTCAGTTGCACTTGTTTTAGGGGATAATATTTTTTATGGGCCCGGATTTACTGCAATGTTAAATAAGGCAAAAGAAAAAGCAGAAAAGTATAATGAAGCAACTGTTTTCGGATATTATGTAAAAGAGCCGGAAAGATTTGGAGTTGTTGAGTTTGACGATAATGGTAAAGTTATTTCTTTAGAAGAAAAACCAAAACAACCGAAATCAAATTATGCTGTTACGGGGTTATATTTTTACGGAAATGATGTTATTAAGAATGCAAAAAAACTAACACCGTCAGAAAGAAATGAACTTGAAATTACCGATTTAAACAGAATATATTTAGAAAATAATAAATTAAATGTTGAGCTTTTTGGCAGGGGATTTGCATGGCTTGATACAGGTACAAATGATTCTTTATTAAGAGCAAGTCAATTTGTACAAACAATAGAAGAAAATCAAGGTATAAAAATTGCGTGTTTAGAAGAAATAGCTCTTATAAAGGGTTATTTAACGAAAGAATTTTTGCGTAATAATATTCCGAAAATAAGCGATAATAAATATTATGATTATATACAACAAAAGATTTTATAATGTATTTAATTTTGTAGTACAATCATTTTGTTAAAAGCTTGGATATTTATTATATGAATACAGATTTTATAAAATCGTTAACAAAAGAAGATTTTAAACATACAGTTAATCTTCATATACATACAAACAGTTCTGACGGTACATATAGTGCTGATGAAATTTTAGAGCAAGCTTATGAATTGGGCTTGGAACATATAGCAATAACAGATCATAATACTTTAGATGCATACAAAAATTCCGGCTTATTAGCAAGTCCGATTGTTACAACAGGTATTGAATTTGATTGTTGGTTTGGGTATGTATTTTTCCATTTATTAGGTTATGGTATAGATGTAAACTCAGAGGATTTAAAACCGTTTTTAGCAAAAAGTCATGCCGACAAGACTTCTGATATAAGACGTTTATTTTCAACAAGGAATGTAGAACATTTAATACAAGCAATCCATAAATCAGGCGGAATAGCAGTTCTCGCTCATCCGGCATGCTATTGGTGCATAAATCTGGATAGTTTTGTAAAAAGTTTAATAAAAATTGGTCTAGACGGTATAGAAGTTTATTACCCTTACGATAGAATGAGAGGTGTTGTAAAATTCCATTCAAGACATACCGTTGAAAAAATAGCAGATAAATATATGCTTATAAAAACAGGTGGAACGGATTGTCATAAGAAGTTATCGACATTAGAATAAAAATAATTGGAAAAATTTAAAAAAAATAGTTGACGTTCGTTTATGTTCTTGTTAAATTAGATGTACGAAAAGTCGTAAGATTTACACTTGATGTTTGGAAGACTCAACGAGTTGTACCGAAAGGTGAATGTATAAGTGTTTCACCCCCGAACACAAGGAGCAATACTCGAAAGTGAGCGCATGTAGCTCAGCAGGTAGAGCACTCCCCTTTTAAGGGATAGGTCGCGCGTTCGAATCGCGCCATGCGCACCACTTTATAAACTAAAATGCGAATACATTTTTTGAAATCGGTTAGAACAGGTCTAACCGATTTTTTTGTTATTAAAAATATAAATATTCAATCATTAATTTTTTAATTAAAGTGTAATATTTGTAACGTCCATTAAATCAAGTACACTCATATCAAATGCTTTTGCAAGTTTTTCCAATGTATCAACTGTCGGAGATGCAATTCCTCTTTCAATATTACCTATTGTATTCCTGTTTAAATCAGCCAATTCAGCTAATTGCTCCTGAGAAAGATTTCTTTTTATTCTCTCAAACTTTATTCTCAAACAAATTTTTGTATTTAATTCACTTTTATTATTATTCACCATGCCTATTATAATAGTTTGTTGACATACTACAATCAACATAGTATAATGTGCATAATGCATAGTTTAATGTGTAATATTTGGAGATTATAATGCAAAATTCAGATAATATAATAATTGCTTTTAAACAATTAGGCAGACATATACAAAATTTGAGAGAAGAAAGAAATATAAGCATAAAGGAATTAGCAGAAATAACAGGTATCAGAAAATAGTATTTAAAGAAAATTGAAAAAGGAAATGCTTATGGTGTTATGCTAAATACTCACTTTGTTAAAATTGCAAAAGCATTAAAAGTTAATTTATCAAATTTTTTTGATTATTAATAAAATATATGAGTTTTATTTTTAGCATATAAATAATTATTAATTAAATATAAATTTTTGAGATTTTTTACAAAAGTGATTTAAAATAAGAATATGATAAATTTTGAAAACTTAACTAATTATTCACAAGAAATTTTGGCATCAGCAAGTGCATTAATGAGTTCAAAACGTAATTCACAGATTGAACCTGAACACATTATGCTTGCAATGATTCAGGATAATGGTATATCCAGAGATTATTTAACAGAATTAAAACTTCTAAATCAGAACTTTATAAATGCTGTTACAAAGTCGATAAATGATTTTCCGACAATCAGCGGAGTGCAAAATCATCAGCAGTTGTATATTTCAAATAATACTTCAGCGTTGTTGGATATAGCTCAAACAACATCTAATGAGTTAAAAGATGAATTTATATCAATTGAAAGCATTTTACTTGCAATGACAAAGCTTGATAACAGTAATATTCAAAAATTGTTGCAGCAAGCTCATGTCAATACTAATTCAGTTTTAAATGCAATGAAAAAAATAAGAGGTAATAAAAAAGTGGATAGTAAAAATGCAGAAGAAAACATGAAAGCTTTGGAAAAATATTCAACAGACTTAACAGAGCTTGCAAGAAAAGGTAAATTAGATCCTGTAATCGGACGTGATGAAGAAATTCGTCGTGTAATACAGGTTTTAAATCGTCGTACAAAAAATAACCCTGTTTTAATAGGTGAACCGGGTGTCGGTAAAACTGCAATAATTGAGGGATTGGCTCAAAGAATGGTACGTGGAGATGTTCCTGAAAGTTTAAAAAATGATAAACTAGTATCATTGGATTTAGGTGCTTTGGTTGCCGGTGCAAAATTCAGAGGTGAGTTTGAAGAACGTCTTAAGGCCGTTCTTAAGGAAGTTGAAGATTCTGACGGTCATATTGTAATGTTTATTGATGAATTACATACTGTTGTCGGAGCAGGTTCAACAGAGGGTTCTATGGATGCAGGCAACTTACTCAAACCAATGCTTGCAAGAGGTGTTTTAAGAACAATCGGTGCTACAACAATTAATGAGTATCGTAAATATATTGAAAAAGATCCTGCTTTAGAACGTAGGTTTCAGCCGGTTATGGTTGAAGAACCATCAGTTGAAGATACAATAAGCATATTAAGGGGATTAAAAGAAAAATATGAAGTACATCATGGTGTTAGAATACTTGATAGTGCGTTAGTACAAGCTGCTAAATTATCAGATAGATATATAACAGACAGATTTTTGCCTGATAAAGCAATCGACTTAATTGATGAAGCAGCATCTTCTTTGAGAATTGAAATTGATTCTATGCCTGAAGAAATAGATATAATGTCCAGACAGAAAGTTCAGTTAGAAATTGAACGAGAAGCATTAAAAAAAGAAGATTCTAATCCTGATTGTGAAAGAAAAATTTTAGAAATAACAGAAGAAATTGATAAATTAAATTCTCAAATAGATGTTTTGAAAGAACAGTGGAATAAAGAAAAATCTGTTATACAAGGTGAAGCATCTGTAAAAGAAGAAATTGAAAAAGTAAAAGTAGAAATTGATAAGGCAGAACGTGAAACAAATTTGCAAAAAGCCGCAGAGTTAAAATACGGTAAATTAATTGAATTACAAAAACAACTGCAAGATATGCAAAATATTACAACAAATGTTGATAATAATGATAAAAAACTGCTTAAGGAAGAAATTGACGGAGATGATATAGCAGAAGTTGTAAGTAAATGGACAGGAGTACCTGTTACAAAGTTAATGGAAAGTGAAATGAACAAGCTTGTATCTATGGAAGATAGATTGCATGAACGTTTAATAGGACAGGATGAAGCTGTTCAAACTGTTTCTGATGCAATAAGACGAGCAAGAGCAGGTTTAAAAGATCCTAAACGCCCGATAGGTACATTCATTTTCTTAGGTCCTACGGGTGTAGGAAAAACTGAACTTGCAAAATCATTGGCTGATTTTATGTTTAATGATGAAGATGCAATGATAAGAATAGATATGTCTGAATATATGGAAAAACATAATGTAGCACGTCTTGTTGGAGCACCTCCGGGATATGTCGGATATGATGAAGGCGGTCAATTGACAGAAGCGGTTAGAAGAAAACCATATTCTGTTGTGTTATTTGATGAAATTGAAAAAGCACATCCTGATGTGTTCAATTTGATGTTACAAATGTTTGATGATGGACGATTGACAGATTCTAAAGGAAGAACCGTTGATTTCAAAAATACTCTTATTATTATGACAAGTAATATCGGTAGTGATATCATACTCGAAGATTCAATGAATGGTAACTTTGAAAACACAAAAGAAAAAATTATGGATATTATGAAAGAAAGGTTTAAGCCGGAATTTTTAAATCGTGTTGATGAAACTATATTCTTTAAGGCATTAACATTAAATGATTTAAAACAAATTGTCGATATACAAATGTCATCATTGGCAAAACGACTTGAAGAACAAGAAATTGTACTTGAAGTTACACCTCAAGCCAAAGAACTTATTGCTAATACAGGATACAATCCTTTATATGGTGCAAGACCTTTGAAACGTGCTATCAGACAAATGGTTGAAAATCCGTTATCAAAATTAATACTTTCAAGAAAATTTATGAAAGGTGATGTTTTGATAATTGATGCAGAGGATGAACAAATTCAATTTAAACGTAAAAACAAGTAGTTTATAATAAAACTATATAATGAAAAAAGAATGAAAAAGTTGCACCGAGTAAAGCTCCGCAAAATACTTGCTTAGGAGTATGTCCTAAAAGTTCTTTTAATCTTGTTCCTATCAAGTTTGAATCGTGCTTATAAAAATCATCCATTATTTTATTAAGTGATACCGCCATTTTTCCTGATGCACGTCTTATACCTGCAGCATCATACATAACTACAAATGCATTGCCCATAGCTATTGCAAAGAAAATGGACATAAATCCGGAGATTATACCGACAGATGTTGCAAGTGCTACTACACCTGCAGAATGTGAACTTGGCATTCCGCCTGTTGTTGTAAATATTCTAAAATCAATTCTTCTGTTAATAGATACATCTATTAAAAATTTTAATACTTGTGCAATTATTGCTGCAATCATGCCCGCTAAAAGAGCTTCCATTCCTGTGTTTACTATCTTTGCATAAAAAACATCCATTATTTTTCTGCCTTCTCCCTGATTGAGTTTATTATATTATTAAATATTTCTGATTTTATATTTTGTTCTTTCATTATATCACAAGCATTATCTAAAAGGCAATTAAGCTTTTCTCTGGATTTTTCAATACCGAATAATGCCGTATATGTAAGTTTTCCTTCAGCTTTATCTTTACCCATAGTTTTACCCATTTCTTCATAAGTTGATGTTTCATCTAAAATATCATCACATATTTGAAATGCAACACCTAAGTTTTGAGCAAAATCATCCATTGCTTGCAGTTGTTCTTTATTTGCACCTGCAATAATAGCACCAGATTTCAATACACCTCTGAATAAATCTGCTGTTTTGTGTGTATGTATGTATTCTAATATTTTAAAATCGTAAGGTTTACCCTCCATTGCAATATCTACAATTTGTCCTGCTATAATTCCATAAGCACCTGCTGCAAGTGAATATTGCTGTAAAACTTTTAAAATAACATCAGAAGGTAGTTTTGATTTTTCTATTATTAATTGTGTTCCGTAGCTTATAAGTGCATCACCTGCTAAAACTGCAGTAGAGTAGGAAAATTTTTTATGATTGGTTAATTTTCCACGTCTATAATCATCATTATCCATACAAGGTAAATCATCATGTATAAGACTCTGTGTATGTAACATTTCAAATGCACAAGCTGCAGGCATTGCATCTTCTATATTTCCGCCAAATATTCTACAGGTTTCCAGACACATAACAGGTCTTAATCTTTTTCCTCCTGCAAGTACACTATATCGCATTGATTCAAATAATTCTTCAGGATAATTTATGGGAATATATTCATCTAATTTTTTATTTATGATATCAATTAATTCTTGCATATTATTGCTCCTTATCATAGTGTTGTTGAATATTTTGTTTTAGAGTATTTCTTGCAGATTCTCTTTTTTTATGACTTATTTTGACAGTCCTTTTTTTATTTGAAGATTGCTTAAATCTAGTTTCACTTTTTGTTCCGTTGTATTTAACATGTTCTTTATATTCCTTTGCTTCATTTACAAATGCAATATAACTTTTGTAACGTGTCGCATCAATATTTTCAATATTTTCCAGAATTGCACAGCCACTTTCATGTATATGTAAGCAATCAGAAAATTTACAATATTGTTCAAGAGGTTTTATTTCGTTAAATAGTTTTCCAACTTCATTTGGCATTAAAAAATCAAATTTTAAATTGCTAAATCCCGGTGTATCAACTATTTTTGAGTTTATATCAAGTGATATTATCTCACAATGCCTTGTTGTATGTGTTCCACGTTTACTTCTATCACTGACATTTCCTGTTCTTAAATTAATATCAGGATTTATAGCATTTATTAAGCTTGATTTTCCAACACCTGAACCGCCTGCCAGAACTGAAATTTTACCTGTTAACAAGTTTTTAAAATCGTCTGTACCTTCTTGTTCTATTGCAGATGTAAATATTATATCATAACCTAAAGGTTCATAAATAGAAAAAACTTTATCAATGATTTTATCATCAAGTGAAAGGTCGTTTTTATTGAAACATAATTTTATAGGTATATTATAATATTCAGAAAATGCGATATATCTGTTTAATTGTACAAAATCCAAATCCGGCTCTTTTATTGCTGATACAATTATAATTTGTTCGACATTTGCACAATCAGGATGAGAAATATAGCTTTTTCTTGGTAAAATATCTTCAATCGCACCATTTTCAAAATGTACAAAATCACCTGTTACAACTTTTAAATGTTGTTTTTTTAGAACTTCTCTCAACTTGCATTCAAAAATTTGATTGTTGTAGTTTACATAATAAAAGTCAGAGTGTATTTTATATATTTGCCCGATGTTGCTCAAAATATATTACCCTCTTAATGACTCAATTGCTTTTTTAATATCTTTACTTTTGTAGATATAACTTCCTGCAACAAGAGAGTTTGCTCCAAGTGATGTACAAATCTTTGATGTTACATTATTAATTCCGCCGTCAACCTGAATAATTAAATCTTCGTTACCATTCTCTCTTATTGTAGGAATTTTTTGAGCGCAATAATGCATAAATTCCTGTCCTCCAAATCCGGGTTCGACTGTCATAACCAAAACCATATCAACTAATCTTATAAAAGGTATAATTTCATTTTGATTTGTTTTTGGTTTTATTGATATACCTGCTTTACATCCCAATGACTTAATTTTTTCACAAAGTGCTTCTATTTTACTATTCTCAACAGCTTCATAATGAAATGTTATAATATCTGCTCCTGCTTTTGCAAATTCTTCTGCATATTTATCAGGATTATCTATCATTAAATGTACGTCAAGCGGCTTTATTGCAAATCTTTTAAGTGCTTTTACAACAGGAATACCAATTGTAATATTTGGAACAAAATGTCCATCCATAACGTCAACATGTATCCAATCAGCACCGTTATTTTCTACTAATTTAATATCACGTTCTAAATTTGCAAAATCTGCCGACAAAATTGACGGTGAAATTATAATTTTATTTTTATTCATTTATTACTCCTAATTTTACGCACGCTTCATAAGCACATTTTTGCTCGGCAGCTTTCTTACTTTTTCCCTCTGCCGTTGCAAGTATTCTATTTTGAAATATAACATTCATTACAAAAACAGGTGCATGATCAGGCCCCTTTGTTTCAATCAACTTATATACAGGTTGCGTTCCATCCTGTGCCTGTGTATATTCTTGCAATACTTCTTTTGCATTATAAACTGCAAAATGCTCTTTTACATCTGTTATATTTTCTTCAAAAACATTATCCAAAAATTCATAAATTTCTTTTTCACTTCCATCCAAGTAAAAAGCACCCAATAATGCTTCAAATGTACATGCATTAATTGATTGAAGTTTTCTTCCTCCTGTTTTATCTGCATTTTTACCCATTATAATAAGTTTATTTATACCTAATTTTTCAACTATCTTAAATAATGTCGCATCAGATACCAATATGGCTCTTATTTTAGTTAAATCACCTTCATGTAAATCTTTGTATTTTATAAGAAGCTTTTTAGATACAGCAAGCTTTAATACTGCATCTCCAAAAAATTCAAGTCGTTCATAATTTTCAAAATAGCTTAAATTGTTCTCTGTTGTATACGAAGGATGTGTTAAAGCTTTTTTAAACAAATTTTGGTTATTTATTTTTATTTTAAATATTTTTTCAAGTTCTTCAATCATTAGAATATACCTTGAATGAAATTAACGACAGATGTCCACATTGAACCGGAATTTACCACATACTCAAAATAATAATACATAATTGGTATAGTTAAAATATAACTGTCAGAACGATCTAAAAATCCTCCATGTCCCGGAAGCGCATCTCCTGAATCCTTAACACCTGCATCACGTTTTATTAGTGATTCACATAAATCTCCAATTTGAGCAAATATAGTAACCAATAAACCGGCAATTAATGCATGATACCAAGGTAGTTTAATTATATATGCAATAACAAAGCCGCCAATTAATGCACAGAAAATACCGCCTATAGAACCCTCTATTGTTTTATTAGGGCTTATTACAGGTGCAAGTTTATGTTTACCAAAATTACATCCAAAATAATAACATCCAACATCAGTTAGTATTACAAGGAAAAATAGAAATATCACATACCCGAGTCCGTCATTAAATATGTTAGGTTTAACCAGCATTTGAAACATTGTATGGTTATTTGAGCCAATATCTCTTAGAAATAGTAAATGCATAGGAAACCAACCGCTATATACAAAGCCCAAAATTGTTGTTGCAACATTAGCTATATATGGTTGACGGCCTCTGAAAAGTACCCATAGAAAAGCCAAAACAGTGCCGAATGTAAATACAAACGGCACTAGTTTGTTGCAATTGAAATATGCTATAATTGCAAATACAGCATCTGCAAGTAAAATAATTTTTAAGCTAGGGTGAAACCCTTTATGCTTTAATATTTCAACGTATTCTTTAGAACAACAAAGCACAATAACAGACATTAATATTAATATCGGTATTCCTCCGAGTATCATACACAAAAGAGCAACTAAACCGAATATAGTACCTGTTATAATCCTTAATTTTGGTTTGGAAATTTGTTGTTCTTCTGCCATTATACAGTCATTACCTCTTTACTTTTTTCTTCAACTTCTTTATCGATAATACCTGTATATTTATCTGTTGATTTTTGAATTTTATCTTGAAAATCTTTTACGACATCTTCAGGTAAGTTTTCAGCTTTTTCTATTTTCTTTAACTCATCTGTCATATCACGTCTTGCATTTCTAACAGCAACTTTTGCATCTTCACCGTATTTTTTTACATCTTTTGTAATTTCTTTTCTTTTTTCTTCTGTTAAAGGAGGGAAGTTTAATCTTACTGTAACTCCATCGTTATTAGGTGATACACCTAAATCTGCCTTTATAATGGCTTTTTCAATTTCTTTAAGAATTGTTTTATCAAAAGGTGTTATTGCAAGAGTAGTACCCTCTTGTACAGTTATTTGAGCCATTTGTTTAAGTGCAGTAGGTGCGCCATAGTATTCTACTACAACTTTATCCAGCATTGCAGGATTTGCACGACCTGTTCTTACTGTTGAAAATTCTCTTTTTAATTGTTCAATGGCTTTTTCCATTTTTTTAGTACCGTTTTGTAACATTGAATCTGTTGCTTCTGACATATTTTAACCTCTTTCTTATAAATAATTATTTTTATTTTCCTACGTACGTACCTATTTTTTCACCCATAATAATGTGTTTAACCGCATCTTTACGTTTAAAATCAAATACTATTATAGGTATATTATTTTGCTGACATAAATCACAAGCTGCTCTGTCCATTACTTTTAAGTCGTTTTTTATTATTTCATCATAATTGATATTTTCTAATTTTTTTGCATCAGGATTGATATTCGGATCATCAGTATAAACCCCGTCTACACCATTTTTAGCCATTAGCATAACTTCAGCCGAGATTTCTGATGCCCTTAATGCACTTGCAGTATCAGTTGTAAAGAACGGATTACCTGTACCTGCTGCAAATATTACAACTCTGCCTTTTTCAAGATGTCTGTTTGCTTTAAACCTTATATATGGTTCTGCAATTTTGTCCATATCTATTGCTGATTGAACTCTGCATGATACTTCTATTTTTCGTAAGGCAGACTGAAGTGCAATTGCATTCATAACAGTTGCGAGCATTCCTATATAATCACCGGATGCCCTGTCCATACCTAACCTTGCACTATTTTTCATTCCTCTGAATATATTTCCGCCACCAACTACTACGGCAACTTCTACACCCATATCGTGAATTTGTTTTATTTCTTGTGCTATAAATTCAACAGGTTTGTAGTCGATACCAAATTCTTGACTGCCTAAAAGTGCTTCTCCGCTAATTTTTAGCAATATACGTTTATATTTTGGTTTTTCCATAAAAACTCCTGTAACTATATTCAATGTACTTGAAATATAGTATTAAGTAAACCAATATAATTTTTATATTTACATTTGTTACCAAATTATAAATTATATTTAGCCCTTTTCTACAACAACAGTCCTTAATTCACCGTAATTATTAAAACCACCGTTTGTTTCTCTTATTTCATAGTATGCATCTGCATCTTCTGATTTAACTTTTTTTGCAGCTTCTTGTGCTTCTTCTAAACTTTGAAATTCCCCTTCCATTTCAGGTGCAAAGTATGAATCTTTATCTACAAATAATTGATACATTTTATTTTCCTCCTGTGTCTTAATTATAATACAAAACAAATTTTTATTATATAATAAATCAGTTATGTATGAAAAATTAAACTTAATAAAAAGTATTTGTGCAAATTGTAAAAAATGTGAATTATCCAAAAGCAGAACGAATGTCGTTTTTTCAGGTGGTATTCCTAATTCAAAATTAATGCTTATCGGAGAAGCACCGGGATATTGGGAAGATATGAAAGGTGAGCCGTTTGTCGGAAAAGCGGGACAATTACTTGATAAAATTTTTGCATGTGTCGGCTTATCAAGGCAAAAAGATGTTTATATATGTAATACAATAAAATGTCGTCCTCCTGAAAACAGAAATCCGTTACCGGAAGAAAAAGATGCATGTAGAGAGTACCTTGATGCACAAATTGAAATCTTAAAACCAAAAATAATTCTCATTTGCGGAAATGTTGCTTTAAATACAATGCTTCCTAATGAGCATGGTATAACCAAAGCTAGAGGGAAATGGTTTGATGGTCCGTTCAATTCTAAAATGATGCCTATTTTTCATCCGTCATACCTATTAAGAAATGACAGCAGAGAAAAGGGTTCGCCTAAATGGCTTATGTGGCAGGATATAAAAGAAATTAAAAGAGTGTATGATTTAATTGAATAATATTTTTGTAAATACATGTAATTCTTTATAGCTTTCTTAACAAGAAGAAAGCTGTGTTATTATTTATGTTGAAAGCGTAAATTTGTTGTCGTACAGAAAAAGTGAAATTTAATTATTAGTATTTAATGCATCTTGTAATGCTTTTTCTAATACTTCTATTTTTGACTCTAGAACTTTTACTTTTGATGAACTTTCATCAGAACTGATAGAGTTTTTTTCTAATTCTCTTTTGTATCCTTTTAATTTTCTCGATATATCTAACAAATAAGATAGTACAAATAAAATTCCTGCTATAAATCCGCTAAATACTAAAATTATTGTTTGCGGATTATTTAACTTATAACAAAAATATCCTATTACACATAATAGTAACAAAGAAGATAATCTTAAAAATATAATCATTTTACCCCCCTAAGGTATTTTAGAACACGACTTATCTTTTCATCAGGTTCAATTTCCAACTGTATTATCTCATTAGTAAACGGTTTTGTAAACCTTAATTTATATGCTTGTAAAACTTGTTCTTGTGTTTTTATTTTTTCAAGTTTCTTCATACCATATAATGTATCATTAAAAACAGGTGTACCCGTATAACTTAAATGTACTCTTATTTGATGTGTCCTGCCTGTTTTTAGAGTTAATTCTACATAAGTATAATTTTGAAATCTTTCTATAACATGATATTCCGTTATACTCGGTTTACCATTTTCAACTACAGACATTTTTTCAGGGTTTTTGGTGTTTCTTGCTATCGGCAAATCTATAATTCCGTCATCAGATTTTATTACCCCTCTGGTTATTGCTAAATATGACCTTAAAGCAGTTTTTGTTTTTATTTGATTTGCTAAAAATTCATGAGATTTATTATTTTTTGCTATCATTAATAGTCCCGAAGTGTTTCTGTCTAGTCTATGCAATATACCTCTCCTAAATTCACCGTTTATATCAGACAAATTATTACCATATTTATATAATAGTGCGTTTACAAGAGTATTATCTCTTTCATTCATTGTCGGATGTGTAAGCATTCCTGACGGCTTATTTACGACCAGCATATTGTCATCTTCGTAAACAATATTTAAATCTATTTTTTGTGGCTCTATTGATATTGATGATAAATCATCTGATAACACATCTATAATATCTCCCTCATTAATTTTATAAGATGACTTTTGTAATTTACCGTTTACAAGAACATTACCATTTTTTATTAGTGTTTGTATTTTAGAGCGTGAAATATTTTCCGACATCTCTGTTATAAAAGTGTCTAGACGGCAATTTATATTTTCTATTTCTGCATGGTATTTCATAATTGACTTAACCGAACTCTTTTGATGAGTAGAATTATTACTGCTAATACTCCAATGTTTATTGCTATATCAGAAATATTGAATACAGGAAATTTTATAAAAACAATGCTAAAGTAATCTCTTACATATCCAAAACTTACTCTTTCTATGCAATTACAAAAAATACCTGACATTATAAGAGAAAGCCAAAATATACCTATATAAGACATTGTTTCTGCATTTTTAATTATGTAAATGAATAAAAATATTAAGCTAAATAACGCAAGCAAAATAAGTAGTAACGTATTTCCGTTTAATATATTAAATGCAGCTCCTGTATTTTGAATATAATCAAACATTATAATATTATTTTGAGGTATATTTATACCTTTTTGTAGGTTTCTTAAAATTAAATCTGACAAATATCTGTTTGCGCAAATAAATATTCCGAAAAGAAAAAATAAAAACAAAATCTTATTTAACGCTGATTGATGTTTTTTCCTTGCCATTTTGTTTTACCTTCGAAAAATCCTTTACAGGAACAACATTTGAGCGTGTAATTACGTAACCTAATCCTGTTACTTGAAGCTTAATATCTTTATTTTTTCCAACTTTAGCCCTTGTTATACCAACAGATGCAACTGTATATTCATTAAAATTATCCTTATTTGCGGTAAAAATTCTTTCAAGAATACCATTTTGAGGCAACTTTCTAAATACTTCTTCTGCATTTATTTGTGGATATGTGATTGGTTCTTGTCCTATAGAAGCTATTACAATCATTTTTTTGTCAGGAACTTTTACTTTTAAGCTGGCAGTATAATCTTTATTTGCCTGAACTAGTTGAGGTACAACCAATTCCATTTCTAAAGTATTTGCCTCACCATAAGTTAATTTTGTGCATTCATTTATTATATGGTCTGATGTAATAACCCAATTATCACCAATCTTTTCTAAGTAATAGACACTTGAAGAATTACTTTTTAAATATCCTGTTATGTTTGCATCTCCAACTTTCTCAACAGATGTTGCATCTGCATTTTCTTTGGTTTCTACAACAGCAGTATTTCCAATTATATCTATATTTGTAATATTCATTGTATATTTTATATCAGGGTAAAGTTTCCAGGTTTTTTTTACAAGTTCAAAATAATTTTCTTTTGTAATACCGTCAGAATTTACATAGTTTGGTGCATAAAATGTTTTCATGCCCTCAATATTGTTTTCATTTGTATATTCTAACTGCTGTTTTAATGCAGATTTTATTTCTTTTACAAACTGTTGAACTTCTTTATTACTACTGTTTGATTTTGATGCATAAGCATAATAACTATCTCCTGCATAGCATAGTGGTGAGAATGTTATTATCGCTAAAATAGTTAATATATATTTTTTCATATAATTATTATACTACAAAATAAAAATTTTATGTAGTAAAGATAAATTATAAATTAGATTTACTACTTTTGTACTGTTTTTCTTAAAAAAAATATACTCATCTACTGTAATAGTAATTAATGCAAGCAAAATTTATTATATTTACGGGTGAGGTTAGTATATGGTAAAAAAAATCTTATTACTGATTATTTGTACAATGTTCATTTTAAATGTTTCTTTTGCACAGAGTCAATTTTCAAAAACTTTAAGTAAAATCGAAAATTCACTTTTTGGTATTGAATACAATACACAAAGTGATGAAAAAAGATTAAGCAGAATTGAAGAAATGATTTACGGTGAAAAAAAATCAGGTGATATAAAATCACGGCTTGCTAAGCTTGATAAAGATGCCTCCTGTAATGAAATGGGGTGCGAAATTCCTCCTAAAAGAGATACATTTGATGATGACTCTGATTTGCAACAAAATATGAATCAAGGTAAAGAAAAGATTGCACAAACATTTAATGAGCCGGAAGAAAAGGAAGACGTTAATATTGAATATCCTGCAGTAAATTCACTTGAAATGTCTGCCTTTGGTAAAGAATATAAAAACTTAGATATAAAAACAAGATTATCAAATCTTGAAAAAAAAGAATTTTTAAAAACATATTCAAATGATGATCTTTCAACCAGAGTTGAACGTTTAAAATCAAAACTTGCTTATAAATCTAATGAAAATACTTTTGAAGATGATACAATAAATAATTTTTCTGATTATTCAAATCTAATGGCAGATAATACGTTTCCGAGCGACAATTATTTTTCACCTAAAACAATAAATAAAAATAATAGTTTTATGACAGAAAAGCAAAAAGAAAAATATTTTGACAATCAGCTTGCAGATAGGGATTTGCGTTCAAAATTAAATAAAATAGAAAAATTTGTATTTAAAAAGAGTTTTACTGATGATACAACGGATAATCGTTTAAGCAGATTAGAAAGCATTATATTTAATACAAATTTCTCTGCAGATAGCAATAATACAAGATTAAAACGAATAAAAGCTGCGGCTGATGCTCAAAAAACAGCTAAGAAATATGATTCAAACAGCTTATCACAAAAAATGGCAGCTGCTTTTCAAATAGGCATGCTTGTATTAATGGTTGTTGCAATGATTTTATAAATAAATTTTCTGATTTACTGTCATACAGAGCGGTAGTGAAGTATCTATCGGTATTATCTAAAAATTTATTTGAAGATTTTAAAATATTTTTTTCCAAAATGGTGTGGTTTTTTCTTCTAATTCTTGTAACCT
Organism: uncultured bacterium; assembly: GCA_902776035.1. Lineage (GTDB taxonomy): Bacteria > Cyanobacteriota > Vampirovibrionia > Gastranaerophilales > Gastranaerophilaceae > UBA6984. The sequence continues at coordinate 74,631 of CACYOO010000001.1, forward strand.
TCTTGCAAGTTTTTTGTTATCATCAAGCAATTGTTGAACTTGTTTAGCAAGTGTTTCATTGTCTTTTTTATATTCGGCTGCTTCAACAAGTTTGTCTGATAATTGGGTTGTATCAATATGATTTTTAATTTCTTCTGATAATTTTCCGGCAACCGCATCTGCAAGCATTTGTAATGTCTGGTTAGTTACATTTAATGTTACATTTCTTATTTCAGGAGAAGATGTATTTTTTGATATATCAATTGCTGTTGAAGGAGCATCTTCAAGAATATTGGATTCCTCTTTTTCAGCAGAAAGTTCTACCGGTGTTTTATGTATTCGGTAGCAGATTTGTTCAACATTATATCCTTGTGATTTTAAGCTGATACCTTTTTTTATTTTATAAATTGCAGTGTCATCATAAAATTCAGTACCGTCTTTTGCCTCATATATAGCATCAATCTGCCATTCTCTAATGAAACTTTCCAACGCTCTTATATCTATATAATAATTATCTGCATTAAGTTTTTTTAAAACATCTTCTTTTCTGTACATAAATATACCTTTTTAGCGTTTCATCTGTCTTTGAATATCTCTTGTTTGAGTCTTTTTTACCATATCATCACGTTTGTCGTATAATTTTTTTCCTTTGGCTAACGCAATTTCAAGTTTTGCATAACCTCTCGATAAAAATATTTCTAAAGGTACTATTGTATATCCGCCCTTTTTTATTTTCATCTCAATTTTAAGTATTTCTTTTTTATTTAGAAGAAGTTTACGTACTCTTTCCGGCTCATGATTATATCTGTTGCCTTGTTCGTATTTTGAGATATTGCAATTATACAAAAAAACTTCACCTTTTTCAACTTTTGCAAAACTGTCTTTTAAATTTACAGCTCCTTTTCTTATTGATTTTATTTCTGTACCCTTCAAAACTATTCCTGCGATATATTTATCAAAAATTAAATAATCATGAAAAGCTTTTCTGTTTGTTGATATAACTTTTTTATCCATATCCAAATTATAACGCAAATTTTGAACCTTGCCAAGAGCATCTTTTTTCAAGTTCAGCATCAATTTTATTTAAACACTCAAACTTTTTTCCAATCCATTTTGGTTCAACTAAGGTTGACTTAAGCCCGCTTCCTGCTATTCTGTGTATTGTTGTTTCACTTGGTAATAATTCCAATGCATCGCAACATAAGTTGATGTATTCGTCTTCACTCATAAAATCAAATTCACCACGCTCATACATTTTTGTTAGTTCAGTACCTCTAAGACCACATATCATGTGAAGTTTTATACCGTCAATTTTTAACCTGCTTAATTCTTTTATTGTTGCAAGCATTTCCTCGTGTGTTTCCCATAATCCAAATATAATATGTACACAAACATTTATGCCATAAGATTTTGTTTTTTCATAGGTTTTTAAAAAACATTCATAATCATGACCACGATTTATTTTCTTTAATGTTTTGTCATGAATTGATTGAAGTCCGTATTCAATCCAAGTTTCGTATTTGTCTTTATATGAAGCAATTAACTCTAATTTTTTATCATCTACGCAGTCAGGTCTTGTACCTATGGAAATACCTACAATGTCAGGATGATTTAAGGCAGCATCATAAATTTCTTTTAATTCTTCAACCGGCTTGTATGTATTTGAAAAAGATTGAAAATAAGACATATATTTTACTGCCTTAAATCTTTCGTTTAAATATTCCGAACCAAATTCCAATTGTTCAGCTATTGACATATTTGCAGAATGACATTGTGAAAAACTTCCGCCGCTATCACAAAAAATACATCCTTTTTTACCGTTTTGACGGTTTGGACACGAAAAATTGGCATCAAGCGTTATTTTATAAACCTTGACGCCAAATTTTTGTTTTAAATATTCACTAAATTGATTGTAACGTTTTTTTGTACCGTAAAAAAACATTATTAATTTTTTTCTTCGTCTTCTTTCAATATAGGGTAAACATAGTGTTCTCCACAATTAGGACATACAACTTCCTGCTGTTTACCTTCTTCTAATTTTGCAACTTCAAATAATTGCTTACATCCTGATTGAGTACATCTGATTGCCCATGTTGGTCTGATTAATCTAGCCATTAATTTTTCTCCTTTTTAAAAAATATTACCACAAGTTAACTTTTTTGTCATCTAATACGCAAATATTATTTTTACGTGTGTTATAATTGTATTACAAAATATATAAGGAGTAAATTTAATGAATATTCAAAAAATAGTATCCGGCATAAGTGTGAATTTTAAAGGAAATACAGAGCAGTCAAATTTTCCTAAAACAAAACCAATGCCATTAGATAGTGTTAGTTTTTCCCATAAAACTTCAGATAATGAAAAAAATTTTATTAAATTAAGAGATGAAATATCAAAAGATATGAAACAGGTTTTGTCCGGTTCTGAAGCTGCATGTTGGGATTTTTATACAAACAGTACCGATGAAAATATGCAAAAAATGAATGAGGCACAAAATAAGGTTAATGACTTTTATGATAATAAAGAAATATATACAAAATTAAAAGAAATAAATGATAATGGCGGTGTATCCGAAAAACACCTGAAAAAACAACTTAAAGTTTTAACATCTGCTTTTGGTGATGGTATTGAGTATAAAAAAGAAATCGAAGCAATGAATGCTAAAGAAAATGAGATTTCTCAAAAATTAAACAGTTATACAATGACAATAGACGACAAGCCGGTATCTAAAGCTGAAATCCAAAAGATTATGGAAACTGAAAAAAATCCTGAAATAAGAAAGAAAGCTGCTGATGCAAAGATTAAATCAGGAGATTTAATTGCAGATGATTTAGTAGAGCTTGTAAAAATGAGAAATGATTTTGCTCGTAAAAAAGGTTATGACAACTATTTTGATTATAAAATATCTCAAGATTATGATATAGAACCAAAAGACCTTGATAAACTACTTTCTGACGTTGCTGAAAATACTAAAGAAGCTAATAAAAAAGTAATGGATGAAACAAAAGAGAACTTATCAAATGCTTTTGGAATAAAACCTGAAGATTTAAGAAATTATCATTTTGGACTTTTATCCGATGATAATCCTGAAAAAATTGTAAATGATGCTATAAAATCAAAGGAAGAAGTTGTAGAAATTTCTAAGAAAGCTTATCAAGGTATGGGATATGATGTTGATAAGCTTCCTATAAAACTTGATTTATTTCCTAGACAAAATAAGAATACACACGGTTTTTCATTCCCTATAGAAGCAGGAAAAGATGCAAGAATTCTTGCTAATTTAACTAATAATGTTTCAAGTATTGATACATTAATGCATGAACTCGGACACTCCGTATTTACTGTTAAAACAGATGCATCACTTCCATATATGGCACAAGATACCACAAGTACAATGACTGAAGCCGTTGCAATGATGATGGGAGATATGCCAAGAACAGAAGGTCTTGTAAAAGATAAAGTATCGCCTGAAGTATTTGCTAAATTCCAAAAATCTGCCTCAGAAGAAGATGCTAGATTTGTTGGTTCAAGTATGGCAATAATTGATTTTGAAAGAAATATGTATAAAAATCCTGATCAGAATTTAAAACAGCTTTGGAAAGATGTTAATGTAAAATATAAAGGAAGAAGTGAACAGGATGAAGCAACAAATGAATGGGCAACTATACCTCATTATTTATCACATCCTGCATATTACCAAAACTATTTTAGAGCATCTTTGATTAAAGCACAGCTTTATAAATCATTGACAGATAAGTTTGGTAATCTTACTGAAAATAAAGAAACCGCAAAATATTTAAATGATAATTTGTTTAAATATGGAGGTTCTCTTGATGATAATGAAATTTTAACTAAAGTTACAGGCAAAGAATTAAGTGCGGATGATTTCTGTAACAGAATAAACAACCAAATAAATAACAACTGATAAGTATAGATAAAATTCTTGATAACATTTTTCAGAGGTTTTGTCTTGCCTTAAATATTTTATTGTTATACTATAATGTTGTATATTGAATTGAGGAATAAGAAATGAATAAAAGTCAATCAACAGGAATGTATATTATTTTAGGTATTATGATTTTAGCATTTGTATCAATGTTATTTTCCGGACCTGCAACAACGACAGAAGAACTTACTTACACTGCATTTTTAAATAAATTATCCGCAGGTGAAATAAAGTCTGTTGATGTTGATAAAGAATTTTTAATAGCTATACCTAAAAATCAACCTAAAAAAGAAGTTAAAGTTAATAAATCACCAATTTATAACATGACTCAATCCGTACCGTCGTTACAATATAAGGTTTTAACTCCTCATGATCCCGGATTGATGAAAAAATTAGAGGATGCTAACGTTGAAATTGCAGTTAAAAAGCCAAGTGAATCATCACAGCTAATACATACACTTGGTTCGCTTGCTTTGCCGATATTTATAATAATATTTCTTATTCTTATGGCAAGAGGTTTATCCGCAGGTGGTTCTCAGGCAATGTCATTTGGCAAGAGCAGAGCCAAAATGCTTTTAGATAGTAAAGTAAAAGTTCAATTTAAAGATGTTGCCGGTATAGATGAAGAAAAGAAAGAACTTGAAGAAATTGTAGACTTCTTAAAAAATGGAGAAAAATATATTAAATTAGGTGCAAAAATACCAAAAGGTGTACTTTTAATAGGACCTCCGGGAACAGGTAAAACATTAATGGCTAAGGCGGTTGCAGGTGAAGCTTGTGTACCATTCTTTTCAATATCAGGTTCTGATTTTGTTGAAATGTTTGTTGGTGTTGGTGCAAGTCGTGTAAGAGATTTATTTGACCAAGCAAAAAAACATCAGCCATGTATAATTTTTATTGATGAAATTGATGCAGTTGGCCGTCAGCGTGGTGCAGGTCTTGGGGGCGGACATGATGAAAGAGAACAAACATTAAACCAATTACTTGTTGAAATGGATGGTTTTGATGAAAATACTAATATAATTGTTATTGCGGCTACAAACAGACCTGATATTTTAGACAATGCTTTGTTAAGACCTGGCAGATTTGACAGACAAATTGTTATTAATCGTCCGGATATTTTAGGTAGAGAACAAATATTAAAAGTTCATGCTAAAAATAAACCGTTGGCTGAAGAAGTTGATTTAAAAGTTTTAGCAAAAAGAACTCCGGGATTTACAGGTGCAGATTTACAAAATTTGTTAAATGAAGCGGCTTTACTTGCGGCAAGACATGATAAAACTCGAATTTACATGCCTGATTTGGAAGAAGCAATAGATAAAGTTATGGCAGGACCTGAAAAGAAAAGCAGAATTATATCTGATGAAGAAAAAGAAAATACTGCATATCATGAAGTTGGACATGCATTACTTGCAAAATTACTTAAATACTGTGATCCGTTGCATAAAGTTTCAATTATTCCAAGAGGTATGGCTTTAGGTGTTACAATGGTTCTTCCTGAAAAAGACCATTTAACTCTTAAAAAAGTTGAACTTATGGATAAAATTGCAATGACATTAGGCGGACGTGTTGCTGAAGAACTTGTTTATGGTAAGGAATTTATTACAACAGGAGCTTCTAATGATTTAGAAAAAGTATCAGAAATGGCACGTGCTATGGTTACAAAATACGGTATGAGTGAAAAACTTGGAAATCTTGCTTATGGAAAGAGTGATGACCATGTGTTTATGGGGCGTGATTTTGGACATACAAGAAATTATTCTGAAGAAATTGCAGCGGAAATAGATGAAGAAGTTCAAAGAATTGTTTCTGAACAATACGAATTAGCAAAAGCACTCTTAGATGAAAATAGAGATATGCTTGATGTTATTGCTCGCAATTTATTAGAACATGAAACGCTTGATGAAAAAGAATTTGATGCATTAATGGAACAGGTTAGAAATTCTCGTGCAGACATCTAGTTTTAATATAAAACAACCTATAAGAACAGTAGTGCTGCAAGATTTAAAAATTGGAGGAGATACTTCTTTTCACTTTTTAAGTGAAAATGAAAATAAATCAAATCCGATTTTAGTTCTTCAATTAAATATTTTTGACACTAATGAAATACCTGATGTTGTAAAAGAATATTATAAATCATCAATTGATAATAAACTTGATTTGGTAAAATATGCTCAAGAAATTAATTGTGATATTTTAGCACTAAAGTTTAACATAAAATCTGTTGAAGAAGTTGAAAATGCAAAAAAACTATTACAAACATTATTACCTGTAATAAAAAAGCCATTAATGGTATTAGGAACAGGTGATAATGATATTGATATAAAACTGTTACCTGAGTTAACAAACACATTGGATAGAATTTCAATAATATCCTATGTTGAAGAAAAAACTTACAAACAGATAGTACCAAGTTTATTAAATACAGAGCATATAATAGTAATTCGTACTCCAATAGACATTAATCTGGCAAAAGAAATGAATATTTTAACAACAGATATGGGCATAAATCCTGATAAAATAATAATGGATACTGATATGGGAGCATTGGGTTACGGACTTGATTACGGTTATAGCATTATGGAACGTATAAAGCTTGCCGGCTTCGATGGGGATAAAATGTTAAATATGCCTTTGATTGCCTTTGTCGGAGAAGAAACATTTAAAACAAAAGAAGCCAAATCGGATAGTTTCGATAAAAATTGGGGTTGCCTAAATGACAGAGCTGTAATGTTTGAAACTGCTACTGCATCTGCAATGATTGCAGCAGGTTCAAATTTGGTTGTTCTTATGCATCCTGAAAGTATTCTAACATTGAAAGGATTAATATAATGGCGGAATTATCAGGTTTAAGTGTATTCAAATATTTACCTGCCGCAAAAAAAGCAGAACATACAAATTGTAAAGAATGCGGATTTGCTACATGTATGGCTTATGCCCTAAAACTAGCAAAAGGTGCTGCTGATATAAATGCTTGTAAATATATGGATGATGATTTAAGAAAAACATTTGCTCGTGATATGGCAAAACCGCAAAAAGAGGTTATGCTTGGTATCAATAAAAAAGTTAAAGCAGGGGGTGAAGAAGTTCTTTTTAGACATGATAAAACTTTATTAACACCTACTGTACTTTGTGTTGAAGTTGATACAAATAATAACGACTTTAATGAAAAAATTAAAAGGATTTTAGATTATAAAATATCAAGAATAAATAAAGTTTTTAAGATTGATGCAATATACCTTAAAGGAAAAAACTTTAATGATAGTTTAATTAGTGAAATTGAAAATGAGGATATATCAGTTATAACTGAACTTCCTAATACTTTAATGCAGGTTGAAGATGAAAACTTTAAAAATACGGTAGAAAAATTAACACTAATTCGTAGAAGTGCGATAGAAACAAAGGACGAAGAATTTTCTTCACCAACTTTTGTTTATTTAAAACATACTGATAATATAAAAAAACTATGTGCAAAAGCGGGCTATTATATCTGTAAATATGCTAATATGTTAATATTTGAAGATTTTGATGAAACAATGTTTTCAACACTTTTGACTTTAAGGGAAAGTATTTTTACCGATCCTCAAAAGCCAATGCAAATAGAGCCGAAGGTTTATTCATTTAATAATCCTGATGAGAATGCAATAATATTTCTAACAACAAATTTTGCACTTACATATTTTGCTGTTGCAGGAGAACTCGAAGCTCTTGATATTGGTACATATTTAATTGTAACTCCGTCAGATGGAATGAGTGTTTTAACTGCTTGGTCAGCAGAAAAGATAACAGCTCAAATAGCTGCTAAAGCCGTTGAACAATCGGAATTGTATGATAAAGTTAAATACAAAAAAATATATATACCCGGATTATTAGCAAATATGCAGGAAGAATTACAAAATGCAATACCTGATTTTGAAATTTGTTTAGGAACTACAGAGGCATATATGATAAAAGATTTTGTTAAAGAAATACTAAAAAGCAGACAATAAATTATGACAAGAGAATTTCAATTTTATATTATACCTACGCCTATAGGAAACATTAAAGATATTACACTAAGAGCAATTGAAATTTTAAAATCAGTAGATTATATTGCTTGTGAGGATTCAAGAGTTACCCAAAAACTTTTAAATCATTATGATATAAAGACAAAAACTATTTCTTATCACAAATTTAATGAAACGGAAAGAGTTTCATCAATATTAAAAATATTATCAGAGGGGAAAAAAGTTGCATTGGTATCTGATGCAGGAACTCCTTTAATTTGTGATCCGGGCAGTATTTTAATTGAAAAGTTAAGAGAAAATAATATATCAATAACATCTTTAACCGGTTCAAATGCGGTTTCTACATTTCTTTCTCAAGTACCAAGAAAAACAGAGGAATACGTTTTTACCGGTTTTTTACCAAGAACTGAAAATGGAATTGAGGAGCTTTGTAATAAATTTAAATATGTAAATATGGTTTTTTATGAATCTCCTAATCGGATTTTAAAATCATTAGAAATTATAGCAAAATTTAGACCTGATGTTAAAGTTTCTGTCGGCAGAGAGCTTACAAAAGTTTTTGAAGAAATAATTATAGATGATATTAAAAATGTAATAAATCATTTTAAAGACGGCGTTAAAGGTGAAATTATTGCGATGCTGTATGCATCTGAAGATAATGAAATTGATAAACTAAAAGAAAAATCTGAAATATTAAAAAATAAAGGTTTCAAATCACGAGAAATAGTCGAAATACTGACGTCATTATATGATAACGTCAATAAAAATGATGTTAAATCTATTCTTTATTAATTAAATATTCCATATTTCTTTTATAACTGTCAGTAATGGTTTTCTTATAATAGGTCTTATTCTAACTTTTACACCTTTTAAAGTTTTATAATATAATTCTTCAATTATACTGATATATTCTTTTGTAGCTACAAGAACATAATCTGGCTTGTAATTTTTAATTTCATCAGGTGAACAAACTTTATAACCATAAAAAGTTTCATTTTCTGCGTGATTTTCAAATTTTTTGTCTGCAATGGCTGATATATTTAAAACACTTAAATCATAAAACATTCTTATTGTTTGCATAAAAGTACCTGCGCCATATATTACAGCAGATTTACCACGTAAGCGGGCGTGTAGTTTTAAAAATTCTTTATTAAAATTATATTTTTGTAAGTAATAAAAATTTTCTCTCTCGTTTTTTACATCTTCATTAAATATTGTTCTAACATCTTTATTTGTTACATCTAAATTACTGAATATATAATCTAATGCATCAGTCGGATTTTCGTAAGTAACCATAATACAATCATAATCTGTTTCATTAATTTTTGTTGGAGATATAACTTTTATACCATTTAATTCTGATACACCGGAATTTTCAAATTTTTTATCTGCAATAGCAACAATATTTAGAGATTTATCAAATTGATATTTTTTATTTAATTCTGCAAATTCATCACCTGCACCGTAGAATATAATTTTTTTATCTTTAATTTCTCCTAATGACCAAAGTAAATCATTATCAAATTTTTTTAATGCTGTTTTTGCCTTAAAATATTCACTTAACATATTACTCTAACCTCTTTTCAAATTTATACCATTATTTTTACACATAATATAAATAATTACAAGTTAACCAAAAGCATTAAAAATTATACAGGCAATTTTTTTTTATGTAAATACTTTATATAAATATAGTAGTGTGTCATGATTATAAATAATTTTAAGCAAACATATCAGCCAAATTTTACCGCAAATGTAATGCCTAAAAATTGTGCTGAACATATAAATAATAAGTTAAAACAAGCTAAAACAGTTGATATTTTCTGCCATACTTCAAGTGATGAAGATACGTTTAACAGTGCGAAAGCAATGTATTCATATTTGAGTTCTGAGGGTATAAAACCACGTATAATTGTATCAGGCGGAAAAGAATGCTATGATTATGACACATCTAAATATAATATTATTCAAGCTTCTGATGTAAACGATAAAACTGAAAAAGCCGACATGGCATTTTGTGTTGATTTTAGTTCTTCCACAAGAGCCGTGCCTAATGTATTAAAATATATTCAAAGTTATGGCAAAAATATTGTAGGTTTTGATCATCACAATGATAAAGATGTTATAACTACCGATTACAATAAAATTACAACATCTTATGCAAAAATACAAGATATGCCTAAATTGGACGAAAAAGATTACTATATTGATTCTTCCGCAAAATCTAACTGTGCAATTATTTCAAGATTTTTTGATGCAATAGGCCATAAAATAACACGCAATGAAGCAAAGAGTTTATTTGCCGGAATGTATGACGATATGTCAAAAGATGGAATAGTAACACATAAAGGTTTAAATGTTACCGTAAATGATTTAAAAGCAAATGATAACGGTAATACAAAAGAGGTTATGAAAAGTGTTCTGGGAAAACTCAATATACTTGATAAACTTGAAATATTTAAACATTTTTTAGATAAAACAAAATTAACTCCGCAAGAAGAAGCATTTAAGAAGGGCTTAGATAATCGTACACGATATACCCAAAATGGTAAAATGGCATATATTGCTATAAAGCCGGATGATAACGAATGGAATTCACTTGGTAAGGATTGTGAACATACAAAAATTATACTTGGTGATTACAGAAAGAAAATGCTTTCCGGGAATAAGAATTTAAAAGCAGTTGCCGTATTTTATCCTTCATCAGAAAATAATGTTTATAAAATGAGTATTTTGACAAAAGAAGATTATGCTAAACAGATTATAGATGACATTAAAAAAACTGTCCCTGATTTAACTGCAGGCGGACATGAAAATAGAAGCGGCGGTTCTATTGTAACAGAAAATACCGATAAATATTTTGAATGGGTAAATCATTTTACAAGTTCTGCAGAAAAAATTCTTTAATTATTAATGTTTGTTTCATAAGCCGTGTTTTGTAGTGAGAATTCATATTCGTCATATATTTCAATGGCTTGTTGCATTCTGTCAGAGCTGAAATCCAAATTAGATGATACGCTATAAAGAGCATATAAAGTTGGCTCATAAATAGGATTTTTTAAAGATAGAAAGTTAGATAATGTTGTTGAAATATATCCAATAACCTTTCCTAAATAAAAAGGTAGTGATATTGTTATATATTTTTTATTAGGAAAATACTTTTTTGCGACAATCCTATAATATTCATCCATTGTAGTGTATTTTTCATCAATAATATTAATTGCTTTTCCGTTAAAAACATCTGTAATACATCCGGCAACAATGCATTTTGCAGCATTTTTTACATTTGCTAAAGGCCAGCGATTTTTACCTTTATTTTTACCAAAATGTATTATAAATGGAGAGATTTTTAAAAAATCAACAAATCTTTTTTCAAGTGTTTTATCATTATCTCCATATACTGCAGCGGGACGGATAATTACGTATTTATCTTTTGATATGTTTTCAATAAGCCATTTTTCGCTTTCTATTTTATATTTTGGATATGGATTTATTGGTTTAATTTCAAAAGGAAGTTCATCTTCTGTTTCTCCTGAAAAATCTTTCATTCCGTATACATCTGTTGATGATATATAAATAAACTTCTTTTTAGGAATTTTTGAAAGATATTTTATTGGTTCGAAGTTAATTTTTCTATATAAATCATCATTTCCAATATCTTTTGCTATTCCTGCAACATGAACAACAAAATCAAAAGACATATTTTCAATGGCTTTAGTTACAGATTTTTCATTATCAATATCTGCATAAACAAAATTAATAGTATTTCCAAGCAGCTCCAATTCTTTTGACTTATGGTTATGAATCATAGCCGTAACATTAAAGCCCTTTTTTAAAAATGCCTTAACGGTATTTAATCCGATAAATCCTGAAGCACCTGTAACCAGAACTGTATTTTTATTATTGTTACTTGATAACTCCATATTTTTTACCAAGTTCAGCAATAATTTCTACCGCTCTGTCTATTTGTTCAAATGTTAATGTGCTTAATGCACATAATCTTAAGCGGCATTCTTTACGTCTAACTGCAGGATATGTAACGATGTTTACATAAACACCTTTTTTTCTCAATTCATCATACATTTTGAATAATGTCGGCTCATCATAAATCATAACAGGTACAACAGCAGATTGAGAATGACCTATATCAAAACCTTTATCAACAAGTTTTTGTTTTAAATATTCGATATTTTTCCAAAGTTCTTTTCTACCTGCATTATCATCTTTCATAAGTTTAAATACTTCATTTAAACCACCTACAACAGAAGCAGGCAAAGCAGTTGAGAAGAAATAACTTCTTGCATACAATCTTAAATATTGAACAATTTCTCTTTTAGCTGCACAATATCCGCCAAGTCCACCAGGACCTTTACTTAACATACCTACATTCAAATCTATTTTATCCATAACATCATAGTATTCAGCTGCACCACGACCTGTTGGTCCTACAACACCAACACCATGTGCATCATCAATCATTATTCTACAATGATATTTTTCTGCAAGCTCAACAATTTTATCAAGTTTAGCAATATCTCCATCCATAGAGAATACACCATCAGTAATAATTAAACGTCCTGTTTTTTCATCAGGTATTCTTGATAAAATTCTTTCCAAACCTTTCATATCAGCATGAGGAAATACCTTAATTTCAGCTCCTGACAAAGCACATCCGTCAAATATTGATGCGTGATTTGCACTGTCATTTATAATAACATCATTTTTCCCGCAAAGAGCTGATACAATACCAATATTACAACCATAACCGCTTGGAAATACAATTGCATCTTCACAAGCATAAAAATCTGCTATTCTTGCTTCAAGTTCTTTATGTAAATCAGTTATACCTGCGTAGTTTGAAACAGCACCCATTCCATATCCAAATTTATCTAATGCCTCACTTGCAGCTTTCATTACCTGTGGATTTGATGATAAACTTAAATAAGAATTTGAACCAAGCATTATAACAGGATGTATATTTCCATCCTTTTCTTTTATTTCAGACTCAGGTTGAACTTTGTTCATCGTAACCATTCCAAGTCCTTCATAACCTGTTAACACACCACTTTGTAATACTTTATCAACTCTTTTTGCTTTGTCAAATAAATCTTCTCCTTCAAGAGTATCAACAAAGTTTTCAAATTTTATATTTAAGCTTTCATCTTTTACTTTTGCTTCCATCATTAATTTAATCCCTCTTTTGACTAATATGTTAAATCAACTTAATATTATTTTAAAAAAAAAGATGATTTATGTAAACTTTATATTAAATTATATTACTGAACCCTAGGTTTTTTAATTACTTACATGATGCTTTAGAAACATCATTCCAAGCCAACCCCTTTTTTGTGTCATTTGCGCAAGTTTTAAAATAATCTTCATTTCCTTTATAAAATGCCCAAGCCGAGCAAATATCAAGTTTGTTCGGACATGAGTTTGCTCCATTAAGTGCAACATTGTTACCTATAGGCACAATTCCGTCATCTATTGTCCATAAAAATAAGAATACATCATCACCCCATTTTGTATTACCTTTTGCTGTACCGTTAACATCAATTGTGATATAACCTATTATATCACCACCTGTATAACCGAACTGTGTTTGTTGATCGGCAGTTAGTGCAGTTGGTGCTTTTGAAAGATAAAATGAAACGGATGCATCATTTGATAGAATACCTTTTACAGATGCAGTATCACTATTTGGTTTTGCTCCGTTTGTGTTAATTGTTGTATAAAGTGAAGTACCTGTTATATCACTTGCCCAGCATCCGGAGGATGTTTCGCAATTTTTATTTAATTTTAAACGATTAAAAATATGCTTTAGAACATATTCACTCTGATATGCATTTGCTGTTTTTGTATCAGTAAGCATATATTGCCAATTTTTTATCTGACCGTCTTCCATAACGGCTTGTTGCACAACACTTTCTAATATTTCATGAGTTTTTCGCAATTGAGTTATTTTTTCTGCAGTATCAGTACCTTTACGAGCATTTGTTACCGTAAGCATTGAAACGGCACCAATTATACCTATAACCATTAACACTTCAGCAAGTGTAAACGCACTCTTTTTTAGCATTCTTAACCTCTTTTTAATATTATTATTACAGCTTATGTTTTTAAAAATCATGTTGGTCATGAGCTTCAAGATACTCTCTTACAGAATTTAAAGCTGCCTGTACAATACGTGTAACACGTGATGAAGATAAGCCCACTTGTTGAGCAATTTCTTTTACCTGCATATTTCTGTAAAAACGGTATTCAACAATTGTTCTGTCTTTTTGAGGAAGTGTTGCGATTGCTTCTTTAATCATTCTGCCCATTTCTGTAATTTCTGCCGCTTCATCAGGCATTGCTTTTGTATCTTTTACAAAATCAAAAGGTGAATCATTATCAGAATTTGCTGCTGCCAAACTATCTATTGATAAAATAGTTTCATAAACAGCTTCTCTAACTTTTGACGGAGTAACTTCTATACCATCTTCTTGAACTTCATCACCGGCAAATTCACTTTCTTCATCTTTTTTGTGTTTAAGTGAATACCATTTATATCTGTTTCTCAGCTCGTTTCTGATTGCCCAGCGAACAGCAGTTGCCATATAAGATGAGTTATATCGCTCCATTTCTTCATCTGTTTTATCTTTTAACATTGACTGAACAGCAATTATACCAATGCTGACTAGCTCCTCATATTCAACCATATGAGAAGGTATACGCCTATGTTCAACCCTTGCTACTTTTTGAACAATTTCAATATATTCTTTTAATTTACTGTTTTTGTTTTGCATTGAATTCATAACCGGTTTGAAATCAAATTTTTAAATTAATTCGGTTTCTTCTTTAGATTATACACAAAAATTAAAATTTCTGCAACAGCTTTATATAATTCAGGTGGAATATATTGATTTATGTCTACAATTCGGTATAATGCTCTTGCCACAGGTGCATTATCAATAATTGGTACGTTATTTTCTTGTGCTATTTTAATGATTTTTTGTGCAATCATCTCAGAACCCTTAGCAACTAATACAGGACATTCCATTTCTTTTTGGTCATATTTTAATGCACATGCAATGTGTATCGGATTTCTTACAACAAAATCAGATTCAGGAACAGCATCCATCATACCTCTTTGGAGCATTTGCATACGACGTTGTCTTAGTGCAGCTTTTACATTTGGATCACCTTCAGAGTTTTTGTATTCGTCTTTTATTTCCTTAAATGACATTTTTTGGTCTTGTAAAAACTTCCATTTTGTAACACCATAATCTGCTGCCGCAATTATTAAAAACGCAAGACATGCTTTAAAAATAAATTCAACTATTAATGAACCGAACTCCATCATAACTGCAAAGTTATTATCAATTGATGCAAGTTGTAATATTTTTTTTAAATGTGCAGAATAAACAGACCAGCCAATTATACCTAAAATTGTTACTTTTAATATATTTTTAATTAATTCAAATGCAGTTTTTACTGACATAATATTTTTGAAATATTTTGTCGGATTTAATTTATCTAATTTTGGCATTAACGGTGCAACAGCGACTAATGGTCCAACCTGCATAAAATCAGCAAGCACTGCAATACTAAGTGCAACTATTAGAATAGGAGCTATAATCAAAAATGCAGGAATTATAGTCATACTCAATACGTAAGCATAATTTATTGTTTCAAGGTGTTGATTTGGAATTTGTTCATAAAGTAAAACGTATAATTTTGTAATTTGATGCCAAATAAACGGTGCTAAAGCATTTATAACCGTAAACATAATAAGTAATGACAAAGCCGTTGAAAAATCTTTTGATTTTACAACTTGTCCTTCTTTTCTTGCACGTTGAAGCTTTTGTGGTGTCGCATCAAATTGCTTGTCTTCATCACCCATATTAATAATACCTTTGTAATAGTTGTTGTATTTTTATGATACAACAAAAAAATAAACCTATAAATCTGTCTTAAAAATATTTAAAATAAATATATTTTCAATGATTTTTTATTATATACTGTATATAAAAATATTAAAATAAAAGGATATGATGTATGAAAAAAATAATATTAACAGGAGATAGACCAACAGGACCGTTACATATAGGGCATTATGTCGGCTCTTTAAAAAGACGTGTTGAACTTCAAAATTCAGGTGAATTTGATGAAATCTATATCATGATTGCTGATGCACAAGCTTTAACAGATAACATGAAAAATCCTGAAAAAATTCGTGAAAATATAGTTGAAGTTGCATTGGATTACCTTGCTTGCGGTTTATCACCTGATAAATCTGTGTTATTTATTCAATCTCAAATTCCTGAGTTGTGTGAAATGACATTTTACTATTTAAATTTAGTTACGGTTGCAAGGTTAGAATTAAATCCAACAGTTAAATCTGAGATTCAAATGCGTCAATTTGAAAAAAATATTCCTGCCGGATTTCTAACTTATCCTGTAAGTCAAGCTGCTGATATAACTGCTTTTGATGCAACACTTGTTCCTGTGGGAGAAGACCAATCTCCAATGATAGAGCAAACAAGGGAAATTGCTAAAAGGTTTAATCATATTTATGGCGATACTCTTGTTGAACCAAAAATATTACTTCCTGATAGAAATGCTTGTATGAGATTACCGGGATTAGACGGTAAGGCAAAAATGAGTAAATCTCTTGGAAATTGTATTTATCTTTCAGATTCATCAGATGATATAAAGAAAAAAGTTATGTCTATGTATACTGATCCTACTCATTTAAGGGTTGAGGATGAAGGACATATTGAGGGTAATACGGTATTTACATATTTAGATGCATTTTGTGAAGATAGATATTTTGAAGAATTTTTACCGGAATATGCAAACCTTGATGAATTAAAAGCTCATTATCAAAGAGGCGGTTTAGGTGATGTGAAAATAAAGAAATTCTTAAACAATATTCTTCAAGATATTCTTAATCCAATAAGAGAGAGAAGAATTGAACTTGCAAAAGATATACCATCTGTTTATGAAATTCTTAAAAAAGGAAGTATAACTGCGAGAGAAAAAGCTTCTCAAACTCTTTCAAGAATGCGTAAAGCTATGGGTATTAATTATTTCTATTAAAGACAAAAAACATATATTACCAATAACATCCGTTCTCTACTTTTTCACATCCCTTTGGACGTTCATTTTTTGACGGTCTTATCCAATATTCATTTATATATTTTTCTTTAAATGCTTTATCTTCTTCCCATCTTTTGCCTATTATGCCAAAAAGAAGTTGTAATGCACCGCCCATATGAACTGCTTTTTTACCTAATGCTTTGCAATATTCCGCAAGAAATATACCATAAGCACCTGCACCTATTAACGCAATATCAAAATTAATGTTTTTTATTTGCTCTTTCATATCATCTAATGCTTCGAACCAATTATTGTAATTTAAATCGTTAACACAATCATGAAAACTCTGAACAGGTTTCATTGTTATTAATTCAAATTCAGGAAGATAATCTTCATTTGCAAACAACAACTTTCTTCTTTTATATTGTGCTTTAATACTTTCTTCAAAAGGATGAATTACTAATACTCTTTTACCTCTTAAAAGACGAGTCCAAGAAATGCCTGATGATAAAAGCGGACAAATATCTCTTAATCTTACAAGTTTTGCATTAGGAGCATAATTTTCCAAAACATAATTTTCACCTTGTAAAAACCATACACCAATTACATCTATATTTCTTGTAATATCAATTAATTCTGAGGAAAATCTAGACAACATATAATCGTTAGCAGGAAAAAATCCCGCATTATAAGCCATTGGATATTTAATTTTTTCAGGAAATTTTATAGTAGTTTCATTTTTGCTTTTCAGAAAACAGTCCAATGTTGACATTTCTACCGCTCCAAATCTGCATATTAATGACGGCTTATTTGCAAGAATTTCATCACTGATTATTTTTGCGGAATCTTTATCCTCGTATATATGTTTTATTCCATACTTAGGTATACCGCCATTTTTTTTACCTCTTATTTTATCAATAAAATCTTGAATACAATCAATATGCATACTTATTAAAGTCCTTTCCAACTTATGCTTATATTTAATGTTTAAAATTATAAGTAAAACATTAATGTTGTACAAGTATTGCTTGTAATTTATGTATATTTGTAAAAGTGAAACTGTATTTTTTATTATTAAAAATTATTATAAAGTGTTATAGGTGGAGGAAATATGCATTTAAAAAAAGAATTAGGTGCAAATATTAGAAAATACAGAAAACTAAATAAAATGACACAGGAAAAACTTGCGGAATTAGTTGATGTAGAAATTAACAGCATCAGTTCTATAGAAACAGGCAAATTTTTTCCTTCTCCTGATAATCTTGTCAAAATTGCAAATGCACTAGATATTTCATTATCGGATTTATTTACATTTTATAATTCATCAACATGTGAAAGCTATATAGAAGAAATTAATAAAAATATTGCTATAATACAAAATAATAAGGAAAAGTTAGGAGCAATAAATACTTTTATCAAACATATTGTAAGTTTAAGTTAAATTTAATTTAATTTAAAACACAATAAAAAAGATGTTAGTTTTTATCAACTAACATCTTTTTTGTTAATGTCTAAAATATTATATTCTAAGAAACAATTTTAACACCTGCACTTGCACCGATTCTTTCAGCACCTGCTTCAATAACGGCTAATGCTTCTTCACGGTTGTGAACTCCGCCTGATGCTTTTACCATCATTCCGTGTGGAGCTACAACATCATGCATAATTTTTACATCTTCCGGTTTTGCTCCTACTCCGCCTTTTACGAAACCTGTTGATGTTTTTACAAGGTCAGCTCCTGCTTCTACGCATAACTCACTTGCCTTTTTAATTTCATCTTTTGTTAATAAATCTGTTTCTAAAATAACTTTTAATTTATGGTCTTTGCATGCTTCTTTTACAGTTTTAATATCTTTTACGATATAATCATAATTTTTATCTTTCATTGCAGAAACATTCATAACCATATCTATTTCATCAGCACCGTCCTCAATTGCAGTTTTTGCTTCAAATGCAGTAACTTCAGATTTACTTGCACCTAAAGGAAAACCTACTACAGTAACTATTTTCACTCCTGAATCTTTCAAATGTTCTTTTGCTAATGACACATAAGCCGGATTTACACAAACTCCAAAGAATTTGTATTGTTTTGCTTCTTCAAAAAGCTTTAAAAATGCTTCTTTTGGGGCATCCTGTTTTAATAATGTGTGTTCAATGTACTCATTTAATTGTTTCATATAAACCTCCTATTTATTGTGATTTTATCATATAAAAAATAATAATAAATTATTGTTAAGATAAAATTACAAAAATAATTTACATGCTCCTAACGTGTGATAAAATGATACTAAAGAGGGTATGAATATGTTTGGATTATTTGAAAAAAAACAAGAACCGATTTCTATTTGTAAGAGTATAAATGAAATTTACGAAAAATTAAAAAAATATACTCACTATGAAAATTTAACAGATGCAAGAAAAACTCAATTACAAAATATTGTAAAAGAATATGGTTATTTAAATTATCCTCAATTAAAAATATTAGAAGAACTTTCTGCCGCAGAAACATTATGTGCTTTAGAAATAAAATGGGAAAATAATGGCATATTCAAAGACGGAAAATTTACATTTGAAAATAGTCAAATAAGTCCTCTTGAAAGAAATCACATTAAAAATAGTGATTGGATAAAACGAGAAGGTCATGACATAAAATTAATTAATCTTGCGGCATTAGGAAACGGAAATTATTCCGAAACACCGGGTAAGTTTTTTGACTGGTTAAAACAGATTGCTATTTTACCAACAGGAAATATAAAGCGTAATATACTTGATACTACAGTATATCTTACTCCATTTCAATCAAGAGCGTTTGGCTGTGCATATCTTCCTACAAGTACAGATGTAAGCCGCAATTTAAAAGATGAAAATATAGAAAATATGCTTGGTATAGATTTGGAAACACAAGTTAAGTTATTTATACAATTTGCTCAACTTGCAGGACATCCCGTTATTTATGATGTATTACCTCAAGCCGGAAGATTTGAAAAATTTGTTCTTGCTAACCCGTATATTGCACGTTGGTACTCAGTTAAAGAACTTATGAAAAAAATATCTGATAAAGTTGATGAAATTGCTCTAAAATTAAATAAGGAATTTACAAATGAAGATGTTGATGTAGCTAAAAATTTATACAAGCAAATTATGCAAAGCGGAGCGGGCGAATTAAGTGCTAAATACAAAGCAATCTATGACAGATTTGATGAAGAATTAATTGAATACAAAAAACAAATTTCAACAGAAATGTCTGAACAAAAAAATCAAGTTGAGATTATAAAAAATGTTAAACAAATAATTGCAAATGAATTAAATGTTAAAACATCAAAAAAATTAAGCGAAACTGATATAATTGATGATATTTCAATAATAAATGCTCTAACAACAGCAGGTTATTGGACAGTTTCAGGAGGTGCATGGTGTTCATGCGGAGTGCCTGCATTTGATAAAATGAGTGAATGCGGTGGTTATCCTATATTCAAACATTATGATTATGAGGGTAATGATGTTACATCACTTGCTAATTTAGATTGTCAAACTCCATATTATTTTGCATTTTTAGAAAACGGTAAATATAATAAGCCGGTTATAGATAGCTTTGTAAAACATTTATATGAATTTAGAGAAAAATATGGCTTTGACGGATTCAGAGTTGATCATGTGGATCATATTGTAGATAAATATTCAACTAAAAATGGTTTACCTATTAGTTATAGAACACCGTCTTGTGTTTTAGGTGAATTAAACAAATTTATGAAATCTAAAGTTCCTTATTTTGCAACATTGGCAGAGTATATGTTGTGGGATGATTATTACAAAGAATACCATGAAGATATGGGATTTGATTTGTTATGGGGTAATGATATTGTTTGTCAATCCGATAAGACACCTGATGCAATAGTAGAAGATAATCAAAAACTTTCAAATTACAATGTAAGCTTAAGTTCTAAAAATTATTTATCAATACTTAAAACATACAATAATCAAGACGGAGAATTTGAGGCAATTGACAGGTATCCTGCACAACTTGGAGAAAACGGAGCTATATTTAAATGGTTTAAATATAAATTTCTACCGGGTGGAAAATTTGCAAACAGACCTGTTATGTATGCTGATGGAGATGAATCATTTACTAAAAATGAATTAGAAAGAATTGTAGGTAGTGAAGTTTCCATGAGAAGAAATAAAAATTACCATTTCTTTAACAGATTTGATTCAGTTAATCGTCTTGCTAAACATTTTGATGTAATTACAGATGGTGAGGCACAGATTATAACAAGTGATGCTGACGGATATGTATGCTGGCTTGTTTCAAAAGAAACTCTGAAAACAGCTATTTTGGTTGTTGCAAATTCACAAGCTCCAACAGAAAAGTTTAATGTAACAAATGATAATGGTGAAACCGAAACAATTATTAAAAACGGAACTGATATTTTTAATAAAACAGTAATAATTCCGGGAGATTATACTGCAATTGCAGAATAT
This sequence comes from uncultured bacterium, assembly GCA_902776035.1. Taxonomy (GTDB): domain Bacteria; phylum Cyanobacteriota; class Vampirovibrionia; order Gastranaerophilales; family Gastranaerophilaceae; genus UBA6984. The sequence continues at coordinate 96,129 of CACYOO010000001.1, forward strand.
GTATTCAATGGAACAGACTTTGAACGTGTTAATTTTGCGTCTGATGAAGATAAATTAACCTTCGATAAATTATATCCAAGTCAATTTAAGATTTTTGAATTAAAACGATAATTGTTACTTTATATCATTTGCATAATAAAATACCTGCTTTATAAAAATAAAAGCAGGCGCAAATTTAATTGCATTGAGATATTACGTATCATAATTTTTTAGTGACATTGAACCAAAACTTTCATTTGTCATACAAGTATTATTATACCAATATGCAAATTTGTCAAGCTCTTAGTTTGTATTATAAAATTTATGATTTATATTTTGGAATGTGATATTTAAATTTCTCCGTACAAATCATATTCGGAAGCAGAGGTGATTTTTACGTTTTCTATATCTCCGGGAACAACATTTTTATCAGTTTTGATATAAACTAATCCATCAACTTCAGGAGCATCATGCTCTGTTCTTGCGATTACAAAACCGTCATCTGTTACACCTTCTATTATGCATGGTAATGTTTTTCCTATATAGCTTTCATTTATTTCTTTAGATATTTTTTGTTGTATTTGCATTAATTTTTTAAATCTGGCATGCTTAGTTCGTGCAGGAATTTGAGGTTTTAACTTGTAGGAAATTGTATTTTTTTCACGTGAATATTCAAAAACACCTAATTTATCAAACTTAACTTCTTTAACAAAATCACATAATTCCTCGAATTGTTCTTCCGTTTCTGTCGGATAACCTACTATTAACGAAGTTCTTACAGCTAAACCTTTAACTTTTTTTCTCATCTTTTGAATTAATTTTCTATAATCTAAAACAGGTCTGTTCATGGCTCTTAAAACTTCAGAATTTGAGTGCTGTAAAGGTAAATCTATGTATTTTACAATATGCTTTGAATTATTTATTACATCTAATAATTCATCATCTATATTTGTAGGATATGCATACATAAAACGTATTCTGCCAATATTTTCTATTTTATCAAGTTCTTTTAATAACGCAGATAACGAATTTTTACCGTACAAATCTATTCCATAACTTGTTGTATCCTGTGCTATAAGAACTATTTCTCCTACACCTTTATCTGTTAAATTTTTTGCTTCTTTTACTATGTCCTCAATTTTTCGAGAATGACATTTTCCTCTTAATTTTGGAATAATACAGTATCCGCAATTATAATTACATCCGTCGGCAATTTTTATATACGAACTTGAACCAACTGTTATTTGCTGCCTTTCGATTTTTTCGGGATAATTATAATTTGGCTTATCTGATACATTCGATATATATTCATTATTCTTTTCTATTTTTTTTATTACTTCTGCAATTTCTAAAAAATCAGTTGTTCCTAGCATAGCAGATATTTCAGGTATTGCTTCTTTTAATTCTTTTCCGTATTTTTGAGCCAGACATCCTGCTACAATAACTTTTTTACCTTCATTTATAAGCTCCAAAATAGAATCTACAGATTCTTTTTCTGCATCATGTATAAATGAACATGTATTAACAACTACAATATTTGCATCAGTTTCATCCAAAGTTATTTCATATCCGTTTTCACTTAATAAACCCAACATTAATTCTGAATCAACAAGATTTTTAGCACATCCGTTATTTACTAATGCAATTTTTGTCATATATATTCTCCTTTTATATTTATAAGTTTAGCAAAATAATATGTAAACTTTTGTAACGATAAATTTTATCATGGTAGCAAAAAAAAATATTAGAGGATTTGTATAAACGCTAACAGGCGAATATTATATAAATATTATTCGTTAAGATTACATAAAAAAAGGTAGGAAAAGGAAATGGTAGATAATCGCTCTGCCGGTTATTACGGAATAGGAGGCGCTTTTAATTTTAAAAGCGGTGATATATCGGGTACTGCTGCCAGCTTACAGGATGATAAAATGGGGCAAGGCAATGAGTATTACAAGCAAAACAAAAAAGAAGATGAAGCTAATAGGATTAATTCATCTGAAATGTTTACGGATAGAAGTGCTCAACTGCGTGCAACGCTAAATTCGTTGGCGATGCTTAATGTCGCGGGAGTTATTAATTCAAAAAAACGCCCTAAACGGCTTGATAATAGTTTAGATGATGATTTTGATGAGCATGATTTTGCTCTGGAAACTAAAAAAAGAAAGAAAAAGTTACTACTTGAAAATCAATTCACAGATGAAGTTGATGATGAATTGTTTGATGAGTAATTAATAAAAAAAATTATATGTGCATATTAATCAATTAATATTTTGGTTAATATGCATTTTTTTGTGTTCATATTAAATAAAATTTTAGAATTATTTTCTGCCCATTTTAAGTATTCATCTGCATTCTTACCGTAAGATATAAATAACCAATAAACACCTTTGGAAAAATTATTTAGTGTAAAATTTAAATTTTTACCTTCTCTATTTTTTAACATAAAAATTTTGTTATGTTTAAATTTAAAAAACATGTTGTAATAGACAAAATCTATATTTGATTCGCTACCTATTACAATTGTATCTTCTGGTTCAATTTTATTTGACATTATTATCATCATTTGTCGTGCATAGTCTTGTTTTGAAATTTCTTTTATTTTTAATAAATTGATTGAAAGAATAAAAAAAGGAATTGTTAAAAATATGAATATTATTGAAGATAAAATTCTGTTTTTAATATCAAATGCTTTTGCTGTAAATAAAATTATGAAAGGTATTATAAATGATACAAGTCGTTCATAATAAGGATATATTTTTAATACTGATAAAATAACAACAGTTGCTAATGTTATTATAAAAATAGATAAAAATCTGTATTTTTTATCTTTAATAAATAAGATAAAACCAATAATTGCAAGTAAAGTAACAATTGAGTAGGATAAGTGAGGAATATCTTCGAAAAAATATTGCATGTTATGAATATTTAATGATGTAAGATTAGATAAATTTTTTTCAATAAAATTTCCGCTCCAATATGCAAACATTCCATCTTTATTTGCAAGATAATTATTCATTATAAATATTCTTAAGTATAAAAATACACTAATTAATACAGGAAAAGACAGTATTAAATAATTTTTTGGATTTTCTCTATAAAAACTCATAATTGTAAAACCTGCAAATAATACAATCGCAGATGTAAAGGAAAACCATGGCATAATTGATAGCAAAATTCCTATATAAAAGAGTTTTGATGGTTTTTTATTATTTAAATCAATATTTAAAAAAACTATCAAAATACATATTGTACATAATACATCTATTATGTAGGGTTTTAACTCATAAGAATAGTTTATTAGTATTGGATTTAGTGTGAAAAATAATAAACCGATTATTATTGCTAACTTTGAATTTAATAATTTTGTACTTAAAAAATAAAATATAATAGGAATTGTAAGCCCTATTATAAGTGGAATAGTTCTCATAACCAAATCACAAAACCATATATTATTTTGTGCATGTAATAAATTTACAATAAATTTTATTAAAATTAAAAACGCAGGAGGAGCAACTTGAACAAAACGCAATGGCTGAAATAGTTCGATATAATTTTTATTTAAAATATTCCACGCAACAGCACTTTCGTCATTCCATAAAGATGGGTTCATAAAAAAGAATTTTAATCTTATAATAACTCCTATAAAAATAATAAGAGCCAAAAAAATATAATATACTATATCTAGCGTTTTATTAAACATTTTGATAAAATTTTAGCATAAAATTAATACAATATCATAAAAAGTAAAACGACATTTATTAATATGTCGTTTTACTTTTTTAATAAAATAAGAAGTTATAATTATTTAATATTAATCCTCATATTTTTTCATGATAATTGTTGCATCATGACCGCCAAAGCCGAAACCGTTTGAAAGAACATATTTCAAATCTGCTTTAATCGCTTTATTTGGAACATAATCTAAATTTGCAACTTCAGGATCTTGGTTTTCAAGATTAATTGTTGGAGGAATAATACCTTCTTCTAATGCTTTCAAACATACAATGGCTTCAACCGCACCTGCAGCACCAAGCAAATGTCCATGCATACTTTTTGTAGAGCTTACTTTTAAATGAGTATTTGTATTTTTATCTCCAAATACTTTTGCTATAGCATTTGATTCTGCAATATCTCCAACATGTGTGCTTGTACCATGTGTATTTATATAATCTATATCTTCCGGCTTTAAACCTGCATCTTTTAAAGCAAATTCCATTGCTTTTGCAGCTGCTTCACCGCTTGGATCAGGAGCTACCATATCATAAGCATCGCATGTTTGACCGTATCCAATGATTTCTCCTAAAATTTTTGCTCCACGTGCTTTAGCATGTTCCAATTCTTCAAGAATTAAAACACCTGCACCTTCACTCATTACAAATCCATCTCTGTCAACATCATAAGGACGTGAAGCATGTGTCGGATCATCGTTTCTCTTTGTTAAGGTTCTTGCGGCTTCAAATCCGCCAATTCCCATATCTACAACAACAGCTTCTGTTCCGCCTGTCATTATAAAATCAGCTTCTCCGTATTGAATTGCTCTAAAAGCATCACCTATGGAATTGTTTGATGATGCACATGCTGAAACAACTGCTTTGTTCATACCTTTTAATCCATATTTTATTGCTAGCTTACCGGCAGCCATGTTTAAAATCATTGCTGGAACAGTAAAAGGTGAACATTTTGTGTAATTATGTCTTTCTAACATAACTTTATGGCTTTCTTGTATTGTATGATGACCGCCTGCAGCAGCTGTTACCATACAGCCGGCTCTATATGAATCTTCTTTACTCATATCAATACCGGATTGTTTAAATGCTTCCTCTCCTGCTACTAAAGCATGCTTGATAAACGGATCTAAACGTTTTACTTCCTTTGCATCCATATATAATGTTGCATCATATTCAGGAACAACACCGAAAACATGTGTATTATGTCCTTCAATATCTAATCTTGGTGGTTTAACCTCTGTTATTCCGCTAACCCCATTTTTTATATTATTCCAAAAATTTTCTACACCTATACCATAAGGTGTTAAGGCACCAATACCTGTTACAACTACTCTCTTTTTTTCCATAAATACCTCCTAAGTGAATTCTAAAAAATAAAAAGAGAGTATGAAACAATAATTTATGTATCACACTCTCTTTTAAAACATTATATTCTCTACCCTTATTATGAATGAGAATCAATATAGTTTACAGCATCTTGAACTGTTTGAATTTTTTCAGCTTCTTCATCAGGAATTTCACAACCAAATTCTTCTTCAAATGCCATAACTAATTCAACAGTGTCTAATGAATCAGCTCCTAAATCTCCTGTAAAGCTAGCTTCAGGAGTAACTAAACTTTCATCAACACTTAATTGATCTACTACAACTTTTTTTACTTTTTCTAATGTACTCATTGTTTTTTCCTCATTTTTAGTAACTATCTTTTTACATATCTATGAATATTATATTCAATAAACTTTTTTTTGCAAATTCTGTGAAAATTTGTAACTAAACATTAAATTGTTAGTCCGCCATCTACCTGTAAAACTTGCCCTGTTATATATGTTGCATCAACAGCTAAGAATTTAACTGCATTTGCAATATCTTCAGGTTCTCCAAGACGTTTTAACGGAATATGTTCAGCAGCTTTTTCACTATCTAAGCCCTTTGTCATATCTGTCATAATAAATCCCGGTGCCACAGCATTTGCTCTAATGTTACGAGATGCAAATTCTTTAGCCAACGATTTTGTAAAACCGATTAAACCCGCTTTTGCAGCTGCATAATTTGCCTGACCTGCATTACCGTAAACTCCAACTATACTTGACATATTAACAATTGAACCGGAGCGCTGTTTTATCATTACTTTTACAACCGGTTGTGTAACATTATATACTCCGGTTAAATTCGTATTTATAACAGCATCCCAATTTTCTTTAGACATTCTCATCAAAAGTCCGTCTCTTGTTATACCTGCATTATTTACTAATACATCTATTCTGCCATATTTTTCAACTATTTTATTAATTGCCTCTGTAACTTCTTCATGATTTGATACATCAAATTTAAATGCTTCTGCTTCAACACCAAGAGCTTTTATTTCCTCAACTGTTTTGTTTGCAGCATCAACATTTCCGGCATAGTTTATAACAATATCATAACCTGCTTCTGCTAATTTTAATGCACATGCTTTTCCTATACCTCTGGAACCTCCTGTTACAAGTGCTAATTTTTCATTCATAATATACTTTCCTTATTTTAATGCTTCTATAGTCTGTTCGAGTGATTCTTTATCGTATACATTATATGTTACAACATTAGAATCTATTTTTTTGTTTAAGCCGGCTAACACTTTACCATTTCCAAATTCTACAAATGTATCAACTCCGTTTTCTATCATTTTTTGTACTGATTGGCACCATTTTACCGGAGAATAAATTTGTTTTGACATTTTTGGTTTAAAATCAGATGTTGTAAACTCATAATCTACATTTGTTACAACAGGTATTTTTGCATCATTAATATCAATATCTTTCACATATTGTGCAAATTCAACACCTGCGTCTTTCATAAATTCGGAATGAAATGCACCTGAAACTGCAAGAGGTATAACTCTTTTTACCCCTTTTTCTTTTAATAAATCACAAACTTTTGAAACAGATTTATTTTCACCGGTTATAACAATTTGAACAGGTGAATTATAGTTTGCAACATCTACATATCCGTCAACTGATTTAATGCAATCTCTGATTACATCTTCTTCACAATTTAATACTGCAGCCATTGTACCATTAGAAACTTTACTCATTAATTCCGCTCTTTTTTGAATAAGTTTAAATGTATTTTCTAAATTAAATACACCTGAAGCATAATATGCTCCATATTCACCAAGACTATGACCTGCCGTAAAAGCCGGCTCGATACTTACTCTTGATTTAAAAGCTTCTAATGCGGCAATAGATGTTGCAAGTATTGCCGGTTGAGTGTTTATAGTTTGTTTTAAATCTTCCTCAGGCCCTTCAAAACAAATTTTTGAAATATTTCGTCCCAAAACTTCATCAGCAATATCAAAAACATGTTTTGCTTCTTTATAATTTTTATATAAATCATGCCCCATGCCTACGCTTTGTGAACCTTGTCCGGGAAATATAAATGCTATTTTTTTCATTTTTGTATAAATTCCGTTATTTTCTTGTTTAAACCTGTTTCAACTGCTTCTTTAGCAACTCTGACAGCATTTTTTATTGCATATGCCTTACTTCTGCCATGTGAAATAACTGTAACGCCATTAACACCAAGTAAAAGCATTCCGCCGTATTCTTCATAATTAATTTTTGCATAAATATTTTTTAAGAATCTTTTTGCCATCATTCCTACCATACCGCCAAATATTGACGATTGGAATTCTTTTTTTATAAGTTTAAATAATAATGATGCCGTTCCCTCTGTAACTTTTAATGTTACATTTCCAACAAAACCATCACAAACAACAACATCACAACTATCTAAAAGTAAGTCCTTACCCTCTATATTTCCTATAAAATTAAATTTATCTTTATTTTTATCTAAAAGTTTGTGAGTTTCTTGTGCTAAAGTATTACCTTTTGTATCTTCTTCTCCAATATTCAAAACACCAATACGAGGATTTTTTACTCCTAATATATGTTTTGAAAATAAAGAACCCATAATTGCAAACTGATAAAGCATCTCAGAAGTACATTCCGCATTAGCTCCGCCATCAATTACAACAACATGTTTATTCAATGATGGCAAGGTAACGCAAATAGCAGGTCGTGTAATACCTGCTATTCTGCCTAATCCAAATAAACTTGCTGCCATAGCAGCTCCTGTAGAACCTGCAGCAACAACTGCATCAGAAGTTCCATCCGCTACAGATTTTACGGCTAAAACTATTGAAGATTTCTTTTTCTTCCTTAATGCCTGTCCGGGATGTTCTCCCATACCTATGACTTCTTGTGCATCAGTTATTTTTATATCAAGCTGAGATATATTTACTTTTATGCGTTTTTTAGAACCCTTATTTCCACAGTCTGAAATAAAACCGCTCTGTTTTATTTTATTTAGTTCAACTTCAATATCTTTTTGTTTTCCTACAAGCTCTATAGGTACATTGTATTCATACGCAGCCCAAACAGCTCCCGCAATTATTTCATGCGGTGCGTAATCACCTCCCATTGCATCTATAGCTATTCTTGTCATTTTACCTCAGATATTTATATTAAACTATTCTTCAGTTTTATTCTCAGTTTCTGCAGCTTGTTCTTCAGCTTTTACTTCAGTTGTTTCTTCAGCTTTAGTTTCTTCTTGTTGTGCTTCTTCTTTTACTTCTACAACTTCTTTTTCAGCTTTTTTAGCTTTCTTAGTTGTTTTCTTTGCAGCTTTTGTATCTTCTTGCTGATAATCTGCTGATTTAATACTTACTGCTTTTCCTTTGTAATATCCACATTCAGTGCATACTGTGTGTGCTAAAACCGTTGCTCCGCAATGAGAACATTTTGTTGTTGCCGGTTTAATTGCTTTCCAGTGTGAACGTCTTGTAGCTTGTGCTTTTGCACCTGTTCTTTTCTTTGGTACTGCCATTTTTCTTTTTCCTTTTTATTATTTGTTATTACCGATTTTTATATTTTTAAAAATTTGCATTCTGGGATCTTCTTCTACAAATTCTTCATCTGTTTGAAACTTTCCCTTACTACAATTTATACCACAAACTTTTTTATTTGGTATATTTAATATTACAGATTGATACAATAAATCATAAATATCTATTTTATCATCTCCGTTTAAATCATTTACAAATTGTGTGCTTTTTAACTCTGTTTCAGCTCCGTATTCTTCTTTCAAAGAATTTTTTGCAAACATTTCATCTATTTCTTCATGCATATCATATTGATATTCTTTAAGACATAAATCACAAACAAGAACAAGCTTTGCATTAAATGTTCCTGTTATTTTTATAAATTCACCGAGAGATTTTATATTTAAATTTGCTTTTACAGGTTCATTGGATGGTATATCCTCAATTATTCCATCAAAAGAAAAATCTAAACTCCCATTTGGTGCGTTTTCTATGTCTTCTATTGTAATAATATTTTTATTGATATTGTTCATCTTGCATTGCAAGTCCTTTTATTTGATTTGAAATCACACATAATCTTTTTATAGGACCTGTTGCTGTCTTATCAACTAAAACAGGTGTTGCTGATTTCATAGCTTGTTTTAATTCATCAAATGCTTGCTGCGGATTTTCAAAATATAAAACTACAGGATTTGGTGAATCTTTCAAAAATACATAAATACCTGTTCTGATTTTTACTTGTTGTGCAAATTGTTGTGCCATAACATTACCTTTCTTATAATTTATTTTAATTAAGAGATGTCTAAAATTTTTTAGACATCTCTTTTTAGACTATTAAACAAGTTGTTTCATTGTTTTCATTGTATTAGCAATAATTTCATTGAAACTGTCAGCTTTTAATGAAGCTCCGCCTACTAATGCACCATCAATATCTGATTGATTCATTTGTTCTTCAATTGTACTTGGTTTTACAGAACCACCGTATAAAATTCTTATTTCTTCAGATGCCTTAGAACCTGCAACATCTTTTACAACATTTCTAATCATAGAAATAACTCTGTTTGCTTCAATTGAATCACAAGTTTTGCCTGTTCCTATTGCCCAAATTGGTTCATAAGCAATAACTGATTTTGCAACATCTTCAGATGAAATATCTTTTAATGCAGCTCTTATTTGTGTTGCAATATGTTCATCTGTTACACCTGCTTCACGTTGTTCAAGAGTTTCTCCACAGCAAATAATTGGTAACAAACCACCTGCAAGAATTGCTTTTGCTTTTTTATTAATCATTTCATCTGTTTCAGAGAAATATTGACGTCTTTCTGAGTGTCCTATTATAACATAATCACAGCCGGCATCTTTAGCCATTTCTACTGAAATTTCACCTGTATATGCCCCTGAATTTTCCCAATGACAATTTTGACATGCAACTGATATTTTGTTGCCGCCGCATCCGCAATCACATTTTACAGATTCAACTGCTGATAATGATGTAAATGTAGGTGCAATTATAATTGTTGGAAGTTCCGGTGCTTTATAATCTTTTACATAGTCTTTAATACCTTCCAATAAATCTTTAGCTTGAGCTTTTAATAAATTCATTTTCCAATTACCTGCAATAATAGGTTTTCTTGACATTTTTCTCTCCTTTTTATATCTACTCTATACACAAGCTATTTTAAAATAAAAATATTATCATATCAAGTTGTCAATAAAAATTATAATATTTTTATAAATTTAATTTATATCCACCACCGTATATTGTTTCTATATATTTTTTATCATTTGATATTTTATTAATTTTAGTTCTCAAATGTCTTATATGAACTCGTATCGTTTCAACATCATCATCAGGAGCATATCCCCATACTTCTTTTAATAATTTGGCTGATGAAACCATGTTTCCATGATTTTGAAATAATATATTAAATATATCGAATTCAATAGGTGTAAGTTTTGCAACTCTGTCTTCAATTTGAACGGAATATTGTTCAGGTAATAGTGTAACTTCTCCTATAGTTAAAAGCTCTTTTGTAGCCATTGATTCAGGTAATTGACGGGTGCGTTTAAGCAGTGCTTTAACACGCATTTTTAATTCTTCCATTTCAAACGGCTTAACTAAATAATCATCAACACCTATATTAAAGCCCTTGCTTTTATCTTGTATATCTGATAATGCTGTCAGCATTAGTATTGGAACATTCTTTATATTCTCATTCTGTCTGATTCTTTGTGCTACCGTATACCCATCTACATTTGGCATCATAACATCTAATACAACTAATGAAGGTAATTCCTGCTTTGCTAATGCAAAGCCGCTTATACCGTCATAAGCTTGTATAACATTATAACCGCTTAATTGAAGGTTAACTTTAATTAACTCATTTATTGCTTTATCATCATCAATTACAAGTATTTTATTCATACTATAAATATACAATAAAACTGTGAAATACAAAACTGTTAAATTTTGTTAAAAAAAAAATCTATTTTTATTGTCTGTTTAGTCAATAAATACAATGATTTTTTGAAAATGTAAAAAAAACACTTAAAAAATAAAAAAAATAAATGTTATTTTTTTTATTTTGTTGTAATATTTTACTTGAACTCAAGAAAAAATAAAGGGGGTAAACTAATTGACAACAACTTCAACATTTTCAGCTATAAAAGAAGACGGAACAAAAACAATGCATTTAGGTAGGCATGTGTTAGCTGAATTTTTTGAATGCGATTCAAATGTATTAAATAGCTTAGAAAAAATTGAGAAATTAATGGTTGATGCAGCACTTGAATGTGGAGCAACTGTTGTTCAAAAGTGTTTTCATGCATTTAATCCGTATGGTATTAGCGGTGTTGTTATTATTGCAGAAAGCCATTTCGCTATTCATACTTGGCCGGAATTAGGATATGCTGCTGTTGATTTATTTACTTGTGGTGATAAATGTGATCCAAAAGTTTCTTATGAGTTTTTAAGAAAAGCTTTTTATTCAAAAAATGCATCTTATACTGAATTAAATCGTGGTATTTTAGATGAAACTGATATGAAAGTTTTAGAAGTTCCGTTTAAAGTCGGTGTTCAAGAAATTTCTAATAACTTATAGTATGAAAAAAAAATTAACATTATCACTTGCTCATTTGTATCCTGAATTGATGAATTTATACGGTGATATGGGCAATATTATTGCGTTCCAAAAAAGATGTGAATGGCATGGTATAAGTTTATTAATTGAAAATATAAACACTTCTGAAGATTTAAAATGTCCTCATGATATTTATTTTATTGGTGGAGGTCAAGACAGACAGCAAGTTGATGTTGCGTATGATATACAAAAAATCAAAAACTTATTAATTCAAGAACGTGATAATAATGCGGTATTTCTTTCAATATGCGGGGGGTATCAATTATTTGGACATTATTATAAAGCACAAGATGGCAGTATGTTGAAGGGAATTGATTTGCTTGATGCATATACTGTTGCCGGAAAAAAACGTTTTATTGGTAATGTAACGGCTAAAATAGATTATTTATCTCCTAATACGCTTGTTGGTTTTGAAAATCATAGCGGATTAACATATCTTCAAGGTGAAACGAAGCCAATTTCTCAAGTTATTGTTGGACATGGAAATAATGGGGAAGACAAAACTGAAGGTGCAAGGTATAAAAATGTATTTGGCACATATTTACATGGTTCATTTCTACCTAAAAATCCACATTTTACTGATTATCTGATTAAATTGGCATTAGAGAAAAAATACAATGATAAATTTAATCTTGATATAATTGATGATACTATTGAATTAAATACACATAAAAAATTAGTTAATAAAGCTTATTAAAATGAATTTTTTATTTTAAATTATGATAGAATTTTTTTATGAATAAACATAAAATTTTAGCTTTATCTGTAACTGTATTATTTCTTGTATTAATTTTTTACAAGATTGATTGGTTAAAATTGCTTGAAACTTTTAAAACTTTCAACTTTAAGTATTTATGGATAATTGCTCCATTGTATTATTTAACATTATATCTTAGAGGCATACGTTGGAAAGCTCTTTTAATGGATGATAAAAAATATTCGTCTTACCATTTGGGAGCGGTTTTTACTGTTGGCAGTATGCTTAACATATTTCTTCCTGCAAGGGCTGGTGATATATATAGAGCATATTATTTGGGTGAAAATAAAAATGAAAGCAAAATGAAAATTTTTGGTTCTATAATTTTAGAAAGAACTGAGGATGGGATTAGTGTATTTTTAATTTTACTCACTGCAATACTATTTTACTGTAAAAATAATCCTGTTATAACAGGATTAGCATATACAATAGGGTTTATTTTTATAGGCAGTATGCTGGCGTTTTATTTAATTTTTAAATTTAATAAAATAAATGAAATATGTAATTATTTTATTAAAATCTCTGATAAATTGAAGTTGACTTCTATTTCGCATTTAATTGAAAACCTAAAAAAACATGCAATATCTTTTATGGATGGATTTGGAGTATTGGATAATTTTTGGCTTACCGCAAAATCGGCAATACTCAGTATAATTTTATGGGGGATAGAATGTTATGTTGCATATTTAATTATATCAAGTTTTAATTTAAATCTGCCATTTTCATCTGCATTATTTGTATTAAGTTTGATTTCATTTTCAACAATGCTGCCATCTACATCTGTATTTTTAGGTCCTTATCAATATGCATATATTATTGCATTAAGTATATATGGAATTGATAAATCAACAACACTTGCTATTTCAACTGTACATCAAACTATATTAATGCTTTTATTGACATTTGTAGGTTTATATTATCTTATTAAATTTAATTTTTCATTAAAGCAAATAAAAGAAATAAAAAGAAAGGAAAAAACTAGTGAACAAAATTAATAAAATAGCTGCATTTACACTGGCAGAAGTATTACTTGTATTAACAATTATAGGAGTAGTTTCTGTTTTGGTTCTGCCAAGTATTTCAGACAGTTATAAAGAAGACGAAAGTATTGCGAGGTTAAGAAAAATTGAAAATGATTTGGATTTGGCATATCAAAAATCAGTAACAACTTATGGAGATTATACAACATGGAGTGTAACGGGTGCAAATAGAGTAACTCAACTTACTGAATTTTTAAAAGGCAATGCTTGTGGAAATGTTGCATCTACAGCATCATCTTTGCAATGTTTTCCACCTAGCGTTACAATCGGAACAGAAAAAATAAGTGATAATACTGAATATTACAAAATGGAACTTGATGACGGTACTTCTGTTGCGATAAAACCGGATGATACAAATGCCAAGTATCTTGTATATGTTGCTCTTTCAGGTGCTACAGGTGGACATGTAATAGCAAAAGATATTTTTGGGTTTAATATTGATTATGCGAACGGTGTATCTCCTATGGGTGAAGGAAATGATAGGGGGGCAAACGACGCATATACTGCTGCTCAAACTATTAACGCTACAAATTGGGCGTTTATAAATGGTAATATGGATTATAATAAATGTGCCGATACATTAAATTGGAAAACTAAAAAAACATGTGATTAGTGAATTACATTAAGCATCATTTTTACACAAATTTTTGAGTTATGACGTATTTTTACTATATCATAACAACCGTTTACGGCTGTATTGTATGCATTTTGGTTCTGAAGAAAATATTTTATTTTACTTACTAAATCTTCAAAATCTGCATAATATGGCATTTTTCCCTGAAATAATTGTCCACATTCGGTTCTGTAATCAGAGATTACAAGAGTTTTGCATGCGGCTGCTTGAAAAGTTCTATAATTAAGAGAGGATATGCCCTGAGCATTAATATTAAAAACTATTTTGGCTTGATTTAAAGCTTTTGCCATATCACATTCGTTATCAATAAAGCCCTTATAAGCTTTTTTAATTAAATCTTTATATTCTGTTCTTTTTAATGCATCATCATAGTGTTTTTGAATTGCATACCATGAAAAATTCAATTCAGGAAATGTGTGCATTAAATCAATAAATGTATTTAATCTTAAATCAGTATCTAATCTGCCTGCAAACATTATATCATCTTTTTTTTCCAGCTTTAAATCCTTGTATATTTCTGTATTAACAAAATGAGGCATATAATAAAGATTATTTATATTAGATAGAATTGAGAGTTCCCTATCCCAATAAAAATTGTAATTATTTGGCTCATTTAATTTGGATAAATATTTTTCCCATAGTTCTCCTGCACCGGAAGTTTTACTTTCTATTACATCTGAAAAATAATTTATTGATGTTAAATGTAAATCATATTTTTGGCTTAAAATAACAGGTGAAAAACCATATCCTACAATGTATTTATAATTTGATTTTATATATTGATTAAAGTTTTCGTTTGATAATTCATCAAAAATATCAACAGTGTATCCATTTTGTTTGAAACCGTCAAATATACTTGATATAGTTAATCTTCCACCTATACTTGCAGGTAATATTCCTAAAATTTTATTTTCGTCCATAAATTGAATAAAAACATAAATTATAACAACTGTCAATTGTATATTAAACAATTGTTTTAACTTTTATTAAAAATTTTTCATTTATAAATTTGAATGTTTTAATATCATGTATGAATTATATATTTTATTTTTTAGTAATAATTTCGATTATTGCAGGTGCAATTAACGGTAAATTGCAGGATGTTGTAAATGCAATTTTGACAGGTGCGGATGTTTCTGTTAAGGTTGCTTTTTCTTTAATAGGTATAATGGCATTTTGGTTAGGAATAATGCGAATTGCAGAAAAATCAGGGATAATTAATTTTATTACAAAATTATTAAAACCAATTGCAAAATATTTATTTAATGAAGTTCCTCACGATAATAAGGCAATTGGTGATATAGCGATGTGTTTTTCGGCTAATGCATTAGGTCTTACAAATGCTGCAACTCCTATTGGTTTAAAAGCAATGGAAGAATTGCAGGAAGTTAATAAAGATAAATCAACAGCTTCAAATGCTATGTGTATGTTTTTAGCAATGAATACTGCAGGATTTCAGCTTGTACCTGCTACTGTTATTGCTGTTTTAGTCGGAATAGGTTACAAAAATCCGACTGAAATAATTATGCCTACATTAATTGTTACAACAACGGCTTTTTTAGGTGCTATTATTACGGCTAAGATATTTCAAAAATTATGGAGTGAGCAGTAATGACATTCCAGAATTTTATTAATTTAATTTCACTTTGGACTTTACCAATTATAATTTTAATAATTTTAACGGTTGCTGTATGTAAAAAAGTTCATGTTTATGAGGAATTTACTGAGGGTGCAAAAGACGGGTTTAAGGTTGCAATTAATATAATACCTTATTTAGTAGCGATTATGGTTGCAATATCTATGCTTAGAGCTTCCGGTCTAATTGATATGTGTGAACATTTAATGTCGGGAATTTTGAATAAATTATCCATTCCGGCAGATGTTATACCGTTAATGATAGTACGTTCATTATCCGGTTCTGCTGCTTTAGGTGTATTTTCGGATATTGCTAATAATTTTGGTCCTGATAGTTATGCAACAAAACTTGCGGCATTAATAGTAGGCAGTTCTGAAACTACATTTTATGTTTTGGCTGTGTATTTTGGCTCTGTAAAAATATCTAAAGTAAGATATGCAATGCTTACAGGTATTATTGCTGATATTATTGGTATTGTGGCAGCAATTGCTGTTGCGAGAATGTTTTTCCTGTAGTGTAATCTACCCAGCATTGAGTAACGGATTTTCTTGGTTTTTCTTTTACTTCTTTACGCACTAAAACTGCATAATTGGCATTTACAAAATCAATTTTATTTAATTTTTCTAATTTATATTCTTCAGAACCGCAATTATGACAAAAATTATTTACAGGAACAACTTTTCCATGTTTTATGATTGCTTTATGTTTCATTCCACAGCATGAACATTTTACTATTATCCATTGATTTTCAATTAATGCACCACAATCAGGACAATATCCAAAATCTTTGTCCATGCCAACGTGTTCATGATTACATTTTGTACCAAATAAAGCAGAAATAATGTTAAACCCCATAATAGACCTCTCAATTGCATTTTGTAGAAATTAAATAATGATGTAGATGTCATGTATTTAATGATGTTTTTTATAAAGTCAACATTTTTGCAAAAAAATTTTATAAAATTTTTTGAGCAGGTTGAAAGTGCTTTGAAAAAAGGGTATAATTTATTTATGGCAAAAATAAGAAAACTTTTACCTTTTGATACTAAAAAAATAAAAAACATGATTTCTTTTTTAGGTAATGACGAAGCCGAAAAATTTATGCGGCGTGTTCTGGATACATCATGTGATTTATTTCACTATTGGCTGCCTTTAGAAATGAAGTTTAAAACTGAATCTTATGTGCTTGTTGAAAACGGTGAATTGCTTGGAATGATTTCTGTTAAACCAACTTATGGTAATCCTTATAAACTAAATATTACACGTTTAATGTTTAAAAAAGATTATCTTGCAGCAGGTAAACAGCTTGTTGAATTTATACTTGCAAGATACGGTGCAAAGGGTGTGCAAACTTTTATTGTATCAATTGATGATTCACATGATGAACTTTTAAATTTATTTAATAACGGATGCGGATTTAGAAATTGTTCTTGTGAACAACTATGGAGAGTTAATTTACAGGATATTCAAGATAATATATCACAACCGAATTTTAGATTATTTAAAAATACTGATGCACAAGCTGCTGCAATGCTGTATAATGACACTGTAATTACTCATTTTAAACCGTCTATGTTAAAAACTAAAAATGAATATTTTGATACTCCGTTTAAGGGCTTAAAAGATGGTCTGGAATGGAATTATGTACAGGAAGATAGAAATTTGCATACATTGGCTGCTTATTTTTCTATTCAAAGTTTAGATTTTACTAATTATATAATTGATATAACTTCATCAATTGGAATATCACTTGACTACGATAGTATTTTAAATTTTGCTCAAAATGAAATTAAAAAAAGGGTTAAAAACTATACTATATTTGTAAAAACAAAACAGTATACAGAAGATACAAAAATGTTAGAAGAATATTTAAATAACAAGCAATTCAGTTGTGTTCAAACCCAAAATATTCTTGTAAAAGATTTTTATAAATTAATAAAACAACCGTCAGAATCAAATGAGATTGTTTTATTTGCAGAAACAACAAAGCCCGTTTTTAAAATAAAATACTAATTAAATTTATTTTGAGTTTTTTCAATTCCATTATCAAGATAAAATTTGATAGACTCAACTGCTGTTTTTAAAGTTTCTTTTAATAAAGGAGTTTGTTCAGAAGTAAAGTTTTGAAGGACAAAAACCTCTGACGGTAAATTTGGTTGAGGCCCTA
Source organism: uncultured bacterium (assembly GCA_902776035.1). Classification (GTDB taxonomy): domain Bacteria; phylum Cyanobacteriota; class Vampirovibrionia; order Gastranaerophilales; family Gastranaerophilaceae; genus UBA6984. The sequence goes on from CACYOO010000001.1 coordinate 114,070, forward strand.
TACCTATTTTTAAACGGTCAAATTTATTTGTTCCTGTATGTTGTATAATGGACTTTATTCCGTTATGTCCGCCATCAGAGCCGGATGGTCTATATCTTAAACGTCCCAAATCCAAATTTATATCATCATAAATTACAAGAATATCACTTATATCAATTTTGTAATAATTCATTACTTGGCTCAGTGCTTCTCCTGATAAGTTCATATAAGTAGTTGGTTTTATAATAATAATATCATTATTATTATATTTTATTTTTGTAAGCATACATTTTAATTTATTTTCAGTTTTAAAACTAAAATTCTCATTAACAGACCAATAATCAACAGCCATAAAACCGGCATTATGTCTTGTAAAATTATATTTATCTCCGATATTTCCAAGTGCTGTAATAAGTTTCAAAATAATATACCTTTGTTTAAAAGTGCTTATAATTATAATTTTAACGCAAATAAATATTACCGAACGTATTGTCTACCTTTCGCTTAACAAAAAGATAAATAACGTTTATTTTATGATACACAGAAAACTTATTTTGTGAAATTTTAAGGGGAGATAAGCAATGAAAACACAAAAAGAAAAACAAATAATTACAGAAAAGAGTTCTAAAAAAGTAGGGAATTTTTTAGAAAGAACGGGCTTACATAAAAAAGATTTTGCAGAAATGATTGGGGTAACATTATCCTATGTTTACAATTTAATTGATGAAACAATACCTTTTTCAACAAGGAGTACAACTATAGAACGAATTGCAACTGTAATGGAAATTTTACCTGAAGAATTTGAAGAATATAAAATTCCTCAAGAACCGATAATGATTGATGAAGCCGTAGATATTATTCGTGATAATATGAATAAAAAGGGCTTAAGTGTTGTTAATTTTTTAAAATCGTTTCCACGAAAAAAACGTCTTGATATGGTAGATGTCTTGAGAGGCGCATTACCGTTGCCAATTGATTACAAAGATTTGAGTATGATAGGTCAGGTTTTGGATTTATCAAGTGAAGAAACATACGATATATGGGAAAATAGAGTAAAACAGGTTCTTGAAGCAGGGGGGATGAATATATATTCTAATGCTGCGCTTGTTAATTCTATGTTTGAATGTGCTAAAAAATATATCGATGTAGATTTGGGGAATAAAGAGTAAAACTAAATAAAACTAAATAATAAAAAGACTTGTATTAATTTAAATACAAGTCTTTTTTGTTTATAAAATTTTTGCGTGTAAATCAAAGTATTTTAAAATTTCAATTAAAGAATTAGAATTTCCTATATGACCTGATTTTGAAACTATCCACTGTGCCTTATGGTCGAGTGTTAAAGCAACAGATGGGATAATTTCATCTATTATCTGTAATTGATTTGCATTTATAGCATTACAACATTTGTAAGATGTTTCTCCACCTAATATTATAAGTATAGCATCTCTTTGTTCAGTTACAATTCTTGTTAAATCTGCTAAAAATACAGAAACATGTTCAAGTAACTTAACTTTTGTCATATCTGTATTTAATGAATCATCAGAAAAACCGTCAAATTCATTAACTAGCTTAGATGCATTTATAACTACAACATTATTATCTTTTAAATTATTTAATATTCTATCTGTTAATTCATTATTTACACCTGATAATACAGTGTTTATATCAAGTTCAACGAAATAAGTATTTTCATAATCATCTGATGCCTCTAAGACTTCTAATTGAGTAATAGTTGTCTTAGTTCCTGTTCCTGATAAAATTAACTTTGGTAATTCCGGTATATATTTTGTAATCAATTGATTTTCAGTTTGAGGTAACCAAACATTTCCTAATACTTGAGCCGTTGCTGTTGTTCCTGATGGTAAAAATTCATATTCGGATTTTTTACAAGCAAGTATAATTTGTTCTATATCTGTAATGGAAACGGCATCTGCTATTATAAGTTTTTTCCCTTGTCGAACAAATTCATTCAATTTTTGTATAATCGGCCCTGCACCTTTCATAACTGTTTGTAAGTCAAGTGATGCAACTATGTCAGAATTTTCTAAACCAATTTGTTTTTTTACCATTGTAGGTACATGTGATTCAAATAATGGATTAAAATTATCTCTTGCTATTTCAGTACGCTCTATAGGTATTCCTCTAACAAGCTGATAACCGCCTACTGTAATTCTGTTTTCAGCAGGATATGCAGGAATGATTATTGAGGCATCCCATTGTAATTCCTCCAGCATTGCTAATGTTTCTACACCTATATTTCCGTTTAATGTAGAATCAATTTTTTTAAAGAAAAAGTCAGGATTAATTTGTTCAACAAAACGCTGAACAGCTTTTTTTACTTCTTCAATTGCAAAATCTCTGTCTTTGTTTCTTGTAGCTGTTGATATAGCCCAAACTTTAGTATTTTTTACATTTTGCGGACTACTGTTAAAATCAAGTAATATTTGAGAATTTGCACCTCTCAAGTGAAATTGTAATGCTGCCTCATTTGCATCTGTTAAATCATCCGCAATTATACCTATTGTATCTGAAATAATCATAATTATTTTCTCATATTTTAAAACTGATGTTCTACACTTTGCATATCATCACGTTTTGAACCTAAAAATCTTATATTATTGGCTATTATAAAATATTTTTCTCTTTCTTCTCCTGTTGTGTTATCTTTCCATTTGTTAGATGAAATTCTGCCTTCAACACCTAACAATGTTCCTTTTTTTACATATTCTCCTGCAATTTCTGCAAGTTTATCCCAAACATCAACATTAAACCAATCGGTTACTTCAGATTGTGTTTTCGCATCCCAGCGATTACTTGCAATAGAAAAACTTGTTTTTATTTTTCCTGATTCAAAATATCTTATATCTGCATCCTGACCAACTCTGCCTACAATTACAACCGAATTCATATCTTTTTCCTTATTAAACTTTACAAATCTATTCTAGCACGGATTTGAAATTTTTGACATACAATTTTCAAATCCCGTATTTTTACATATTTCATTACACCATAAATCTACTATTTCGTCTGTATCAAGTTCATATGATATTGGTTTTCCAATTACCACTTTAATATTTTTTTCAAAAAAATGTTTTGCATAACCATCAAAGCCAACAACAGAAACCGGTATTATATCTGCCTTAGCATGCTTTGCAATTACAACAAAACCGGGTTTTATATTTTCTATTTTTTTATTTTTTCTTGTACCGCCTTCAGGAAATATACCTAAAGCCCATTTTGTTTTAAAAATATCTCGTACTGTCTTAAATGTAGAAATTTCCGGCTTTTCCCTATCTACTGCAAATGCACCTAAGCGTTTTATTAGCTCACTTCTTTTATCATCAGGCATAAAAAGTTCTTTTTTTGCCATATATGCAATAGGCATATTTACTGCGGATGAAACAAAAGGCGGATCCATTTCCGATACATGATTTGGTGCAAATATCAGTTTTCCCTTTTTAGGGATATTTTCTCTACCTTCTACTTTTATGTTGTACTTAAATTTTGTAACAAAATTCACAACAACCCATACAAACAACATGTGAAATGCTGTCTGCCAAAATCCGTATTCATTTGTATAACGCCTTGAATAGCTGCGTTCTTTTTCTGTTTCTTTTTCTTTCATATAATGTACTAATTTGCCTGATTAGGAATATACTTAAAGCCGGTTAAATTTTGAATGGCTTCACCCCATTCTTGAACAACTTTATTCAAATCTTCACTATATGGTATCATTTCACCTATTTTAACTTTAATTTTACCGCTAAAAGGACACCATTTTATATTTTCTGAACCAACAATACCTACAGGTAGAATATTGCATTTAGTTGTTCTTGCAAGTCCTGCAAATCCTTTATGAATATTTTCTATTACACCGCTTTGTTCTCTTGTGCCTTGTGGAAATAAACCAAGAACCCAATTAGTATTTTTTACTTCTAATGCAGTCTTTATTGTTGATATATCAAGTTTTTCTCGGTTAACAGGAAATGCACCCTGCCAATCCATAAATATTTTCATTATCCATTTCTCAAAAAGCTCTTTTTTTGCCATAAATGCAACCGGCTTTGGTAATATATAACTCAATATATATGGATCTAAAACTGAAAGATGATTTCCGCAAACAATAAACTTGCAATCTTTAGGAATATTTTCTTTTCCTTCTACTTCTATTTTGTATATAAATTTAAATTGTAATCCATAAATTACTTTTGATACAAAATGCTGAAAAAATCTTCTCCATAAGTTAAAATTTTTTGCAGTTCTTCTTACTATATCAACTTTTTTACTATTTTTCATAAAAATCCCCTCAATATCAATAATACTAAAGACATTGTAAAATGTAAATTATTTATCCCATTTTTGAACTGAATATTTTTCATAAGGAATAGGTTGAGTTATTCGTGTATATTTTTCATCTTTTTCGCCAAATAACATTACATATCCTAATTCATGTGTTTTAGGTATACCAAGTTTTTTTCTTACATCAGGAAACAATCTGAATATTCCATCTGCATAACCGCACCAACATGTTCCTAATCCCATTGATTGTGCGTATAACTCAAAATAACTTAGGGCAATCACATAATCAATTTTTTTACAAACTGATTTTTTATCGAAAGATACAGCAACAATATGCGGTGCGTCAAAAAATATTGGACTTTTTCCGTTTTCTATCTGTTTAACTAATTTTGTTGCGATTGCCGGCTTAAAAGGTATGAATTTTATAAATTTAACAAATTTTTCATAAACATGTTTTCTAAAATCATCCATTACCTCAACATCATCAATAAATGAAAAATACAAACCTCTGCAATTTACCCCTGTAGGAGTATAATCAAGCATTTCTTTTAATTTATCAAGTTTTTCTTTAGATACATTTTCGTGTTTATAATGCCTGCAACTTCTTCTGGATTTTATTACATTTAATAAATCTTCGCTGTTTATATTAAAACCTTCAAGAGCAGAATTATCAGGATTTTTATTCAAAATAGAAATTGCACCAACAGGACAAACAGCCATACAATGTTGACATTTTAAGCATACTTTCTCATTATAAATTTTAGGAACATTATTTTTTATTTTAATAATATGCTGCGGACAGCATTTGACACACTGCCCGCAATTTACACATTTATTTTCATCAACAGTAAAATTTAATTTATTCATTATTTACCTCATAATAGTACATTCATAATTGATTGCAGAATATTTAAAACTAAAAGTGCAATGATAGGAGAAAAATCTAAACCGCCAAATGGAGGTATAAATGCCCTGAAGAAATTTAAATAGGGATCTGTTATATCACGCATTAATTTCATAGGTTGAGCATCCCAATCAATTGTTGGTATCCAGGTTAAAAATATTCTTATAATTATTATGAGATAATATATATAGAATAAATCATTTACTATATGTTCTATCATTTTGATTATTACTCCGATAAATTACATTTGAGAATTTTTTGAAGTATTTGCACAATCGCAGTGAACTCTTTCATCAGGAATACTTTCGATAAGTCGGAATAATAGAGTTTTAACTTTTTCTAAATTTTCATCAAATACTCTGCAAACTTCATGGTGTGAAACAGGTGGAACATCACCAACTAAACCACAGTCATGATCTGTTATAAGAGAAATATTTAACGGACACATATCTAATTCTCTAACAAGATAATTTTCAGGGAATGCAGTCATACCTATAACATCCCAACCTTGGTTTGTAAAGAATTTAGATTCAGCTTTTGTTGAAAATCTAGGACCGTTAATAACAGTCATTGTTCCTGTTTCATGAATTTTAATACCCATTTTTTTACCTATATCAATAACCAATTCTCTTAATTCAGGACAATATAAGTCTGTAGGTGATGGATGGTGAATAACAGGGCCTTCAAAGAATGTTGATTTTCTGCCGTCTGTCCAATCTACAAATTGATCACAAATAACAAAATCACCAGGATTAATATGTTTTTGTAAACTTCCGCATGCACAAGGTGAAATTACTCTTTCACAGCCAACATATTTCATTGCCCAAACATTAGCACGATAATTAAGTAAATGTGGTAGAATAGTATGATTTCTGCCATGTCTTGGCATAAATGCAACACTTTTATTACCTATTTTACCTATCATAAGGTTATCACTAGGCATACCATAAGGAGTTTCTACACGTACTTCCTCTATATTATCAAGGAATTTGTAAAATCCTGAGCCGCCAAATACTCCAATCGTTGCTAAATGTTTTTGTTCCATTGTTTAATTTTCCTTTCTTTTAAAAATATATTTTTAGTTTGTTGTATCTTCATTTGTATCTAAGAAATGATTATTAAGTAAATATTGCCTTTGATTATGACCTGTTACTGTTTGAAAATTATCAGGTATTTCTATTGTACCATCAGTATAAACCTTGAATAAAAATGTATCAGGTATAATTTTATCAGAACAAGGTGTAGCTGTTACAGTTAAATCAGAAGAATTTGACTCAGCTGTCCATGCAGTAATATTAGGACAATTAGGGTTTTTATCGGTACCGTTAACATCTATTTTTACAACTGCATAACCTAAACCATAAGGAACACTCAAGTTCTTTTTAGGTTCTTTACCGTCATTTACCTTTCTTTCTGTTGTATTACTTGCAAGATTATTTGTTAAATGAAAATTATCAATATACCAATAACTTCTATCTTTTGCAGTAAAAACATATTTGCCGTTAGTTTCATCATTTGTTGTTTGAACGCTTCCTGCAGTTCTTTCTTTTAATTGTTTAGCAAATTTATTTTTAACTAAATTATTTACACTATTTTGCATTATATAAGGATTTGAAAAACCAAGCATAACAGCTTCGCCTGTTCTTGAATTTACAACTTCCATATCACCATCATACAATGATACATGCGGATATACATTTTCATCAGCTTGCATATCAGTTATAGTTTTAGAAAAGTGTTCATAGATTTTTTTAAAACGTAACCGGCTTTCATTAACATTAACATTTTTCAAACCATTAGCTGCAACTGCAGAGATAACACCAATAACTGCCATTGCTAAAAGTATTTCTATCAAAGTAAATGCAGTAAATTTTTTCATTTATAACTCCTTGTACGGTATTATATCAAAAATAAATTTATAGTACAAGAATATTTCATAATATTTATAATCTTGGATAAATATTTATGATATTATAAAAGTATGATAAACATGCAAGCAACAATAGAAAGAATACGAGAAATATTAGATGATGAATTATTATCTACACAACTTTCTGATGAGTTGAATGTATTTCACTCTGCCGATTTAGCGGATATTTTTCAGGAATTAAAGCCGGAAGAACGTTTAGAGTGTTTTAATCAAATAGATGAAGAAAAAGCTGCTGAAATGGTGGAATATCTTCCGCCAAATCTTCAAGTAGAAATACTTGGTGATATTGACAGTGAAAAGGCAGCAAGAATAATTACAAAGCTTCCTCACGATGCTGCTGCAGACGTTTTAGGAGATATGGAGGAAGATGAAACAGAAGCATATTTAGATTCATTACCTCAAAAATTTTCTGATGAAGTCAGAGAATTAATGAATTATGACGAAAACACCGCAGGCGGTATGATGACACCGTTGTTTATGCGTGTAACACCTGATATGACTGTAAAACAGGTAATGGACTATATTAGAAAAGAAGCAGAAGAAGATAATATTGATCTTTATTATGTTTATGTAACAGATAAACAAGACCATTTACTCGGTGTTTTATCTTTGCGTTCATTATTAACAACATCTTTTCAAACGCAAATAAGAGAAATAATGAATGCTGATATTGTAAAACTGCATATTGATGACTATAGAGATGCAATATCAGATGTATTTATGAAATATCAATTTGATTCTTTGCCTGTTGTTGACCATTACAATCATTTAAGGGGTATTGTAACATGGGATGATGCACAGGATGCAGTTGAAGAAGAAACTACGGAAGAAATATATGCTTCATCTGCCATATCTACAGGTGATATAGATGAAGATGAGATGCTTGAAGGAAGTCTTTTTACGTCAATAAAAGCACGTACCCCATGGCTTTTTGTAACATTATTGGGAGAACTTGTAGCAGTTAATGTTGCCGATTGTTTTGGAAAAACTTTACAAGCATTACCTGTTATTGCAATATTTATGCCTCTTTTAACCGGATTATCGGGAAATATTGGAACACAAAGTATTACTCTAATGGTAAGAGGTTTATCAACCGGTCAATTAACTATGGGTGCGGCTTTAAAGCAAATTTTAAGAGAGGGATTTATCGGGCTTTTAATCGGTTCGTTATTTGGTATTTTAGTAACTATTGTAACTTGGGGTTGGCAGCATAATGTTGAATTGGGAATAATTGTTGGTGCAGCAATGGCAATAAATATGGCTCTTGCAGCAATTATTGGTACATTAACTCCATTTGTCATGAAAAAAATCAATATTGATCCAGCAGTTGCATCAGGCCCTGTTATTGCTACTGTGATTGATGTTTTGGGTTTGACGGTTTATTTTATACTAGCAACAGTTTTTCTTGTGGAAATACTATAATTCAGCCAATTCATCCGGTATTGCATACAAGACTGTTTCTGCTGTACCTGCTGAATAATGTCCTAATTTGTATTGATAATTTTGTAAATTATTTTCAATATATAATTTCATTTTGGATGGATTTTCGAATTTTAAATATAGATTATCCACATGCTTTTGTGTTACTTGCATTTTAAATGCAGGATTCATTCGTAGTTCCGCAAGATTATTTACAATCATGTAGTAATTGTGAATTGCTCTTTGAATAGAGTTTGCATTTCTAAATTTGTACATTGAAGCATCATGAAAATGTTTTTTAAAAGCATTTCTACATTGTTTAAAATAGCTTTTTCTGTATGCATCTATACAGTGCGATGGTTCTATATTTTCTATTTTTTTATTTACTCCATATTTTTGTTGTACTAAATCTATAGATTTTTGAATACTTGTACTATATATATTCTTGGTTTTCCAAGATTTTTTATCAACAGTACGCATATTTATTATTGGATTTCCGTCGCTATTAAAAAAATAACTTTTTTTAACAGGAGCTGTAAAAAACATATCATCATTAGCATATAAAAAATGCTCTGATAAATCAGGTATTTTATCAATAAACATTTCTATTGCAAAACTACAAAATATTGGTAATACTTCTTTTGGCATTATATTTTTATGGTCTACTATTTTTATTTTTGGATTGCTTGTATCTAACCATTCAGGAATTTGATTGTCCGTAACTATAAATATTTTATTTATCCAAGGTGCATACATTTCTGCTGAACGTAATGAAAATTTCAGTTCTTCATTATCAATAAATCTGCAATCATTATTTATTTCTTTATCGTTAATAAGACCAAGCTTTTCTGCCCAAAAATCTTTTTTCTTTTTCCATTCTTCATCGTTTCCATTAACCCAAAGATAAACTAAGTCAATTTTAATATTTTTCATTTTTTCACCTATATAAATCTAGCTTTTACATTTTTTTATACTTTTTTATGTTTCGTTACATTTTTTAAAGTCTATAAAGTCTTATATTTAGAACTAATAGAATTATATTACATTATTAAAATTCCTAAATCAATATATTTACATCTTTAAAGTACCTTATCTTTACAAATTTTATCATCTATCATGAAAATGAGGTAGAAATGAAAGATACTATTAATTCTGTTGATATAAAAAAGCTATTGGGTAAAAAGATAAAAGAGTTACGAATAAAAAGAGGTTTAACCCAAGAGTACCTTGCTGAAAAAATTGGAATGGGACAAAGAAACCTAAGTAAAATTGAATGTGGTAGTAATTTTGTAACTGCTGAAACTTTATCAAAATTATTACAAACATTGGATGTTGATGCAAAAGATTTATTTGACTTTAAACATAAACAAGATAAAGATATTTTAAAACAAGAAATGTTATCTGCTATTAATAATGAATCCGTTAATATAGAATTGTTATATAAATTTTTTTCAGTAATAAAATAATAATGGTAATAAAGTTACTTTTAAACAAATTTTATGCCTATTATTTGTAACAAAATACCTATTATTGCCGCAAACAAAAAATAATATAGAGGATTTTTTTTAAATTTAAAACTTATTATAAATAAAAACAAAAGTAAACAAACTGCAGGAAAACATTTTATATTATCTCTTATAAATCCTAAGCCCACAGCTGTTAACAATCCGCATCCTGCAGGTTTTAACGAATATAATACAGATTTAACCCAAAAATTTTCGTTAAATTTATATAATAATTTTGATATTAATATAACAAAAAAGAATGAAGGTATAATTAAAGCAATAGTCGCTAATACACTGCCTATAATTCCCAGTGTTTTAAAGCCGGCAAATGTTGCCATATTTACTCCGACAGGGCCCGGAGTAATCATTGATATAGCAATCATATTTGTAAGTTCATCCGTTGTGTACCATCCGTAATCATGTATTAATTGGTATAAAAACGGCATAGTAGCATATCCGCCGCCTACAGAAAAAAATCCTATCTTAAAAAATTCATATATCAAGTAAAACAATGTATTTAACATTTATTTTTCCTTTTCTGTATGTATTTAACTAAAACACCAAACATTACTGATAAAATTATTATTACCACAGGCGAAATTTTCAGGAAAAAAGATGCAATACAAGCAAAAGTAAAAATTATCCATGATGTAATGTCTTTTATGCTTGATAACCACATCTCCTTTATTGATAAATAAATAAGAATAATAACAGCAATTCTTACACCCCAAAAAACACTCTGTATATAAGAAATTTGAAGTAATTTATCTACAATACATGCGATAATAATAATTGTAATAACAGGAGATGTTATAATACCTAAAAGTGCAGCAAGAGTTCCTGATTTTTTACGAAGTTTATAACCTGTAAATGCGGAAATATTTACTGCTATAATACCAGGAATACTTTGACTTAATGCATAAAAATTCGTAAGTTCTTCTGAAGTAATCCAATGCCTTTTTTCGATAATACTTTTTTGCATTAAAGGAACAATAACATATCCGCCTCCAAGAAGTTGAATACCAAGAAGCAAAAATTCAAAATAAATATCTTTTAATGCTACTTTTTCTGACATATATATAATTATAACATAGTAAAAAATAAGAGGACGAATAATTCATCCTCTTACTTTTATTGTTATTTAAAACAAATTGTTATTAATTACAAGAACCGCAAGCACAGCAAGTAAGTCCTAAAGCTTCTTTAGCTTCTTCCATTCTTACTTTGATACGTCCGTCAACGGCAATACCTTCACCTGTTTTTTCTGAAATTAATAATGGATTGATATCTAATTCATCAATGAATTTATAATCAGAAACTAATTGAGATAATCTCAATAATGTTTCTTCAATTTGTTCCATTTGAGCAGGTTTTGTACCTCTTGCACCTTCTAATAATTTGTATGCTTTAACAGATTTAATCATATCTTTAGCATCCATATCAGTTAAAGGAGCAATTCTGAATGTTACGTCTTTCATAACTTCAATGAATACACCGCCTAAACCGAACATCATCATTGGTCCGTATTGAGGATCTGTTGCAATACCGCAAACCATTTCTCTGTTACCTTTAACCATTTCTTGAATGATTACACCTTCAAGACCGTCTAAAAGACCTTTTTCTTCTAATTTAGATAACAAATCTCTGTATTCAGCTCTTAATTGTTCTTCAGATTGAATGTTTACTCTAACACCGCCAACATCTGTTTTGTGAGAAGTTGTCTTAGATGTCATCTTCATTACAACAGGGTATCCGATTGAGTTACCTAATGATGCAACTTCTTCTTCGTTAGTTGCAAAGCCGGATTTACAAACTCTGATACCGTAAGCTTCCAATACATCAATTGATTCACGAGTTGTTAATTGAGCTCTGTCTTCTTTTAATGCATTGTACATTATGCTTTCAGCTTTCTTTCTGTCAACATCATAGCAAGGTATTTTGCCTTCAGGTCTTTCAATCCATTGACGTTGTTGATCTAATCTCATTAAACCTTCTGCAGCTTCTTCTGCATACATAAAGAATGGCATATTAACATCCATATCTGATAATTTAGAGAAGAATTCGCTCTTAGTCATGAATACACCAATAACAGGTTTTTCAGGATATTCTGCTTTAATTTCCATTAATGCTTGAGCTACATCTATATCTTTTAAGCCCAAGAATGGAAGATAAATTGTGATAATCATATCTACATTTTCATCAGCAATAACTGTTTTAAGAGTTTGCTTGTAATGTTCGATTGGTGCTGATGCTATCATATCTATAGGGTTTTTAACAGATGCTGCAGCAGGTAAGAAACTTCTTAATGTTTCTTTTGTTTCATCTGAAATTTTAGCCATTTGTAAACCATATTCACAAACTGCATCTGTTGCCATAATACCGGGACCACCGGAGTTTGTAATAATTGCTACTCTATTTCCTTTTGGAATAGGGCAAGTTTTGAATACCTTAGCTGTTGCAAATAAATTCTTCAATGAATATTCTCTGATTACGCCTGATTGTTGTAATAAAGCATTAGCAGCTTTATCTGCACCTGCTAAAGAGCCGGTGTGAGATGATGCAGCTGATGCACCTGCTGCTGAACGTCCTGCTTTTAAGGCAAGAATAGGTTTTTTCTTAGATATTCTTGATGCCAATTTTCTGAAGTTTGCAGGGTTTTGAATTGATTCCATGTATAATAACATTTGGTCTACATCATCATCATTTTCCCAATATTCAAGTGCTGTTTCAGCGTTTATATCAGCTTGGTTACCGATTGAAATAAATTGAGCAAATCCAAGATTTAAATCTTTTAATATGTTCAAAATACCTCCGCCTAAAGCACCTGATTGAGATACAAAACCGATATGTCCTCTTTCAGGAAGTGATTCTGCAAAACATCCGTCCATTCTGATTTCAGGATTTGTATTTACAACTCCTAAACAGTTTGGACCAACACATCTCATTCCATATTCATTGATTTTTTCTACTAATTGTTTTTCTAATTCTACACCTTCTTTACCTGTTTCTTTAAATCCGGCAGTAATGATACATAAACCTTTAATACCCTTTTCATTACATTGGTCTATTGTTGATAAAACAAATTTTGAATTTACTACAATAAGAGCCAAGTCAATGCTGTCTTCAACTTCAAGAACAGAAGTGTATGCTTTTAAACCTTGTATTTCTCCACCTTTTGGATTGATTGGATAAATTTTTCCTGTAAATTTGTACTCTTGTAATCTTTTCATAATATCCGAACCAATAGTGTGTTCCTTGTTGGAAGCTCCTACTACTGCAATTGATTTCGGACACATAATTTTGTCTAATTGTTCTTTCAATGACATCATTTTAATTTCCTTTCCTTTCTATATATCCTTATTACCTAATAACTCTTAATATCCTTTTTCAAGCCATTCTCTTACTCTAAAATCCGCACCTATTTCTGATGCAACCTTTTCGCAAGCTTCTAAATCCAATGTATAATCAGGATGTCCGTTTACAACAGTCATTATTGTATCAATATCGTATCCTACACACTGTGTTGCAAATTTTTTCATTTCTTCATAAGCGTTGTCATAAGTCGGCTTTGAGATTTCTTTGTATTGTTCCTTGTTAGGAGCATTTAAACTTATTGAAACAACATCTACAATATTACTAATTTCAGGTAAGATGCATCTGCCGTTAATAACGTTTCCTAATCCGTTTGTATTTACACGAACTTTTTTATTTTTATACTTAAGATATGCTGCAACTGCTTTTAAAATATCTAATTTTTCAAATGGTTCACCGTAACCGCAAAATACAACTTCTTCAAAATTTTTATAATTATTTAATTCATCTATAACATCTTTTACATCAAAATCTTCTGTTTCAAGATGCATATCTGTACCTTTAATATTATCTACCGTTTTCCTTATACAAAAAACACAATTATTCGGACATTTATTAGTTAAATTAACATACAATACTTTTGCATGCTCAATATCATCTTCAATTGAATACACATACTTACTCATAGCCATATTATTACACACATAAAATATGTTGTAAAGTCTATTTTACAGATTTTTTAGCGAATTTATAACAAAAGTTAATCTATTACTACGAATATAATAATTAAATTAATTCATACCTTCAATACCAGCCCAAGTTTGCATTAATTCTTGTCTTACGCCTGTTTTATTTAACCATTTAGGAATATACCTTGTATCGGCTCCGATACTTCCGCTTATTATTTCACCATCTTCTATTGCAACAATAACTTCTGATATTCCTATACGAACAATTATATGAGGTGCTTTTATCTTACCGGGATCCATTAAAACTTTCAGATTATTATATCTTGCCTGATTATCTCCCATTTTATTGTGTGCATCACTTCCTTCATCAACTAAATACTCTTTTAACATATTCTCATATCTGTTAAATGTATAAGCCATAATAAACCTCCTGATTAATTATTTAATGCATGTATTGGTGCAGGTATTCTACCGCCTCTTTTAACAAAAATTTCTGATGAAATATTACCTACACTCATTATTGGAGCTTCTCCCAAAAGTCCGCCGTATACAACTTTTTCACCAACACCTTTATTTGGTACAGGAATAACTCTTACAGCCGTTGTTTTTTTGTTTATCATACCAATTGCAGCTTCATCAGCTATTATTCCTGCTATTGTTTCAACAGATGTATCACCCGGTATTGCAATCATATCAAGTCCAACAGAACAAACAGAAGTCATTGCTTCAAGTTTATCAAATGTCAGATATCCGTTTTGAGCTGCCTCAATCATGCCTGCATCTTCTGAAACAGGTATAAAAGCTCCGCTTAAGCCGCCAACATGTGAACTTGCCATAATTCCGCCTTTTTTAACAGCATCATTTAACATAGCAAGTGCGGCTGTTGTACCGTGAGCGCCTGCATGTTCGAGTCCCATTGCCTTAAATATACCTGCTACACTATCTCCCTCCGCAGGTGTAGGGGCTAAGGATAAATCAACAACGCCAAACGGTATATTTAGCATATCGGCTAATTTACGTCCAATCAATTCTCCTGTGGTTGTTATTTTAAATGCAACTCGTTTTATAGTATTCGCTAATTCACTAAAATTTGCTTCTTTAGGTAAATTTTCAACTGCTGCCATTACAACACCAGGTCCTGATACTCCAACGTTTAATGCACATTCCGGTTCTCCATATCCGCAAAATGCACCTGCCATAAACGGATTATCTCCGGGAACATTGCAAAAACATACAAGTTTTGCAGCACCTAGTCCGTCTTTATCTGCTGTTAATTTTGCGGTTTCTTTTATTATTCCTGCCATTTTATAAACAGCATCCATATTTATACCTGCTTTAGAACTTGCAAGATTTACGGATGAACATATTAAATCGGTTTGCGATAGTGCTTGTGGAATACTTTCTATTAATGCTGTATCTCCTTTGGTAAAACCTTTTTCAACTAAAGCAGAAAAACCGCCAATAAAATTTACACCAACATCTTTTGCAGCTTTGTCCAATACCTTTGCTAATTCTACATAATCAAAATTTTTACACGATTCACCTAGAATTGATGCCGGTGTAATAGCTATTCTTTTATTTATAATAGGTATTGAATATTCATCTTCAAGGTCATTTGCGTATTTACAAAGATTTTTCGCATACTTTATTATCTTATTGTATACGTTTTCGTATACCCTATCAGCATTTTCTGATATACAGTTTCTAAGACTTAATGACATTGTAACGGTACGTATATCTAAATGATGTAAACGTATCATATCAATTGTTTCTAATATTTCATTTTCATTTGCCAAGTTCATTTTGACTTATCCCCATAAAATCCTGTAAGTTTGAGCTTTTTACAACAAGTTTTAATTCAACTCTCCTGCTTTTGTCGAAATCCTCTTTACCATTTATTATAACAGGATCAGAAAAACTTTTACCCTCTACAACAAGCATCTTAAACAATTTTTTGCTATATGCTTTATTGTATGGTGTGTAAAATATATATTTTGCAACTTCATTGGCTCTTTTGGCAGAAAGCTCCATGTTTTTTGAAAATTGAATTTCTTTTGATGATACACCGCCAAATAATTGTGAATCAGTGTGTCCTTGTATAATTATATTTTCTACTTTAGATGCAATTTTATCGTTAGAAAATACTGCTTTTAAATAAACAGGTATAAATTTGTTTAAAAATTCTTTTCCTTTTGGTGAAAGCTCCCAGCTGCCAACTTCAAACAATTGTAAATCAGATAATTTAACAACACCTGTTGTCAAGTCTACTTGTGCATTAATATTATTTTGCTGTAAATCCTGAGCAAGACTTTTTGCAATATCACTTTTTAAAGCTTGTTCTTTTAATTTTGCCTGTGCAAAGCCGGTCATTGCAAGAACAAACAATACAATAAATATAACTGCTAAACCAAGCAGCAAGTCTGACATTGTAATCCAAAAAACATTTTCCTGTGTATCATTTTTTTGTAAATTATATCGACGTATCATTATTTACCACCGTTAAATAAATCATCTATGTCATCTCCGCTTTGCATAAGATTTTTGGGAATTTCAATACTTTTTACGGTTTCTCTTAAATTATTTAAACCATAAATTGTATTTTCAAGATACGGAACTAATTTTGTTAAATTTTTACCTATTGCATCATTTAACTGTTTTGGCATTTCAGAAAGCAGGTTTGTAAGGTTATTGTTTTGAATTTTTGTTTCCTTTAACAATTCAACAAGAAATTTTTCTGATGTTATACTGTCAAACAGATTATACATAAGTTCTTGTATTTCAACTAATGGAACTTTACATTTTTTGTTATAATAAATTTTTTCAAAAAACATAAATATTAATGATGAACTAACGGCTAAAACCGAACAAAGGGCTGCTATCTGCATACTTGACATCAATCCGGAAACAGAAGCTATTGTTGTTTCCTGAGTTGAAAAATCAACTTTAGTAAACGCAATTGCTATATTCAAAAATGTAAATAAAGGTCCCATACCTGTTAAAAGTGTAGGTACAATTTGTACAAATTTGCTGTTGTATTTTGATTGTACAAGAGAATCCTCATTAAAAAAATATGTAGGATCAGAAGTAGTTTGAATTGCATTTCCAACCTGATTTGATACATTTTGAAATGCAACACCGTTATTTCTATTTTTTATGGCAACACTTTCCGAAAAAACAAATGTACTTTTAAACTCTGCCCAAGAATTTGAAATATATTTTTGACTTGATATTGTTTTATCAAATTCACTAAATCTGTATGACAAGTCATTTTTATTATATTTCTTTAAAAAACCGATTAGCCATATAAGATTTGCATTAACATAATCAAATTTTTTAATACAATACACAACAACAACGATAAAAGTTCCTACTATAAGTAGTATTGCCGGATCAAGTATATAAGTTAAAATATTCATACCACCTCTTATTTTATTTTAATAACTATTTCATTATACTATAACAAATTGATTTTTAAAATAAAAAATTGTATAATCGAACCATGAAATGTCCAAAATGTGGAAATGAAATAAATGACAATGTTCTTGCCTGCCCACACTGTAAAAAAGTTTTTCAATTACAATGTCCTATTTGCGGTGCATTAAACAAAACAAATATATGTGCAGACTGCGGTTATGTTATATTAAGCAAATGTCATAAATGTGGAAGAATAAATCACACTATTGATGGAAAATGTAAGCGATGCGGATTTGATACAAATGTAAGTGCAATAATTCAATCTGCTAATATAAGTGAATTTGCGACTCTTTCTATTGATTTTCCTAATTTAAAAGATTTAGTTAAAACTTTTGATTCAAATAAATTATTTCAGAAGTTTAATGCCCGATTAAATCGTCTTATTTATGATATGACCAAAGCCAGAAAATTAAGAAGGCAAATTATAGGAACTACTTATGTAATTCGTTTTAATAAAGATTACACATATACATCTTCTGTTAAAAATTCAATTCAATTTGCGATTGAGCTCTTAAATATTGTTGAAAAACTTAATTATAAGTTAAAACAAAAAGGAGATATTACTCTACAATGCTGCATGGCGATATTAAAAAGAACCGTTTATGCTAAAAATGATGATTATCGTTCAGGTGTAAACATTCAGGTTATGTACCAGAATATAACAGCAGAAAGTATCAAAAAAAATTCCCAGCTTATAGTTGACACAACAGTATATGATGCTGCAAACAGAGATTATAAGTTCAATTCTATTGGCATGTGTGTATTAAAAGGACAGTCAGTATTCTTGTATGAATTGGATTTGGATAATTATGTAAAATATGAACCAAAAGAAAAAGAAGAAAATAATATTGTAGATATTTCCGATGCAATTGGTATTTCAATATCATCTGATGATGATGAAAAATTAGAAGAAGAAACTTCTATCTATGATATAGAGGGTATCGAATTTGAAGAAATAAAATGTGAATTTACAAAAGCATCCGCACAAGGATTGGCTGCAAATATATCGGATTTACTAATTCAACAAAAAAAACGAGTTTTAGTTTTAAAAGGAAGGAAAAAATATCAACCGAGAATAAAAGAAATAACTTCAAAAATAAAACAGAAGAATATTTATACGAATATAATTAATATTTGCTGTTACAGAGAAATGAAGTATAAACCATACGCTTTTTTTGCAGAATTTATTTCTGAAGCAAGAGGTTACAGTAATATATCAAAATTAAATAATAAAAATGATTTTAGTATATTTAATGCTATAGATAGTAATGGATATTTAAGAAGTATTGTTAATTGTCAATTAAAAGAAAATGAATCGACAGAAGCTTCTGCTGAAGCTGAACAGATATTTAATACAATCTTTTCAGGTATGCAAAATACCCTTATTATAATTGAGGATGCAGAATTTATTGATGAATTATCTTTTCAAATATTGACACGTATCTTAAGTAGATTTGATGAGTTAGGTATAAGTTACATTTTTGTTGCGGGTAAAGATTTTAGATTACATGGAACGGCACACTTTTTACTTGGAATGAATAATTATACGGAGATATTTTTACAACCGACACCAATGAATGTTTTACTTAAATCTAATGCAGACCTATGTAAAAATATAATCAACACCTTTTATATGCAAAAAATTAAGCAATATACAAAGGGGTCACAAACATATTTTATGATGTCGTTGCTTCATTTACTTGAAATGGGTGTATTAAAACTTGTAAACGGTTCTTTTGAGCTAAATAATGAAGCAACTGTTATGCTGCCTGCAACATTAGATGAATTGATACAAAAAAAATTATTTTATGTAAAAAAAATATCTGCGGATTTGTTTAATTTTGCAGTTAATATTATACTTTTAGGCCCGATTATTACTTTAGACACTGTTAAATTATTTAATAAAGAAAATACGGAAGAATTTTTACAAATACTAAATCAAAAAGATTTTATTGAAATTAATGATAAATATATACTTGTTCAGAACTTTAACAGTATGTTTGAAAATTTGCTTAAAATACTTTCTGATGACGAACTTGAAAATTATTCTACAACATTAATAAAAGTTTGTTTTAATGCAAATGAACCATCTCCTTGCTTAGAAAGATTATACTCTATTATTGGAGATGCAGAAAATGATTTTGAACAACTAAATGCTATTGCAAAAGTAAGTAAAAGTATAGGTGATTATGATACATATTTAAATTGTTGTATAAAAGCCATAGATACAATAAGTATAAATACATTGGATATTGATGAAAACAATGATTTGGCAGAATACAAAAAAGAATTATATAAAAATATTTCAAGTATGCTTTCGAGTTATACAAATGAAAAAGTATCAAGGGTAGCACCTATTGTAATTGATGCATTAAAAACTTATTTTAGCGGTAATGAATCAGTTGTTTTGTATAATAAAATTTTAAGAAGCTGTATTTTATCAGGAAATTATAATCAGGCACTATCTGCATCTCAATGTGTATTATCCAATATAGATAAAAAAGGTATAAATCCAAATGAAGCAGATTATAATCCTATTGCTTTTTATGCAAATATAAATAGAATAGAAATATTATTTAATATTGGTAATTGGAATGAAACGATAACTCTTGGAAAACGCATATTTAACCTTATTGGTGAATGTGGAATTGATAAATTTACAACAAACAAGATTAGTATTGCAAATCTAAAAAAAATATTAACGGATACTGTAGAATATGTAATTTTTGCAATGGAATTACAAATGGAAACCGGTATTGAAGAATTTTGTAATCAAGTAACCGCTATTTTGGGAAGTTTTCCAAATTCATATAATTACTTTAAACAAATTATACCGATATTACAAAATGATAAAATATCATTAGAGCCAAATTATAATAAAATGAATAAATTTTCCGGCTTTTTATATTATATAATGGATGCGTTTACTACTGCTACAGATGAGCATTCAATTGCTGAAAAATTTTATCATGCAAAATTAGAAGCAAGAAGACATAAATTATATCAAATGGAATTATTCTCTGATTTAATGATAGGACGTGTATATTTTAAACTTGAAAATTATCAAAAATCATCTGTTATATATAACAGTGTTCTTGATATGTCAATTAATAACGGATATTCAAATCTTGTATATTTAGCTTGGTATTCAATAGCAGAACAATCACTTGCAGAGGAAAATTTACAAAACGCTTCAAGTTTAGTAAAGAATGCACTTGTGCAGTTGGAAAGTAATAATCATTCAAATATTTATATACTAATGTTATTTAAATTGTTACAATCTAAGATATTAAAATTACA
The DNA here is from genome assembly GCA_902776035.1 of uncultured bacterium. Lineage (GTDB taxonomy): Bacteria > Cyanobacteriota > Vampirovibrionia > Gastranaerophilales > Gastranaerophilaceae > UBA6984. The sequence continues at coordinate 134,884 of CACYOO010000001.1, forward strand.
AAATGAAACAAAAGAAGCTGATTTTTGTTATAATCAATATATAAAAATTGCAAACAAATATAATATAAAAACAAAAAAATAAAAAATAAAAAATAAAAAATAAAAAATAAAAAATAACGGAGGTTTAAATGAAAATATTATTTGCGGCAGCAGAGGTTGCACCATTTTCCAAAGTAGGCGGATTGGCTGATGTTGTAGGTAGCTTACCTAAATACTTGGAAAAAGATAAAGATGCGGAAATAGCCATTTTTACACCATTGCATGGCTGTATAGATAAAAATAAGTTTGGAATAAAAGAATATCCTGATTCAGAAATGTGGATTACATTTGGCTGGCAGGGACACAAATTTAAACTAAACTATTGTAAATTACCGGGTACAAAAATAAATGTATTCTTTATTGAAAATGATTGGTATTTTGGTTGTTTTAAAGAAGTTTATCCAAAATATCTTGATCCGAGATATGAACATGAACGTTATATTGCTTTTTCACTTGCAGTATTAGAGTATGCAAAGGCATTAAATTTCAAAGCAGATATTGTACATACACACGATTGGCATACTGCAATGATACCTATGTTTATAAAGGCAAATTACAAGTATGATGATTTTTGGAACAAGGCAAAAAATGTTTTCCAAATTCACAATTTAGCATATCAAGGAATATGGCATCAAGATGTACTTGATTTTGCAAATATGAGAAAAGATATTGTATTTAATCAATGGGGATTAGAACATTACGGAATGGTAAATTGGGTAAAAGGAGCTATAAATTATTCAGATGCAATTCTTGTTGTATCCCCAAAATATTCTCAGGAAATTTTAACAGGTGAATACGGTGAGGGTATGGATTATACATTGAGAATGAATCAAGGTAAAATACATGGTATATTAAACGGTATTGATTATACTGTATTCGATCCGAAAAATGATAAAAATTTAGTCGAAAATTATGATGTTCGCTCTATGAAAAAAGGTAAAAGTGCTAATAAAAAAGCTGTATGCGAACATTTTGGATTGAAATATAATCCTGATAGACCTTTAGTTGCACTTATTTCACGACTTGTTGATCAAAAAGGTATTGATTTGATAAGAGCGGAACAATATGAACTTATGAATATGGATGCTGATTTTGTATTTTTAGGTTCAGGAGCTAAACCATACGAGGATTTATTAATTTGGTTATCAAATAATACAAGCAATATAAGAGCTGAAATCGGCTATAATGCAGAACTTGCAAATCAAATATATGCCGGTTCGGACTTGTTCTTAATGCCATCAAGATTTGAACCTTGCGGATTAAGTCAACTAATAGCTATGCGATACGGTTCATTGCCTGTAGTAAGAGCAACAGGTGGTCTTGATGATACTGTAACAGGAGAACCTATTGATGTTGCAAACGGTTTTAAATTCTGGAGATATAACGGATGGGATATGAAGGAATGCTTATATTATGCAATAAATGTTTATAAAAACAAACCTAAAGAATTTGAACAAATGCGTAAAAATGCAATGAAAGCTGATTTCAGCTGGAAAGTAAGCGCAGGTAAATATATGGACTTGTACAAAAATCTTTTAAAGTAAAAGTAATTAAATGTAAAAAATGGATAAACTAACAAATAATGATGATAATTTACAATGGAGGGAAAGTAGTGTCAAAGCACTATTTCCTTTTATTGTGTTTGTATTGTTTTATTTTGGTTTTTCTATTCTAACAAGAGATTTTTCAAAAGTTCCAATGTCAGTGGCTTTTATAATATCATCCGCAGTTGCATTGACGTTAAACCATAAAGAAAAGTTGGGAAAAAAAATAGAAATATTCGCACTTGGTATGGGTAACAGAGATATAATGATGATGTGCCTGATATTTATATTGGCGGGTGCATTTACCGCAACGGCAGAAGCAGTAGGTGCAGTAGATGCAGTTGTCGCAATTGCACAAAATATCGTACCTCATAGATTTATGATGTCAGGAATGTTTATTGTATCAGCATTAATATCACTTTCAATCGGTACATCTTGTGGTACAATTGCGGCAGTAGTACCAATTGCAGTTGAATTATCACAAGCATTAGGGCTGCCGGCAGGTGTTATGTTAGGGGCGGTTGTTGGTGGAGCAATGTTCGGTGATAGCTTATCTGTTATTTCTGATACTACGATTGCATCTACCAGAACGCAAAATGTTGAAATGCGTGATAAAATGATATTTAATTTTAAAATTGTAACTGTTCCTTCTATCTTGTGTGTATTAATATATTTACTTCCTGTGTTTGCACCTGCGGCAGACAGTGTTTCGTCTGTATCTGTTACATTATCATCTTACATTAAAATTGCACCATACTTTTTTCTTTTAATATTTGGTATGGCAGGTATGAATGTAATGCTTTTGCTTTTGATTGCAATTATATTAAATTTAATAATTGGTATTCATTACGGAACTTTTGATTTATTTGGCGGTTTTACTTTTATTGGGGACGGAACTGTCAGTATGGCAAATACAATTGTAGTTGCAATGCTTGCAGGCGGAATGCTTCAAATGGTTAGATATAACGGTGGAATAACGTATATAATTAAAGTAACTGAACATTTTATAAAAAACAAAAAACTTTGTGAGTTAGGAATATGTTTTTTAGTGGGAATGATGGATTTATTTACGGCTAACAATACTGTAGCCATAATTACAGCAGGTCCTATTGCAAAAGAATTGAGTCAAAAATACGGAGTTGATGCAAGAAGAACTGCAAGTCTTTTAGATACAACATCTTGTTGTGTACAAGGTGTTATACCTTATGGCGCACAAATATTAATAGCAACAAGTTTAGCCGCTTCAATTTCAATCAGTTCGTTTACTATAATGAAAAGCTTATTTTATCCTGTGCTTGTCGGTATAGGTATTATAGTTTCAATAATTTTAGGTGTAAAAATCAAAGACAGAAACGAAAATAATTAATAAGAATATTTTTTTGAAGTATAATTTTAATTGAGAATTAGAAGAAAGGTACAAAAATGAAAACAGCAATATACCCCGGAAGTTTTGACCCTATTACAAACGGGCATTTGGATGTATTAAAAACAAGTAGTGAAATTTTTGATAAGGTAATTATAGCAGTTGCAGTAAACCCTGATAAAACAACAGGTTTTTTAACTATTGACGAAAGAGTAAATCTTATAAAAGAATCCGTAAAAGAATTTAAAAATGTAGAGGTTGACAGTTTTGAGGGATTGACAGTTGAATATGCAAAAAAGAAAAATGCAAAAGTTTTAATACGTGGTTTGAGAGCTGTTTCTGATTTCGAATTTGAAATGCAATTATCCCAAACTAACAGTTCTTTAGATGAAAATATAAAAACAATATTTTTAACAACAAGACCAAAATACAACTTTATATCATCAAGTGCCGTAAAAGAAGTAGTAAGTTTAGGCGGAGATGTATCAAAATTTGTTCCTAAAAATGTTTATGATTATTTAAAAAACAGAAAAATATAGATATTTTATCTAACTTAAGCCGAGAGCTTCATTTTTACGAAACCAAGTTAGCTGACGTTTTGCGTAGTTTCTTGTATGCTGTTTTAAAAGTTCTTTTGCTCTATCTAAATCTATTTCTCCGTCTAAATATTGTATAACTTCTTTATATCCTATAGTATCAACAATATTTTTAATTCTTCCGTGCTTTTTTAAAAGATTTTTTGTTTCATCAACAATACCATCTTCAAACATTCTGTCAACACGAGAATTAATACGGTTGTATATTTCATCTCTTGGCATATTTATTCCAATCCACTCTACTTTGTATGGAACTTCCTGTTTTTGTTCGATTTCAGAAATTGGTTTACCAAGTGATTTACATATTTCTATTTTTCTTATAAGTTTTCTCTTATCTATATCAGTTATATTTTGAAAAGACTTTTTATCAAGTTTTTCAAAAATCAAAAGTAATTCTTCTTTTGAAAGTAAAGACAGTTCCTGCCTTAATTTTAAATCCGGCTTCACGTCGGTTAACTTATAACCTTCAAGTAAAATTCTAAAATATAAACCTGTACCACCAACAATAATTGGAGTTTTTTTGTGAGAGATTATTTCTTTAATCGCATTTGTTGCATCTTTATAGAAATCAGATACAGTATAATCATATTCCGGCTCAACTATATCTATTAAATAATGCTTAATGTTTCCCTTTTCTTCTTTTGTTGGTTTAGCCACAGCTATATTAAATCCATTATATACAAGCCGTGAATCTGCAGATATAATTTCTCCATTTATTTTTTTTGCAAGTTCTACTGCAAATTTACTCTTTCCCGTTGCTGTCGGAGATGCTATCGCTATTACTTTTGATTTTTCTTTCATAGTATAAAAATAATAATACAAATACATAGACAATAAAATAAAAATAAATAAGCGTAAATATAAATAAAATAAATATATTTTTTAATGCAAGTATATTTATCATTGAAAATATAGTATTAGATGCAATTATAAATAGAAATAATATAATTATTTGCGGCTTCGTTAAAACATTTATAATAGAATAATACAATGCTTTTAAAACATTTTTTGTCTTATAAAATATTTCTATCGGCCAAAACATAGTAAATAAAGCAAATAACATACTGAAAATACCTGTTACAAGTGTCCAATTAGAAAATCTAATAAACTGTTCTTTATTCATCTCTGCTATTATATCCTTTAATACAGAAAATGACATAATACCTTTTAAATATGTTATAAAGTCAATTCCCAAAGAACCTATGAATTTTAAACAAAACATATAAACACCTGCTATAACAACAATAAATATAACAAATGTTCCTATTAGATAAAATAAACAAGGTATAAAATATTCTCCAACACCTGTAGAAAATTCATTTATCAATTTAAATGATTCAGCGTCTTTATTTTTATTATTATTCTTGTTATCTTCTTGTTTTTTAACAGCAAGTTTAATCATATATCCCCAACCGGATATAAGTACGCTAAACATTAAAAGTATAACAAGCAATACAAAATATTCAGAAAAAATATTTTTAACATTTCTTTCTGCTAAAACTGTATAAAATAAAATTAATGCTGTAAACAACAGAGGAGGTGTAGATAAAATAAGATTATCAGATGTAATTTTAAAAGAATCCTTAAATATTCTCAGCATACTTTTTCCTAAATTTTATTAAATTCCTGCAGCAATTTTTTCTTTATTTTTGTTACCATTTTTAAGTCGTTTTTTACGACGCATTAAATCAACAAAAGCTTCCAATCTTGTAATATATCCTGCTTTTCCTGATTGTTCATCCATTACAAGCGTTAATATCGGTATATTATGGTCTTCTCTAACAGAAGGAAAAATATTTTGCGACATAATTTCCGGCATACAAGTAAAAGGACTTATATGTATAATGCCATCAGTTCCTTTCAAGTCAGCATAAACAACATCAGATACCGATTCAAGAGAATCACCGCCTATATCTCTGGTTAAATATGGTTTTGCAAGACGATCAGCCCTTTGTAAATGTGTTTCTCCTTTTCTGAAAATTTTAGGAATTATAGCATCTTTCATAAAACTTCCGACAGTAAGACTTCTTCTTGTTTGTACTCCCATTTTACCTAATTCTTTTTCAATATATTGATTTGCAAAAGGATCATCAACCATGTAAATTTCACCTGTTAAATCAACGTGTAAAATTTCCCTGTTTTTATCAATTTCTACTTTTGACATTTCTTTTTTTACTTCTTTTTTAATTTTTTTAAGTTCTCTCGTTGAATTTATTTTTTTATACATATCCAAACATTTGTTATAATGTCTGTCAGCTTCACCTGTTTTTACTTCTCTTGCTCTATAATATGAATGTAATGTTTCTAAATCATCTAATGCAAAAACCATTCTAATAAACATATAAATAGCTTTAGTTGCTGTAAACCAATTATTTTTTCCTGTCAAATCTCTAAAAAATTTATATAATCCCTTTATTCCGTCATACAAAGATAATTCTACATATTTAGCTTCATATCCTAAATCAGAAAGAGCTGATTGTAGATTTAAACCATATACGCCCAATCTGCAGCAACCAGGAGAAGTCAGCATAGCAACATAATCCGCTCCACCGTCAATTGCTTCAATAAAGTTACCCATAATTAACTTATAAGGCAGACAAACAGACTCAGGAGAATTTTTTACTCCTAAAGATAATGCTTTTTTATTTGTATATGGGGGAACATAAGCTTCTACACCAAATTTTCTAAGAGCAGCAGACCAAGCAACCGCAATTGTTCCCATGTGAGGAAATGATACTTTTATTTTCTTTTTATCTTTCATATAATTATTCCTTTAAGCCATTCCTTGTTTAACTAATTCTTTCCTAATCCTGTTTAAACCTGATTGTATAATCCTTGATATTCTTGATGGAGAAATTTGATATTCTTCCGAAATCTCCCGCAGTTTTCTATCTTTATAAAATTTTTGTTCTATAAATTCTTTTTCTCGTTCAGGTAAAATATCAATTAAATCTTGAATCTTATGTTTTAATTGAACAAACTCAACATTCTCTTCAGGACTTTTATCTTGAGATTTAATAATAGTCGGATTATCCGCTTCTGCCATTTCTTCAACTGATAAAATTGTTTTATACATTGATTCTCTAACTTCATCAGGATGCATAGCATATTGTTTTTGGCGCATAGAATACCATTTATATCTGCGCCTTGCTTCATTTCTTATCGCCCATTTTATTGCCGTTGAAAGATAAGATTGATTATATTCGCTTGCATTTTTTTGTTTAAATAATAAATAAAGAGTTTGAGTACCGATATTAAGCATTTCCATATAATCAAGCAAATGAGAAGATGAAGACATCTTCTTTGCCTCAACTTTGCATATAGTTTCAATTAAGCTGTGATAAGCTGATAAATCAACTTGCTGACACTTTTCCGGCATGAATTTACAACCCTGTAAATGATGTTATCCATCAAATATTATATCAAGTAAAAATTTATAATGTTCATTTTGTAACTAATAATTACAAAAAATCTATTAATTAAAGATTTATATTTTAAAAATAAAATAAGTTAAAATCATAGAATAACTTGCATAACTCAAATATTTATGCTAACCTTAATCAGTAAAATAAACGGAGAAAAAATGCTAAGAACAGGTATCGTAGGACTGCCAAATGTGGGCAAATCGACATTATTTAATGCACTTACAAGTGCAAGAAATGCACAGAGTGCAAATTATCCTTTTTGTACAATTGAGCCAAATATAGGTGTTGTAAATGTTCCGGATAGCCGTCTTGATGTCTTAAAAGATTTGGTACATACAAATGTTGTTATACCTACAGCAATAGAATTTGTTGATATTGCAGGATTAGTAAAAGGTGCAAGTAAAGGTGAGGGTTTAGGAAACCAATTTTTACATAATATAAGGGAAGTTGATGCAATTATTCAGGTAGTAAGATGTTTTGATGATGAAAATACAATTCATGTATCCGGAAAAATTAACCCACTTGATGATATTGAAACCATAAATACAGAACTTGCATTGGCAGATATAGCATCTGTTGAAAAACGGCTAGCTAAGGTTTCAAAGGTTGCAAAAACAGGTGATAAGTCAGCTGCTTTAGAAACAGAAGTATTAAATAAATTAATGACATTACTTTCAGATTGTTCATTTATTAATGTAAAAGAACATTTTAATGAAGATGAGCAAGCAGTTGTAAAAGAATTACATTTAATGTCTACAAAGCCGGTAATATACTGTGCAAATGTTTCAGAATTTGACTTAAAAGAAGGAAATGATTATACAAAACGTGTAGGAGAGTATGCAAAAAGTCATAATGCTGATATGGTTATTATTTGTGCAAAAATAGAAGAAGAATTATCAGATTTATCGCAGGAAGAAGCAAAAGAATATTTAGAAGAACTTGGAATTGAAGATACAGGTATAAATAAAATGATTAAATCTGTATACAATTTACTTAATTTAAGAACATTTATTACAGCAGGAGAAAAAGAAGTAAGAGCATGGACAATTCCGGCAGGTGCAAAAGCTCCTCAAGCTGCAGGAGTTATTCATACAGATTTTGAAAAGGGCTTCATAAAAGCTGAAATAACTTCATACAAGGATTTTGTTGACTGCGGCTCTTACACAGCTTGTAAGGATAAAGGAGTTACAAGAATTGAAGGAAAAGATTATGTCATTGAAGATGGTGATATAGTTCATTTCAGATTTAGCGTTTAATTAAATAAATAGAAAGAGAGATTTAAAATGCGTATTGATATTTTTTTAGTAATTATGCTTATAATATCAGGTATAATGTTTTTTACAATATCACCGTTTTGGGTTATGAGTATTATATTTATAATAATAACGTCATGTATATTATTCATGGCTATAGGACGTAATAAGGGTATTTTTGATGCAGTTTCAAAATCTGCAAAAAAATCTAAAACTCTTGATATAACTAATATGGATATAGGCGGAGTATTTAAACTTGCAAATGTAGAAGGATATGATGAAGATTTAACATTGAAAGTTATGCATAAACATCTTTATCAACAGGGTAACTATATGTGGTTTGAGCTTGAATGTCAAAAAGGAGATGGCGAAAAAGCATGGGTAACAGTTGACGATGATGATGAAACTGAGGTTAGTATTGTTTTAGAAAAATTGAGTGGACTATCAGATATTGGTATGACTGTTGAGAGATTAGAAGAAATTGATGATAACGAACGTGGCAATGTTAAATACAAAAATAATTCATATAAATATGTTGATTCTGATAAAGCAGTATTTTACAAATACAGTGATGATGGACATGCTGAAGAATTATATTATTGGGATTTTCAAAATAAATCATTAAAGGAAGAAATTTCTGTAGAAAAATGGGGAGAGAATGAATATTTGGTTTATCATTCGCAAATAGTTCCTCTAAGAGCAATTACAGTATATTCTATATCAAGCGAAGATAGTAAATAAATAGAATTAAATTTTAACTGCTTTTTTTATGCGGTTATATTTTGTTCTTTGGTCGTGGTTTAATATTTTTTTAAACTCTCTATCAGCTTGTTTTTCAATAATTAATATTTCTTTTTCAAGTTTACGGATATTCTTTTTTTGTTGTTTTTTTGTAAATTTATCAGCACTTTGTGCTATTAGGTTGTTAAGTAAATTTTGTTCTTTTTTTAATTTAGCATAAATTTCTGCTTCTTTATTATCACTGTTTTTAAAAATATAATTTGCTTTAGCTTTTTGTAAATCAGATAATAATAAGTCATTAAAAATAATTATGTGTTTAGTTTGCAATTTTGATAATTGTTCTTTAAATTCAATGTCATGACTACTGTATGAATCTGTTTCAAAAGCGTATACACAAGAACAAGTGCAAACAATTATAAATAAAACAATAAATAAATTTTTCATAAAATAACCTTTCTTAAAATTCATATTTATATTATACAATAAATTATGATAAAATAAAATTAAGAGAGGTAAAAACATTGGAAATTTGCTTAAGAAACTATGCCCATTTAGGAGATGCAGTATGGGAATTGTATGTACGTGAAACATTAATACATTTATGTCAAAATCCTCAATCATTACATCGAATGACAACGGAACATGTAATGGCATCATTTCAAGCAAAAATAATGGAAAAAATAGATATAGAGTTAACAGAAGAAGAACAGGATATAAAACGTAGAGCAAGAAATTTAGAAGTACCTGTAGCAAGACGAAACAATCAAAATGAATATCGTATAGCAACGTCATTAGAAGCACTTTTTGGATATTGGTATGTAAACGATAAAGAGCGATTAAAATATTTTTGTGAAAAATTGTTACCGGAAATTAGAAGTTAGGTATTTACATTTAAAATTTTTTTATATATAATAAGAACACAAGAGCTGAGAAAATAACAGCATGAAAATGTGGGGGATTAGCTCAGTTGGTAGAGCACCTGCTTTGCACGCAGGGGGTCAGGAGTTCGAACCCCCTATCCTCCACCATTTAAAAGCAAAAAGAACCTTACTGCATTGCAGAGAGGTTTTTTTTATATATCACTTTTAACTGTTTAAATGTTTTTGATTAACATGTACTTTTTTTCCAATAATTGCTGTATCAAATGGTGCAGATAGCAATTTTCAGACAGTTTGCAATTTTTCGGACAGTTTGCAAATTTTCGGATTTTTGAGATTTTATTTTTGGGTAAAATTTTATAAAAATTTATTGTTTTTCGTTATCGATAAAAAATGCATTTAATAAATCTGCGTTGTTTCAAATCCTATCACTATAAGGTAGAGAGTTGATATAATCTTCCATAAACTGCCAGTCTGGAATGTAACCGTTATTAGAGTAAGTACGGTTATTATCAATGACAGGATTTCCGTTACTATCCCTCTTAATAGGCAGCTTCAATAAAGTATCTTTAATCAAGTCCATTCTGTATGCTCTACCGTAGCAATATCTAATTCCTTCTTGTGCAAATAAGGTTCTAAAGAAAAGACCTCTCTTTAGATTTAACCAATCAGCACGTAAAACTACCATGTGGTCGCCAGCTATAAACCGTTCATTCTGATAAAACACAGTGGCTGTTGTATCACCAATGGTTATACAATTGGCTTCTTCCAAACCTTCATATCTGGTATCTTTATCAACTGTAATATCAACACCATTATTACAATCAGTTCTTGATACAAAGTGAATACCTTTATCAACTTCAACAACTTCTTCTTTTGTATGTGCTTTAGCTTTATATATCCTGTTGAATAAATCCGATACTTTGAATTCTTCCCAGTTGTCTACATCTAACTCTTTAACATTCCCAGCTTTAACTTTAGTTGTAATAGGTTTATGGTGTAACGATTTGATGTAGTCTTCCATAAACTGCCAATCTGGAATATATCCTTCATCAGAATAGGTTCTGTTTTCATCTATAGTAGGTGTATTATCTTCATTGTGTTTAATAGGTAGTTTTACAATAATTTCTTTAGAGTCGCCTACACGACACTGCCTACCATAAGACCATTTACCATTTTCATTGAATGTGATAATTGAAGTTAGAAACAGTCCTACATTTTGTGTCATTTTAAATTTAGGTGCGAATATATTTGCATCGCTTGTAGCACTAAAAGGTTTCCCTTGATAGAATGCTTTACATTCAACTTTGCCAGTTACAATTTTATTCTCACTAAAGTCAGGTGGTAAATCTATCATCTGCCCAACACCATTATTTGTTGCAGAAGCTGACACATAAGGTGTTGTACCATATTCATAGTCATCAGAACTGTAATAGTTCCCAGCACATATATCAAATAATCTTGTTACATTAAACTCTTTCCAATCTTGTACATTTAATTCCATACTCACACACCACCATTACTTTCATAAACATTACCTTCTTTAACAAGATATGATAGGTAGTTGTTAAGTGTTCGTTGGAAATCGTCTGATGTCAGCTTTGTATAGTCAGTCTTCATATATGCTTCGCATAACCATTCATCATCAGCATTAACTTTTTCTACTGCTGATTTACCGTCAACAACGGTTTTCCCTTCAAACAGATTTAGCCATTCTTCTTCAATCTTCTTCCATTTTGATATAGTAAAGTTACCCTTATCATCTTTAATGAATTGTTCTACACGTCCTAAATTCTTCTTCTTAACAAATCCGTCATCCTTACAATAACCAAAGAATGTGCTTCTTGTTGTTCCATCTGGTTTAACGTGAGGTTGACCAAGTGTAAATAGCATACAGCAAGCACAAACAGAAGAACCCGGATAGAATATTTCTCCCGGCAGAGAGAATACAGCTTCTAATGTATTATCTTCAAGTAATACTTCTTTCTCTTTTGTTATTAGACTACCAGTGCCGATTGCACATGCCAAAGGTAACAACACAGCCAATTTGACCAGCTTCGGTTGTTCACCTTTACTTACACGTTCAGCATTTAGTTCTTTAATTACATCAGAGAAGTAGTGGACAAATACAAGTCCTTTTGTTGGGTCTTCTTTACCGTCTTTAGCAGCACCCCAGTCTTCTTTATATGAATTTGGTATGCTTCTTGGCTTTGCATTGTATGGTGGGTTCATTAGAATTATATCTGGGGCAGCTTCCTTAATAAAGTCTTTATGGTCAAAGCAACTACCCAATTGAATATTAGAATTACCATCACCATGAATTAACATGTTAGTTACTGATAAACCAAAAGCCTTCTCCTCTACTTCAATACCATAAATGTTATTCTTTTTCACATTCTGTTTCAGCTTTTCAATTTGTTTACTTAAAAGATTAGGTTTATCACAATCAGCCAATTCTTTTACCATAGCCTGAACCAAGAATGAAGCACTGCCACATGTACCGTCTAACACAACCTTTGTGCAATCTACATCCGTTAATCTGCACATAAACTCTGTGATATGGTCAGGTGTAAATGCCTGATTTTTATCTGCTTTCCCTGTATACTTATTGAAGGCAATAAAGAACAAGTTAAGGATGTCTTGACCTTCTGGACTGTTAGTATCTATGTATTTATAAATATCCATAAGAATACTGTCTATTACCTCTATCCAATCTTTCTTTTTAAGTGCCTTTACCTTCTGATTATCCAATACGTTCTTTTGAAGTAACTCAATCTTTTTATTCTTATTATCCGAGCCATCAAGCAATTCAGTCAATGTTCCTTTTATGCCAGCAATAATCTGTGCCTCAGACATCAGATTTAAAGCACTATTAATTTTTTCTTTCAAGTCTTCATCAATCTTTGATGTTTCAAATCTTTTTACCAAATCCTTTATATGTAACAATAGAGTACCCACAAACTGGCTTCGTAAGGCTTCATCAATATCTTTCTTGTGTAACAATTCATTCAAAGCATAGGTATTCTTTAATACTTTTTCTCTATCATTCTGTTTATTGAGATAGAATAATGATTTATAGTGTTCTATTGTTCCTAGAACAGTTTCATCTGGCAGTAAATTATCATCATCAATAAAGGATTTCCATACCTTTATCTTATCATTTTTAGTATTAGCCAGAATACATATAATCTTCTTATCAGAGTGCAACACTCTTTCTTCTTCCAGATATTCTCTCAACTGTTCAATATCAGCTTCAACAAAGTTTTGTTTAGTTTCAACCAATATAACAAAATCGTTATCTTCAAATCTTATGTCTAACTTAAAATGTTTTACTGCACGTCCTAAACATTGTTCAAGTTTAGCTTTAGAACCAGCTTCTACAACATAACTGTATTCTCCAGCTTCTATATTGGAAGTAAGGTAACTACTACCAATTCTTTCAATCATATCGTGTCTGTTCATTGTTTTTCCTTTAAAATTTCATCAAACTTTCCTGCCATAAATAGCGGAATATTAAATAAGCCGTTATTTATCTCAAAATCGGCAAGGCTTGTTCTTATACTTATTTCAGGTTCAAACTTTTCTCTGTATACTTTTAGTGATTTTGCCTGTAAATTAGTTGTTGCTTTGACTTCAACAGGTATTACATACCCGTCTGTTTGGATAACAAAGTCAATTTCAGCGTTTCCTGATTTGCTTATCCAATAAGCGACTTCCATATCATCAAGTGTTTTTAATTGTTGCAATACATATTGCTCTGCCAATGCTCCGTTAAATTCCGTAAAAATTTTATCTCCGTCAATTAAAGTTCTTGCCGGAAGCTTACTCAATGCACAAAGTAAGCCAACATCTAAAATAAACAATTTAAATGCTTTTGTATCTTCATAGGCTCTTATAGGCATGGCAGGTTTTGTTATACGATTAATTTTATAAACAAGTCCGCAATTTATAAGCCAAGACAATGCTTCTTCAAATTCATCCGCTCTTGCACCCTGTTTAATTTTTTTATAAACAAATTTTTTGCTTTCTTGAGTTAATTGATTCGGAATCGATTCCCAAAGCAAGTCTATTTTTAGTTTGCCGGTTGAAGAAATATGTTTTGAAAAATCACTCGTATAAGCACTTAAAATATTTTCTTGTATTTTTCTTGCTTTTTTATAATCGTTATTTTTGACAAAATCATTTACAACTTCGGGCATTCCGCCAATATAGTAATATTTTTTCAACCATTCAATATATTTAGCTTTAAAAGTTTTGATATTATCGGAATCAGGTTTATTTAATAATTCAACGAAATTTTCTTCACCCATTGCATCAAGAAATTCTAAGAAAGATAATGGATATAAATCCAAAAAATCAACTTTCCCGACAGGGAAAGAAACATCTTCGTGTAAAGCCACACCTAATAAACTTCCTGCCGCAACAATATGAAATTCGGGATTGTTTTCATAAAAATATTTGAGAGCTGTTAGAGCTTTGGGGCATTCTTGTATTTCATCAAGAATAATCAAAGTGTTTTTTGAATCAATTTTAGAATGTTCAAGTTCCAAACCTTCAATAATTCTTTTTGTATTCAAATCTTTTGAAAAATGCTCACGCATTAGATCGTTATCTTCAAAGTTGATATAAATAGTCTTTTTATATTGGGTTTTGCCAAACTCTTTCATAAGCCAAGTTTTACCAACCTGTCTTGCACCTCTTATTATGAGAGGTTTGCGATTTTGGCTCTCTTTCCAATCTATAAGCTTGTTGATGGCATATCTTTTCATTATATTACAATATTTAGCATATATTGATATATTTTTGCTCATTTATTCAATGTAGATTTTTTGAATTTTTGCATTTTTTCTATGGACTTTTATCTTTTAAATAGCATTTTTTAGATTGATAAGTTAATTGTTTAACATTTCTTCGTAATAATTATGCAGATTTTGAACGAAAAATCAATGGTTTCCGGCTCTCAAATTTTTGTAAAATTAGCATCTATTATTGTGAGTGTTTGACAAACTACGATTTGCATAATTATTCAGGAAAGATATTAAAAAGATGTTCAGGGACTTGAAATGTGATTAAAAGAGAATTAAAGTGTTAATGTAAAAAATATTTTTTGAAAAACAAAGCTTTCGATTAATCATAATCCAAATTATCGGGTTCGTTTTTCTCAACCCGCCCTATGAAAATAATCATTAGTACTGATAATTATAATCAATGTAGTTAGACGAGTAGTAACCAAAATAGTTTTTACAGTTTATTCATACCGCAATAATCTTTGTAATTACAGTATTTGCAGGATTTATCTCTATTCTTTGTCGGTTCAAAGTTTAATGCTTTAATATTTGCTATTGCATTTTTAAATTTGTTAACAATCACATTAATTTCATCCTCAGTAAATTTAATTCCGTCATTTTTTGATTCAAAATCTTCGGGATAAATAAACTTTGTTAGTGAAACTTTGTTTCCTGTTTTTCTTTCATAAAAATATTTATACAAAGCCATTTGATTGTAATAATCCTCATGGTCTTTACCGGGTTCAATATCTTTATTTTTATTATTTCCTGTTTTGTAATCATAAATAGTGTAAGTTCCATCGCTATTTATATCAATTCTGTCAATAAAACCTTTAAATTTAGTTCCATCTTCAAATTCGTATTCAAGTTTGTATTCGGTATCTACAAGGCAAGAGTAAGCTGTATTGCATATTTGAGCATAATACTTATCAAGTGCCTGTTCTCCCCTTACTTCAAAAATTTCTCTATGCTGATATGATTGCATTGGTCTGTTAGAAAGTTCGTCTTTGAACCATTTTATAAATTGTGTTTTTTCAGGAGGCATTTTCATTTCATGCAAGAATTTTACTGCTTCTTCACATGCTTTGTGAATAGCAATACCATAGCTCAGGTAATTCGGATTTCCGTCTTTAGGTTCAAGTTTTAGAATATCTTCATACAAATATTCTCTTGGACATGAAAGATACAAATTTATTGCAGATGGTGAAAATGCTCTGTCATTAATCAATGAAGTTATAAATTCAGCAAAATCTTTTTTGTAGTCATAATCTTTTTTAATCAAAAGGTTTGCTGCCTGATTCCAATATGAAACTTCATCATATTCAAACGGCTCTTTTTCCTTTTCAAACATATTCTGAATTTCAACCAAATATCTTGTCGGCTTTTTAACTTTTCCGTTAATTTTTTCAGGATAAGACATTCTTAACGTATGCTTTGCTCTTGTCATTGCAACATACATTAATTTTGTTAAGTCTGACGGCTTAATTTCTGTTCTAAGTTCCTCTGATGTTTTGTATTCCGAAACATCAAGAGGAATATCAGGTTTTAATGATTTATTACTGCTTTCCCATCTTTCTGCAGTAAGTGTCGGCATATAAACATATTCAAATTCCCTACCCTTTGAACCATGATATGTACAAAGTTGAACGGCATTCATATTAACAGGTGCTTTTTCGGTATTAAGAGTTTCTTCATCTTCTAAGATTGCCTTAATATAGGTATAAAACTCCTCCAAAAAACTTGTTTTGTATACATCAGAAAAACCGACAGCTTCATCAATAAAACATTTTAATCCAGCGATACTTTCTGTTCTGTTAATGTCAGTATTAAGGTAATAATCGAATATTCCTGTTTTAGAACCGATTTCCAAAATAGTATTTTTTATATTTTCTTTTGACTTAAATTCAGTTAGATAATCATAAGTTTTTAAAAAATTTTGTAATTTTTCAGGTTCTTGGTATTTGCCCCATTCGCCTCGTCTAAGAACATCAATAAAAGTTTTTTCCTTTGAAACATCATTGAATAATTCCTGATAATCTTTTGGATTTATACTAAATGGCTGTGCTGTTAATAGCTGAAAAATCCTAAAAGAATACATTTGAGGATTAATAAGGAATTGAATATAGAAAAATAAAACATTTACTGCAGTAATTGAAAATATATTTTTACCTTCTTTAAGCTCGTATGGAATATTTCTTTGCTTAAAAAGTTCTGCAAAGTTTTCAGCTTCAAGATTTGAACGAGTTAAAACTGCAATTTCGGAATATTTTTTTCTTCCGCTTTTCTTATCAAAAGGACAATTATCTGAATTAATCAATTCTTCAATTTCATTTACAATTTCCGTATATTCTTGCATAATGTCAGCGTATCTGTAAAATCTTACCGGTTTGCTTTTCGCTAAAATGTCCTTGTTTTTTGCAACAAGCTTTTTGGAAATTTTATATCTTACAAACCTGTTGTCTTTTTCTAAGTTTAAAGGATCTTGAAGAATAACAGCTCTTGCTGCATCAAGAATTTCTTGAGTAGAACGCATATTTTCCGTTAAACAGATAACTTTTGTGTTAGGAAATTCAGTTAAAAAGTTAGCTATAGTTTCAAGTTTTGCACCTTGAAATCTGTAAATAATCTGATTATCATCACCTACAACAAAGATATTTTCTGTTTTAAGTGCATGAGATAAAACAAATACAATCTCATTTTGCGACCTATTTGTATCTTGATATTCGTCAACCATAATGTATTCAAATTTGTTAGCTATCTGATTTAAAAATCCTTTATTCATTTCAAATTTTTCAAGAACAAGATTAATCATATCGTTAAAGTCCAAATACCTTGCACTATTCATCTTTTCTTGATATTTTTCATAAAATTCCCAAAGTTCTTTGGCTTGATTAATTTTCTTTTCTAATGATTCTAAGTTACCGGCATCAGTTTTATAATTTAATTTTCCGCTTTTTATTTTTTCATCTATCTTTGCTTTTAATTCTTTTGCCGCAGACTCCCAATCAGGATTTTCTTTAAGATTTTGTATATATTGTTCTTTAGTCATTCTATTTTGCTTAATAGCTATTATTCGGTTTTTAATAGTATTTATATAAAAATATGGGTCATTCTTTTCTGTTCTAAAGTATTTTGGCTTAAGTTCGTCAATACATTCTTTAATAAATGCCTTTGATACAGCATCAGGTATAACTTTGTAATTACTTGGAATTTCAAATTCTTCAGGAAACTCATCAATAACAGAACAGCAAAAACCATGATAAGTATATATTTGAACTCCGCAAGAAATAATATTTAAATCGTTTTCAATACGCCTTTTCATCTCATTTGCCGCTGCATCGGTAAATGTTAAACATAAAATCTTTTCAGGAGCAATGCCTTGATTAAGCATATTTTTTATACGTTCAATAATCGTAAATGTTTTTCCTGTTCCCGGCCCCGCAATCAACATTATCTGACCTTTTAAAATATCAATCGCTTTTTGTTGCATTTTATTTGGTGTTATATCAGTATTTGACACATTAAACCTTTCTTATATTTTCTTAAATTCAAGCAGTGAAATTTATTTTAATCCTACTTATGCTAATTATAAAACAAATATATGTCTAAAATAGATATTCTTATTTTAATTGTTTCCTGTAAAAAAATGTAATTTAAACCTAAACTTTCCTGCATAAAAATGTAAAATATATTGATTTTTCCTGTAGAAAAGTGTAAGATTAAATAAAAGAGATATTGTCATGCAAAGAACAGCCATTGAAAAACTAAAAAAGTGGAAAAATAAAAAAGGTCATAAACCTTTAATTATAGAAGGTGCCAGACAAGTTGGTAAAACATGGCTTATGAAAGAGTTTGGAAAACAATACTACGAACAAGTTGTTTATTTGCATTTTGACAACAATCCGGAGCTCGCTGCGGTTTTTGAAAATGATTATAAAATCCCGCGTTTAATTGAATCTTTTGAAATATTATCCGGTATAAAAATTAACCCTGATAAAACATTGATAATTTTTGATGAAATTCAAGAATGTCCAAGAGCATTGACATCACTAAAATATTTTAATGAAGATGCTCCTGAGTATGATATTATAGCAGCAGGAAGTTTACTTGGACTTATCCACCATGAGGGTACAGGTTTTCCTGTTGGAAAAGTTTCGTTTTTAAATATTTATCCTATGGATTTTTTTGAATTTGCAAGAGCACTTGGTGAAGAAAGATTTATTGAATTAATTGAGAAAAAAGACTTCCAAATGATAAGCATATTTAAAAACGAGTTTGAAAAACTTGTTAAAATGTACTGCTATATTGGCGGTATGCCGGAAGTTGTTCAGGATTTTATAAATAATCGTGATTATAAGCGAGTTAGAGAAATACAAAAAACAATTCTTGCTTCTTATGAAAATGATTTTTCAAAGCATGTTCCTGCAAATACAGTTGAAAAAATAAAAATGTTATGGCAAACAATTCCATCACAGCTTGCAAAGGAAAACAAAAAGTTTATATATAGTGCAATAAAAACAGGGGCAAGAGCAAAAGAATACGAACTTGCTCTGCTTTGGCTAAAAGATGCAGGACTGGTTTATCAGGTTAATCGAATTAAAAAGCCGGATTTACCCTTAATTGCTTATCAGGATTTTGAAGCATTTAAACTTTTTGTTGTTGATGTTGGTTTACTATCAGCTTTAACTAATTTGGATGTAAAAACAATTTTAGAAAAAACTAAAATTTTTGAAGAATTTAAAGGTGCAATAGCCGAACAGTATGTTTATCAACAACTAAAAAGTGCCGATAACGATATGCCGATTTATTATTGGTCAAACGATTCAAGACGTAGCGAAATTGATTTTGTTGTACAAATTGAAGGATATGTTGTTCCTGTTGAAGTAAAAGCAGAAAAGAACTTAAAAGCAAAGAGTTTGAAGAACTTTATTCAGGATTATAATTCCGAAAAATCTGTCAGGACATCACTTGCTGATTACAAGTTGAATGATAATAATTTGTACGATATTCCGCTTTATGCAATTGGCAATATTGAAGCTATAATTGAATAATTTGTTTAATATTTTCAAAAAGAAATTGTACTTTACTATTAATTTATAATAAAATTTTATTTAAATATATATGTTGAGGAATAAAATATGAAAAGATTATCAATAATTATGTTTTTATTATTTACTTTTACAGTAAATATTGTGCATGCAAATGAATTTATAACAGGAAGATTTGCTGAAAAAATATCAGAACGTGTTGTTATGGATATTTACTCTAATCAAAATGACAATGAATATCAAATTTTTATTACTTGGAGAGAAGATAATCTTGCTCAAAAGGATGTTTATAGATTTAATTGTAAATTAGATAATACAGGAACTTTAAAATATTCTAACGGAATTCATATATATCGTTTTTATAATTCAAATGGTAATTTTGAAGATAAAACAGATTATATTGACGGTTCCGGTGAATTTAAAATTAATAATAATGAAATTGTATGGTTCGATAATAAAGATAATAATGAAGTAGTTTTTATTCCTGCAAATAAAAATTTAACAAGAGATACTACCATAAAAAATAAACTATTTACAATTACACTTCCGGAGGAATTAAAGAATTTATATGAATATAAAAAAGAAAAATATAAAATCTCAATATTTCATAAAGCATCTAAAAAAGCCGGTTTTGGCGGATTTGCATTTGGTATAAAAGCATACAAAAATCCATCAGAGCATGCAGTTCTGCCCGGAAGCATAAAACTTGGCGAGTTAAGAGATAAAAAAGGTAGTTTATATGATATTGTTTTAAAACACCCGACAGATGTTCAATATGATTACACAAAAAGTGAAAAACCTCCTGAATCGTTTAAGCTACTCTATGATTTAGGGAATATAGTAACGATTAAAGGAATAAACGGTTCAATATATTTTAAAAATCAAGGTATGAAAGGAAAAGATTTATATAAAGATATTTTACTAAAACACAAAAAAGCCATGATTGAAAAGTGGGATTCTTCTAAACTTGAAAAGGAAAATATGAGCTATATGTATAATCTTATTCCTAGAAATAAGATAGGATATGCTTATTATGATATAAATGCAGACGGTATTGAGGAGCTTATATTTGGTGAAATTGCACAAGGTAAGTTAAAAGGTGTTATTTATGATATATATACTATGGTAGATAGAAAACCACAACATGTCATAAGTGGTGGAAACAGAAACAGATACTATATTTGTGATAATTCATTTCTTTGTAATGAATATTCATCCGGAGCAAACGAAAGCGGTGTAAGAATTTATATTTTGGTTGAAAATTCAACAGAATTATATCCTCAATTAAGTTTTAAATATGATGGTTATGAAAACCCTAAAAATCCTTATTTCATTTCATATTCATATGATAAATGGGAAAACTATCCAAAAAAAGAATTTTACGAAAGAAAAAAATGCTTTGAAAAGTATGAAAGAATTAATTATATTCCGTTAGAAAGTGTGAAATAAGAAAAAATTTTTTGTTCTTATTTTACTCTTTCAAATTTATTGTAGTACTTTTGTTTTGCAATATTTTAATCGGAAACAAAATTAAAAAATTGTTCGTATTTTTGGATTCTAAAAAATAAATTATGGAGAGCATTTTCAATCATCTTTAATCTATTTTTATAAAATTGTTTTTGGACAGAAGTGTTAAATATTTCGTCATTTTCCCCCATTAGTACAAAGTCATAAATATCTTTTATATTATGATTTTGAGAAATAAATAAGTTTTTCAAACTGTTAAATTCCTCTTTACAGCTTTCTAATGTCCTTTTTGAGTGATGAAAATTTTTCCATTCTTCATCTGTTTTTATCAAATAGTTTCTTGCAAAATCATCAGCATTTTCTGCAGTAATATTACAAAGAATATTCTGTATTTCTGTTGATAAACCTAAATGTTCATCAAATAAATATGGATTTCCGCTAATTGCTATTTTCTTACTAATTTCAAAATTAAAATTCATAATTGATGCAACAAATACACCTGCAGAAAAAGCCATTAAATCAATTTTTTTGTAATTAGAAAAATCGAAATCTAAATTCAAATCCAAATAGTCATACAAAAGCAAAACATCTGCTTTTGATGTCAAATGTTCAAATTCATATTCATCACAGCCCCAGCCGGTGAAAAAGATGATAAGTTTATCTGATTGGTTATTTACCAAGTATTGTTTCATATTTAAATCTTTTACTGTTTATTAACTGCTAATTCAGTACCCTGTTCTCCGATATAAAAAACTATGAGTTCAACAGGTTTATTTCCTGCATTTTTACCATAATGGTATTTTCCAATTATTTCAGGTAAACATTCACCCTCATTTACTGTAATTTGTTCGTTATTATCTGTGGTTACAGTCAGAGTTCCTTGCTTTACATAAGCAATATTTACTAAATCATGTTTATGCATTGGTAATGATTCACCAACGCCAATAGATATTTTTAATACAGTAACTTCAGGTTTTTCTATATTTAAACTTTTAAATTCTGTATTATCCCATGTAGCAGTTGTTTTTAACAATACTTCTTTATTATTTATGTTTGACATGTTTAACCTCTTTTTATAAAAATTATAATATAAAAATTTAGGTAACTATATACAATTTTACATAAATAATATGTTCCCGTATTGTATTTTACAGCCGGCTACTTCATTCACATAAATTTAAACGCTCATTTCGGGAAATGGCTAACTTAAAAAATGGAAAACAAACGCCATTTCTTATCAGGTCTGTAAAATACAATAAGAAAAATACTTTTTAATCTTATGTGTAAAATTGTATATAATTACCAAAATTTAAATATTGGTAAAGTGTCTTATTGACATGAATGTTGTATGATATTAGATAGAAATTATGATAAATTATAAATTTTTGATTTTAGTAATACTAATTTGTTTTACATTATTAAGCAGTCAAGCTGTAAATGCATCTGATTACAAATATCCTGACTATGCTTATGAATTTTTGGGATTAGATAAACATGAAAACTTTAACAGAAAAATGTTTAATTTTAATCGTGGTCTTAACAAATATTTAATCCGTCCTATCCATGTAATTTGGGCATCAATATTGCCGCAATATGCAATGGATAGAATAAATGGTGTAAGTAAAAACATAGAATACCCTATTCGTCTTATGAGCAACCTTGTTCAAAAAGATTTTCGTAATGCAGGTAATGAAACCAAAAGATTTTTAATAAATACAACAATCGGACTTGCAGGAATGTTTGATCCTGCAAAGCATATATTGAACATATATATATCAAGAGATGACATGGATAAGGCACTTTCACGCAGGAATATAAAACTTGGAAATTTCTTTGTAGCTCCGGTTATTGTTTTTACTTCTCCACGTGATATTTTTGGCAGAATACTTGATACGGCATTCAACCCGACAACATATATCGGTTCACCAATTGTTGCTATTGTAAAAGCAGGTATGACAATAAATGAAACGGCATATTGGCAGACACTTATATATATAGTTGAAGCAAGCTATGCCGATCCTTATGAAATTACAAAAACGGCTTTTGGTATAGATAAATATATAAAAATGAAAAATTTTGACAGAGTAAATATAGTATCTGAATTTAGAGTTAAATCGGAACAAGATGATAAATTACAGAAAAATAACGATGTAAAACTTAATGTATCTGCTGAAATTGTAAAAGATAGTACAAATATTGAAAATTATGAAACTGAAATAAAACAAGATTTAAAAAATGTTTCAATAGAGCCGAATATAGTTCTTGCAAACTACTATCCTCAATCACCTGTTACAGATTCCATGAGAACCATGCTTTTATCAAATACTGATGTATCAAAATCAATTTGGAACGAAGTATCACCTTGGAACAGGTCATTTATGAAACGCTTAAAAACATCATCCGTTAATTTAGCAGAAGGTAGAGATAATTATAAATTTTTATATTTACTGCAAAAAGACAAAAATTCACCCCTTGCCATAGTGATTCCATCAACAGGGGACGGAATTTATGCAAGTCATGCTATGACGTTTGCAAAAATGTTCTATGATTCAGGATATTCTGTAGTTATTCATGGAAATCCTTTTCAGTGGGAATATGTAAAAAGTATGCCGTCTGAATATAAACCCGGTTTACCCGCCAATGATGCATCTGCATTAAGGGCTTCAACCAATAAAATAATAAAAAAGTTGCAAAATAAATATGGATATTCGTTTGAAAATAAAGTATTATTTGGTACATCACTTGCTGCAATTGATATTCTTTTTTTAGCCAATCAGGAATTTAAAGATAATACATTAGGAAATACTCAATATATAGCTCTTTGTCCGCCAATTGATTTATTTTATTCATTAAATCAGGTAGATAAATTTGCCGATGAATGGCAAAATTTTTCTGATGACCTTAAAGACAAAGTTTCTTATGCTTCAGCTAAATTAGTTAATTTTTATTTAAATGGAGATGATATAGATTATGAAGTAAACCGTATGCCGTTTGATGAAGATGAGGCAAAATTAATAACGAGTTTTATTATGCATCAGAAACTATCTGACGTTATATTCACAATAGAAAATGCACCAACAAATAAAAAGAGTAATGTATATGATGATATAAATAAAATGTCTTATAGAGATTATTTTAATAAATATATAAAAAACAATTCCGATTTTGATGAAAAAACATTGGAACAGGGAGTTGGACTTATTTCAATATCTGATTATCTAAAAACAGCAAATAACTATAAAATATACCATACAAAAAATGATTATTTGATAAACAGTACTCAATTAAAACAGCTAAAAAAAATTGCAGGAGATAATTTGATAATATTGAACAACGGTTCACATTTAGGCTTTACGTATCGTTCAGAATTTCAAACTGATTTAAAAAACACAATCAATCAAATGAATTATGATTTATAAATTATTTAGTAGCTTCCCAAACGTTAGGTCTAGTGAAGTTTTGAACAGCGTGTTCATCAAAAGCTTTACCTGTTTTTTTGTTAACAGTACCAGCAGGCATTAAAACAACTTCACCAACATGTTCGTAAGAGTTAGAAATTAAATCACCTTCGATAACATAGTTGCAAGTGTTGTTGTTGTCTTTTAAACCGTTTTGTTCAACGATGTGTTTAGTACCAACAGCATCAAAAGTTAAACCTAAAACATCTTCGTTAGAAGAAGCAACTAATTCAGCTAAC
>CACYOO010000002.1 GCA_902776035.1 uncultured bacterium
TTTTTCTGATTGTTCGTTAACAGTATCAAAAGCTTCTTCTATTTTTTTTAGTTCGTTGTTTCTAGCTTCCTCTTCTTCTTTTTCAAGAATTTCTAAAAAAGAATCTAGACATAGATTAAAATCTTCAAGTTTATCATCATCAAGATATTTTCCAAAAATTTCTTTAGTAATAGCAGTTTGTTCAGAAAGGGATTTCGTACTTCCGGGTTTAACCGCATCAAACCAATCACTCAAATCTTCTACACTAAGTTCTTCAATGGAAAAGGTCCTAAGAGGAATATCATCAACACCTCTAGCAAGCATGTCATTACACAATTGAGTTTTTAAAACATCACACATTCCTTTTAGCATAGAAACATCTAGAAAATCTGCCTTAACTAAAGCCTTTAATTCACTCTCGTTTTTACATCCTCTTACGTTCATGTATTCCTGAAAATCTTTATTCCAATTAATATCAATTTGGTTTATTTCGCTTCCTAGTTTGGCAAAATAATCTTTAAATTCTTGCAAAGAAGAAATACTACAACCATAATCTTCTTCAAGTAAAAATTTTTTTTCATCATTGTATTCAGTATACAATGAATTTAATCTATCATTTTGTTCTGTTGTTACAGTTTTATTCGTTTTAAAAGTATAACCAGCCGTGATAGACGGACTGTTGGATGAAATAGCTAGTGTCATAATTTTTCCTCTCCGTATAACATTATTTATTACAACGTAAATAAAAAAAAACTACATTTGTTGTAGATGGACAAATGCTTAATTGAAGCTAAATTTGATATCAAAAAAGGTGACTGTTTAGTTAATCAGTCACCTTTTTTCTATTTATCGTAAGATTTTTTAGCATTAATTTTTTGCAATTCTATATTTGCAGAATAGGAATATTTATCTAAGTTAGATCTCCAAGAATTTTCATCTGAGGTATATCTTTCTTTTTCCCATAATCGCATTATATTGGCTTCAGTTTCGGTATCAGTAGTCGCTAATAAATTATCAACAAAGAAATTAATATATTTAATTCCATCTTTAATATTATCAAGAGTTTGAGCATCCAAATCTTCATAATTTAGCATATTTTCATATAAATCTTTTATTGCTAAAACTTTTTCATTAATAGAATTAACGTCTTTTGAGAAGAATGTATTTGCTAAATTTTTTAAATCACTAAATTTTACATTATCTAACGTTGAATTAAATCTCATATTAAGACCAACATCACTTAAAAAAGGAATGTTCTGTATAGCATTTGTAATATAGTTTTTAAGAGAATTCATATTCAAAAGCTCAAAGTTTCTATCATCATATACACCAATTTTTTGTCTTAGACCATTTAAATAATTTAGTTCTTCTTCATTTTTGCAACCTTTAGCTTTTAAAAAACTATCAAATTCAGCATTTATATCTATATTTGAAATATCAATAACTTTATTTGCTGTATCTTCATCTATTTGAAATTGAAGTAACCCCCCATAAAGTTTTTGGCAAATATCAGTAGCTCTGAATATTTTATAATCCTTTAAAGAAAAGATAGTCGGAGCAATCATCTCATTTTTTGTATAATCGAAATTTTCTTGTCCTGCATTAATTAAGTCATTATTTTGAACGGATACAAGACAATTGTCAAATTGAAGATCTGTAGATTCAGATTTAGTAACGTCTTCCTTTTGAAAGTTTGAAAATTTACTATTTTTATCAAATGCGTTTGATAAATCTTTCATCTGAAAATTAAAAATATCTGAAGAATATGATATGACCATATTAGTTTTACCTCCGTATTGTATATTATTACAAAATGTAACGTTGAATATATCCTATAATAGTAGGATTTGAAGTTTTTGTTGTTAGTCATGGGTATTTTATTTTGTTGGTTGTACAATAAAATAGTTGCTTATTAAATTTATACTGAGGAACTAAACACTCTGCGTTTTCATATCTCTCATAACTTTTACCCCAACGGTGAAGTGTGCCGATTGATATTGTTCCGATAAATTTGAACACTTTAGGTAAGTACATTCCAGAATTGTATAAATCCAAAAACATTGAATCAGCTTCTTTTTTAGTTGAAAATCGTTTTCGATAATTAAGAAGTGCTTTTACAATATCTAATCTTGCAAGTGAAGTTAGTCTTGCACTTTCTGATACAAAAGTTGTTGGTTGGTAATTTAGTGGAACCAGTGCTGTTGATTTTGGATTACCCTCACGAAGTTTTTGTTGTATCTCTGGTTCTAAAGAGGAGTAAAGAATCTCGTAAGATGTTCCACCATTGACTTTAACCTCACGAGCAATGTATTTGCTTTCCGGTTTATTGATTTCTAAACGCAAAGAACGATTAGATTTTAAACCTTTTGCATTTGCTACTCTATTTATATTTATATATATATTAGTATTATTTTCTTTTTCTTCAGTCATGGTATTAAGAAGAATAACTCTGAATCAGAAGAATTGGAACACTAATTCCGACCTTTGTGTCAGTTTTGAATCAATTAAAAAATCCATGACTTTGGAAATTTGAAAAAAATTTTATCCCAATTTTTCGGCATTCTTTCGGACTCAAATTTCAAATGTCTCATTGCCGAATTAACCATTTTATCCGTACAAAATACAAACAAACTCTAAAACACAGCCATAATCTATCATTGAAACCATGATAAAACGTTGCCGAGGCATGAGTACAAAATGGGACTTTTGGAGTACTTTGGTGAACGGATAAAATGATTTTTCCGACCTCTGAAATGCCCTTACACAGCCAACTTTCACAAATTAATCAATCTAACCGTACAAAATCAGTTTACTCGTTAAATTACAATTACTTCCTACCCCTCAAACTCACTCACAGTGCCGATTGCCCAAAATAATCGCACCATCTGTCCAACTAAAATGGACTTCCAAATTATAAAAATAATTGTAACACAAAATAAAAATAAGAGATAATAACTTTCATTATTATCTCTTAAAAAATGGGCAGGGGTGGATTCGAACCACCGTAGACTCGCGTCGACAGATTTACAGTCTGTTGCCTTTAGCCACTCGGCCACCGACCCATTCAGTGCCTTGTAAATATAAGTCTATCAAAAATATTTTCATGTGTCAATTTATTTATTTTTTGTCTAATTTAGAACAATATAAAAAATGGCTTCTGTAATATACAGAAGCCATTTTTTATAATTAATCAACTTATATTTACTTTTTTGATTTTTTATCTTCTTTACTACTATCAGTTTTTTGAGATGAAGCTGCTGCTTGACTTTCTTGTTTTTGTAAAGCTTTTGCCACATCTGTAGGTGTATAGTCATTATTTACATAATCAATTTTTGCATATTTCTTTAATGATGAAATGAAATCATCTAATGCTTTTACTTTTTGTTCATTCTCTAAATATAAAATGATTTCATATTTTACATTATCAAATGTATCAACACCGGCAGCTTTTCTATCTGTAACCATTATTATGTGGTATCCATAAGGTGTTTTTACAATATCACTTATTGTATTTGGTTTTTGAGAAAATGCTTGTTTTGAAAATGCCTCAACCATTTCATCTTTACCGAAAAATCCTAAATCTCCACCTTGTTTTGCTGATGCAACATCGTCAGAATTTTCTTTTGCAACTGCAGCAAATGATGATGGATCTTTCTTTACTTCTGCTAAAAGCTTTTGAGCAGTTTTTAATTTTTCAGCCATCTCTTTTGATACTAGTTTGTCTAATTCAGCATTTGATAAATTTTCATTTTTCTTATCAGCTTTTAATGTTTGTTTAATTTCTTCTGGATTAGCTGAAACTAAAATATGAGATGCTCTAACTCTATCAGGATATTTGAATTTATCCTTATTTTCATTGTAGAATTTTTGTGCATCTGCTTCTGTTATGCTTACCCTTTGAAGAGTATCAACAAGTTTTTTCATCTTAACTTCTTGAGCCAAATCTTGTTTAAACTCTTTCATTGATACACCGTTTTTCTTTAGAACTTCTTTAAATTTTGCTTTTGAGCCAACTTTGTCAAGAATTTCTTTCATTTCAGCATCTGTATCTTTTTTGCTTACAACTATATGACGTTTTTTTACTTCTTCATCAATCAAAGAACGAATAATAAGCTCGTTTACAACTTTATCCTTTATCATAATATACATAAAGCTGTTTTTATCAACATTACCTGAATCCAAACCAAATGCTTGTAATGATGGATTTTTTACTGTTTGATTAAACAATTTGTCATAATCACCTTGTGTTATAACTTTGTCATTAACTTTTACAATTGCTTTTCCGCTTTTTGTACCACAACCTGTTAAGACAAATGCTGATAACATAAGGATTGTTAAAAGCTTTAGTGTTTTTTTCATTTTTATATGCTCCTTATTTTTCTATATAATCATTCTTAACTTTATTTATATAATAGAACAAATCTGTTAAATTTGTAAATATTTCATTAAAATTCATGCCATTATTGTTAAGCAAAAATATAGAATTCCCCTCTTTACATTGATTAGGTGCTTTTATAAACTTAACATATTTCTTTAATTCTGAAGGTAATGAATTATGTATAATTTTCCATTCCGGCTGTGTATACGGAGTATAAATTCTTATACCCGACATTGTTTCTCTTATTAAAGTTATTTTTGTTTCAGTTGCAGATAATCTTAGTTTTATTAATTTTATAAGATTTTCTACCGGTTCCGGAGATTTTGAAAATCTATCTTTCCATTCATCTACTATATAATCTAATTCTGTTTGAGAAGTTACATCCGCAAGTCGTTTATATTCTATCATTTTTTGTTCTTTAGAACCTGCCCAATCATCAGGTATATATGCGGTTACATTTATATCAACAATTGCTGGAATAATTTTATCAACAGATTCTCCTCTTAATTCGTTTATTGTTTCATCAAGTAATTGACAATATGTATCAAAACCAACATTTACCATATGTCCATGTTGTTTTGTACCTAAAAGATTTCCAACTCCTCTTATCTCTACATCTCGCATTGCTATTTGATAACCGCTTCCCAAAGTTGTAAATTCTTTTATTGCTTTTAATCTTTTTACGGCTTCTTCTGTTAAACTTTTATCTTTTTTATACAAACAATAACAATATGCCTGTTTTTCACATCTTCCGACACGTCCTCTTAACTGATATAATTGAGCCAAACCAAATTTGTCCGCATCATGTATTAAAATAGTATTTACATTAGGTATATCAAGTCCTGATTCTATAATTGTTGTTGAAAGTAATATATCATATTCATGGTTTGCAAAATCAAGCATAACCTGTTCAAGCTCATTTTCATTCATTTGACCATGTCCAATACAAATTCTTGCATTTGGAACTATTTTTTGCAGTCGTAATTTAAATTCTTCTATTGTTTCTACCCTATTATATAAATAGTAAACCTGTCCTTCTCTATCAAGTTCATGAATTATAGCATTTTTAACAATAGTATCATTAAATTCTCCAACAAAAGTTTTTATAGGAAGCCGATTTTTAGGCGGAGTATTTATCAACGATATATCTTTTATACCTGACAAAGACATATAAAGTGTTCTTGGAATAGGTGTTGCAGACATTGAAATGATATCAATGTTCTCTCTTAATTGTTTTAATCTTTCCTTATGACGTACTCCAAATCTATGTTCCTCATCAATTACAAGCAAGCCCAAATCTTTAAAAACAATTTTATCCTGAAGTAATCTGTGAGTTCCTACAACAACATCACAGGTTCCCGTTGCCATATTTTTAACCGTTTCTTTTTGTTCTTTAGATGTTCTAAAACGTGATAACAATTCTACATCTATACCAAACGGTTTAAATCTTTCAGATATTGATTGAAAATGCTGCAATGCAAGTATAGTTGTAGGAACAATAACTGCAGCTTGCTTTCCGGATGTTACAGCTTTAAATATTCCTCTCATAGCAACTTCGGTTTTTCCAAAGCCAACATCGCCACAAATAAGCCGATCCATTGGTTTATCAGATTCCATATCACGTTTTACATCATTAATCGCACGCATTTGATCAGGTGTTTCTACATACTCAAAAGCTTCTTCCATTTCTACCTGCCAATTATTATCCGGCTCAAATTGTATTCCCCTTTGCATTTTACGTTTTGCATATAGCCGTAATAAATCATGAGCAATCGATTCAACAGCTTTTTTTACCTTATTTTTTGTATTAGTCCAATCACTACCGCCCATTCGTGATATTTTTGGTTTTGCTGAGCCGGTACCCCTATATCTGCAAAGCATATTAATTTGCTCTGCAGGCATATATAATTTATCTTTATTTGCATATTCTATTGTTAAATAATCTTTTAATTGTCCGTCAATTTCCTGTTGATTTAATCCTTGATATATTCCGACACCATGTATCGTATGAACTACATAATCTCCTATTTGTATATCATTTATATTTTCTATATATTGTGCTTTTTCTCTATATGAATTTTTCTTTTCCGATGTTATTTCTCGTGAACGCTTGTTAAAAAGCTCTTTGTCTGTTAAAACTATAAATTTGCATTCATCTGATATACTGCCAAATGATGTTATTCCACTCATAAAATGACAGTGAAAAATTTCTTTTTCCTTTAAAATCTCTTTTACTCGTTCAGGATAATTCGTTGCTATTAATGTTTCATAATCCCTTTTTTCTTTTAAAAATTCTGCAATTAGATTTAAATTTGCATTAAAATTTTTTACGGGCTGAATATCAAATTCTATTATATTATTGTAATCATCAGTAATGAAATTATTAAAACCTATTATTTCAAAATTTTTGATTAATTCTGTAAATTCTTCATATTCTATGTGGTTAAAATTTTTGATTTCATAGTTTAAAGCAGTTTTTAAATTTTCAGCATATTCTTGTTTGTAATTTTCATCAATAAACTTTAATTTTGAATAGATTTCACTTATTTCATCAAATATTATTAGATAATTGTCTAAATATTCGAACATACTTTTCATATTGTTATTAAAGTATGATTGATAAACTTCTATTCCCTCAAAATAGTTATCTTCATTAACTTTATTTATAATTTCTACAGGCATTTTTACATTTGCGGAAGAAATAAATTTATAAAGCGGTAGTACATTAAATTCTTTAATTTTTTTTATAGATTTTTGTGTTTCACTATTAAAATATCTTATATCAGTAACTTCATCTCCCCAAAATTCAATTCTGACAGCCATATCATCAAGTGTATAAATATCTGTTATATCACCCCTAATTGAAAATTCACCTATATCAGTTACGGTTACAGAACGTTTATACCCCAATTTTACAAGTTGTTCTGCAAGATGTTGAGTATTTATAGTATCACCTAATTTTATATTAATTTTATTTTCATTAAAAAAACTTTGAACAGGAAATTTTTCACTTAGAGTTTTTACAGATGTAAAAACTATATCCGGTTTTTCAAATAATATTTTTAGTTGTTTTTGATATTCATATTTATTGGAAAAAATTCCCTCATAGCAAGAAACACTTTGAAATGGAAGCAACTCAACATAGGTATCAAAAACTTGATTATAATCATTTTGATATTTCAAAGCACTCTGCTCTGTTGATGTTACAAATAGAATTTTTTTATCAGTATATTTCTTTATTCTATTAATTAATATAAGCTTAAAAAAAGAAGTAATACCTGTTACAACAAAAGATTTATTGTTTTTAATATTACTTTTAATCTGCAAAAAATTTTCGCTATTAATATCAATCATCACTCTTTATATTAGGACTTTGATAATCAACACCTATATCCTTTAAAGCATTTATAAAATGTTCTGCACAAGATCTTTGAACATCGGGCGGCAAGACTCTTAATAGTTCTATCGTTTTTGATATAACAGGATCTTTGTCATACCAACGACTGCCATTTACCGGCTTAACCATATCATAAAACCTGTCAATAGCATCTTTAGAAACTTTTTCTTCTATTTTCTTTAAAAAAACTTCAGCTTGTGAGCGCAATTCTTCTTGGTAATTTTTTAATATTTCAACCACTTCCAATAATAAAGGATCATGCTCGTACCAACGTCTATAGGCGTGCTTCATTTAAACCTCCTAACAGGTTAGTATCATCAGAATGAGTTGAAACTCTTTCTATTTGACCGCCTAAAAGTTTTATTTTATTTTCAAAACGTTCATATCCTCTATCGATATGGTACAAATTTTCAACTTCTGATGTACCCTCAGCCATAAGAGCAGCTATTACAAGAGAAGCTCCGGCTCTCAAATCACTTGAAGCAACAGTCGCACCTGTTAGTTTTTTTACACCTTTTACTATAGCATGGTTTCTATCTTGATGAATATCCGCACCCATACGTCTTAAATCCGGAACCTGCATAAATCTGTTTTCATATAAACTTTCGGTTATTATACCAACACCGTTTGCCGTTGATAACAAAACCATTGCCATAGATTGTAAATCTGTAGGAAATCCGGGATATGGCTGAGTTACAAAGTTTACCGTATTTAATCTGCCTTTTGCTGAAACCTCTATTGCTGTTGGTTCAACAAGTTTTATATTTGCACCCATTTTTAACAATTTATTATTGAAAAATGTTAAATGTGCAGGATAAATATTTCTTATAATAGCATCTCCACGAGTTGCTACAACTGCACTCATAAAAGTACCTGCTTCTATTCTATCAGGAATAGTTGTATATTCTATAGGGTGTAAATCATCTTGTTTAACACCATTAATAACAATATCAGACGTACCTGCACCTTGAACATCAGCACCCATAGTATTTAAAAAATTTGCAAGGTCAATAATTTCCGGCTCTCTTGCCGCATTTTGAATTTTTGTAGAACCTTCTGCCAAAATTGAAGCAAGCATAATATTTTCTGTCGCACCAACAGAAGGAATATCAAGATATATATCCGTACCTACCAATTTTGATGCCTTAGCATGCACATAACCGTTTTCTATTTTTATTTTTGCACCTAATGCTTCCAAACCTTTTATGTGGAAATCTACACGTCTTTCTCCTATTGCACATCCCCCGGGAAGAGCAACAACTGCTTCTTTACAACGACTAACCAATGCTCCAAGTATTATAAATGATGCTCTCATTTTGCTTACCAAATCATACCGTGCTGTTACTTCAGTTATGTCAGTCGCATTAATCGAAACAGTTTGTTTTTCCTTGTCATAATGAGTTTTTGCACCCAACTGCTCTATAACACTCAGCATAATCTCAACATCTGTTAAATCAGGTGCATTATGAATTACTGTTTCACCCTTTGCAAGAATTGAGGCAGCCATAAGTTTTAATACGGCATTTTTCGCTCCACCTATTAAAACTTCTCCTTTAAGCGGATTTCCACCCGTTATTATATATTTTTCATCTGTATTTTTATCCATAATACATATATATTACATCCATTAAAAAAATATGTAAATAGTTTGAAAAAAGTAGATTTTTAACTTTATTTATATACTCTATGATAAATATTTTTGTATAGTTTTCTTATCAAAAATTTCTATGCTGTCTTTTGAATGAAT
The DNA here is from genome assembly GCA_902776035.1 of uncultured bacterium. Classification (GTDB taxonomy): domain Bacteria; phylum Cyanobacteriota; class Vampirovibrionia; order Gastranaerophilales; family Gastranaerophilaceae; genus UBA6984. The sequence continues at coordinate 9,502 of CACYOO010000002.1, forward strand.
AAAAATCATACAGCTGATAAGCGATTTAAATGTTTCTATTCCAGAATAGGTCATCTTTTTACGCAAATCAGACATGTTTTCTGCTAAAAATTCCGTTATAACAGTTTTTTCGCTAAATACAAGACCTGATATATAATCAAAATTTGACATCATTCCTTCTATATACAATATATCCGGAGATTGAAATTCTATAAATCTCAATGCTTTATCCAAATTAAAGCTGATACTTTCATTTAATTCACATTGATGAACTTTGGCTAAGTCATATTTTGTAATAGATTCAATTGTCATTATATTTTTATTTAAATCAGATATAGAGTTTAACAATGAATATATAACATGCGTTTTTCCGGACAAAGGCGCACCGCATACTAAAATTATACCCGGATTATTTAATTCATTTTTTATTAAAGGTATTTTTGATTTATCATTTATCAATGTTTCTAATTCTTCAGGCGGTTTATATATTTTTAATGCAACTCTTTCACCCATAACTGTCGGAAATGATGAAATACTTGCAATTATTGTTATATCATCTACCTTGAAACATAATTTTCCAACTTGAGGTATTTCACTCACTGATGGATCTAAATTAGACAATGTTTTTAATTTAGCTACAAATGAAGCAGTTAAAACTGATGGTATAAAACCCTTTTCAAATACAGAGCCCTTTTGTTTGAATGTAATTGCTAAGCCCCTGTTATCATGAGCAAAATATACTTCATGTTTTTCTTCTAAAATTGCTTGTTTTAAAATTGCACGTATTATTTTTTGTATATGTTCTTCTGATAAGTCATCATTATGCAATTCTTCATGCCAATCATATCCTATTTCTCGTTCAGCAGTGAATATTTCACCTACGGTATTTGGTGTTTTATAATATTCATCTATTTTTTTCATTATACTTGTTTCAGACGATATAACAGGATCTATAGAACACTCCGCATGTTCCATTATCTTATCTATTGCAAACAAGTCTAAAGGATCTGCCATTGCAACAGTTAATACATCTTCTATTTTAAATAATGGAATTATTTTATATTTTCGTGCCTCTATTATATTTACATATTTTAAACATTTTTTATCCAAAGAATAATCATCCAAATTTACATAAGGAATATGCAATTTTGATTCTAAAAATTTTAAAAGTGCTTCTTCTGATAAGTTATTAGAATTAATTAGAGCCATACCCAAATTAATATTTTGAGCATTAGCAATTTCTTCTGCTTTCTCAAGCATTTCATACTCAACAAGACCTTCTCGTACAAGGTCATATTTTAGTTTTTCAAGAGTTTTATTAGTTACAGCTTCTATCATATAAATTTTACTTTTCTTATTATTCTTCTTGTTCTTTTTGTTCTTCTTTTTCAGATTTATTATTAATTAATTTTGCAACAGTAGATAACACCTCATCCAAATCAAATGGCTTTGTTATATATACATCTGCACCTGTTTCTTCACCTATTTGCCTGTCAGAATCTTGAATACGTGCAGTTAGCATAATTATAGGTATATCTTTATATTTTGCATCAAACTTCAAAAGACGGCTTATTTTAAAACCGTTAATTTTAGGCATCATAACATCCAATATCATTAAATCCGGTATAATTTCTTTTGCAAGTTTTAAACCGTCCTCACCATTATATGCACAATAACAAGTGTATCCTTCTCCTTCAAGTACAAATTTTAAGGTTTCTACTATATCCTGCTCATCATCTACAAGTAATATTTTTTTCATTAATCATTCTCCTTCGGATAAGTTGTGTATGAAAACATTATATCACATTTCCCATATCCTGCCTTATCATTAAGTACAGTAGAATTTATCTTTCGTTTTAAAAATTCTGCTGCACACTCATCACTATCAGGAATTACCATGGTAAGTGTCATTTTATCATCTTTTTTTACTTTTACTGAATTATTAAGATATGTATCTTTTATTAAATTATTTTCTTTTAACAATTTTTCAATCGTATCTTCATCAGACGTTAAAGAAAATGTTACAAAGTTTGTTTTGTTTACCTTAGCTTGTTGTATAAGTTGTTTATGTAATATCCAGAAATTAGATTCATCAGTTGCAACAGGAAGTACAAAATAAAAGCTTGAACCGACATTAATTTCACTTTCACACCAGATTACTCCATTATGAGCATTAAGTATTTTCTTTACAATAGGTAAGCCCAAACCTGTTCCGCCTACTTCTCTTGAAAGAGAACTTTCTAACTGTTTAAATTGGTCAAAAACTTTTGACAAATTTTCTTCTTCTATTCCTATACCGTTATCTTTTACACATACTTGTAAGTATTTTCCATGCAATGATTTTATTTCCTGTTCAAAACATTTTGGACAAGTTATATCTTTTGCATCAATTATTTTTGTACCAACCTCTATTTTTCCACCCGGTTTTGTAAATTTAATTGCATTAGAAATTAGATTATTTAAAACTTGTTGAAGCCGGAATGAATCTGCAAAAACGTATACAAATTTATCATCAAAATGGCTTGTAAGCTCTATCTCTTTTGCACTTGCAACACTGTTTTGTTGTAATTTTATAAATTCTATAAGCTTTTCTACATTCGTTGCAACAAACTTATAATCCATTTTACCTGCTTCTATTTTTGACATATCAAGTAAGTCATTTATTATTTTTTCAAAACTTTCTATATGTCTGTTTGCCATTGTCAAAAATCTTGACATATTATCGGTAACTTCACCTGCTCTACCGCTTGATATTATTTGTAAAGCTGATTTTAACGGAGTAATAGGTGTTCTTAATTCATGAGATACAATAGATACAAATTCGGATTTCAAATGTTCAAGCCGATATAGTTCTTTGTTCTTTCGTTGAATTTCTTGTACGTATGCTGAATTTTTCAACGGCATTGATACTTGTTGAGCTATTGTATGAAAACATTGTGCATCTTCGTTCGTAAACGTATTTTCTCTATAGATTTCCACAAAACCGAAAAAGTTATCACTTAAATTAATTTGTGCAAACATATTATCATATCTTAAAACCGAAAAATCATAATCATCTATAGGATTTTTAGCATATTTAATTGTCTTTAAATCTTCTATATTTAATGCAAATGGCATTTTTTTATTTTCAAACAATGATTTGTAGTTTAATACCGTCCGAAGTTTCAATGCTTCAAGAAGCCGGTCTGAAATTTGATTTATTGAATTAATTATTAACAATGGCTCATTTTCAGATTTAAACGTCAAAACACAAGCTACAGAAAAACCTAATGCCTTATCCAAGCCCTCAAGCATGATATTAATAAGTTTTTCTTTATCAAGAGTTGTAGAAAATTGTGAGCCGACATTGTACAATACATCAAGTTGATATAAACTTTTTGATAAGTTTTGATTTGAATTTGTAAGCCGTACTATTGACTCTTTTCTTCTTACATTTATATTTATTGTTGAGAGTAAAACTTCATCTGATAACGGCTCTGTTAATAAAGCATCAACAATATTTTGTAATTCAGGCGGTATTTTATTGTTGTTTATTATTGCAATTGTTGTTAAATTTTCTTTTATAGAATTAATTTTTCTGTATGTTTGCGAAAAATCAATATTATTTGAGGATAAATCCAATATTAATATATTTGGATATTCAACGTTTAATGCATCAAAAAACATTTGCGTATCTGATGCAAAAGAAAAATCGTGTGAATATTTAACTAAAAATTCATCATAATGTTTTATTTTTTCATTATTGTTAGAAACGAATAAAATTTTAGCCATAATTATATGTTATGCCATTTTTTATGTTTTGCAAATCGTTAACAAGCTGTAATGTTTATCTAAAAATATTTTTAATGATAAATATAATTTATACTAAATTTTAAATAATTATTTAATTTAAAAATAAATATATGCTATATTTTATATTATGAATACCACATCTGAAAATTTTAATATGGAAATGAATGTAATAAAGGCATTAGGAATTATTGCAATTGTTGCAGGGCATGCAAATTTTTCGGTTCTTACACAGTTTTTCCCTGCATATTCATACCATTTAAGCATATTTTTCTTTGTCTCAGGTTATTTAATAAAAGAAACATATATTGATAATATTTTTGAATATATAAAAAAGAAATTTAAAAGCCTAATAGTTTTATATTTTATATACAATTCCATTTATGCATTAATAACCTATATCGTGTATAAAATTAACGGGCAAATTGTAGGTAATTTACCTAATTTAAAAAATTTCTTTATACAACCATTTTTTAATGGACATCAATATTTATTAGATTGTGCACTGTGGTTTGTGCCTCAACTATTTATAAGTTTAATTACATTTGTTATTTTATATAAAGTTTTTAAAAAACTAATAAAAAAGGATAGATTAATTTTTATATCATTTCTATCTATAACATTATTATCAATTTTTTTATCAGGAAATAATTATGAAAAATTCGATCAATCACTAGGATTAATAGCTTTTAGAACAATGTTTTCACTATTTTTTATATATCTAGGATTCATTTATAAATTAAAAATAGAAGATAAATATGCAAAAAAAATTTTTAGTTTAAATTTGTTGCCCTTTATTTTTTTAATACAAGCTATATGCTGGTTAATACCAAGTAAGCCGTTTGATAAGGGGAGTACTATTCTTGATTACATAATAATTTGGAATTATTTTCCAAATAAAATAACTCCTATTATTACAAGTTTTACAGGAATATGGTTAACTATTTTTATTGCAAAATTAATTACTCCTTATGTAAAACCTGGATGCTTCTTAGATAAAATAGGCAGAAACACATTTCATATAATGGCAAATCACTTATTTGTTTTTTATATTATTAGTACAATTTTTCTTTCATTAAATCATATATCTCTTTATACTTTAAAAGCATATGATTATGTTTACTATATATATAAACCTGAAAAATATATATTCTTTTACATTATTATATCACTTACATTAACAAGTATTTTCGCAATTTTTATAAAAAATATTAAAAACAATTTTTTAAATTTATATAAAAAAAGAGGTTGTTAAAAACAACCTCTCAAATGTTCACTTTAATACTCTTTTATTTCCTTGCTTATGCAGCAGCGTCAAAATGACGTTTGCCGTGTTTACCATGTTTGCCATGAGCTTTTCCGGCTTTACCTGTATTATTTTGTCCGTAGTTGCCATCAGCTCTGTTACCACCGTGTTTACCGTTTGATTTTGAATTATCAACTTTGTTTGTTGCCGGTTGGTTCTTTCTTATTTCTCTAACAACATCTGTAATGATTTCAGAAGTTGTTCTTCCTTTTTGTCCATCTTCAGCAAGTGCAATTTCAATCTTCTTGCACATACCTGCACGTTTTTCAGGAGCAATATTGTTATCTTTCATGATTTCATAGTTCTTTGTTAAGTCTGCGTATACAGAAGCTGTATCATCAACTACTTTTCCGTCAACTTTTACTACAAGCGGAGTATCAACTGTAACACCCGGTAAATCAACTCTTCCGCCTGATGCACCACCGTGTCCGCCACCGCCGAATAAGTTAGCTAATAATTCTGCGTGGTTGCTTGTTGCACCTGATCTGAATGATAATCTTAAACCGTTTTGTTTTGCTACATCTGAATTTTCTGTTATGTAGTTTTCTTTCTTATCTTGGATAACTAAGATACCAATTCTATCAGCATCATAAGGTCCTGTATAAGTTTGAGTTGCTTTTTCAGTTAATGTGCTTGGTTTTTGACCTTGAGCCAATTTTTGAGATGTTTCAGACGGATCTGATTTTAATGCACCTAAAACTTCTGAATATTTAAAACTGTTTTGTACGTCTAATAATGTAATATCAGGATCTTGTTGAAGTGATGAATTAAATACATCATACATTTTATCATAATCAACTTCGATAATACCTAAGCCCAATTCAGGAGCCATTTTTCTACCTTCAAGTGCATAAGTTAACATTTTATCACGAGGAGAAATTTTGCCATCTACACTGTTTGAACTCAATGCTCTATCAGGAACATCATACGCAATATTTTCACGTAACCATTTTTTATCAACTGAATTATCAGTTTCTGATAATCTGTTTGTTAACCAAGTTGACATACCTTCAGGGAAGAAGTTTGGTCTTTGTTGAACAGGTAATGCAGAGTGATGAGGAAGCAAGTTAGCTGTTCTTGTGAAAGAGCCGGTATCTGTTGAAGTACCTGTGATTACACTTGCAACAAAGTTTTTAGCTGTTTCTCCGCCCTTTTCGAACATTTTACCTAACAAGCCGGCTTTTTCAGCTACAATAGTAACTAATTGAGTTGCTGCAGGTACTGCTTCACATACAAGAGCCAAGCCATTTTTGTGGATTTTATCCATATCAAGACCTGTTTCATTCTTTGCATTTTGCCATTCTGTAATTCTATGCGGATGGTGATCAATATAAATTTGTTTTTTACTATTTTCTAAGTAATCTTTGAAAGCTCCTGAAAATCTTGTTGGTGTTGGAACATCCATTGTAATTACTAAGTCATATTTTTTCTTTTCTTTACCTTGTAATGGATTTGCATCAAATAAATTATCAGGGTTTTGTAATTCTGCTAAATCTCTTTCCAATACTTTTGATTGTTCTTTTGCAGAATCAGTATTTAATGTTTTTAATACTTCTAAATTCTTTTGTAATGTTTCGATTTTTTCAGGGTTGTATGGTCTTTTTACTGCTTCAATACCAGGCATTTTATCACGGAATAAACCAGGTATTTTATCATCTACTGCACAATCAACTTCTCTGTCAGGGAATGCAGCTTTTATTGCGGTTTGCATACCTACTACACATCCTAATGTATCTCCATCAGGTTTGCAGTGTCCTAAAATTAAAATTCTTTTGTTTTCAGGATTGTTAATTTCATTCGCAATGTTTGTAATTGCTTCTTTAATTTCTTTTACTTTTCCTAAACCGTTTTCTTTGCCTTCAATATCAAAAATTCTTTCCAAAACTTGTTGAGGTGATTTTTCAGGTTGATATACCATTACAGCTTTAGAAATTTTAGGATCTTCTGAATTTAATAAACCATTAAAAGCATCTGTAGCATTCTTTGCCATTTTTTCGTCATCGCCTGTATATTTTAAAGCAGCTCTTAAACCGATTGTAGGAGCACCTTTTGAAGTACCTGCGATTACATTTGATAATTCAAATCTGAAGTTATTTTTATCTTGTTTTAATACAGGAAGTAATTCTTCTGCCATTTCTTTCGGAACTGAACCAATTTCACCAAACTTAGGATGAGATAAAGCTATTGTTTTACCCATTCTGGTTTTTTCTTCTTTCCAATTTAATCTGTCGCCCTCTTTCCAATTACTGTTTGCTAATTGTACAACAGAATCATCTTCAGCAGTTGCACTTGCACCCTCTGTTCCCAATTGGTGTTTTGATACTCCTCTTACTCTAAATTGAATTGCCGGTGCATCTTCATTTGCTTTTGTTTCCATAGGATTTTGTAATTTACCTGTAAAAGCTACATGTAATGCATTACCTTCTTGTTTCATTGAAATAACCTTGTCTTCAGCTTTGTGTGAGAACACTGCTGTGTCAGGTTGATAAGTTAACATTGGTCTTGTTGCAACTTTGTTAAGTTGTTTTGGTTGTGAAACTACTGATAAGTTTTCGATTCTTCCTAATTTCATTAGAAACCTTTCTATTTTAAAGTGAACTAAATTGCTAATTTATGGATTGGATTGATTAATAATAAACACTACACTCCATTTTTAAAAACCCTAAAAAAATTTATTGCTATTTTTTTTATTTTTTATTTATTTTTTGTAATAATTTGTTACAATTAAAATATAAAAAAAAGCTAAAGAGCTGTGTCTTTAGCTTTTTTATATGTTTAAAATGCTTAATTTATGCTTTTTGTTTTCCGTATTGTCCGTTTGTACATATCATATTCAAATCGGTATTTCCAAAACTTAATCTTCTATCATCCCCTTGAGCCATGCTTAAATCAAGTTCTTTATGTTTTTCAAGATACGCTTTCATCATATCCTGCTGTTTACCAAGTACAGGTGCAGATTGTATATGAGGAGCAAGTATGCCTTTTGCCTCTTTACTTCCTAAAAATTTTGCACATGATTCTTCTACTGCTATTTTTACCTTTTTATCACTCGGATTGTTTACATCAATTTCACGTACCGTTTTTCCATCTTTATCAGTTAAAACAAGTGATTTGACAGGTTTTCTATCTCCTACTGCATCAGGTTCATATTTAACTTTTAAGCCGGCTGTTCTTAATAAATCAGGATCAACTGTATGTCCGTCAAATATACCTTCTGAAGATGAATTCATTAAATCCACAAGTTCTTTTTCAGTTAAATCAACAACCTTGAATTTTGAATTATATGGCATTAAACCGTCATATTCTATATTATAAGTCGTTATTTTATCTCCGATACCTTTTTTAATGGATTTTGTACTCATCAAAACGGCTTCTACACCTTGAGATTCGCCTGCTTCTAATACAGAATCACATGCTAAATTTACAACAGGATTTTCCTGATACCTGTCATGCCATTCATCAGGTGCGGTATAACCATGCTTTACAGTAGCAAGAGTAATTTCTTCACCAAGATTTTCTGCTGCTAATTTTTTTACATCAGAACTTTCTTCTGCCTTATCAACATCAATTACATGACTGTCTACACTGTTAAGCTTTATAACTCCTTGTTCATCAAAGTCTAAATCTAAACCAACGGCATGATGTCCGTCTTTACCGGCTTCTGTTATTAATACGGGAGCTCCGTCTTTTTTGTTTCTGACAACTTGAGTACCTGTTGCATCGTCTGCCGAATCAACTATACCGTCTTTATTTAAGTGTTGATGAGTATGTCCGCCTACAATTACATCAACTCCTGCACAATTTTCAGCTATTTTTTCATTATCTTCATGCCCCATGTGAGATACTACGATAATTTTATTAATTCCACTCTGTCGTGCTTCTTCAATAACTGAATTAACATCTTGTATTGAATCTTCAATTTTATCGCTTACACCATCAACTCCTGCTTCACGAGGTGCTAGTCCCATTATCATAAATCTGTGTCCATCCTGCATAAATTCTTGACTTCTTACAATACTTTTTCTTCTTGTACATTTAACAGAAGTATCATCTGAAGTTTTTTCAACAGCACCTGTATCCATGTTTGTAGAAATAATAGGGCTGTTCACTCTTTCTACAGTTTGAGCCAAATCTTCTTTACTCATATCACATTCGTGGTTTCCAATTGTACTTGCTGTAAAATTAAGCCGATTCATAACTGAAACACCAAGATTACGCAATTTTTCACATGTGCCATAGAAAAAATCACCGGCATTAAATGAAAGTGTCTTTCTGCCTTTTTGAGCACCCTGTCTTTCAAATGTATCCTTTGCGGTAGTTAAACGTCCATAACTTCTAAAATTTCCATGAACATCATTTACGCAGAATAAACGGATTTTACATCCTCCGTTACCTTGATTTCCATTTACATTTAAATCTGCCATATACACATCCTTTATGAAATATAATACTCAACACTACAAATAATATATCGACATGACATAATAAAACCTTTATATAGCATGCAAATAACCTTTACAAATATTTACATATATCCATAAGCCCATATTTACGCATAATTCAACTTGTTATTGTTAGCTTTTACCCTAATAAAACCAAAGCAAAAAGTAAAGTTTTGTAACAAAAAATCCCTTTTCTGAAATCAGACTACAAAAAAAAACTTTATACAAGTGTGAGAGATAAATAGTTATTTAAAAGATTAAAAGAGAGAGAAAACTAACACACACACTAACTAACCTAACACATTTCCTTCCTAAAATAAAAATTTAGGGCTCCTGAAAAAATCAGGGGTTTTTTTTTGCTTATTTATTTTTAAAATCATTTGGTTTTTGTTGATTAAGCCATTTTCGCATGAGTTCTTGTTCATACATCATTGCAAAATCATATAATGCATAAGTGAGTTTTTGACCACTCGGAGATTTTGCTACAAGCATAAATTCACCATATTTATTTTCTGCAAGGGCAATTTCTGTATGTATAATTTTTTCAACATTATTAATCGGTTTATGCTTTAAAATTGATAACAACCATGAACACAATAAACTACATGTTGATTTATTTTTTAAAATATCATCATTGTGTTTATGCAAAAAATTTGCAAATTCTGCAATTATCATTTTAAAATAAGTCCTTGATATTTTTTTGCAAGTTTTTTCATTAATTTTGCTTCTTTATTTTTATTTTGTTCTTTAAAGAGTTTCGATGCAGTTTCAAAATCTTTAACAGCAGTTTTATAATCTTTTAAGCCGGCTTCTGAACGTGCTTTTATTTCATAAACATTGGCTTGCGTTTTATCTATTTTTAATGCTCTGCCCATATCTTCTAATGCATTGAAATAATCTTCATTAGCTATCATTGCTCTGCCTCTTATTTCGTATGCCTTTATATAATTAGGGTTTAAAAATAATGCCATTGTAGCATCTTCAATACAACCGTCAACATTACCAAAAGCAAGTTTTGAACTTGCTCTCAAAACATAAGCATAAGGTGTTTGTATTATTTCTAATGATTTTGAAGCATCATTGAAAGCACCTTCATAATCCTTTAAGCTAAATTTTGCGGCTGCTCTATATGCATAAGCAGGTGAATTTTTTTCTTTTAACAGTATTGCATTATCAAAGCATTTTATTGCTTTTGAATATTTATGTTCCTTTATAAATGCCTGTCCTAACAACAAACATTCCGAATTTGATTGACATTCAAATGCGTTAGCCATATTTGAACAAACAAAAACCAATATAAAAAGCATTAATATTTTTTTCATTTTATTCTCCTACCGTTGATAATGCTAAACATGTTATATTATAAATATTATTTTTGTTCAATTCAAAAATTATACTTTCAAATGTTGAACCTGTTGTACAAATGTCATCTAACAAAAGTATTGGAGTATTTTCGATATATTTACTTTTTTCTATAAAAAATGCATCTTTTAAATTTAACATTCTTTTTGTTCTTTTTAAACCGTATTGTGGTTTTGTATCCTTTATACGCTTTATAAGTTCAGTATTTTTTGTATATCCTGTCATAATACAAAATTCATCAGTAACAAGTTCCATGTGGTTATAACCACGTTTTTTCTTTCGTTTTTCTGATATAGGAACAGGTACAACCTGAAATTTTGCATCATCAAATATATCTTTACAATATTCAAACATTATTTTTGCGGCATAATGAGCCAAATCTTTTTGACGGTGATATTTTAAGCCCCTTATTAATTTTTGAATTTCCTGTTCATAAATTGTACAAGCATAAATATTTGAATTGTTAATTACTCTGTTAACCTTTGGTTCTAAAAGATTTATTTTTTCAAAGCATTTTGAACACATTTTTACAGATTCCTTTGATTTTCCGCAAAAATAACATTTCTTTTTATATATCCAATCAAGGCAATTCAACAGAAAATTTTTCATGATAGAATTATTATAGAAATAAAGGAGAAATTATGTCAATTTTGATAATGCTTATGTTGTTAAGTGTCTTGATACTTGTTCATGAGTTTGGACATTTTATAACGGCAAGAATGTTCGGAATAAAGGTAGACAAATTTGGATTTGGACTTCCAATAGGTCCAACTCTTTTTGAAAAAAAAATAGGTGATGTAACTATATTAATTCATGCTTTTTTACTTGGAGGATACGTTGCTTTTCCTGATGACGAGCCGAATTGTAAATTACCGGCAGATTCTGATGAAAGATTTTTAAATAAGCCGATATATCAAAGAGCAATTGTTGTTTCTGCAGGTGTAGTATTTAATGTTATTTGTGCTTACATAATTGTACTGTTTGCAGCTTTTCATTGGGGACACATGCCGGCAGGTAAATATGATATTTTTGCAAGTAAATTTTCTACGGAAAAAACAGCTCCAATATGGCAATCAGGAATGAAAGAAGGAGATAAAATAGTAAAATTAAACGGAACTGATATTACAAATGCATCATCTCTTGTAAAAATAATTGCATTAAGTAAACCGTTTGACGGTTATTATAATTATGATTTAGCAAATAAATATTTATCTGAATTAAAAGAACTAAATATGGCATATTCTGCAGATGAAATTATTCCGAAAGATGTAACAATAAGATTATCTAAATTTGATGATGAACCACCGATAAGTTTTGACAAAGAAACAGAAAAAGGAATTGTATCTTACGATAATAAAAAAGCAGATAATAAATTAGATGAAAAATTAGAAAAGCTAAGAGATACATTGTACTCAAATAATAATAAATTTTATATAAGCAATGGAGAATATTCATTGCATGATATAGCAAAATCTATGTCAGATTCATATACACCATTAACCTTTGTTGTCGTAAGAGATGGTAAAACATTAACGTTAAACCCTATAAATACGGATAAAGACGGCAAAATAGGTGTTCAATTGGAAAGTAGAGAAGTTTTAGTTCCTGCAAAGGGTATTAAAGCTGTTTTTAAGACAAGTACAAAATATCTTTGGGATAACACATACTATATGGTATACGGACTATGTCAAATATTTACGGGTAAAGTACCGTTAAAGGATTTACACGGTATAGTTGCGATTACAAAAGTTGGCGGAGATGTTATAGAAAATAGCGGAATATTTTATGGTTTACTGCTAACTGCAATAATATCAATGGATTTAGCCATCGTAAATTTTTTACCAATACCGGCTTTAGACGGTGGACATATTTTGTTTTTAATTATCGAAAAAATAAGAGGTAAAAAACTTAAAGACGAAACTGTTGAAAAAATAGGCACATTTTTCTTTGCTCTGCTAATTGTTTTAATGGTGCTTATTATAATTAATGATATATTATGGCTCAAGGGATAAAAATTCTTTGGCTATTATTTTTCACATTCAACATAAAGACTTATTTCGGGATATTTATCAAAATGAGAATCTCTTAATTCTTCATCTTTAGATTTCATAAATTCGCTTTTAATAATATTAGTAAAACCTGCTTTTTTTAGCATACGTTCCATTTTTTCAAAATATATTCCATTTGTATGTGCTATACAAGGTCTTGTTGTATCTTTTAAACTTACACACCAATTTAAAAAATTATCCAAAGAAAGTGTGTTCAACTTATTATCTAATTCCTCTTTAGAAGCTTTTGGTCCACCTGCAAATTTTTCATAACTGACAAATACATTTAACAACATCTCATGTATTGGTGCTTGTTTTACCCAATTAAACCATTGAACATCATTATTTTTATACGCATTTATTGCTTTTTCTGCATCAGGACAACTAAACCTAAAAATTCCGCCTTTTTTCATTGTTCTGTAAAGTTCATTAAAAACTTTTTGTATATCATCATCTGTAATATGCTCAAAACAGTGTGAAGAAAATGCTTTTTCTATACAATTATCTTCTATATCAAATTTTTCAAAATTTCTTAAATCAATTTCAAAATCAGCACTTCTATAACAATCCATTGTACGCCAATTTTTATATACCCAACATCCCGGACCTATGTTTAATTTCAAACTTTCACCTTTTTGATAAGGAGGCAATTGATATGAAGATATTTTTTCATGAATAGTCTTAATATCATTAATATATTTATTCTGATAATATTTATTTGCAGATAAATAAATTTTATGTCTTGTATCCATTATTTTTTCAAAAACATTATTTAATTCATCCATTGTTGTTGCAAGATGTATTCTTGAATCTTTTAGTTCATTCATTAAAACAACTCTTTTAAATGTATATTTTATATTTTCTAATGATGGTTCATATAAAACTATTTTTCCCGGACAATTATCATAGAAGAAATGAAGCATATAGCCCAATTCTAAACCCACAATTACATAAATACTGTCGTCAGATATTTCTAATTTTTCATACTCTTGTATAACTTCATTAAACGGAGTTTCTGTTTCCCAAACAGGATTCCCATTTATCAATAAATTTGGTGTATCAGAAGATGTTAATGAATATATATTTTCCTCATTATTAATATCGGCTAATCTTTTTTCTAAATCAGAAAGATGCCTTGTCGTAAAAATCATATTTAATTCATATCTATCCATATACTAACCTCTTTAAGTAAGTTATAATTATTAAATATTATCATATCTTATTACAATAAGTCAAAATATATCCTATTTTACAACTTTTTCAGTATCATGATAATCATTAGGAGTACTGTATTTTGACACTTTTCCTATTCTCCAGCCGCCTTCAACAGTAGTTACTGTTCTATTTGAGCCGGATGGAAAATTTAATAATTCTCGACCTTGATAACTCTTAATAACAGGTGCAATATATTGTATCGCATAAGGTGTAAACGAATTTGTCAATGACCAGGTTTTTACATTAGAAATTCTTCCATACTTATCAACATCAAATTGAAATTTAAAAACTGTTCCCTGTGGTATAATCGGCAATTGCACATCTTTCATCAATTGATTTTGAATATCAGAACGCCATTTGTTCCAAACTATTTCTTCTTCCATTTGTATTTCTGTTTTTACCGTAGATGTTACAGGTTTTACTGCAGTTTTCTCTTTTTTTACAACAGGTTTTTGAGTTAAAACATTTGCTGTAACTTTTGTATTACTTACAGATTTTGCATTAACAGGTTCTTTAACTACATTATCTGCATTTTTTGTATTTAAATTTGCTACTGATATACTATCTGCTTTCTTTACTGTATTTTTCACCTGTTCCGTTGACATAGTAGGAATTGTTTGAATAGCATTAGTCATTTCTATATCAGGATTTGATATTCCATATTCAGAATTTTGCACCATTACGGAAGTATGCATTTTTGGTTTCAATAATCCTATACATATCGTAAAAACAATAGTTAAAATAATTATTATTTTAAAAAAATTACTGTAACTCAAATTTAATCCTTATCTATCATTGATAATAATGATGAACAAGCTGAAATTTCAAATTTTGTATTACTCAACATATAAGTTTCAGCAAGTAAAAGAGCTGTAGGTACTAATGCCGCAAGAAAACTCTTTATAATTCCTACAACATCTCCTCCTATTTCAGTCATAAAATATGAAATATTCATTGTAAATTCGATAAAAATAATGGATATACCTATTGCAAAAAGCCGTGCTTTATCTAAATTTAACCTTTTTACACCCGCAAGTCCGTAAATTTCAACTCCATGCTGTGTCCAATCGGAAAATCCATCCTGTTTTAAAACATTTGAACCCTGAATTTTTCTAACACAAGTAAATGCATTTGCAAATGCAAAAAATGCAAATATTATCATAAACGTTGCCAATACTAAAAATACAGGACTAAATCTTAAATTCATAATCCTTATCCAACCGGCAGCTTCAGGAAAACACATTGCAAGTGTATTTGAAACCCCGTAAGCCAAAAACGGAGCAGTTATAAATCCTAACAAAATTTCCCATGCAGATGCGATTTGCAGCATAAATGATTTATCTTCCAATCTTTTTATTTTTGCATGGCTGAAACTGTTTGCATAACGTTCTATCCACTTTTGATATTCATTTACAACATGTTCAAAATCTTCTCTATATTCGTATTTATCTAATTCTTTGTTTAAATGTATACCATTAAATTTAAAATATCCGCAAGATATTGAAAATGTTACAGTTAACATCACAAAGAACAATGAAATCAATACAGAAAAAATAACCATTGATTTTGGTGCCATATAATATAAAACATTTATAAAATATACTGATACAAAAAACAATGAAGAAATAATTATCATAAATTTTTCAGCAATTTTTGAAGCAACAGTAACTTCATCTAATGTCTTATTATGCAAATACAAAAAGAAACCCTGTTTCATTAATAAACCTAAACAATAAATTATTACCGTAAACATAACCATAAATTTTATATTAACAGGCATTTGAACAACTGTATCCGCATATTTTAACGGTAATCCCAAAATATAATTTGCAACAGCAAATGAACAAATTAAAGATGTAAGCAATAGACCAATATGTAAAGCAATGCCGCCTTTTGTATTCATTGATAATTTATTTTTTAAATCATTTATCTTGAATGCAATTTCTTTTGTAATAGCTATTCTTGCTTCTTCAATTTGAGCTTTCCTATTATCAATTTTTAATTTTACAGCTGCATTTATATCATTACCGTAAAGATTTTTTATATCGGTTTCTGTTACTTCATCAGGCGCAATTGTTTTTAAATGCGGTTCGTCAAGGATTTTTACGGTTAAAAATTCATCAGCCCCTTTTACCATTATCTTTGCAACACGCTCTATTTCTAATTTTTCATTTATTATATTCCCTTTAAAAGTAAATTTATCGCAATTAAATTGATTTAATAAGGTACATTTTCCTGTATTTTCGTCATACTGTAAAGTTAGCATAAATTCAAAATCAGTATCCAGCTTAAAATCAAAACCGTCTTTTGAACTTATATTTACCAAATTTTTATCTTTAAATGTTTTTTCCCCATTTTTTGATATTAATGTAAATGACATATATTTCTCCTATCTTCCGATTGCATTTAAAAACCTTCTATTTACTTTATAAACATTTTGTTCATTTGCAACAATAAGTTTTTTTTCGCCCAAAACAGGATTTAACTTAGTTTTTACTAAATCCAATTTTTCAGGATGTGCAAATACAAACATCATTGATATTTCAGGAATGTATTTTTTTATATTTTCAACATTTTTAGGTAATGTATCCCAATTTAATTGTTTAGATGTATCACCCTCATTTTCCAAATCACCTACAATAACAACTGCCGGAACATAACCCTCTTTTTTCATTGAAAGAGCATGTTCAAATGCCTTTTTTACTCCTACTCCGTAAGCAGTTCCATAATCTTTTTCATCATATTTTGTAAACGCCTGAAATGCCTTTGTAATTCCCGATGCATCACTTGGTGAACCCTCATAAATTAAATATGACTCTTGGGATACTTTCAAAATCTTTATTTCATCTTCAGGATCAAGAATAGAACACAATGATTTTACATATTTAATTTCTTCAGGTAACATTTTTTGATTAGATGCAGATGAATCTACAACAAAAATTATTGCAGCTTTATGAAAATCATCAACTTTGATATTTTTTAATCCAATATAAACAAATTTCAATACAATTGCTGATGCTAATATAAGTAATCCCGTTATTATAAGTCTTTTATTCATTATTTATTCTCCATTAATAGCTTATCACAATATTCATAGGTTTTGAAAGTGTAATATCAAGTTCTGTATAAGTAGGAATTTCTGCATCAACACCTTTTTCTACGGCTGAACCTATAATTGCAGAACCGGCACCTATACCGGCACCTATTGCTGTTGCAGCACCATTACTTGTTTTACTGTTGCACAATCCGATTAAAAGACCTAATAAAGCTCCCGTAGCTGCACCTGCTAAAACATTCTTACTTACTTTACCTATTTTACCATCATTTGATACATCAAATTCGATTTTTTCTGTTGATATATTATAAGTTTTTTTACCCGTCTGTAGTGTATTAAAATCTATATCGACACTCCCGTTTCTTGAACCGTATCTTGCAGATTGTGCTTTAACAATTGTTCCGGAAAGAACACTTCCCTGAGGAGCAATAACAGAACCATTATACATCCAATCATCTGTCAAGATAGCTATTATACTATCTCCTACATTGGCTGTTGCAGTATTTACAGGAGTTTGCAGATATGATTTGAACATTGTTCCTTTCGGTATTTGTCCAACATATCCTTTTAATACTTTATTTGAAGCTGTATTAGAACTTTTAACGGTTGTAGTTACGGCAGTATTATCTGTAAATGTATAACTATTGTTTTCTGTATTTGTCAAAATTTTATTTGCCTGATTTTCAAATGTAGTCAGATAAGATTGATTAAATGATTGTTCAAATGATACATTTTGTTTTTTTAATTCTTTTATTATTGAACTATTAATAGATTTATTATCAGTTGAATTAAAATAATAGAACATATTAGCACTGCTATTTTGTAAAATAATTATTACATAATTTGATGCATTCTTTTTATATACGGCCAGATAAGGATTTCTTTTTACTATTTCATATTTTGAATTTAGTAAATATTTTTCAACAATTGGTTGTAAAGTATTTTTATTAGTATTTCTTATAAAATATAAATTACTAACATTGGCAAAACAGACATTTGGAAATAACACGTACACAAATAAAAGTAAATATGTTAAATATTTTTTCAAATTATACCTCTAATATACTTATACAATAATATATTTAATATTTTATCAAAAAAATATAAATACCGTATTCTATTTACCAAAAACAGGTGCCGGCTGAATATATAATGGTCTTAAATCTCTCCATCCCTTTGCTTTTTCAGGTTTTTCATTAACTATACCTATAAGTATTTTTGCTAAGTCAGCATTAAACATTTTATAAGAAGTAATATCATCTGTTATTTCTGAAAAAATATTATACATACTATCATCACAAATTATAGAATAGTCTTTAGCTTTAACCATTTCCTTTACATCATCAATTATTATAGCACCTAAAACTTCTTCATCCCAAACATAAGTCATACTCTTTCGTGCATCTAATAATACAAGAGTTTTTTTAGATGAATTATTTAATTTTGAAAGTATTTCAAGAGAAGATATACCCATTGCTTTTATATTAAGCTGCTGTGCCATAACTCGTGCAACAGTCATACAAGCCCTTATACCCGTAAAACTACCCGGACCTATATCAGTTGCTACCATTGTTATATCATTTGGTGTTAAATTATTTTCTTTTAAAAGATTTGATATAGTTGACATTAAATAAGTAGAATGATACGTTTCGCCATTATTTTCTATTATTTTTGTACCCAAAATATTACAACCATCCGCAAGTCCTACATAAGTTTTATCTAAGCAAGTATCAAATGTTAATAACATTGTTGTAATTCCTCAATAATTTTTTCTTCTCTATTTCCAAATGGTTTGAATGTATACTCACGATAGTCATTATTACCATAAGTAACATTTATTTCCAAACGATTAAACGGAACTTCATTTTGAGAAAAATCCGCCCATTCTACAAATGTTAAAATTTTACCTTCTGAATACTCACGTAATTCATCATAAATTGTTCTTATTCCAACATTTTCCAATCTGTACAAATCAAAATGATATACCGGAATTATTCCGCTATGATACTCATTAAGTATTACAAAACTTGGACTTGTAACAGATTCTTTTACTCCCAAATATTTAGTTACAAGTTTTACAAACGCTGTTTTACCTGCTCCTATTTCACCAAATAAAGTTACAAAACAACCTTCTGAAACAATTTTTGCAAAATGTCCCGCTAAAATATCTGTATCTTGTAATGTCTTACAGCAAACAGAAAAAGCCATAACTATCCTCTGTTAACAATTACTTTATTTCTGCCATGTTCTTTTGCATAATATAAAGCTTTATCAGCTTTTGTATAAAGCTGCTGCGGCTCATCACCCTCTTTATATTGGTAAACACCAACGCTTATTGTAACTTGGATTTCTTTAACTTTAGCATCTTTAACTTCAGACAAATCAACATGCTTTGCCTCTACAGCAGCTCTTAAACGTTGTGCTACAGCACCTGCTTCTTCTAATTTTGTAAACGGCAATAATATTGCAAATTCTTCTCCACCATATCGAGAAGGAATATCAGATTCCCTTAATTGTTGTTTTATTACAGAAGCAACATTTTTCAAAACTTCATCACCTACAGCATGCCCGTAAGTATCATTTACCTTTTTAAAGAAGTCTATATCAAGCATTATAGCACACAATGGATGCTGTTTACGATTTGCCATTGAAACTTCTTGTTTTAATCTTATTTCAAATTGACGTCTGTTATTTAAGCCGGTTAATGCATCAAGTGTAGCATGTTCTAAAACTTCTGCATACATATTAGCACGTTGAATAGTTAAAGATGACTGTTTTGTCAATTGATCCAAATAATCAATCTCATTTTGTGCCAATTTATCTGTATGACTATGTGCTACGATACATCCCAATATAGAATTATTAGCAGCTATTAACGGAAATAAACCTATTTTATTGTCATTAGTTAATACATAAGCTGAATCTGCAGTAACATCTTTAACCATATCTAAAATTTTTGTATCTCGACATGCTAAAGGCCATACAAGATGATAACCGTCTTTTTCTTTTAAGAAAATATAGATTAAATGGTCAGCAATAAACTTATCTATCATTTCACCGATAATAGGGATAATATAATTCAAATCATATTGCGTTTCAAGAATTTTAGCAATATTTTTCATTGATTCATGGAAATCTATATTTGCCTGCATTTTATCTGCAAGAACCTTGTTTTGAATTTTTAATGATATTTGATATGCTGCAATAATCAAAGCCCTAAAGAAATCTATGGTCAAAACATCCGACATTGTAAGATTAATAGTCAATTCTATTAATCCATAAGGTGTTTCACCTTTCATTAAAGGAAATATAATAACATTTTTTCTGGATTTAATATATTTGTTTATATCCCAAAAATCTTTAATGTTTATACTGTTATCATTTATCAAAAAATCGTCATATTTAGAATTTTTTACAACATTATATAATTTTTCTGTATATGATTTATCATGAGTTTCGTCAATAACAATCCAACTCTTAGCATAATCTCTAAGTTTTTGAGTATTTTCATCATAAATGAATATGTTTAAACTTTCGAGTTTAACAATACTGTTAAAAGAAGCAGAAAGAGCTTGTATAATGCTTTCAGGGTCTGAATTTTGTGTCAAACCGATAGATACATCAGCTAGAAAATTTAGTTCTTTGGAATCAAGAGATTCTTTCTCAAAAGTTTCTGACACTTTTACCCCCGATAAAATTATATCTTAATGTACTCTTTTATATTTTCATCCGAAACAACATTTTTTTCAAGTAAATATTGGTAAATTTTTCAAATAATTAATTTTTTGTTACTCATTAATAATTTTTGTTAACTATTGCTCTCGAAAATATTTTTAGAACGGCATTTTCTAAAATTCTCTGTTATAGCAATGTCTGCTTCATCTGTAGGTGTTATCTTTCCGTTAATTAAAATAACCGGCTGTTCTTCCTCTTTATCCTTTCCAAGTTTTATTTTATCCTGAATACTTGTTTCACTGTCTTTTTGAATATTTTCCGCAGATACAGAACTAAGAACATCAAAAATATATTTTGCATGAGCAGAATATTTACCTGTTGCCAGAACTGCAGCTTTTTCAAGTTCATCTATAGAATAAGCTCTTTGATTTAAATGTTTTAACATTAACCCCAAGTTATAATGAGATTCATAATGCATTGGTTCACATTCAATTGCCTTGCAATAATATTGACCTGCACGTCTGTAATCTCGAAGTTGATGATAAGTAAGAGCAAGATTATAGTTTATATCATAACTATTTGCTAATATTTTTACAGCATTTTCATACGCAATAGATGCCTGTTCAAGCATAGCCCGTTTTTCCTTATTTTTTTCTTCCGGCATATAAAACGCTTTCTGTGAATAAGCCCTGCCCATATTATAATATGCAATTGCTTTATTAGTTGTTTCACTTTTTTTATTATCGTAGACAAACGGTATAGATACCAAAAAATGTTTGGCTTCTATAATGTGTTTGTATTGTTGTATCGCACTATCAAAATCACCTAATTTTTCCGCAGTAATAATACCTAAATTCATCCTTGCCATTGTATAATTATCTTTAGCAATAATTGCATTTTGATAAGCTTGAGCTGCAGCGTAATAGTCTTCATAAGCAACATATATATTTCCCAAATTCAACCATGCCTCATAATGAGCGGGAAAAAGCTTTAGACCATGTTCATAAGCATTAACAGCATCCTGCATATTATATTCTCTGAATGCTTTATCTCCTTTATGAACGTAATACATGCCGATAACTCTATTAACTAAATCAACACCAAAACTCCTGCCTATAGTCAAACAATAGACTATAAACAATAATAGAGATATCATAAAAATCTTTATTATTAAGCCCAAAATTTTACTCATACTTACATTCTATTATCATATTAAATAATGAGCAAGTTTTTAAAAAACTTTTTTGCCTATACTAACAAATTTATCTATATAAAATTTTGTAAAAAATTTACTTATTCTTCCGTAAAGTTTCAGTTTATCCATTTTTAGCAATTTACCATCTCCGCATACAACTGTAATTGAACTGTTTTTTACGGATTTATTAACAATCATGCCTGCTTCACACATATCCGTATTATTATCTAATACTGATAATGAATATGGGCAAGGTACAAAAAATTTTTTACCATACTCAAAATAAGTTTTAGTCCAAGGATAAAAAGCTCTTATGTGTGCAGATACTTCTTCTGCACTTTTGCTAAAATCAAGCATTACTTCATCAGATTTTACTTGGGGATAATAAGTTTTTAAATTTTCATTTTGTTCAACAGGAATGATAAAGTCATCATTTAAACTGCATAATAGTCTGTTTACTTCCTGTCGTGCAATTTGTACAGTTCGCTCTCTCAATTCTTTTCCCGTATCATCAGGTTTTATTTCTATTATTTTTTGTTGTAATATAGCACCTGAATCATATTTTTCATCCATAATATGAAAAGTTATACCCGTTTTTGTTTCTAAATGCCTTATTGTTTCAAGATATGGATTAGGACCTCTATATTTTGGTAATAAAGACGGATGAACATTTATCATTGCTATTTTTGGAAGTTGTATAATTTCTTTTTTTAATTTTTCACCCCAAGTACCAACAAGAACAATATCCGGCTGTAGTGATAATAATTCCTTTTTAAATTCCTCCGAATTAGCACTTGTTGCCTTAACTTCATGGAGATTACAGCTTTTTATATAATTATAATCATCAGACGGAAAGATAAAATCTTTTATTTTCATAAAAATTTTATTTTTATTCAAGCGTTCATACCTGAAAACTCCGACAATTTTACACTTGGCATCCATAGTACCTGCTATTAAATTAACAAGCATTCCGTCGTTTCCGAGTATAACTACTCTAAACATTCAATATCCCTCTCTATTTGCTGTTTTAATTCCTCAAGTGAATTAAACTTTCTCTCATCTCTTATTCTATCTATAAATGTAACTTTTATACTTTGTCCGTAAATATTTTCATCAAAATCTACAATATGTACTTCTAACAGTTTATTAGAATTAACACCTAATGTCGGCTTAACACCAAAATTTGCAATACCCTTATAATCTGTACCATCAACATGAACAATTGTTTTATAAACCCCTGATGGTATATTTACTATATGATTAGGATAATACAAATTCGCAGTTTTAAAACCAATTTTTCTTCCTATTTGATTACCTAAAACAACATTTCCTTTTATATAAAAATCATAACCAAGCATGTCTTTAGCCGATTTAAAATTACCGGTATATAAAAAATCCTTTATAGCAGAAGAACTAACTATATTTTTTCTTACCTTTACAGGTTTTACAATTTCATACTCATATCCGTAATCTTTACTTTTTTCTTTTAATAAATCACTTTTACCGGAATTATTATAACCAAAAGTATGATTATAACCTATTGTAATCATTTTTGGCTTAAGCTTTTCACAAATCATTTTCAAATAATCATTACCGGACATTTTGGACAAATCTTCCGTAAAATCAACAAGATACATATAATCTATACCAAGATTTCGTAAAAAGTTAATTTTTTCGGATATTGTCATTATATAGACAGATTTATCGTTATTAATAAGTGATTTTGGAGAATTGCGAAAAGTAATTACAGAAGATTTTAAATTATTCTTACGAGCATATTTTACAGCATTTTTAATCACCTTTTTATGCCCTTTATGCATTCCGTCAAATAGTCCCATTGCTACAGATAAATTTTTTTGTTCGTTAAAATCATTAAATATTTCCATAATAATATTATATTATAAATTATTTTTTATGATAGAATTAATTTTAAGGAATAAACTCATGAGAATATTCGAGGTTAAAAATAACCTGGTAAAAATTTTTTATGAAACTTCTGATACGATTTTTCTATCAAGTTTCGTAATGATTAAAGATAGCAGAGAAACTTATATCGCACAAATCATGCATCTTGAATCAAGCAAGCATGGTAATGTTGCTATTGCAAAAATTATATTCAATTTAACAGAAGATGGAATAATAACGTCTTATTCCGGTTCTATTCCTGCCATAAACAGTGCAATCTCAAATATTAAATCTATTGACTTTTTAAAATTAATTCAAGGACAAAATCCTATTATAATAGGAGATTTCATTGAAAATAACCTTCTTGTATCTGTTGATAAAAGCGTAATGGAACAAAAGCTTGTTGTATGTTCAGAAAATCAAGAAAATTCTGATTTAATGATTAAAACTTTAAACAGACAAATTAAAAATTACGGACGAAAAACAGTTATTCTTGATACAGATGGAGAAAGTATATTTGACAAAAATACGCTTATCATGTCTGATAATTTCAAATTGCCTATAAATTCACAAATGCTGAATTATATTTACGAAAAAGGACTTGAATATAAAAGTGCAAAAAGCAAAGCGATTTTACAGGAAGCATTTTTAGAATTACAGTATTACCTTTCAAGTTTAGAAGAATCCTATATACCTGTAAACAGATTTATAGACATATTGGAAAAACAATATTTAAAATCAAATGTTCCTGAATTAGTTTTACTTAAAAATGCTCTTATAAAATTGAACGATTCCGGTATATTTGCCGGAAACGTAATGGAGTACAAAAATCTTTTTGAAAGTTTATTAAATAATCAAACCACCGTTATAAATATATCAAAAATTGATGAAAGCATACAAAGAGAAGTAATATTCTATATTTACAGTGTGTTAAAAGAAATTTCTGATGATTTTTATGTATTTGTAAAACTTTCAAATGAAAATTCTGACAAAAAGTTGTTAAAACAAATATACACAAGTGAAAATATTTATACAACCGTTGTTTGTTCATATATATATAAATACCTTACGGAATTAAAAAAAATATCAAAGAATTTAATTTTATTTTCACCTTTATTACAGCAACAAGATTTTGCGGGCTATAATACATTTTTATCAACATTGGGCAAACAAGAATTTGTACTATATGGTCAAGCAACACAGTACATGCCGTTAATAATAAAATTATCAGAACGTGCAAAATATTCTAATTCTATTCCTGAAAGTACAATGTCGCCGGAAGATGCTCGTAAAATGGTTCAACACAAATTAAAAGAACAACGACAACAGTATGAAGCAGAAAATAAACCTAATGAAGATTATAATATGCAGCAGCAAATGACACAGGACAACCTAAGAAATCAAATGTCGCAAATGGTTTATCCACAGCAGCAAATACAACCTCAAATGCCACAAATATCTTATCCGCAGCAACCTTTTTATAATGCACCGCAAATGTTTGCATCTCAAGCATATCAACAAGGTTATTCCGGACAAATTTATAATATTCCGCCTCAATATAATGTTCCTCAAATACCTCAGCCAATGGTACAAGTTCCATATCCTCAACCTGCTGTATATAACCCTTATCAACAAATTCCTCAACCTTATGCACAACAAGCATATTATCAACAACAACCAATTATACAAAATACTTATCCAAATCAGACGAATATTCCTAATTCATATCAACAACAACCATTTGTACAACAACCTTTTACTGCACAGCAAAATCCTGTTCAACCTGTACAAAACCAATTTAATCAACCACAACAAATGCAAAACATAAATACAACCGGACAAAAGCAAAACAATGAGGAAGTTCCTGTATTAAAATCTATTGAACCGCAAGAAATGCCAATAGAAAATAATATAAAAGAAGATGATAAGAAAAAAGATGATGATAAGAAAATTGAAATAAATAATCAAACTGAAATTATTAATGTAGATAGTAATTCAAATGCCATTACTGAACAAGATTTAGATATAATACAAGATGTTGATGATATGTATAACAACATAGATAATCAACAAATAATTGAAAATCAAGAAGATTATATAAATACTCAAGAAGAAATTTTGAATAAACAGACATCAGATGAAATTCAGTTAGAAGAAAATATAAAAACAAAATACAATATAACAGAAGATAGTTTAAAAGAACCTGAAGATACCGTTCCTGTATATCCAGCAAATACGGGAAATATTCCTGAAATAAACTATGAAAAAGGAGATATGGTTTCTCACAATAAATTTGGTAATGGAAAAATAGAAAAAATTATTCATTATGGTAATAAAAAGCTATGCTCAATATATTTTGAAGGAATAGGCAGAAGATTATTAGATCCTACACTTTCCGAATTAAAAAAAGTTTCATAAAAACAGGATAGATTAATGGAAGCAAAAAATACAAAATCTAAATTAAAATATAAAAAAACATTATGGTTTATAGAAATTTTAGCTTGGTTTTTAGTTTTTGTATTAATATCATTTTGTTTAGTTACAATAAAACAGTATCACAACAATAACTTTAATTCTTATCAATTATTTTTACAGGATGTTGACGGTATAATAAAAGGTTCACCTGTCAGAATGATGGGAATTGTAGTCGGCTATGTTCGGGAAGTAAAAATTATTAACGATATGGTATTTGTTGACTTTATAATGGATAAAAAAGGTATGACCGTACCAAAAGGTTCTCTTGTAACTGTTGAATATTCCGGCTTAGGAGGTTCTAAATCTTTAGAAATTTATACACCAAAGGATAAAATTCCTGAAGATGCACCAATGTTTGAAATCTTACAACCAAGAAGATTAGGTCATGTTGTAGGATTATTAAATACAATGTTTGATAAAATAGTATCTGTTATCTATAAAGTTTCATATTTTTCTGATGAAATACAAACAGTTAAATTTAAAAAAATTAAAATAGAAACAGATAGACCTATGATAGAAATGGTAAAAGAAGTTAATAAAGATATTGACAATATACAAAATAAGTTAGATAAAGGAAATAAGGATAAAAAGAGGTAAAAAAATGAATAAAGATTTAGTAAGAGTAATTGAAAACCCTGTAATATTACAAAATTTATGTGCAATGAGAAATAAAAATACCGATAGTCAAGGGGTTAGAATAGCAACGAGAAAAATAACAAGAGTTTTACTTTATGAAGCATCAAAAAATCTTCCGTTGATAGACAAGGAAATAGAAACTCCTATAACAAAAACGACAGTCAAAACAATACAAGATGATATATCAATAATTATTTCTCCTATCCTAAGAGCAGGACTTATTTTTACCGATGAAGCAATTGATATATTACCTCAAGCATGTATAAGACATATTGGTATGTATAGAGATGAAAAAACATTAAAGCCGGTATGGTATTATAACAAAGTTCCTATGGAAACAATTAATCCTGAAAATACCTATGTATACATTACTGATCCAATGCTTGCAACAGGTAATTCATTATTAGAAGCTATAAGATTGTATCACGATAAAAATATTCCAATATCTAACATAAAATGTATTTGTATAATAGCAGCACCTGAAGGTATTGAACATATTCAAGAAGAATTTCCAAAAATAGAAATTATAACCGCAACCGTTGATGATTATATAAATGAAAAAGGATACATTGTACCCGGAATGGGCGATGCAGGAGATAGAATTTTTAATACTTAAAATGAAAAATTAATAGAAAAAGGAATTATTCAAACTTTCCTTTTTCTATTTTTTTGATATTATCACCTATTTCAGTAAATCCGTTATCACTCAAATATCCGGCATAAATATCACGAGATAATACTGACGCACCTTTTAATGCACCATCTATATCAAAAAACACTACGGCATTTGGACAAAAATCTTCATCATCATTATCATCTGCAGAATTACTTGTATTTAATCCGCAATCTTGAAATGACGTATCAACTACACATACAGCCATAGATGTTCCATCGTTTAAAAGTGCAGTTGAACATTTTGCAGTATCCTTTGCACCGGGTGCTGATAAACCTAAATCCGTTGTTTTTTCAGGATATTTAACTACAAAAGCTGCTCCTGATACATCTTTTATTGTTGCAATAGGAAAACAACCTTGATTTACTGATGTTTTACCACAATAGTTAGAAAACTTTATATACTTTGATAAGCTTTTTAATAATGCTTCTGATTTGTCTGCATCAGTTGTTTTACCTTTATAAGTATTTTCTATAGATTCATAATCTCTTACAAGAGCTAAAACCCCGCCATCTAAAAGGTGAACAGCTTTTTTAACACGTGCAAGCGCTTCTTTTTGCTGATAAGTTTTAGATAAATTTGGTATAGATATTGCACCTACAACACCAACAATGGCAAGTGCTATTAAAACTTCTGCAAGTGTAAATGCAAATATTTTTCTCATTTTATCTCCTTTATTACATATCTAAAGCTAAATCTAACGTTGGTGCTTTTGCAACTATTGCACTTGAAGATATTATATCAACCCCTGTTGAAGCTATATCTTTTACCGTAGACAAATTAACATTTCCGCTTGCCTCAATAATGGCTTTTCCATTTATAATATCAACGGCTGTTATCATTTCTTCAAGTGTCATATTATCAAGCAATATTATATCTACACCTACTTCTATTGCTTCTTTTACCTGATTTAAAGTATCACATTCAACTTCTATTTTATGAGTGTGTGAAAGATATTTTTTTACCATATTAACAGCATTTGTTAATGAACCTGCAAGTTTTATATGATTATCTTTTATCATTACACAATCCGAAAGATTAAATCTGTGTACACATGCTCCGCCTGTAAAAACTGCATACTTTTCAAACAATCTGAAATTTGGTGTTGTCTTTCGTGTATCTGATATTTTTGCTTTATATTCCGTACCTATTGCATCAGCATATTTTTTTGTTTCTGTTGCAATACCGCTCATACGCTGTATATAGTTTAAAGCAGTTCTTTCACCTTTTAATATGGCAGATGCACTTCCCTTTATATCAGCAATTTTATCTCCTTTATTAATTAAATCACCATCTTTAAAATAAAATACAATTTCAATATCATCAGATAATATCCTAAAAACACGTTCAAAAACGTCTAATCCACATATTACACCGCTTGTTCTTGTATTTAATTCTGCTCTTATAACATCATCCGTTTTTGCTATACAATCTGTTGTGATATCACCAAAGCCAATATCTTCTTCTAATGCGGATTTTACATGCTTATCTATTAAAAATCTATCTAACAAAACTTAATTCTCCTTGTTCTTTTAACATACAATTATGTTCCGATACGTCTTTCGTATTTGGGAAATCTTCTCTATAGTGAGCTCCTCTTGATTCTTTTCTCTTTAAAGCTGAGGCAACTATAAGCTGTGAAACAGTTAACATATTTTTAAATTCATACTCTTGAATATTTGCACAAACATCTTTTCTTAAAAACTTAGATTTTAAATTTACTAACTCATTTTCTGCCTGCTTAAGCCCCTGTTCATTTCTTATTATACCTGCACCATTCCACATTATATTTTGTAGTTCAGCTTTTAGAGCATCTGTATCATATTCTATAAATCCAAGTTCTTGATAATATTTTTTTAATTTATTTTTAATAAATTCATCTGCTTCAATCACTTCATTATTTTGATGTTCTTTAACATAATCCGCCAATGAATATGCAGTAACCACACATTCCAACAAAGAATTACTTGCAAGACGATTTGCTCCCTGTAAGCCGGTAGAAGCATTTTCTCCTATTACATAAAGTCCCTTAACAGATGTTCTTCCATCAATATTTGCTTTAACACCGCCCATAAAATAATGTGCTGCAGGATGTACAGGAATAAAATCCTGTGCCATGTTTATTCCGTTATTTTTACACATTAATGATATTGTTGGAAAATGTTTTTCTATTTTTTCTACACCCAATTTTGTTGCATCAAGGTATACATAATCCTTTCCGGCAAGTTTCATTTCTTCAAAATTAGCCCTTGAAACAACATCTCTTGGTGCTAAATCCTCCAATTCATGATATTTTTTCATAAAAGGTACACCTTTTTCATTAACAAGTTTTGCACCTTCTCCTCTTACGGCTTCACTAATTAAAAAGTTTTTATTTGCACCATCAACAGCCAAAGCTGTCGGATGAAATTGTACAAATTCCAAATCTCTTAATTCTGCACCTGCACTATATGCTAATGCTATTCCATCTCCTGTTGCACAAACAGGATTAGTAGTATTTTTGTATAATTGTCCAATACCTCCTGCTGCAAGTATTACAACATGAGATAAAGCAATTTGATAATTTTTACCGTCAAATAAAATACATCCTAAACATTCTCTATCTCTGCATAAAAGCTCAACCGCAATTGTATTTTCTAAAACCTCAATATTATTACTTGATGAAGATATTTTAGTTAATCTCTTTTCTATTCCTCTACCTGTTGCATCACCGTTACAATGCATAATCCTTCTGACAGAATGAGCACCCTCTAAAGTAAACAAAAGCTGACCATTTTCATCTTTATCAAATTCAACACCTTCGTGCATTAAATCATGTATAACTTCATTTGATTTTTCTGAAATATATCTTACAGTATTAAAATCACATAATCCGGCTCCTGCATTAAGAGTATCGGAAATATGAGATGCAACCGAATCAGATTTATTTTCTTCCATTACACCTACAATACCGCCTTGTGCATATCTTGAATTACTTTCACCAAGTCCTGACTTTGTTACAAGTAATATTTTAGCATTGTCAAGTTTTTCTGATAACTTTATAGCCGCATATTGACCTGAAATACCACTTCCAATGACAATCGCAGAATAATTTAAATATTCCATTATAAATCCCCACAACTATAAATGATATAATGTAATGTTAAATCAAACTGCTTGAAAGTCAAGCATACCTAAATAAGTTGTATAAATGTTTTTAAAATACTAAGTAATTTTATAAATTTCTCAAAAAAAAAAGCCCGAAAATCGGGCTGTGTTTTAAAATTTCCTATAAAGGAAGGTAGTGTGTAAGTGTGAGTTATAGTAAGTAGTTATAAAAACTCCTTTTGTAAAAACTCAATCCTATATAAACAATACTATTGTTCATCTACTTTCAAATTTTGCGGATTAAGTTTTAAATCAAATCTGTTATTGAATGCAATCATATTCATATATGAGAAAATCATTTCTGATTTATCAACATATTCAGGTTGTCCCATCATAGGAACTTCTGCTTGTTGTTGTACTGCTGCTCTACTAACTCTTCTTCTAACTGCCATACGCTCACCTCTAACTTTTCATTCTCACTCTTACTCCTATATAAAGTATTTTCAAAAAACCGGATTTCAAAATTTAAAAAAACTGTTACATTTCGTAACAAAATAGTCAAAAACCATGATTAACAGGCAATTTTGACTAACAAGTTGTTTTTATATAAGTAAGTTATTTATAAAGATTTGGTAAAATGGTAAACGGAATAAGCTCAAATACAAGTGTATATGCATTAAAAGATTTAGTAAACCTTGCTAAATATGCAACAGGTGTTCCATTAACAGATGATGCAGAAAAATTGACAATTGGTCAAGTTGCATCATATCCTGCAATGATGTGTGCTTATGAAGGTTATCAATGGGTTAAAAATAATAAAGGTAACTATAAAGCAGCATTTGCTAATGTTGCAAAGCATGGTAATGAAGCACATCAAATCCTTAAAGATTCCGGTATAAGCGGAGTTTTAAGAGTTGCAGATGCAAAAGAAGTTTTAGCAAGAATACCTCAAGCAGATTATTTAAAAACTATGTCTGCTTCAACTCAAAATTTATATTCACAAGCTCAAAAGCTTGCAGAAGCTGCAAAATCTGCACCAAAGAACAAAGATTTAGTGAAACAAGCATCAAGCATGCTTGCTAAAGCAGAAGCAGTATCTTATGCAGAAAGAGCAAAAAATGCAACAGGTATGTTTGCAAAAGCAAAAAATGCATTAGGTATTACAAAAATAGGTCAAGCTTCAAAAAATTTAGCTGCAAAATCTCCTGTATTTAAAAAATGTTTAGATGCTTATAATAATGAAAGCGGTAATTTCATGTTAATCATGCAAGGTGCCGTTGAAACTATGACAAATGTTGTACCTACATTTAAACAATTGGGCTTTAAAAAAGGTATGAAACAATTAGGTCGTTCATTTGTTAAAGTATTTGCATCAGTTGCGGGCTGGGTTGCAGGTTCTGCATTAGGTTCAAAAGCAGGCGAAGTTATCGGTGCTGCAATCGGACATAAAAAAGCAGGTGCTGTAATTGGAGCAATCGCAGGTCAAATTGGTTCTTATGCTTGCGGTACAATAGGTGAACATTTTGCAAACAAAGGTGT
Organism: uncultured bacterium; assembly: GCA_902776035.1. Lineage (GTDB taxonomy): Bacteria > Cyanobacteriota > Vampirovibrionia > Gastranaerophilales > Gastranaerophilaceae > UBA6984. The sequence continues at coordinate 41,883 of CACYOO010000002.1, forward strand.
TGATAAAGTTCTTGGAAAATCTGAACTTGAACAAGCAAAAGAAAACGAAGCAGTTCAATTAGCAATGGCAGCTCAAAATAGTCCTGAAGTATTTGATGCAATAGTTGCACAAGCAGCAGAAAGACTTGCAATGGAAGGTGAAGATACAGCTGAATCAAAAGCAGTACATGCTGCATTACAAAATCTTGTAAATCAAAAAAATGCTGCTGCTGAACAAAATCAACAATCAGCAAGAATGATGACAAGAGAAGAAATGAAAGCATACGCTGACAGATTGGCAGATAATAATACAACAAATCCAAATAAACATCCTGAATATAAAGGTTATATTCCATCTTCTGCTCCTGCTCCTATAAAAGCAGAGGATATTCAAAGACCAACAGTAAAAGCAGCACAAACAAAACCACAAGATGTTGTTACTCCTGAAATACAAGCTATTTTAGATAGAGCCGACAGAGTAATTGCTAACGGTGCAGATTTTGCACAATATGTTGCAAAATATTAATACAAAATTTAAATATTATAAAAATCCCAAGAATATTATCTTTTAAGATTTCAATGCTTGGGATTTTTTATTGTCAATATAGGATTACCATATATATAACATTTGAGGGAGGATAATATGGTTAATCCAATAAAAATAATGATTGTAGAAGATCAAAAGTTAACAAGAGTAGGCATAAAAGCTTTATTTAGCGGAAATAATAATTATACAATAGTAAAAGAAACCGATAACGGAAAAGAAGCAGTTGAATTTGCAGATACATATAAACCGGATATCATATTAATGGATATAGGTTTGGCTGATATATCCGGTATTGAGGCAACAAAACGTATTTTAGCAAAAAATAAAGATATAAAAATAATAATGCTAACTGCACATTTAACAGAAGAAGAAATAATGAGTTCTTTAAAAGCAGGTGTAAATGCATATATTTTAAAAGATATGAGCAGTGAATATTTAATGTCAGTAATAAAAAGTATATATGATGGAGCAATGTGGTTAGATCCTCAAATAGTTCCGATAATACGTGAAAAAAATTCAGGCATGATACCTATGAAGCAAGTATCAAGAAATGCATTTAGAGAACAACATTCAAATTTAACCCGTCGTGAGTATGAAGTATTAAAACTCGTTGTAGACGGTAAATCAAACAATCAAATAGCAAAAGAATTAACTATAAGTGAACACACTGCAAAAGCACATGTATGTAATATTATTCAAAAACTTGTAGTGGATGACAGAACACAGGCAGCTGTAAAAGCGTTGAAAGAAGGACTTGTATCATGATAATTTTAAAATTTATTATTATACTTGCTTTTTGTAATATAGCAGTTTTAGTTAATAATAATATAATATAAGTTTATTAAATAATTATTTATCTGATAATGCAATAAAATACAGTCATTTTTTAGTTTAATAGTTTATAGAACTTTTATCTGTGCTAGAATAAAGTTATGAATATTTCCGAATTAAAAAACAGAATTGCAAAAAATAAGGAGTATCTTTGACTTTGATACCTTAGTCGAAAAACTTGAAATTGTAGAAAAAAAACTTCAAACCCCTGAAGTTTGGGCAAATCAAAAACTTGCAAGTGAACTTGGAAGTCAAGTCAGAGAAATAAAAGACAATATTGAACGAGTAAATAATTGGAACAATATTATTGAAAATGCAGAAACTGCTTATGAACTTGATGATGATGATTTAAAAAGAGAAGCCGACAGTGAACTTGAAAATTTATCATCAGAACTTGATAAATTTGATATAATGCAAATGCTTTCCGGAGAATATGATAATGCAGATGCCATGCTAACAGTAAATGCCGGAGCAGGTGGTACAGATGCTCAAGATTGGGCAGAAATGCTACTTAGAATGTATACCCGCTGGGCAGAAAGCAGGGGCTGGAAAGTAGATTTACTTGACAAATCAGAAGGAGATGAAGCAGGTATAAAGTCCGCAACAATAAAAATAACCGGAAAATTTGCATTTGGATATGCAAAGGCAGAACGAGGAGTTCACAGATTGGTAAGAATTTCACCATTTAATGCAAACGGAAAACGACAAACAAGTTTTGCAAGCTGTGAAGTATCACCAATAATAGAAGATTATGAAAAAGAAATAATAATCCCTCCTGAAGATATAGAACTTGATACAATGCGGTCAGGAGGTGCAGGCGGTCAAAATGTTAATAAAGTAGAAACAGCTGTCAGAATTTTACATAAACCGACAGGTATTGTCATAAAATGCCAGCAAGAACGTTCTCAATTACAAAACAGAACTATTGCAATGCAAATGCTTGCAGCAAAATTGTTGTCAATTAGACAAGCAGAACACGAAAAAAAATTAGCAGAATTAAAAGGAGAAAATTTTGATATAAATTTTGGTTCTCAAATAAGGTCATACGTTTTTCATCCGTATAAAATGGTTAAAGACCATCGAACAGATTATGAAATAGGAAATGTTGATGCCGTTATGAACGGTGAAATTGACGGCTTTATAGAAAGTTTTCTAAAACAAAAAAACTCTTTATAATATCATACTGAACAAATTTGAAGTATTTCTTTTTACACAAAATCCAGAATGTTGACTTCCTATAAATAAAAAAAAGATGTATTTTTTACACCTTTAAATTTTTACTATTGCTATTTATATTTAAAATTATGTAATAAAAAAATATAATTTAATATTACATTAAATTTCTTTTAATAAAACTTCCCAATTTGAATAACAATGGCTTATGTTCAGCACCTGCAAAATTGCAATAAGATGAATTATATATATCATTAATACCTTCAGAAGTTGTTTCATATTGCTCTGCAGCATCTTGATCAACTAAGAAATCAGGATAAATACCGTCAAAACTTACGTTTGTCTTTTTTTTGTCAGATTTTTCAAAACTATCAGTTAAAGCCATATCAGCAAGGAACTGATTTCTTCCCGTAAATTGAATATCAATTTTAAAATCATCTTTTGCAGGAACAAAAGCATCAGTTAAATCAATATCCGCAAGGCATGTTCCTCTGGAATTGCTAAACTCATTAGGTGTCTTTTGTACAATTGTTTTTGGTGAACAAAAAACATTTTTGTCAGCTTTTTTAGCTCCACCTTTAGAAGCTACGTTAATTAAAGACGACAAATTAGAGTTTGTATATTCTTTTGTAATTGGAGTAACTTTCATACCATGATTATAACACAAAAACATATTAATTGTATAATTTACAATTAATAATTGTTACAAAACTTAACAATTATCTTTTTGTTTGGAGTAATTGTGTCGTTCTAACATTACCATCAATACTGATAAATCGGCAGGTTTTACTCCGCCAATTCTTGAAGCTTGTCCAATTGTTACAGGTCGTATTTTTTCTAATTTTTCTCTTGTTTCTGTTGAGATATGTTCTATACTTGAATAATCAATATTTTCAGGAATTTTTATTTTTTCTAATCTTCCTGCATTCATAACCTGATCTTCTTGTCTTTTCAAATAGCCGTCATATTTTATTAAAATTTCAACTTCCTCATAAACATCTTTTGTTAAGTTTAGCTTTTTAGTTTCCGGTTCAAGTTCTTGTAATAATTTATAAGTAATATTAGGACGCTTAATAAGTTCTGCTAACCTTATACCTTTATCTAAATGTTCACCATACTGTTCTAATTTTTGATTAACTTCATCAGTTGCAGAAAGTTTTGTATCTTTCAACCTTTGAATTTCTTGTATTACGGTTTCTTTTTTATTTAAGAATCTTTTATATTGTTCTTCATCAAGCAAACCGATTTTATGCCCTATTTCAGACAATCTGAAATCGGCATTATCCTGTCTTAACAGCAATCTGTATTCAGAGCGTGAAGTCAGCATTCTGTATGGTTCTTCAATATCTTTTGTAACCAAATCATCTATTAAAGTACCGATATAAGATGAACTTCTTGAAAGTTCGAGCATTTCTGATTTATTCAGATAATTAAAAGCATTTATACCTGCAATAAGACCTTGTGCTGCAGCTTCTTCATAACCGCTTGTACCGTTTATTTGTCCTGCCATAAATAAACCCTTAACATGTTTTGTCATTAGTGAATGAGTATTTTGCACCGCAGGAACATAGTCATATTCAACAGCATAAGCCGGTTTTATAACATGAGCATGCTCTAATCCGGGTAAAGTTCTTAGCATTTTTATTTGAACTTCTGCAGGCAAACTGCTTGAAAAGCCCTGTATGTACATTTCATAAGTGCTTAAGCCCTCCGGTTCAACAAAAATATGATGAGAAGGATTATTTTTAAATCTTACAATTTTATCTTCAATAGACGGACAGTATCGTGGGCCTGCGGCATGTATATAACCTTGATACATTGGAGATTTGTCAAGATTTTCTCTGATTATTCTATGAGTTTCTTCATTTGTTTTTGTCAAATAACAAGGATATTGCTTTCTTATAGGTCTATCCGGCCTGAACGAATAAAAGCTTAATTCATTATCTCCATATTCTTCCTGCATTTTTGAAAAATCAATTGTTCTTTTATCAACCCTTTGCGGAGTACCTGTTTTAAGCCGTTTTATGTAAAAGCCCAAGTCAATCAAAGATTTTGAAAGACCATGAGCGGGCATTTCGCCTAAACGACCTGCCTGATAAGAATTTAAACCAACCCATATTTTTGCTTCAAGAGAAGTACCTGTTGTTAATATTACAGTCGGAGCAATATATTCAATTCCGTATTCATCAACCGCTCCTGTTATTTTATCATCTTTTGCAAGTAACTTTGAAATACAGCATTGTTTTAAATATATATTGCTATTACTTTGAATAACATTGTGCATGTATTGAATGTATTCTTTTTTATCGGATTGTGCTCTTAAAGCTCTAACTGCAGGGCCTTTTGACATATTAAGAGTTTTCATTTGCAAATATGTTGCATCAGCAGTAACACCCATTTGACCGCCAAGTGCATCAATTTCTCTAACAAGAGTTGATTTTGCAGGGCCTCCGATTGCAGGATTACATGGCATAAGTGCTATATTATCCATATTTAAAGAGCATAAAAGAACTTTTAATCCCAAGCGAGCAGAAGCAAGAGCCGCTTCACATCCTGCATGACCTGCACCAACTACTATACAATCAAATTTATTATTTATATAATCCATACATTTATTATAATACAAAATTTATGATATAATTTTATTATTATGAAAAAGATATTATTTTTACTAGCATTTTTATTAATAGTTCCAACTTTTTGTTATTCCGGTGAAGAAGAAATAAAGCTTGAAAAACAACCTAAAACACCTATTATTGAATCTTCTGACGAAGCAAAAAATGATGTTATAGAGGGTAAAGTTTCTTTTGATTGGGTAAGTAAAACTCAATTAGAGAGAAATAAAAAAATAAATGAAGTAAAAAAAATTATTTACAGTGAAAATGTAGTAACTAAATATAAAAAATCTAAATTTAAAGCTGAATATGAACATTATTTAAAAGATAAGAATTATAAAGAACACTATTTAAAAATAATAAACGGAGAAAAAGAAACTGCTACAGAACGTTTTGCCGGATTTTACGCATTTAACGACAGAATGTTGTATATGTATGCAATACAGTATAAAAATAATCCAAGATATGAATTTTATTATGATACATTGGGAAATTTAAGATATGTAGATGTATTTTCTGACAATTTTCCAAATTATCCTTTTTATTCACACAAATACTATGTGAATGGTGAATTAATAGAATCTGCTTATTTTGAATCAGAAACGGTTCAATATATATTTAAAGACAATAAATTTGCAGGTGTATGTTTTAACGATACTATATTTAATGAAAAAGCAAAAAAAATAATGACACGTACAAATTATTAAAAAGTGTTGATTGAACAATTATTTTATTATATAACATGATATATGAATAAGGGTTTATTAAACGGACATCCAAAGGGTTTATATCTGCTTTTCTTTGTAGAAATGTGGGAAAGGTTCTCATATTATGGAATGAGAGCTTTATTTGTCTTGTATATGATTGAGTATTTGTTCAGAGATTATACGGATAAAGTTTTAGCAACAGAACGAGCAGGTTTGGTTTATGGTTTATATACCGGCTTGGTTTATTTAACACCTTTGATTGGCGGATATATTGCTGACAGATATAAGGGACAGAGAAAATGTATTTCTTTTGGCTTAATATTAATGGTAATAGGTCTTGTTATACTTGCAATAAGTGATATTTCTATACTATATAAATATAGCTTTCCATTATTTATTTTGGGTTTGGCTTTTTTAATTTTTTCAAACGGGTTTATGAAGTCAAATATAAGTACAATTGTGGGTATGCTTTATGGAGATGACACACAAAAAAGAGATACAGGATTTACCATTTTTTATATGGGAATAAATATAGGAGCTTTGTTTTCTCCTTTGGTTTGCGGTACTATTGCAACACTATATGGGTTTAAGTACGGATTTTTAGCAGGCGGAATAGGTGCTTTAATCGGATATATCATTTATAAAATAGGAGAAAAACCGTTATTACAGGAACATGGACTTTTACCATATACTGATAAAAAAGATGAGAACTCTGAAAATATTGATAAACCGCTTACATTAAGAGAGAGAAGAAAATTATATGCATTATTTATATTGATGATATTTTCTGTAATATTTTGGTTAAGTTACGAGCAGGCAGGAAGTTCCATGATGCTTTTTGCACAATATGAAAGTAACAGATTTATAAATATATTTGGACATAGTTTTGAAATGCCTGCACAGTATTTTCAATCGTTAAATCCGTTATTTATAATTTTATTAGCACCATTGGCATCAATGTTATGGACATTTTTAAATTCGAAGAAAAAAGAACCGAATTCGGTTGTAAAATTTAATATTGCCTTGTTGTTGATTTCTGTTTCATATTTAGTAATGTCATTTGCCGGTTATTTAGCAAAAACCCATACTGTTTCACCATTGTGGTTAGTTGTTGTATTTTTTATAGCAACAGTAGCAGAACTTTGTATATCACCTATCGGATTGTCTTTGGTAACAAAGCTTGCACCTGTTAAGTTTGCATCATTGGTAATGGGTTGTTGGTTTTTAGCAAGTTTTGCGGGGAATTTTGGAGCAGGAATGTTGGCAGGGAATTACGCAAAAATATCACACGATGTATTCTTTTTGATTATAGCAGGAATATCAGCACTTGCCGCACTAGTGCTGTTTATCTTAACACCTGTGTTAAAAAAATGGATGGGCAAATCATAGATTTGAGATAAATATACATATTAAATTATATTTTAATTTGTATATTATATCCTGTTTTTATAAATTTTTTAAAGTCAGGCAACTCAATAGATGAAAGTAATTAGAAAAGTGAAAAAGCAGAAATAGTTTTACAAAAAGAGATATATTTAAACTGTTACAAGTAAAATAAGTTATTTTATTCATGATAGAATAAAATAGGGGAAACAACCATGAATAGTCAGAAAATTGAAGAAGATGTTAAGAGTATTGTAGAGAATTATTCAGCAACGGATTTTATATATGACTTCTTGATTGCGTTTGGTTTTACTAAGATGACCATTAAAAGATTAAGGGAAGGAAACTCTAATCTTGCACAAAAAGATAACCAACTGATTATTAAGCAGAAGCTGTTTTACGAATACAGTTCTGATGGTGATATTTACTCTATAATTGATGATTTAAAAAACGATTCTGCTACATATACTCATAAACCGAGATTTATTATTGTTAATAACGATAAAGAACTTCTGGCTATTGATACTAAAACACAAGAAACCCTTGCTGTTGAACTAAATGAACTATACAAGAATATTGATTTCTTTATGGCTTGGACCGGGAAAGAAAAGTACATTGCACACCAAGAGAATCCTGCTGATGTAAAAGCTGCTGAGAAAATGGCTAATATCTATGATGAGATTGTAAAATTGAATCCGAACCTTACGGAAAAAGACAATAGCCATTCATTGAATATATTTCTAACAAGATTGCTATTCTGTTTCTTTGCCGAAGATACCGGGATATTTGAAGATAATATCTTCACTAAAACAATAGTGAACCATACTAACGAAGATGGCAGTGATTTAGCCGATATTTTAGGTATGTTGTTTGAGTCATTGGATAAGAAAGATAATGAAAAATCTGGTTATCCTTCATTTATTCAAGAATTCCCTTATGTAAACGGAAAACTGTTTACGGCTAAAGTTGATATACCTAAACTAAATGCTAAAGTACGCAAGCTGATGATAGATTGTGGAAACCAAGACTGGAAAGAAATTAACCCTGATATATTCGGTTCAATGTTTCAAGCTGTTTCTGTTGCAGAAGTAAGAAGTGGCTTAGGACAACATTATACTTCTGTTCCAAATATTATGAAGGTCATAGAACCTTTGTTTCTTAATGATTTAAGGGAAGAATATGAAAAAGCCGATACGGAGAAGAAATTAAGAAAACTATTGGATAGGATTTATAACCTAAAGATATTTGACCCTGCTTGTGGTAGCGGTAACTTTTTGATTATTGCATATAAACAATTAAGACTTCTTGAAATGGACATAATACAAAAGATTACTGAGGTAACGGGAAAACAACAGCTTATGTTGTCGCAAATCCAATTAAGCCAATTCTACGGAATAGAAATAGACGACTTTGCTTGTGAGATTGCAACACTTTCTTTGTGGCTTGCAGAACACCAGATGAACAGGAAGTTTAAAGAACTGTTTGGAGACTGCAAACCTGCCCTGCCATTAAGCAAGAGCGGAAATATCGTTTGTGGTAATGCTACAAGACTTGATTGGGAGCAAGTTTGTCCTAAAGGAATAAAAGGTTTTACCCATAAAGAAATGGAACAAATGACCCTCGTTGAACTTGAAAAATACAAGCAACTGGAACTTCAAGGAAGTGACAATGAAATATATATTTTAGGTAATCCACCTTATGCAGGTGCAAAAATTCAAAATGATGAACAAAGAAATGATTTAATATACATATCACATTGTACATCAACTAAAAGTTTAAATATAGATTATGTTTCATGTTGGTTTATAAAAGCATCTAAATATATTGAAAATACAAATGCTAAATATGCTTTTGTTTCAACAAATTCGGTTTGCCAAGGAGAACAAATTTCATTAATATGGAATGATATAATGACTGATAATTTAGAAATATTCTTTGCTTATCAATCCTTTAGATGGTCCAACAATGCAAGAAAAAATGCAGGTGTAACGTGTGTTATAGTAGGTGTTCAAAATAAGCAAACTACATATAAGAAGCATTTATATACAAAAGATGGATGTATAGAATGTAGCAATATTACACCTTATCTTAGAAACGAAAAAAGCATTATTTCTATAAAACCTCTTAAACAACCAATATCTAAATTTAAACCAATGATTGTTGGGAGCAACCCTCTTGATGGTGACTTTTTAAGGTTGACCAAAGAGGAAAAAGATAATTTTATTAAAAATAACCCAAATGCTAAAAAATTCATTCTTCCATTTACTAGTGGTGGTGATTATATAAACGGCAGAGAAAGATTTTGTATTTGGATTGAGGATAATGATTTAATAGAAGCTCTACAAATAAAAGATATTAAAGATAGAATTGATAATTGTAAAAAGTGGAGAGAAGGAAAAGGTAGAGATGCTAGAAGTGCAGCAAATACTCCACACAAATTTAAGTATAATAAATATTATAAAAGACCAGCAATGATAATGCCAAGAGTATCATCTGAAAATAGGGAATATATACCTGTTGGATTTGTAAATTCAAATATGATTGTATCAGATGCAGCTCAAGTAGTTTATGATGCACCGTCTTGGGTCTTTGGTGTTGTAATTTCCCATATGCACATGGTTTGGGTTAGAGCTGTTGCAGGAAAACTTGAAACACGTTTAAGATATTCAGCAGAGCTTTGTTATAACACATTCCCATTCCCGGATATAACTGATAAGCAAAAGCAGATTATTGAAATGCATGTTAATAATATCTTGGCAGAAAGAGAAAAACATTCTGATAAAACAATGGCAGAACTCTATGACCCTGATAAAATGCCTCAAGGTTTAAGGGAAGCTCATCACAGCTTAGACCTTGCAATAGAAAAATGTTATCGTCAAGCACCGTTTGAAAGTGATGAAAAACGTTTAGAACACTTGTTCAAACGGTACGAAATAATGACCGACCCAACCAAACAACAAAACGCAGAAGAACAACTAAACCTGCTGTAAGGAGTATGAATGGAACAAGTAGAGATAGATAGTTCAAATATTATTTATTTTCATTTTGACACCGTAGAAAGCAAATTGAGTATTGCTTCTTTTAATCAATTAGTAGATTCATTGAATGTAGTAACCAACAATGTATCCAAAGTTTTTATTGGCGAAAAAGTGAAATGTTCTATATACATACTACCCCCAGAAGATGGCTCTTTTAAGTCTAAATTCTGTATTTTTCTTGCAGGAGCAATGTTATCTGGGCCTATAGGTAATTTTAGTGATGGAGTAATACAAGAATTAACAGGACATGATTCAAAATACTATGGAACTGAAACTGTAAGATTTGTGAAGGATGCTACAGTAGGAGTATTCTCAAAAACAAGAGAAGAATTAGACAAAATACTTTCTGATGAAGTGAACATAGATGAAGCCATAGAGGCCAAAAGCAAGTTCTATACTGTTATTGCAAATGATAAAAATGTTAAAAGTTTAGGATTTACAGATACGGATAAAACATTAATTAAGAAATCAGAAATGGTATATTACATAGCACCTGATAAAATAAGAGATGTAGATAATATTGTTGAGTATTCAAAACTAAAAGTCATTAAAGCAGTCCTTGAAAAAAGTTCACAGGCATGGACACTGAGAGATGTAAGTAAGAAGAAGAATGATGAATATAAAATATTAGATGATGATTTTACAAATTTGGTATGGCAAGGAGAAAATCCATTAAAAGTAACTGAAAAAACAGATGAGATATTGGCTCGTGTTGAATATGTGAAAGAAATGAAAAATGGAAAAGTAATAACAAAAGAAACCAATATAACAGATGTTTATCAATTTAATGGCAAGGTATTGAAAGAACTACCAGATGATTTTGAGTTAAATATTACTAAAGTTTCTAAAAAGGATAAACGGCAACTAAGTCTATTTGACCAGTTAAAGCAAGGGGAGGATAATAATGCCTAATTACAGCATAGATGATTTATTGAAATCACCGTTTGAAAAAATTAAAAGAATGAGTGAAGATGGCTTTGAATATTGGTCAGCCAGAGATTTGTCAAAGCTATTGGAATATGCTCAATGGCGTAATTTTGAAAATGCGATTTCTAAAGCCAAAGAATCCTGCAAAAACAATGGATTTGATGTGGAAGACCATTTTGCTGTCATCAGCAATATGGTCGAAATCGGCTCCGGGACTGAAAGAGAAATAGACGATTATCGTCTTTCTCGTTTCGCTTGTTATCTTATAGTACAAAATGCAGACCCAACAAAGAAGAATGTTGCAATGGGACAGGCCTATTTCGCTATAAAAACAAGGCAGAAAGAATTGATTGAGGAAGAAGAACAAAAACTTATTCAATCCGAAGAAAATCAGAGAAGATTGTTCCTTCGTGAAGAAATGAAAAAGCACAATAAACACCTTGCAGATGCAGCAAGCAATGCAGGAGTAAAAGAACCGAGAGATTATGCTATCTTTCAGAATTACGGATACAAAGGTTTGTATGGTGGATTGAGCAGGCAAGATATACATGATCGAAAAGGACTAAAGAAAAGCCAAGATATTTTAGACCACATGGGAAGTACGGAATTGGCTGCTAACTTATTCCGAGCTACACAAACAGAAGAAAAATTGAGACGTGAAAATATCAAAGGTAAATATAAAGCAAACCAAACACATTACGAAGTAGGAAAAAAAGTTAGAGAAACCATTAAAGAACTTGGTGGTACAATGCCAGAAGATTTACCTACAGTTGATTCTATTAAGAAAGTTGAGAGAGAAGAACGTAAAAGACTTGAAGATAAAGGAGAATAAATGCCTAATATTATTGATGTTACATACGCACAAACAGGACAAAGCTCCAAGACTAATGAATACGGTATGAGAGAAATGCAGGAGAAAGCCTTTTCTGCTCGCAACTCTAAGTATTTATTGATTAAAGCTCCTCCAGCTTCCGGGAAATCCAGAGCTTTAATGTTTATTGCTTTAGATAAATTGAAACATCAAGGAATTAAAAAGGTTATTATTGCAGTTCCAGAAAGAGCAATAGGTTCTTCCTTCAAGAAAACTGATTTAAAATCTCATGGTTTCTTTGCTGATTGGGAGCCAGAAGATAAGTATAATTTATGTACGGCAGGAACTGATGAATCCAAAGTAACATTATTCTCAAAATTCTTGGATAGCAATTCTAAAATATTGATATGCACACATGCAACATTAAGATATGCCTATGAAGAAGTGGAGGAAGCTAAATTCAACGATTGTTTATTAGCGATTGACGAATTCCACCACGTTTCAGCAGATAGAGAAAGCAGTAAATTAGGAGAACTTCTCCATTCAGTTATGACGAAATCCAATGCCCATGTCGTTGCTATGACTGGTTCATACTTTAGAGGAGACGGAGTTCCTGTATTATCACCAGAAGATGAAATTAAGTTTACTAAGGTTACATATAACTACTATGACCAACTTAACGGATATAATTATTTGAAGTCTTTAGGAATCGGATACCACTTCTATCAAGGGAAATACCTAAATGCTATTCATGAAATATTAGATACTGATAAGAAAACAATATTGCATATTCCGAATGTTAATTCTGGCGAAAGCACAAAAGAAAAATATGCCGAAGTTGATACAATATTAGACGGTATAGGAACTCTTGAAAGACAAGATGAAGAAACAGGGGTTCTTTATATAAAAAGAAGGACAGACGGTAAAATAATAAAAGTTGCAGACTTGGTTGATGATAACCCAACAAACAGAGAAAAAGTAGTTAATTACTTAAAGAGTATAACTTCTGTAGATGATATGGATTTGATTATTGCACTTGGTATGGCTAAAGAGGGTTTTGACTGGCCTTACTGTGAACACGCTTTAACTGTAGGATATAGAGGTTCATTAACTGAAATTATACAAATTATTGGTCGTTGCACAAGAGATAGTGAAAATAAAACCCACGCACAATTCACTAATTTAATTGCTCAACCAGATGCAGAAGATAGTGAAGTTACAGTTGCCGTAAATAATATGTTGAAAGCTATAACTTGTTCTTTACTTATGGAGCAAGTATTAGCACCTAATTTTAAGTTTAAGACAAGACTTCCAGATGATACAGAAGAAGCACCTAAAGGGGTTATTAAGATTAAAGGTTTTAAACAACCTTCTACAGCTAAGGTAAAAAGTATTGTTGATACAGATTTGAATGATTTGAAAGCTAAAGTTCTTCAAGATGATAATGTGGCAAAAGCATTAACAGGAAGTGTTGACCCTGAAGTTATAAATAAAGTTCTTATTCCTAAGATAATACAAACTACATACCCGGATTTAACGGATGAAGAAATAGAAGAAGTAAGACAATATGTAGTAGTTGATTCTGCTATTAAGACATCTGACATTGAACAATCTGGAGACAAACAGTTTATTAAAATGGCGAATAAGTTTGTTAATATTGATGATTTGAACATTGATTTGATTGATTCAATTAACCCATTCCAAAAAGCCTTTGAAATCTTATCTAAGTCCCTTGATAAGAAAACATTTAAGGTTATTCAAAATTGTGTTGAAGAAACAAGGTTACACATGACAGAAGAAGAAGCTATTATTCTATGGCCTAAGATAATTAAATTCGTTAAAGAAATAGGTAATGAACCGAATATATCTTCTTTTGACCCTCAAGAAAGAAGAATGGCAGAAGCACTGATTCTATTGAGAAAACTTAAACGTGAACGTGGAGCAAATAATTAATGGATATAGATAAAGAGTTAGAAAAGATATTCAATAATGATGAATTGAATTTATTGAATGTAAAGCCTAAAGTTTCAAACAGTATTACATCTGATGAAAGATTAGTAAGGTCATTTGAGGAAATTAATGACTTTATAGATAAAAACGGTAAATTGCCAGAATCTAATACCGATAACATTTTAGAGCGAAGTTTGTGCTATAGATTACAAGGTATTATGGAAGATAGTGAAAAGGTAAGAAGTTTAAAACAGTATGACAGGCATGATATTTTAGCAGAAGAAATTAAAGCTCCAGAAACACTTGATGATATATTTGCTGATGATGAATTTGATTTGTTATCTGATGATGTTGATATATTTACCTTGAAGAATGTACCTAAAGAGATTGCTAAGACTGATTTTGTGGCACGAAGAAAACCTTGTGCTAACTTTGAAGAATATGAGGAGATATTCAAGAAGTACCAGAATGAATTAAAGTATGGTATCAGAACTCTTGAAAAATTCAATGAAAAGCAGATTGAAGAAGGACAGATGTTTGTATTGAATGGAGTTCTTGTATATGTTGATAAGCTATATAACATAAAGAAGAATAAGAATAACAAGGATGATGGCAGAACTCATTTGATTTTTGAAAATGGAACAGAATCCAATATGCTATTCCGTTCTTTTGGAAAAGGTTTATTTATAAATGGCAAGCACGTAACAAATACCGTAGAAGAAAAGATGAGAAAGTTTAATAACATTCAAGACGAAGATAAACCAACTGGTTATATATATGTTCTGCAATCCAAGAGTAGAGAAAGCAGAATTAAAGAAATAAGGAATTTATATAAGATTGGTTATTGTGAAACAACTGTTGAAGAAAGAATTAAAAATGCCGCAAATGAACCAACCTATTTAATGGCACCAGTTAAAAAAGTTTCTGAATTTAAAACCTATAATATGAATACACAAAAGTTTGAAGATTTACTGCATAGATTTTTAGGACAATGCCAAGTAAGTATTGATGTATTTGATAACAATGGCACAAGACACACACCAAGAGAGTGGTTTCAAGTACCGTTAGAAGTCATTGAACAGGCAATAAAACTAATTGTTACTGGTGAGGTTGTTAATTATAGATATGATAGAGAAGCAAAACAGATAGTTTTTTGTAATATTTGCAAGTAATAAACATTGGTTTTTGACTATCAATATTAACAATATTTGAATAATATAAATATATTACATTTTTATAAAATTTGATTATACAATATATATATTGTATAATAGAGTTGTATCCTTAGTTAAAGAGGCACAGGTGGACTAGAGCCATCCCTCAGATACAAAAGAACAAGCCGAGAGTCAACCTTATTGAGTTGGCTCTCATTTTGTGTCTTTAATTTGCTTTTTGTAATACCCATATCATCTATTTTATAATTATTATATCAAGAATGTTGTTTTTCGTATGAGCCCAAAAATCTGAAGTACTTCGATTTTTCTTCTACTTCTTTTACAGCTTCTCCGATACTTTCATCTTTTATATGTCCGTCAAAATCAACATAGAACGTATATTCACCAAATCTCGTTTTTGATGGTCTTGAATCAATATATGATAAATTAATGTTATATTTAGAAAATACCTCTAATATTTCAAGCAAAGCTCCTGATTTATTTTCGGTTGAAAAAGCTATTGTAGTTTTGTCATTACCGGTTAAAGGTGTATCATAATCCCCTATTAATGCAAATCTGGTTTGATTTGTCGGATCATCATTAATATTTTCACATACAATATTCAAATTATAAAGTTGTGCAGTCTTTTTACTTCCAATGGCAGAATATGTTAAATTATAACCGTCTAAAAGTTTTGCTGCCTCCGAAGTACTTGTTGCTCTAACTACATCAAGATTAAACGGCAGATTATCATGAATAAAGTTTTGACACTGTGCTAATGCCTGCGGATGAGATATAACACCTGTAATACTATATAATTCAGTTACTTTCGATAACAAACAATGTTGTATAGGTATAATAACCTCAGCTAAAATTCGTATATTAGGATTTTTTGTCTTTATAAGATAATCACTTGATTCTCTAACCGTACCCTCAATAGAATTTTCAAGCGGAATCACTCCGACAGCTCCATAATTGTCATCAACATAATCAATGACACGTCTTATCATATTTAAAGGTTCTTCATAAGGGTAAATATCATATCTGTCTTTGAATTCATCCTTTGCAATTTCAGCATAAGAACCACCAGGCCCTAAGAATGCAATTTTTGATACATTAGACAAAAAATTCATTTTCAAATCTCCTCATTTATAATTCTACTAAAAATAATATAGAATAGCAAATAAACAAAAGAAATAAATCAGATTATAAAAACAGTTTTTAAATAATATTAAGATGTTTGTAAAATTTTCGTATTAATCATGTCTTATTAATATTTAAAATGTATAATTAAAATTACTATTATCACAAATTAGAATATCGGGAGGTTAATGTGAGTTTGGAAATGCAAGATAAAGTTGAATTATCTGAAAACGCCATTAAGGTGCTTGAAAGAAGATATTTAAAAAGAGATGAAAATGGAGTATGTGTAGAAACTCCTGCAACTATGTTCAGACGTGTTGCTGATTCTATTGCTAAAGGTCAATTAGAATATGGCGTATCTGAAAGTGAAACTAAAAAACTTGCTGATGAATATTATAAAATGATTACAAATAGATATTTTATGCCAAATTCTCCTACATTAATGAATGCAGGACGTGAACTCGGTCAATTATCAGCATGCTTCGTTTTACCTGTTGAAGATTCCTTAGAAGGTATATTTGAGGCAATTAAAAATACTGCTCTTATACACAAATCAGGTGGAGGAACAGGTTTTTCTTTCTCTCGTTTGAGAGCTAAAAACAGTGTTGTAAAATCTACAATGGGTGTATCTTCAGGCCCTGTATCATTTATGGAAGTTTTCAATGCAGCAACTGAAGCCGTTAAACAAGGCGGAACAAGACGTGGTGCTAATATGGGTATTTTAAGAGTTGACCACCCTGACATTTTAGAATTTATAAACTGCAAAAACGATACTTCAAGATTAAATAACTTTAATATTTCTGTTGCTATAACAGATAAATTTATGGAAGCTCTTAAAAAAGGTACTGATTATGAATTAATCAATCCTAACAACGGTACTGTTGCAGGTACTATGAGTGCAAAACATATATTTGATTTAATTGTTGACAGTGCTTGGAGAACAGGTGAACCCGGTATAATCTTTATTGACACAATGAATGTCGATAACCCTACACCACAATTAGGACAAATTGAATCAACAAATCCTTGCGGTGAAGTTCCTTTATTACCGTTTGAAGCATGTAATTTAGGTTCTATAAATTTGGGCTTAATGGTTGAAGATGGAAAAATCAATTGGGATAAATTAGCTAAAGTTACAAGATTATCCATAAAATTCTTAGATGATGTAATCACTGTTAACAACTATCCGCTTCCAAAAATTGCAGAAATGGTAAGCAACAACAGAAAAATCGGCTTAGGTGTTATGGGCTGGGCTGATATGCTTATGAAAATGGAAACATCTTACAGTTCTGAAGAAGGTGTTAAACTTGGCGCTCAAGTAATGGAATTTATTGATTATCATTCAAAAGTTGAATCTATTGAACTTGCAAAAAAACGTGGAAGTTTTGCTAACTTTAAAGGTAGTATTTACGATAATCAACATTTCTTGGAAAACAAATACAAAGGTAAATCCGCAGGCATGATTACTGATGATATGTGGAAAGATTTGGATGAACAAATTGAAAAATTTGGTATAAGAAATGCTACAACAACATGTATTGCTCCAACAGGTACTATATCAATGATAGCAAGTGCATCAGGCGGTATTGAACCGTTATTCGGACTTGTATTTATGCGTAACATTATGGATGGAACTGAAATGCTTGAAGTTAATCCTATCTTTAAAGAATACGCTATAAATCATGGTATATATTCTGAAGAATTAATGAGAAAAATATCAGAGGAAGGTACTATCGCACACATAGAAGGTGTTGATGACAAAACAAAACAAATTTTTGTAACAGCACATGACGTTACTCCATATTGGCATGTAAAAATGCAAGCTGCATTCCAATTACACACTGATAATGCCGTTTCAAAAACTGTAAACTTTGTTGAAAGTGCAACAAGAGAAGATATTGAAAACACTTATATGCTTGCTTACGAAAATCACTTAAAAGGTATAACTGTTTACAGAAACAACTGCAGACCTATTCAACCAATGAATTTAACAAAGAAAAAAGAAGAAACAAAGCAAGTTGAAGAAAAAATTGCAGTTCAAGAAGAACCAACAGCAGAAGAATATAATCCTACAGGAGAAATAAAAACTGTTGTATGTCCTGAATGCGGAACAAAAATTCAAATGGCTGAGGGATGTTTCATTTGTCCCGGATGCGGATATTCAGGTTGTGCTTAAGGATACTTAAATATGACAACTGTTTCTGTTATAACTGCAAGTTATAATTATGAAAATTATATATCGGATACAATTAAGTCTGTGCTTGCACAGACTTTTTCCGATTGGGAGCTTATAATAGTTGATGATGCATCATCAGATAATTCTGTTAATATTATAAAATCATTTCTTGATGATAAAAGGATAAAACTTATTTGTCATGACAAAAATAAAGGACTTTCTGAAACTCTAAAAACGGGCTTAAAATACGCACAAGGAGAATGGATTGCTTTTTTAGAAAGTGATGATATGCTAACTCCCGATTGTCTTGAAAAAAGATTAATGCATAAAGATAAAGCAGATGTAATTTTTAATGATGTAAATTTAATAGGCGAACAGCAGTGGTTAAATGATACCGCTTTAAGAGTCGATAAAAATAAAAAATTGCTATTAAACATAAGTTTTCCAAGTAATATTTTTGATTATTTTACAACACACAATCCAATACCAACATTTTCATCTGTTATGATAAAAAGAGATAAAATCGAAGATGAATATTTTAATACACCTGTTGATAAATTGCTTGATTGGTGGTTTTATATACATTTATCTTATAATAACGACTTTTTTTATCTTGATGAAAAAATTACTGATTGGAGAATACATTCTGACAGTTATATAAAAAATAAATCCAAAAAAAGTTTTAAAATTGTAAATACAGAAGCTTATTTAGATATATATAAAAATACTAAATCAAAAAATGCCTTAAAAAATACAATTATATCAGCATATACAATGTTTTTTATAAGATTAAAAGTTTATATAATAGGATTTATAAGAAAATTAAAACAAATACTTGGATTAAAGCTAAAAAAATCCCCTTTATATGATGATTGAAAATTTTTACAACTTGCATTTAATGTAAAACTGTTTTAAAATACTGTATTATGAATGATATATTGGAAAAAAGCATAATAACACTTGAATTTGATAAAATTGCATCACAGCTTTCAACCTATGCTCGTACTCAACAAGGACGAGAATTATGCCTTAAAGCTAAAATTATGACAGATTATGATGAAGTTCAAAATGCATTGACATGTACAAAAGAGGCAAAAGAACTTCTTGATAAAGTGTTAGATTTACCTATAGATTATTTAACAGTATTAGATACAATATCACAGGAAAAATTAAATACTTATTTAGATGAAAAAGAATTAATTGGCATGGCAAAGAGTTTGCGTACAAGCCGTCTTGTGAAAAACTTTATGCGAGAAAACACAATTAATGACTCTCATTTAAGTAATATTTCAATGAAACTTATTCCAAACAAAGATTTAGAAGATAAAATATTTGCAAAATTTGATGATGCAGATAATTTAAAAAAAGATGCAACGGATGTTTTAGCAGGTCTATACAACGAGCTTAAATCAGCAGAAAAAGAAACAAAATCAAAGATAAATGAGTTGCTGAGTTCTCCTGATTTTTCACAATATTTACAAGAACAAATCTATACTATAAGAGATAACAGAATTGTATTTCCGGTACTTGTAAGTGCTAAAAATAAAGTTCCGGGAATAACACATGATGTTTCAGCAACAAACAAAACTGCTTACATAGAACCAAGCCAGCTTGTTGCTTTAAATAATAAAATGCGTGAAATTAAGGTAAAAATACATGAAGAAGCTATTCGCATATTAAAAGAATTAACAAAATTTGTAAAACTTGATTTTGAAAATATTAAAATAAATGAAAAAATTATATCAGAATTAGATTATCATTTTGCAAAAGCAAGATATGCCATAAAAACAAATTCAGTAGAACCGGAATTAACTCAAGATAAAGTTATAAAAATGTACGGTATAAAGCATCCTATGTTATTAAAAAGACCTACACTTGTAGAAAATGATTTTATCTTAGGCGATGATTATAAAGCCATGATTATTACCGGCTCTAACACAGGCGGTAAAACTGTTACGTTAAAAACTGTCGGAATTTTTGTACTTATGACAAGAGCAGGAATGTTTTTACCTTGTAAAGCTGCAAAACTTTATCCGTTTAAGCAAGTTTTGGCTGATATAGGAGATGAACAGGATATTTCACAGAACTTATCAACTTTTTCATCTCACATGAATAACATTATAAATATGTTAAATATAGTAAATGAAGATTCTCTTGTTTTACTAGATGAAATTTGTGCAGGAACAGATCCACAAGAAGGTGCTTCTTTGGCTGAAGTTATACTTGATAAAATCACAGAACAAGGTGCTTTAAGCGTTACAACAACTCACTTTGGAGAATTAAAAACACTTGAATATACAAATTCTAATTTCAAAAACGCATGTGTAGAATTTGATAGAGAAACTCTTCAGCCGACATATAAACTTACAATAGGTATACCCGGTGCAAGTAATGCTATATTTATTGCAGGTAATTTGGGCTTAGACAAAGAACTTGTTGACAGAGCAGGAAATACATTACATATACAAAGAGATCCATCTTCTGTTGTTATTGAAAAATTACAAGAAACACAACAAAAATTAACTAAAAATCTTCAAGATGTAGAGGCAATGAAACTTGCGTCAATTAAAGTCAAAGAAGATTATGAAAACAAATTAACCGAACTTCGTAAAGACAAAAGAAAAACCATAAAAGCAATTGAAAATAAATTTATGGATGAATTTAATGATGTACGCATTGAAATAAAAGAAATGTTAAATGACTTGCAAAAAGATAAAAATGAAAAAAATATAAGACGTACATTCAGTAAATTATCAACTATGGAAAATAATTTTAGAAATCATATTGATATGGCAATGGATAAGCAAACTTATGATGAGTTAACATGGGATACAATCAAAGTTGGTGATATTGTTATGATAAAAGATCTTAATCAACCTGTTACAGTTGTATCATTGCCTGACAAGAATGATAATTTAACCGTTCAAATGGGACAAATAAAAACTAAAATTAATAAAGAGCAAGTTGCAAAACTTGATAAATCATTAACAGGTAAGCCAAAATTAAAATTAAGACAACCTACTGATAGATTTGAATTAAAACGTTTTAATCTGTCAAACACTATTGATTTAAGGGGCTATAAAGTTGACGATGCACTTAATGATTTAGAAAATTATCTTGATAAAGCAAGCTTAGTAAACTTAACTCCTTTATATGTTATTCATGGTAATGGCACAGGAGCTTTACGTAATTATATAAGAGATTATATTTCTACTTCACCTTATGTTGCAAAATTTAGAGCAGGGGAACAATCTGAAGGCGGGGACGGAGTTACCGTAATAGATTTAAATTAAGTGATTATATAAATAATATTTATTATTTATATTAAAAATTATTTTAATACCTGTATATGTTACATAAATCACTATTTTTTCCAATAAACATTAAAGTTTTCTATTTCATCAAAAGTTTTGTTATAATCCCCATTAAACTTTAATGCTCTGTCATCCAAATATATATAACTAGGATATTTTTTATCAGTTATAAGTTTGAAATATTCTCTCAATTCATTTTTTATAAGCCATTTTTCTACTTCATCAGGATTTCTTGTTGAAAAAAGAATTAAGTCATACTTTTTATAGAGTTTTATTATAAAATCCCTTGCTCCGTCTTTTATTTCAGGAATATTATTTTCGTCATATTTACCGCAATAATTATCTAATACTCCATCTAAATCTATCGAAATTACTTTTTTAGTATGCACAATAAACTCCTTACTTTTTGCATAAACAGGCATTGTAAAAAATAAAATTAAGAGAAATGATATAATAAATATTCTATTTAAAGTTATTACCATAAATTTCCTCTAGGTTAAGAAATATTACCATATAAGAATTATAGTAAATATATTATAACTTATAATACATAAAATGTAAATTATAAAACATAGAGCTAAAATTATTATATGTATATAGTTAATTTATATAATGTACGGTGGGCTAGAAAATATACAAGAGATGAAATTGCAGAAGCAACAGGATTAAGTTTAAAAACACTTAGTCAGTTATTTAGTGGTAAATATTATAATTTTAACTTACATACATTAGAAATAATTGCTAAATTTTTTAATTGTAAAATTAGTGATATTTTAATTGAAGTTGAAGATGAATAACCATAATAAAAATAAGGGATTTATAAAAATTTAAATTAATGACAAAATTTTCCGACAATAGCAAGCTTTACCGTTTTTCTTAACAAGAAGAAAGCCGTATATTATTTAGGTTGAAATCTTTTATACTAATTCACACATACGTATTTTTGTGATAATATTTCTTTTAGAATAAAGAGGAATATGAATTATGAAAATGTCAAAATTATTTGTACAAACATTGCGTGAAGATCCTGCAGATGCAGATGTAATCTCACATAAGCTTTTATCAAGAGCCGGCTATATAAGAAAATTAACAAGCGGAGTTTACAATTATCTTCCTTTAATGTGGCGTGTTTTAAAGAAGATTGAAAATATCGTAAGAGAAGAAATGGATTCATCAGGCGCACAGGAACTCTTATTACCATTTTTACAACCAAAAGAATTATGGGAAGAATCAGGACGTTGGGAAGTTTACGGAAAAGAACTTATGCGTTTACAAGACAGGCACAATAGAGAAATGTGTCTTGGCCCTACAGCAGAAGAAGTTATCACTTTTGTTGCAAGGAACGGTTTAAAATCATATAAACAATTACCTTGCAATTTATACCAAATTCAAACTAAATTCAGAGATGAAGTTAGACCTCGTTTTGGACTTTTAAGAGGTCGTGAATTTATCATGAAAGATGCATATTCATTTGATACAGATGAAGAAGGACTTGATAAGTCTTATAAAATTATGGCAGATGCATATACAAGAATATTTGAAAGATGCGGACTTGAAACAAGAGCCGTTCAATCTGACACAGGTGCAATAGGAGGAAAATTAAGCCATGAATACATGGTTTTAACGACAACCGACTCTGGCGAAGATGACGTCTTTTTCTGTGATGATTGTGGATATGCTGCAAATTCAAATCATACAGTATCAGTTCTTCCTGAAACACAAACTGACGGTGGTTTTACTGAAACTAAAATTGTAGACACACCACAAACAACTACTATTGAAAAATTATGCGAGTGCTTAAATATTCCTGCATCTGTAATTTTAAAATGTGTAGTTTATATTGTAGACAAAAAACCTGTATTAGCAATGATAAGAGCCGATAAACAGGTTGAAGAAACAAAACTTATGAATGCCGCAGGCGGTAATGATGTAAGAATTGCATCAGAAGCTGAAATTGAAGAACTCATGCAGCAGCACGGTTTCAATGCATCAAAGGGTTTTATCGGCCCTAAGGGTTTGGAAGATTTAACAATAATTGCCGATAATACCGTAAAAGATATGAAAAATTTTGTTGCAGCCGTAAACAAAAATGATGTTCATATGGTTGGTGCAAATTTAGATGTTGATATTCCTCATATTGAAAAATATTATGACATACGTCTTGCAGAGGCAGGTGAATTTTGTCCTCAATGCGGAAAACCTTTGAAAGTAACAAGAGGTATTGAAGTAGGCAATATATTTAAACTCGGCACAAAATATTCTAAGCCAATGAATGCGGTTTACTTGGATAAAAACGGAAAAGCAGTACCGTTTGAAATGGGTTGTTACGGAATAGGTATAACAAGAACCGCTGCAGCTGCCGTTGAAAGATGGCATGATGAGCACGGTATTATTTGGCCTGTTGCAATCGCACCTTATCATGTTACAGTTGTACCGCTAAACGACAAAGATGAATTGCAGATGAATACAGCAAAGAGTATTTATGTAAAATTACTTAAAGCTGGTATTGAAGCAGTTTTAGATGATAGAAGCGAAAGAGCAGGAGTAAAATTTAAAGATGCAGATTTAATCGGTTTTCCTTACAGAATTACTGTAGGTAAAACAATTACAGATGGTAATGTTGAACTAAAAACAAGAAAAACAGGTGAAGTCGAAACTTTAAATCCGGATAATGCAGTAAGTAGAGTAATTGAATTAATAAAGGAAGCAATATAATGGAAGATTGTATTTTTTGTAAAATCATAAATAAAGAAATTCCAAGCAATTTTGTATATGAAAACGAGGATGTAATTGCAATAAATGATTTAAATCCTAAAGCAGAAACTCACGTATTAGTTATACCTAAAAAACATGTTGCTTCTTTAAATGAATTGAATGATGAAACAGAAGCTTTGAAAATTTTTAAAGGTATAAAAGAAACTGTTAAAAAACTTGGATTAACTGATTATAGAACTGTAATCAATACAGGCAAAAATGCCGGACAAACCGTATTCCACTTGCATGTACACATACTTGCAGGAAAATTATCAATTGAAAATTTATAGTAAAAGTAATAAACATTTATAATGAGTACAAAAATTGTACTCATTATGTGTCCTATTGTGTAATTTATAAATCATTGTTTATATTTAAAATCTTCTTATAAAAGGAGAAAACAATGAAACATTTTTTTATACTTATACTTTTGTCATTAATTTTCGTTTCACCTGTATCGGCAGAAACAAGAACATTAAAGACTTATACACCATTTACACCTCAACAGTTTTATAATTACAATCATAGAGGTCATAAATTTCTTCCACCACCTCCGCCGCCAAATTATTACAATAATTATAATGGTTTTGTATCACCATATTACTACAACAATGTACCCAAACGCTCCGTATTAGAAAAAGTATCTGATTTCTTTTCTACCGGTCAAATGACAGGTTATACAAATTCTAATGACTTAATTCCGGATGAATATGGGTATCATAATCAATCTTATGATGATTTTGGAAATTATAAATATAATAACTATGGTCAACAACATAATGCAACAATTAAATTACTCGACTAAAAAAGTTAAGTTTTATTAAATATAAAATATTAAATAGCAAAAAATTTTCTTTACATTATTTATAACAACGTATATAAAATAAGGAGATACTATGACTTCAGCTAAAGAAAGCGAAAAACAGTCAAAACTAAATGAAGTTGACGAATTTGAGGAGTACCTTAAAAACCAATGTATGAAAACAACATTCAACGGTATTGAAATTGAAACATTCAAATGGTACACAAAAATGTTAGGTATGAAATAAACTTCATTTATCAAAAAATAAAATAGTTTTCATGAATTGCTGATTTGCTTCCGTAAGGAACGGTCAGCTTTTCTGTATTATGTGATATTTTTATTCCGCCTATTACCGGAACATTCACACAAGATGCAATATCATTAAACAAATCTGATAAATACTTTTCATTATCAATACCTGTAAATTCACCAAACACAATACCTGACAAATTTTCACTAAATTTTTCTATATTTAATAATTGAGTAAACATTTTATCAAGCTTATAAACCGGCTCACCTATATCTTCAGCAAAAAATATAAATTTTTTATCAGGTATAAAATCAATACCGCAAAGAGATACAATTGTTGATAAGTTTCCGCCAAATGTAATACCATTTGCATTACCTGATGAATAAACTTTTGTTGAAAAACATTTTTGTTCTTCATCATTAACGGCTTTAAAGAAAGAATTTATAGTAAATTCATTTTGCACTTCTGCTCCGAAATCATTTTGTATCATAGGTGAAGAATATGTTATCAAACCTGCTTTTTTCAAAAACATTGCTGATAATGCAGTAATATCAGAATACCCTGCAAAAATTTTAGGATTACTTTTTATCAAATCATAATCAATATTTTTTATAAGCCGTATTGCACCATATCCGCCTCTAAGACATATTATTGCATTAACTTCTTTATCGGCAAATTGCTCATGCAAATCCTCTAATCTTTCCTCGTCAGTACCTGCAAGATAATTTCTGTTTTTTAATAAATTTTTACCTGTTTTTATTTTATAACCTAATTTTTCAAAGTATCTTTCTGCTCTTATCAAATCAGTATCATCTTTAATACCACCCGATGGAGCAATAATTGCTATTGTATCACCAACTTCTAATTTCTTAGGTTTTATTGTACTCATAAAAAAATAATAACAAAATTAGCTTATCAAGTCTTATAATTCATAAAAATTAAGAAAAATACAATTATAAAATAAACAAAAGTTTCATTAATATTCTGCTTAAGATATAATAATTTTATGAACGAAAAATATATTCCTTTATACAGAAAATATCGTCCACAAACTTTAGAAGAAATTGTAGGACAAGAGCATATAAAAAAGGCATTATCCAATGCTATAAAATTAAATAAAATTTCACATGCATATCTTTTTACAGGTCCTAGAGGAACAGGAAAAACTTCCACTGCAAGAATTTTGGCAAAATCATTAAATTGTGAAAAAGGTCCTACAGTTTCACCATGCGGAAGATGTCCAAGCTGTATTGATATAACAAATTCGACACCAATTGATGTTATAGAAATTGATGCGGCAAGTAATCGTTCAGTTAATGATGCACAAAATATTTTAGAAAAAATTCACTACGCACCTGTTAACGGAAAATACAAAATATACATAATAGACGAAGTACACATGTTATCAACAGAGGCATTTAATGCCCTTTTAAAAACATTAGAAGAACCTCCTGAAAATGTAGTATTCATTTTAGCAACGACAGAAGTTCAAAAAGTTTTAGATACAATCAAAAGCAGATGTCAAAGATTTGATTTTAAACGTATTACAACTGATGATATCGTTAAACATTTAAGAAAAATCTCTGACTTAGAACATATAAATATAGAAGATGAAGCATTGCTTTCAATAGCTCAAAACTCTGCCGGAGGAATGAGAGATAGTTTGGCATTATTAGACCAATTAAGCGTATTGGATACTCAAAATGCTATTTCAACAAATGACATAAATATGCTTTTAGGACGTATATCCTTTGATGTTTTAAATAAACTTTCTAATAACATTATTAAATCTAATCCTAATGATGCAATTATTGAGTTAGAAAAAATATATAATTCAGGAAATGAACCTGCTCAAATTCTTACAAATCTACTTAATTACCTAAAAAATATGCTGATTGTAAAAAATTGCAAAGGTGATTTATTAACGGATTTAACCCAACTAACACAAGTTCAAATAGATATTTTAAAAAAACAAGCAGAAAATCTTGAAACACAACAAATAATCTTTTTAATAGAAAGAACTACATATTATATACAAACACTAAGAACAACTTCTAACAGGCATATATGGCTTGAAATTGCAATGATAGATTTATCTAATCTTGCAGAAAATTCTAAATTATCTGAATTACAAGAAAGAATTTCCGCACTTGAACAGGGTAACACTCCTGTGCATTCAGCAACACCTGCATATAAAAAGCCGTCTACTATTGTTACCAATATATATACACCTTCTGAAAAAAAAGATATAAAAGAAAATATTAAAACTGAAATCGAAAACACACATAAAATCGAAACAGAACAGCAAGTTGTAATAAAGGAAGAAGAAGAAACTTTAATACAAAAACAAGAAGTTCAAAAACAAGAAACAGAAGAAATTCTAACAGATAATCACACTAATGATGCCTATGCAAAAGCCGATTTAACAACAATGTGGCATGAACTTTTAAATAACATAAAAAGTCCTGGTACAAAAGCCCTTTTACAGCAAATGGCTAAGCCGGTTGAAATTACTCCTGAAAATGTTGTTATAACACTTAGAAATGAAAAATTTGTAAATCAATGGAATGAACCATACAAAAAACAAAATGTAATTGATGCTGCAAACAAATTATTTAACCAAAAAACTTCTAATGTAATATTCAGATTGCCTAAATCTACAGATAAAGAACTTGTTGAAAAAAATACAGCTCAAACAGAACAATCAGAAATAAAACAGACAGAAAATACAAAAAAAATTATAAAAGATGTGGAGATAAAAACGGATAACCCTGATATGACAGAAGTTGTACAGGTTGAAACAGAAGAAATACAATCTGAGCAAGACATTAAAAATTCATACTTGTCAGATAAAGCCCAAATGGTTAAAGATTTATTTGACGGAAAAGTTATAGAATAATTTGATTTTTAATTTTATAATACAAAACGAGAAGCACCTAATGTAAATTATACGGTACTTCTCGTGAATTTTAAATAAACAGTAGTAGTTTAAGTTAATAATTTCTTATGCAGCTTGAGTATTTGCTGTAGGTAAAAAACGTTCAAAATGGTGATGATGAGGTTTTTTCTTACCTGCATTTTGGTTTTCTAATTCAGGTAATCCATGATAAGAACCTTGATAGCTTCCTGCAGCATTTGCTCTTTCTTTTTCATCTTTTTGCGGTTTTGGTAAACCTCTTTCTTCACGTGCTTTGTCTATTTCTTCAGGATTTTTAACTGTCAATACAACTTTACCTTGAGTTTCTTTTTCAATGGCTTCTTTCAAATCAACAGGATAATCATCATAATTTCCGCCAATACTGCCCTTAATAATTTCTTCTGTTACAGCATCAGCATGTACTTGAATATTATCAGGCATATTAGGATATTTCTTCATCCATTCGTCATAAGACATATTGCCTCTTGAACCGTTACATTCCTGACATTCACCCATGTAGTTATCTGTAGCGTTAGGACCGCCTTTTGATTTCGGATGAATATGTTCTGCTGTTACTACTGCTTTTTGAATTAATCTTTTTGCAAATTGAGTATCATTATTACCATAACCATAACTTGTAATCATTTTTGATATAGTCTTTGCAGATTCAGGAACTTGTACTGCAACATCTAAAACTTTATGAATATTTTCATGTGCTATACCTTTTTTATCTTCCATAGCAACTATATTTGCTAAAAA
The DNA here is from genome assembly GCA_902776035.1 of uncultured bacterium. GTDB lineage: Bacteria > Cyanobacteriota > Vampirovibrionia > Gastranaerophilales > Gastranaerophilaceae > UBA6984. The sequence goes on from CACYOO010000002.1 coordinate 71,113, forward strand.
GTCTGTTCTGTTAAATCCATTTTTTGCAGAGTCAAAATCTTTATTATTTCCATCTTTTTTTCTTCTATCTTTTGAAGGAGCTGCAAATTTTGTTAACTCACGTTCACATAAACTTTGAATAGGATTTTTTTCACCTAAAAGTTCTTTAGACTTTTCACTTGTTCTTTTAATAACATCTGCCTGCTCATCTTGTAATATTTTAACAGGATCAGGAGCAGTTCTTGATATAGCAGTTGTCAAAGTTGCATCAGGCATATCCTTTAATTGTTTTTGTATATAATGAACAATAGCTTTTTCTTCTGCTCTGAAGTATGGCATATTTTCTTCTAAAATATTATTCAACTCTGCACCTGCAGCTTTACCTGCTTTTAATGCAAATTCATCTGTCTGTTTATTTGTCATCATAGGACGACCGCAACATGTACAAGGCATATCTTCCAATTCTTTTACCTTAAAATTTGAAGTACTACAAGGAAAACCTGTAAATGCAGGATTTACCATTTGACTTCCCATAAAATAATTTCTTAAAATTTGTGATGTTTTTGGAGAATCCTCTTTAACAGGATTTGAAACAGGAGCTTTGTCTGCTTGTTGAACATTTTTTGTCTGAACTGAATTTAAAATTGGCATTCCTGCCATAATACGTTGTACTTGCATTTCCCTACCTATATTTTTTTGTGAATTGAACTCTTACTTTATAATTATTATAACCTTATTTATTAACTCTTGGCGGATGTGGATGATTGTCAACCGGTTTTGGTATTCCTCTTTCTTCACGAGCTTTGTCAATTTCTTCAGGATTTTTAACCTTTAATTTTATTACTCCGTCAGTTTCTCTATCTATGGCTTGCTGTAAATCCAAAGGATAATCATCATACCTTGAACCCAAATTACCATTTATAATTCTTTCTGTAACCTCATCAATATTTCTCTGAACACTTCTTGGCATATTCGGATAATTTTCCATCCATTCAGAATATGGCATGTGTCCTCTCTTATTATTACAATCAGCACATTCTGACATATAATTTGCGGTATTGTCAGGACCACCTAATGTGTCAGGATGAATATGTTCTGCCGTTGCAATTGCAGGCTGTGCCAATCTTCTTGCAATATCCTGTCCTGATTTGTTATCATGAGAATATTTAACAATAAATGCTTCAATAGAATCTTTTGACATTGGAAGTTTAACGGCACTATCCAAAATTTGTCCGCCAAGTTCTTTATCTTCCATTCTGCCTGTTAAGTCTGCTATGTCTTTCAAAAATGGTTTTCTCTCAAAGTGTTTTGCATCAGTACTGTTTGCAATATCAACTAAAGCTCTTTCTACTCTTTGTTGTATAGGATTATCTTTACCCAAAACAGATGCTTTTTGACTTACCTCAGCCAAAACATTTTTTTGTTCTTCTTCCAATAAAACCTTAGCATTAGGTGCATATTGAACCAATAAATCTTTCATATTTGCATCAGGATTTTTTTGAGATGTTTTCATAAAGAAATTAACTACTGATTTTTCAGTTCCTCTGAAAAATTCCATATTTGCACTTAAAACTTCTTGTAAGTATTCACCTTTTGCGTTTGCAGCTTTTTTTACAAAATTATCAACACCTTTTGATGTCATCATAAGACGTCCGCAACAAGAACAAGGAACTCCTTCTTCCTGTTTTACATTAAACTTACTTTTAGAGCATGGAAAACCTGTAAAGTTTACTGCTTGTCCGCCTCTAAAATAACTTGATAATGCGTTAGAACCCTTTTTTTCTTCTCCTGTATTACCTTGTACTGTTTCAACAGATTTTGCTTGTTTTACATTTTCTTTCTTACTCTCTAATGGTTGTACTGAAACAGTTTGTACGTCTATGCCTCTTAAATTCATTTTACCTTCTGTCTGTTTAAATTTAGTAACACACATTATTTTTAAAACTGCTAAATTTTTTTTTTGCTACGAACAATAATAAAATTTACAATAGTTTATAATGTAAGTCCTACACTTATTTAGAGGTATAATAATACAGGGTAGATTTTAAAAATTATAGACAATATTCCTCTAATTTTATTTAAAAATTTTTATTTTATGCTAGGAAAAAAGTATATTTTACCCTCATCGCTTCTCCAACGTAAATAACCAATCTTGATAGTATCATTTACATCAAAAACCCTTACAAGAGCCCAATTACCTTTTAATTTTATTAAATTAATTTTAAAAGGTCTTACTATTTTTCCTAAAACTTTTGAATTATTATCTGCATCAGTTCTTAGCTCTTTGATTGAATCAGGAATATTTCCGACAGTATATAGTCCGTACTTTCTACCGTACAGATTATAAAAATTACGCCAAGTTAAAAAACGAATATCCTCTGATTTTATCCAGCCCGTTTTTTTATTATCCTTGTCAAATAAAACTTTGAGCCAATCATCAGTAAAATCTATTACTTCAATAAATCCAAGTTCTTTTTCTTTTACAAAGACACTAAAAAATGTATTTTCACTTCCTTTTGAAGATTTAAAATTTTCAAAATTCCAATCTGCTTCAAAAACGATATCCGATTTTAAATCAGGTTTTGCATAAATTACAACATGTTTGGGTACTTGATACATACCTAATGCAACAGCATCTATAGGGTTTAAAGCATTTGGTAAAATATCTGCTCTTGCACTTATTTGCATATATAAAACAATAAATATAAATAAAACCAGCAGTTTTTTCATATTTTAACTACTCCCTAAATGAGATTTCGCTATATGTTTTTTGCAAACCTAATTTTATTGAATTCATTTGATTTTGTATTGCATCTTCAGTCAATGTGGCATTTTCATCCTGCAATTTTACTCTAAAAGCAACACTCTTAAAGCCGGATTGAATATTTTCTCCCTGATATACATCAAATATTTCACTACCTTTAAATAAATTTCCCTTTGCTGATTTTTTAATTACAAGCTGAATATCAGAAGCAGTAACATTATCCGGAATTATAAAAGCAATATCTCTTTGTACTTCAGGATATTGAGGAAGATGTTTAAATGTTGCAGTTGTTTCATGAACACAAGAAATAATATCATCCAAATTCATTTCAAATAAATATGCATCTTTATTTAACTTCATCTTATCTTTTAATAACGGATGAATTTGTCCGAAATATCCTATTTGTTTTGGTTGTTTACCAAGCATTACCAATTTTGCAGTCTTATAAGGATGCATATAATTTATATCATTACATTCATTAATTTTTATTCTATTTTCAAGATTTAATTCTTTTAATAATTTTTCAATTAAGCCCTTAACAGTAAAGAAATCTGTTTTTTGTACATGCTCCCATTTAGAATTTTCAACATCACCGGATATTACACCTGCCAATGTTTTAACTTCAGAAACACCTGAATCTTTTATTGTTGTTTCTCTATCTTTAATATAAACTCTGCCGATTTCATAAGCCCAATAATCTTTTTGTCCGTTATCAGAGTTGAATTTTAAACAGTTCAAAACATTTGCCGCAAGTGTTTGTCTTAACATAGAATAATCCTCACTTACAACATTTGCAACATATACAGCTTTACTCTCATCAAAAGACATCATATATTTATCTAATAAAGATTTACCAATCAAAGATGATGTCATAATTTCATTTAAGCCGGATGAACGCATAATATCATGAACTTTTGAAACTGTTTTTTCACTAATTGTGATTACAGCAATTTCATTTTTAGGCGGAATAGTAGGTGGAATCATATCATAACCGTTTATTCTTGAAATTTCTTCAATCAAGTCAATTTCTCTATAAACATCGTCTGCTCTGAATGACGGTATATCAATTCTAGCAGCAATTTCATTTTTGCCCAAAATTGTAAATCCCAATTTTTCCAATATAGAAAGTGCTCTATCAGAAGGAATTTCTATTCCTAAAACACGTTTTATTTCAGAAAATCTAAGTGTAATAGGAGGAACTTTTCTTTCATCATTTCCTGTTTTTACCATACCGTCGATTTTAGCATCAGCATATTCGCATAAAAGCTGTACTGCACGCATTAAAGCTTGTTTAACAGCACCTATATCAATACCTCTTTCATATCTTGCACTTGCTTCAGAACGGTATCCGACACTTCTTGCACTGCGTCTGTTAGCAGCAGGAACAAAATATGCTGCTTCTAAGGCAATACGTGTTGTATTATCATCAATTTCTGAATTTAAACCGCCAAAAACACCGCCTAAACAAACCGGCTTTTCTTTTGTTGCAATAACAACACTCTCATGAGTTAATTCTCTTTCTATTTCATCGAGAGTAACAAGTTTTTCACCTTCATTTGCACGTCTTACACAAAGGTAGTTATTCAATTTATCTCTGTCAAAAGCATGCAAAGGAGTTCCATATTCCATTAAAACGTAGTTTGTAATATCAACAACATTATTTATAGAACGAATACCTGATGAAATAAGCCGTTTTTGCATCCAATCAGGTGATTTTTTAATTTTTACCCCGCTTAAAAGCCCTACAGAGTAATATTTACAAACATCTTCGTCTTTTATTTCTACTTCAAATCCATCTGTTCCATATTCAAATGTAGATTGCAAAGGAGAATATTTTAACGGTTTATCAAAGATTGCACAAAGTTCTCTTGCAACACCAAGAATTGACATTTCATCCCCTCTGTTTGCGGTAGGAGCAACATTTAAGATAGTATCATTTTCTAAACCCAAAACATCTTCTACATTTTTACCAAGTTCGATTTCTCCGTCAACAATACGGTTTAAAATCAATATACCGTCTTCTTCCTGATAATTTCTGTCAGATAGTCCAAGTTCATCAGAAGAACATAGCATACCTTGCGATTCAACACCTCTTATTACAGCCGGTTTCAATTCAAATTGTTCGCCTGTTTTTCTGTCTAAAACTTTTGAACCAACAGAAGCATAAGGAATTATTTGTCCTTCCTGAATATTTTGAGCACCACAAACAACTGTTTTTACTTCATTACCCAAGTTTACATCTACAAGATGTAATTTATCAGCATTTGGATGTACATTTATTTTTTCTATTTTCGCTGTTCTTATATTTGTAAATTGCGGAGTTAAATATTCTATTGATTCAACTTCCAATCCGCTCATTGTCAATCCGTAAGCAATTTGTTTTTCATCAATTCCTTCTAAATCAACAAATTCTTTTAACCAATTAAGCGATACCTGCATTTTTCACATTCTCCTTGATTTCATTTAACTTTTTTATACTATCACTTTCAATATAAATTCTCAACAATGGTTCCGTTCCGCTTGGACGTACTAAAATCCAGCTTCCGTCATCAAAATATAATTTTATTCCATCAAGTTTATTTATACGTTTTACTTGCAAACTTCCAAGTGATTTTAAGTTTTCAGCAAGGTTTATTTTTTCATTAACCTGATTTCTATCTTCTAACTTTACATCTATTCTATCATTAACAAAATTTTTACCTGCAAATTTATGTAAATCTTCTTCTAATTCAACAAGAGATTTCTTTTCATAAGCAAGAGCTTCTAAAATAAGCAGATTTGCTAAAATACCATCCTTTTCAGGTATATGTCCTTGAATAGAAAGACCGCCCGAATCTTCTCCTGCAATAACGGGATTATATTTTCTCATTGCTTCTCCGACATGTTTAAAGCCGACAGCAGTTTCAATTAACTCTACTCCCGTTTTTTCAGCAACTATATCGAGCAAATTGCTTGCACCAACAGTCTTAACCAAAGAACCATTTAACCCCTTATTTTTAGTTAAGTGCAAAAGTAAAATTGCAATAATTTCATTAGGTGAAACATAATTACCTTTTTCATCAATTACACCAAACCTATCACCATCTCCGTCATTTGCAAATGCTATCATATTGTATCCGTTTTTTACGGTTTCAATTGCCTGCTTCATATATTGCGGTTTTGGTTCAGGCATTTCTCCGCCAAAATTTGTATCATGATTTGTTCTTATAGATTTAAATTTTATACCGTTATCTTTTAAAATTTTATCAAAATAGCCGATTGTAGCAGAATATAAACCGTCATATAAAAACTCTTTACCTGCCGTTTTTATTTTGTCAAAATCAATAATTTCATTTATATGTTTAGAATAATCAATCAAAAAGTCATAATATTCGAATGTTCCGTTAAAACTGTCATCAATAGTTTTTCCTAAATTACCTACAATTTCATCGGTTATATCTGATGTTGCAGGCCCTGCATAATCTGGTATGAATTTTATACCAAGATATTCAGGCGGATTATGACTTGCCGTAAACATAATCGCACAAGCATTTAAAAGTTTTGCATTATACGCTAAAACAGGAGTAGGTACTATTTTATAACTGTAATATACCGTAAATCCCTTTTGTACTAAAATATCAGCACACAATTTTGAAAATACATCCGCCATATTTCTGGGATCATAGCCGATTATAATTTTTTTGTGCAAACCAAAATTATCAAATACGTATTTTGCTATAGCATTTGTAACAAGAGTAACATTTTCTTTATTGAAATCTTTTCCGACAACGGCTCTCCATCCGTCAGTACCAAATTTTATTCCTGTCATTTTATATCCTTTAAAATTAATTTTATAATTAATCCTGATTAGATTTATTATCTTCAGTTTTTTCAACTTCTGATTCTATCGCATCTTTTAATTCATCAGCTTCTTTTTTTATCGCATTTTTTGCTTTTTTAAATTCATAAGTTGCACGTCCTAAAGAACGGGCAAGTTCAGGTATCCTTTTGCCTCCGAATAAAAGCAATATTACGACAAGTATAAGCGTTATTTCAGTAATTCCTAATGACATTGTCTTATCCTTTCAACTCTTTTAAAATAATTTTTAAAATTATTATTCAACAAGTTCATCCAAAAATGTCGGTAAAGCAAATCTTGCAAGATGATAATCTTTATTATAAATCTTACATTGTTTTGTTATCTCTGCACATCTTTCTTCGTCAATATATGAAAGCGGTTCAACATTTTCTGAACAGAATGCCCATGCCCAATATCCACCAGGATATGTAGGAATTGGAGAAGTATAAGAACTTACAATAGGAAATACTTTTTTAAGCATTCCATACATACTTTTAATATCTTCTTCAAAAGCAACAGGTGATTCTGATTGAGCAACCATAATACCATCCGGCTTTAAAGCTTCTTTTACATTTGTATAGAATTTTTCAGTAAACAAGCCAACTCCAGGTCCTAATGGATCTGTAGAATCAATCAATATTACATCAAATTGTTGTTTTTTATCTTCAATATATTTTATTGCATCTTCAACTCTAATTTCTACTTTCGGATCATCAAGTTTACAAGAAATTGTAGGAAGATATTCTTTTGATACATCAATAACCATCTTATCTATTTCACATAAAACAACATGTTCAACAGTTTTGTGTTTTAAAACTTCTCTGACAGTTCCGCCATCACCACCACCGATTACAAGAACATCTTTTGGACATTTATGATTAATCATTGGGATATGAGCTATCATTTCATGATAAAAATATTCATCACCCTCTGTAGCCATCATTAAATCATCAAGTGTAAGTATTCTGCCTAATTTTGAATCAGATTCCAATACTTCGACTTTTTGATATTTTGATTGTTCTGAAAATAAAACTTTTTTAAGTTTTATAGCTATTCCAAAACCTGACGGTGTTATTTCCTTGTAATACAATTGTTCTTCATCATTTGTTACTGCTGTCATTTTTTCTCCTTATAAATCATCAAGTATCGTTTCTTCTTTAAATTTTTCTTGTGCATAGTCCAAATTAAACAATTTGCAAGTTTTAACAATATTATTATATCTATTTATATCAATATCTTGTAACGGAGCAGTATCATTTGAGCAAAATGCCCATACCCAACGGCTTCCCGGATATGTAGGAACAGGTGAAGTATACGTTTTAACTATACTAAACACATCCATTAAAATTTGATATAAATGTCTGCTTTTTTCTTCTTTAGATACAGGAGATTCTGACTGTACAACAAGTATACCTCCTGTTTTTAAGTTCTTTTTAATATTCAAATAAAATTCTTTTGTATATAGACCAACACCAGGTCCTAAAGGATCAGGAGATGTAATCATTATAACATCAAAGTCATTTTCTTTATTTTTCACATATTCAATTGCATCTGTTATTTCAATTTTTACTTTTTTATCATCAAGGCATCCCGCAACAGATGGCAAATATTTTTTAGAAGTTTCAATAACCATTTCATCAATATCTACAATAACGACTTTTTCAACAGTATCGTATTTCAAAACTTCTTTTGCAATAGTACCTGTACCACCACCGATTACTAAAACAGCTTTTGGCATTTTATTACTAAGCATAGGAACATGTGTAATCATTTCACTATAATTATAATAATCGCCCTCATTTACAAACATCAAATCGTTCAGAGTAAGTATTTTTCCAAGTGATGACTCTGATTGTAAAACCTCTATTTTTTGATATTTAGATTGAGCAGAGAACAAAACATCTTTAATTTTTATGGCAATACCAAATCCGGATGGTGTTTTTTCTCTGTAATATTTTTGTTCCATAATAATACCTGATAGATGATATTTTACAACCGTAAAACGATTTTCGCAAGTATTTATAAGATATTTAATATTATCTTGTGATAATAGCCATACATTAAAAAAGTATAAAATGGAAAGTATGGATTACTTCGGTACTTCGTGCTTCGTATTTGTACATGTCAAGCAATTAGTTACATATTTTGATTTTTAATTCTAAACCTTTATTCACATTTATATTAATCTTTTGGTCTATATAAAAATAGTAAAACTTACATCTAAGGATTGATGTCGTTTTTTTTGAAAAGCTATACACTAAGAATGTCAAAAGAGAAAAATGTGTGTAAAGGGGTGGAATTTTGAAACGTATATTAACATTATTCATGTTTCTGGCTATAACAACTTTATCTGCAAATGCAGCAAATGAAAATAATGTTTTAAACTCTATACAAATTGATTCATTAAAAGATACATACAATATAACTTTAAATACAACATCTAAAGTTGATATTAAAAGGACCGTACAATCTTCAAACAATATTATTTTAAATCTTAAAAATGTTAAACCTGCAAAAACTATTAATACAATATACAAAAATGCAGCAGAAGTAGACAGCGTAACTGTTGAGCCGGTAGGTAACGGTTTAAATATATTAATAAAAGCAAATAATGTTTCTAATGCTGCTATTACATCAGAAACAGAAGAAGATACTCTTGAAGTTCAAAACAGCAAATCTGTTTTAATTCCTTCTCAAAAATCAACAAAAAATAAACAAAAGGATAACAGTAATTCAATACATTTATCAGCACCTATAAATGCCTACATGCCCGTTTATCACGAAGAAAATATAATTGATGAAGAAGATATCGAAACACCTTCATTGGCATTGGGTTTACTTGCAAAAATTAAAAATATATTAAGTCAAGGTAACATTTCAGATATTATAACAACCGGATTAATAACTATAATATTATTCTGTGGAGTTAAATTATTCAAAAAAGAAGAACCTGAAACGGCAATCGGACTTACTCAAAGCTTAAAAGACAGAGAAATGAGTTTGTACAAAGATATTTCAATGAGAAACGAATTTAGAGGACCTATGTCTTTAGAAAATTCTGTACCATCATTGTTAAATAATCAGCCGGAAAGTACACCGATTGCCAAAAGGTCAGCTTTACAAAACAATATAAAGCCAAATGTAAACATAAATACAGGATATGGTTTGAAAGCATACAGAGATGGTTTAAAAAATCCATATATGACTTCTGATATTTTAACAAAATCTATTGAAAAACCTGCACCTGTGCAATCTCCAATCAAATCAAGAACAATTCCTACTATGAATTCAAGAGTTCAAAGTTTAAAACAACCTGTAGTAAACACTCAACAAACAACAGCTTCTAACATAGACAGCATGAAATTTTTACAATCAATGACTCAAATATACGAAAAAAATGGTCGTGCTGATTTAGCAAAGGGCTTAAAAGCAGGCATGTTAAAAGCAAAAGCTAATGTATAAAATTTTTTAAAAGTAATAAAGATTAATAATTAAACATTAACACAGAAACACAATACTGACCGATTATTCGGTCTTTTTTTTGCACACTTTAAATACTTAAATTAATGTATTTAAATTTTTTAAAACATGTTTTATAATATTTACTAAAGTACATGTTTGTATTAAATTAAAAACATATAATGACAGATAGTTACAATAGCTTTAATAATTCAAGTTCATTGAGAAATTCTCCTGCAATTAAAGAAAGGGTTTCTCTTATTTCTGTTCTTATGTATCAACAGTTTTGTGAGTACCAGCACTCTAATGAAAATACAAGTGAAATTTTCGCTCACATTGTTGAATCATCAAAAGATTTTATAGAAATCATAAAACAATCTTTTGCGGCTCGTTCTGTTGCAACAGAAAATATCTGGGTTAAGATTGATCCCAAAGTACCTGCTGTTACTGTTAATATTTTATGGAATACATACAGCTTTACAATGAGATGTAATTTTAAGCCGCAAGCATATTCAGGAGAAAATAAATCATCATTTATTTCCGGTAGAATAATGGCAATTAAAGGTGATTATTCAAAACTTATTAGCGGAGCAAAAAATTCTGATGAAGAAATGGCTATTTTGCTTGAAAATGAAATTGCCTCCATTTATGTTCCTGAAAATAAAATGCAAAACGTTATTTTAAAAGCAAAACATCGTGCAAATAAAGAGTTTCAACTTACACAATTAGATGCAGGCAGGGAATTTATGCTTTTAGTATCCGAATCCGTATGCGGTTCTCCTATGTACCACGAAGAAGGCAGCAGAAAAAGCTTTAATATCTAATAATTAGACTTATTATTTTATAATTCCAAATCCTAAAAGAAATGTACAAATAAAGAAAACTGCTGATACAATAGCAGTAACTTTGTTCAAACCTTTTTCTGCACTCTTTTGAGAAGAAAACAATTGTGAAGCTCCGCCTATTGCCGCAATACCATCTCCTTTAGGTGAATGAAGCAATATTAATACAATTAAAAGTAAAGCTGATAATATTTGAATAGTCCATATTATGTAAAGTAACATTATTTTTCCTCTTTATTTGCAATAAAAAATGATTTTAAATCTCCGGTATACAACTGCTTATATTGATATAATCTTGCAGGACGTTTAGATGATGCTTTTGTAAATTCATCAAGTTCAATAAGTCCCTCTGTACCTAAAACTTTTTTTCTAAAATTACGCTTATCAAGTTGTTTACCCATTATAATCTCATAAACTTTTTGCATTTCAGTTAAAGTAAACTTCTCTTTCAACAATTGATATGCAACAGGGCAAGTTCTTAATGATAATCTTGTTCTTGTTCTTGCGTAGTCTACAATCTCTTTATGGTCAAATGCTAAAGACGGCAAATCGTCAATCGGATACCAAGATACGTTATCTGATTCCATAACCTTAACATCTTGATACCTTACAAGTGCAAAATATACACATGTAATAACACGAGAATCAGGGTGTCTTAACGGATCACCAAATGTATAAAGCTGCTCTAAATATACATTATCAACATTTGTTTTTTCCTTAAGAATACGAACTGCAGCTTGTTCAAGAGTTTCTGACATACGTACATATCCGCCGGGTATCGCCCATTTGTCTATAAACGGCTCTTTTAAACGCTTAATTAATAAAACTTGAAGCGCATTATTTTTTATAGTCAAAATAACCGTATCTACTGTTATTTCATGAGTTTTAGTTTCATTAAACATTCAATCCTCGTATCTGCAAATATAATAAAACAAACATTTTTAAAAGTAACGTTAAATTTTGTAAATAGCTTGTAATATCATCATTATTCTAACATAAACTATTGTACATTATTCATTGAATAGTATAAAGATAAAAGGTTTGCTTTTTTAAATATCGCTTTCGCCAAGCCGTTTTTTAATTCATCATCCTCAAAAACAGGAATAATTATTTTTTCACCCTTATCATTTATACATACATAGTGAGAACCATTTTTGCAAGGTATTTTCCAACCGTTACCTTTTAACATTTTGCATAAAATTTTTCCGGTTAAATTTTTCATAACTCTATTGTTATAACCTCTCCGTCAGTTTGTTTGTTATATGAAAACCAAGCATTTATAGCTTCTTTAATATTCATTTTTAATTCATCCAATGTTTCACCTTGTGAAAAACATCCATCTAAAGCAGGCACTTCTGCCCAATAACCATTTGCGTCTTTGTGTAATGCAATTTCAATCTTCATGTTTTATTCCTAAATACTATAGAATTATAGAATATAAAAGTTTATTTTTCAATCTTTAATTTATATAAACTCTGATAGAACTATATTACTTAATAAAAACCCCTTCTCCGTTAAACAGTAACCATTTTTTGTCTGTTTCAAATATTCGGTATTTAAATATTTTTTTAGTATATCATTGTATTTGTTTTCAAAATCAATATTGAATTTTTTATTTATATATTCAACATCTATACCGTTTGACAACCTAAAACCTAAAAATATTTCTTCTTCCAATTTTTCTTTTTCACTTACAACATGCTCTATTTCATGTTCACATGGGGTTTCAATATATTTATGTATATTGGATGTATTTGAATACCTTACACCATTTTGATAACCGTGAGCAGAACATCCAAAACCATAATATTCCTTATTTTGCCAATAAATAGTATTATGTCTTGCTTGAAAAGATGATTTTGCATAATTACTTATTTCATAATGTTCAAAATCATCTAAAATTTTTGCAGTATATTCATGCATCTCAGCTTGCAAATCACTATCAGGAAGATTTTCGGGCGTTTTTTTATAGAATAAAGTGTTTGGTTCTAACTGTAATCCATAAAGTGAAACATGTTGTATATCAAGATTTTTAACTTTTCCCAAATCTGAAATAAAATCTTCAACAGTTTGAGAAGGCAATCCATATATTAAATCTACGGAAATATTTTTAAAACCGGCATTTTGAGCATACCTTATTGTATCAAGTGCCATTTCAGGTGTATGTTTTCGTCCAATCAGCTTTAAAATATTTTCATTAAATGTCTGTATACCTATACTTAAGCGATTTATACCTATTTCATATAATGATTTCAAATAATCAAAATCAACTGTTTCAGGATTAACTTCAAATGTAACTTCATTACAATCATTCAAATCAAACAATTTATATATTTTATTAACAAGTTCGACAGGTAAAATAGATGGAGTACCACCGCCAAAATAAATAGTATCCTGTATATTATTCTGATAACGAAATTTTATTTCTTTTATAAGTGCGTTTACATATTCATCAACAAGTTTTAAATTTACAGTTGATGTAAAAGCACAATAATGACATTTACTCTTACAAAACGGTATATGTATATATGTATTTTTAGGAGTTTGCATTCAATTCGGCATTGATTTCAACTGCCGCCTCATAAGCTGAATTTTTATCTGAAAGCTTATCCTTTACGCCCTGTAATCCTTCAATCTGTTCACTTCTTACTTTTTCATCATATAAAAGTTTCTCTATATTATATGCAATATAATCCGGTTTTGCCTTAAGTTCTAATATTTCCGGTACAATATCTTTTCCCGTAATTATATTTGGTAAGCTTACTTTTTTAATACTTCTTACAAGTAAGTATACTAAATAGAATAAAATCGGACCTCTATATGATATTATCATTGGAGTTTCATAAAAAGAAGCTTCCAATGCAACTGTACCGGATGCAAGCATAAGTGCATCCGAACAGCTTAAAAGTGAATAATTTTCATTTTTTATAACTTTAAAATTAGCATCTTTAAAATATTTTTCATAAGTTTCATCAGATATACTTGGTGCTTGTGAAAATACAATTTGTAAATCAGGATGAAGCTTTTGCAATAATTTTGAAGATTGAATAAATAAATCCATCAAATAATGCAATTCAAACTTTCTTGAACCCGGAAAAACTGCTACAAGTTTTTTATTCAAATCCAATCCGTATTGTTCAAAAAATGCTTGTTTGTCAGCAGGTGCAGGCATTTTATTTATAAGCGGATGTCCACAGAACTTTGTTTTTATTCCATGTGATTTATACAAATCTTCTTCAAATGGAAATATACATAAAACTTCATCAATATATTTTTTTATAGTATTTATTCTCCACTTACGACTTGCCCATATTTGAGGAGGAATATAATAATTTGTTTTAATACCTGCTTTATGCAAGTATTTTGCCATTTTTAAATTAAAAGCACCATAATCAACAAGTAAAACCAAATCCGGCTTATACGTTTCTTTCAGGTATGTCAACAAATTTTTACCTAATTTATAATGATTCCATATAATCTTTGGACTTAAACCCATTGCACTCATTTTAGAATGGTCAGAAAAAAGTTTTACACCTAAATCTTTTAAATTTTGACCGCCAACAGCTTCAATTTCAATATCCGAATTAAGTTCTCTTAGTTGTTTAACAACATTTGCAGCATGCATATCTCCTGAATATTCACCTGTTATAATAAATATTCGTTTATTCATTTTTTAAACCGCCATTACAACTATATTGTTTTTATCAGCAAAATTTATAACTTTTTCTTGATCAACAATTATTGTTTCATTTGCTTCAACCGCAATCAAAGATAAATGATTTTTTTTCATTATTTTGAGTGTTTGTAACCCAATTGCAGGTATATCAAATCTTTTATCCTGATTTGGTTTAGCTACTTTTACAACACATCCGCCATTTTTTGCAATTTTTCCGCCACGTTCGATACATTTATCAGTACCCTCAATAGCTTCAACAGCCATAACCATTTTATCTTTTATAACAACAGATTGTCCAATATCTAACTTACCCATTTCTTTTGCCATTTGATAACCGTATTGAACATCATTTATCTGCTCATCCGTTGGTTTCAAATTACCCAAAACTCCTGCGGGTATCATTAAATTTTTAATAAACAGCGTTTGATCCAAAACTGTTATATTAATTTTTTCAAGTTCTGCAACTAATAATTGCATAACTTTATCGTCATTAAGTCGTTTAACTGATTTTATCAATTCAAGAGCCATAGAATCAAATTTAGGTCGTCTTAAAATAAGTCCTTTATGAACTTTTCCCAAAAAAGTAAGTTGATGAACATCTTCATCAGCCAAAGTTTTCTTTATTTTTAACAATTCTCCCGGTGCCATAGAATAAACTTTAGCACATACCTTTTTTAAATCTTTGTAATTGTCATTTGAAAGTGAAATACATATAACTTCCAAACCGTTTTTTACTGCCTGTTCTGCCATTCTAACGGGCAATTGACCATCGCCTGCAATCAATGCTTGCTTTTGTTCTAATGTAATAGACATTTCAATTCCTCATACTCTTATGTAAAAATTATAGCACAAATAATATTTTTTATGTTAGAATTTTTTTATGAAGTTAATAGGTGAAAATTTACATATCATTTCAAAAAGTGTTTCAGAAGCTCTAAAAAATAGAGATGAAGTTTTTGTAAAAGATATTATAAAAAAACAAAACAATCTTGTAGAATATATAGATTTGAATATTGGCCCTGCAAAAGCAGGTTTTGAAAATTTATTTCCTTGGCTAATAAAACTTGTAAAAGAAAATTCTAATTTAAAACTTTCACTTGATACTACTAATGCTAATGAAATGAAAAAGGGGTTAGAAGCTGCAAGTATAACAAAAAATGTTCTTATCAACAGTGCAAGTGATGATGTTGAACGACTTGAAAGTATGAGTGATTTAGCCGCAGAATATGAAACAGATTTAATAGCCCTTACACTCAATAATAAAAAAGGTATTCCATCAACTGCTGATGACAGATTTGAACTTGCACTTGATATGTATGAAACTTTTATGGAAAAGGGTATAACAAATGAACGTATATATTTTGATCCTTTAGTTTTACCCATAAAGGCGGCTCAAAACCAAGCTGTTGAAACATTGAATGCAATTAAAATTTTAAAAGAAAGTTTTGAACCGGTTTGCAATACAGTTATTGGCTTATCAAACATTTCAAATGGATCTGCTAGAGAAGTACGACCGCTTTTGAATAAAGTATATTTAGCATTTGCTTTTGGTGCAGGTTTGGATGCAGTTATATTGAATGCTTTTGATGAAGAACTTCTTCGAGTTGTTAAAATGCTTGAAACAAATACACCTGTATGTGAATCCGATAAACTACTTTTGGATTTAACAACAGTTATAAGTGATTTCACAGACTTAAGTGATATAAAATATAATATAAATGACAAAAAATCATCTGATATTTATAAAGCAGCAGAAGTATTATTAAACAAAAAAATATATTCTGATAGCTTTACACAAGTTTAAATATTTGATTGATTAATTAAAATTTGTTAAAATTTACTTCTAAGGGGGATTTTACCGATATGAAGAAATTTATAACAGGATTACTTTGTGTTTTATCATTAATATCTATAAACAATGCAGAAGCAGCAATGACAAAAGAAGCAAACCAATTGTACTATCAAGCTTGCAGGTATGAAAATCAAAACAACTATGAAGCAGCTATAAATTCAATAAAAGAAGCCCTTGAAAAAAACGGCGATGAGGCAATTTTATATGTAAAATTAGCCGGTTTATATGCTGACATTTGTGATTATGAAAATGCATTGGGAGCATATAAAGCTGCTATAAAATTAAGACCTGATGATGCATTTATTTATATAAGCATAGGTAATATTTTACAAACAACAGGAGATTTGGAGAATGCATACAATTCTTATATGCAGGCAATGGAAATATTTCCTGAGTACAAATATAATTATTTAAATATAGCGAATGTTTTATTGGCACAAAACAAATTTGCACAAGCTATTGATTATTATAACTTATTTTTGAACGTATATCCTAATCAGGATGAAGCACGAGCAAACCTTGCAAATGCATATTTATACAGCGGTAAATATGCTCTTGCCGTTTCAGCTTTTGAAACAGCTTATACAGCAAATCCTACTAATTTTAAATATTATGCAAATTACGGATATGCTCTTTTTCAAGAACAAAAATATGCTAATGCAGCAAGTATGTTTGAAAAAGAACTTGCAGAAAATCCTGACAATTTAAAAGCAAGAACAGATTTAGCCATATCGTATCATAAAATAGGAAAATACGAGCTTTCAAAAGAACAATTTTTACGCATATTTGCAATAAAGCCGGACTTTACAGAACTCAGAACATATTATGCAAGTCTTTTAACCGACATGAAACTTTATGATGCAGCAATTGCAGAATACAATACTTATATAAAAAGTTTTCCTAATGATGCCTCTGCATATAAAAATCTTGCTTACGTATATAAATGTCAGGGCAAAGATGATTTAGCAATACAAAACCTTTTGACATCTTTATCTAAAGATGATACCGATTTAGAAGTAAAGAAAGAACTTGCTTTTCAATACCATAAAAAGAACGATTATAAAACTGCTTTAAAGTATTATGATGAAATTTTAAAATTAGAACCGAAGAATAATGAAATTTTAGCTAATAAAGCACTTGCCCTTCATGCATTAAAAAGTTATGAAAGTGCAATTGCAATATATACAAATTTGCTAAAAGAAAACTCAAATTCAAGATTAAGTAAAAATCTTGTATCTGCCTTAGTATCAAAAGGTGATGAATTACTGGAAAAAGATAAATTTAATGAAGCAATACCTTATTTCAAAAGAGCTTCAGAAATGGATAACAATCAAAGTTATGCATTTTATGGTTTGGCAAAATGCTACGAATGTTTAAAAGACAATGATAATGCCAGAGAAAATTATGAAAAAGCCCTAGAAATTGATTCTGAAAATAAATTATATAAATCAGACTATGAGAAATTTTCAGAAACAGTTTTAGCAAAAGTTTCTCCAAAATTAGAAGAAAATTTAAAATCACAAAATAAAAATAAAAACGAAAACCAAGACGAAAACGAAAATCAAAAAACTGATACATTAAAATCTTTAAAACCGGTTCAAGTGTCAGATTTTCCTCAAACTCCTGAACAAATGAAAACATCTGAAACAACTACAAATATAGAAAAATCTTTCAATAAAACAGAAGAAGCTGCTAAAAAAATAGAAAATACAGAAGTTGCGGAAAAAGCAGAAAATATTGATGCCGATACCCTTATAAAAGAGGGGGATAATCTTTATAAATCAGGTAAAAATACAGAAGCAATAGAAAAATATATAGAGGCATTAAAAGTTAATCCTAATGATTTTGTAACAGCATTTAAAACAGGTAATTTATATAAACTCGATAACAATTCTGAAAAAGCAATTATATATTATAAAAAAGCAACAGATGCCAACAAAAATTATACAGATGCCTGGTTTAATATGGGATTAGTTTACGCATCCTTAAATGATTATAAAAACAGTAAAGAATGTTTTAACAAAGTTATATCATTAAAGCCGGATTATGCTTATTCTTATTATGCATTAGCACTTTCATACGAAAATGAAAAAAATTACAAAAAAGCCATAGAGAATTATCAAAAGTATTATAATTTAGAAAATGATGATTTAACTAAAAAAGCTGTTGTCAAAAAGATAAATGAACTTCAATCAAAACAATTGAGTAATAAAAAATGAAAATAAAAAAAAATATAATATTTCTTATCTTTATATCATTTTTAACATCCGGCTATATATTTGAGCCAAAATTTAAAGCAGGAATAATATTCAACAGAGAGCCATTTAATAAGGCAACCATTGATAATTACGATGTAGAGTTTTATCCTCATGAAAGAATATATTGGCTTTTAATGAGTAAAAAACCGTTGAAAGCAAAATTCATAAAATTACAAATATTAAGTTCAAACAACAAATCGGGTTTCACAACATTTGAAGGAGTAGCGTATACACATATATATCGTTTGAATAGTGATAGCCCTTATTATTTTACTGACTATTTTGTAATGCAAAATAAAGGACATTACTATGTACAAATTTTTGATTTAAATGACATGCAGCGTCCCATAACACGAGCAGACTTTTGGATAAAAAACAAATAGTTAGTCGCAAGTATGTCTTGTTTGCCAATTTAAAGTTATTGAGTTGTTATTAGGACAAACCTTTTTATTATTAACAGTTTTTAATTTAAGATATTCCATATTACCAATAGTCATAATCCAACGAAGCTGCTGACCGTCTGCAAAATCAGTAAATGGACTTTCCTCAAGAGCACCTGTAGTTGTATTTGTAACATATTTTATATCGGGCAGATATTCACCTGTTGCTGAATCAACATTAGGAACATCAAAATAAGTATCACCATCATTAGTTATATAAAAGTTAAAATAATCCATTCCTGCAAGATTAGGACCGTCTAGTCCATTTATATCAAAATAAATTCTGCAATAAACCGGCTTAAATGAGCTTGTAACAACTTGAGTTTGAGTATCTTTTACAGCATATAACGGGTTTTGACATTCAGAAACAGCTACAGACGTACCGTCTTTTAGTGTAAATGCAAATGTTGTATTATCAGATATAGTTTCCGTTAAACAAGAACTAATTGTAGTTCCGCAAGAATGAGGAGATTTCAAATAATTTCTAAGCTGCTCACCTACTCTTGTGTTTTTATCAGCTACCTCGTTTCCACCCATAATTTCAGATATAGCACCTTTTTCATTAGCCATTGTCTGTACAGCTGTTTGCAGCATACCGAATGTACTTTTTACCTTCATTGCATTCTTATCTTCGTCTATATTTTTTGACAAATTTGGTATTGCAAGTGCTGTAGTAATACCTACAACTGCAATTACAACAAGTAATTCCGCTAAAGTGAATGCTCTTTTCATTTTCATATTCATACATAAATAATAACATTAATTTTAATAGCGGTCAAACATGTAATAAAAGTGCTTCAATCATATTTATTGACAATTCATTGTTTGATATGTTATTTTCGTATGTAAATTCAATAATTATAAGATATTTAATAAAATGCCTGCAATATCAATAATAATACCTGTATATAATACAAAAATTTATTTAAAAAAATGCCTTGACAGTGTTATTAATCAAACATTTAAAGACATTGAAATTATATGTATTGATGATGGTTCAACAGACGGTTCACTGGATATTTTACAGAGCTATGCAAAACAAGATAAGAGATTTGTTATATTAAAACAAGAACATAAGGGAGCAGGAGAAGCCAGAAATAATGGTATGAATATTGCTAAAGGTAAATACATACAGTTTTTAGATTCAGATGATTGGTTTGAACTAAATATGGTTGAAAATATGTATAACAATGCCGAGAAATATTCAACAGACATTTTAGTATGTTCTTCAAGAAAAGTAGATGATAGCGGAAACATTATAGAAAAAGATAATCCTAATAGTCCTATAAACTTAGCTTTAACACCTATTAACAAAGTTTTTTGTGCAAGAGAATATAAACAAAACATATTTACGTTATTTACTCCAATATTATGGAATAAATTGTATTTAAAAGATTTTTTACATTCAAATAATATTAAATTTTCGAAATTAAAAATTTATGAAGATGTTCCTTTTGTACATAGTTCTGTAATATGTGCAGATAAAATATTTGTATTAAATAAAGAGTTTATTAATTACAGATACAATAGAGCAGGCAGTTTAGCAAATTTACGTCCAAGCAAAACTATTGAAGTTGTAAAATCATGTATAGAACTTAAACAATTTTTAGAACAAAAAAATCTTTTTACGGAATTTGAAGATGCATATAATTTAGCTTTAAAAAATCATATACAATCAGAAATATCTTTTTGTAACAGTGAGCAGTACAAAAGTTTTTTAATATCTCTTAAAGAGCTTATACCTAATGATTGGCAAAAAATACAATCTGCAATCAGATACGATTATATAACACTTGATTATTTATATAAAATTGTAGGAAATAAGCGTGTGATGTTATGGGGTGCAAGCTTGTTTATAAAACAAATTTTAGAAAAAGAAGAAAAGCCATTTAAAAATATTTTAGGAATTATAGATAAAAATAGCGGTTCATGGGGTAAAATGTGCGGAAATTACAAGATATATTCACCTGAAGCTTTAAACGAATTAAAGCCGGATAGTGTTATTTTAACCGTTTTATCCAATAATGAAAGTATATATAAAAATTTAAAAGAAGAATTGAAATCCAAATATCCTGAAATCGAATTAATGAATAACATTTTTGAAAATAATAAAATGGTTATATAATATGGTAAAAAAAAGTAAAAACAAAACTGTTGTCATAAAAACTTAAAATGATATAATTTCATGTATTATGACAAAAGCTTATGTTCCACTTCACTTACATACAGAATATTCTTTATTAGACGGAGCAATCAGAATAAAAGACCTTTGCAATTTCGCAAAAGAAAACGGTTTTCCGGCTGCCGCAATTACAGATCATGGTGTCATGTACGGTGATATGGAAATGTACACAACTGCAAAAGAAGCCGGTATAAAGCCATTGCTTGGTTGTGAGTTTTATGTTCATAACGGTGATTTAGAAGAAAGAAACAAAGCAAACAATCCTTGTTACCATTTAATTTTACTTGTAAAAGATAAAACAGGATATAAAAATCTTGTTAAATTAGTATCTGAAGCATGGTGTAAAGGAAGATATGTTCATCCGCGTATCAATTTTGAACTTTTAAAGGAACACCATGAGGGCTTAATATGTTTATCAGCATGCCTTGCTGGAGAAGTTTTAAGAAACCTGTTACGTAACGATTATCAAGCTGCAAAAGAAACTGCCCAAAAATATAAAGACTTGTTCGGTGAAGACTACTATTTAGAACTTCAAGATCATGGTTTAGATGAACAAAAACAGACTAATCCAGAACTTATTAAATTAGCACAAGAACTCGGCATTGAACTTGTTATTACAAATGATTCTCACTATTTACGCAAGGAAGATGCTGATATGCATGACACTTTGTTATGTATGCAGACAAATTCAGATAAGGATGAGCCGAACAGATTTCATTTTCCAAATAACGAATTTTATGTAAAAACAGCAGAAGAATTGAGAAAATCTTTTTCCTGGATGGAAGAAAATTTGTTTAACAAATGTATTGAAAACACTGTTAAAATAGCAGATAAATGCCACTTGACACTTGATTTAGGTAAATCACCTTTGCCTGAATATAAAGTTCCTGAAAAATATACAACAGAAAGTTATTTAAATTACCTTGTTATAGAGGGCTTAAAAAAACGTTACGGAGAGATAACTCCTGAATTAAAAAAACGTGCTGATTATGAGTTGGGTGTAATCGAGCAAATGGGATTTGCAGCATATTTCTTAATAACGTGGGATTTTATTCATTTTGCAAAAACTCATGATATACCTGTAGGTCCGGGCAGGGGTTCTGCTGCAGGAAGTGTTGTTGCTTATGCTCTTGAAATAACCGATTTAGATCCGATTAAACATAAGCTGTTGTTTGAAAGGTTTTTAAATCCTGAACGTTTTACCATGCCCGATATTGATATTGACTTTTGTATTGAAAAACGTGGTGATGTAATAGATTATGTTACTCAAAAATATGGTGAGGATAGAGTTTGTCAAATTATAACATTTGGAACTTATGCGGCAAAAGCAGCATTTAAAGGTGTTGCTCGTATTTTAAAAGTACCTTTTTCTGAAAGTAATCGTCTTGCAGCATTAATTCCGTCAGAACCGAAAACGCATATTGATGATGCTTTAAAAGAAGGTATGGAATTAAGAAAACTCTATGATGAAGATGCAAAGATAATTGTAGATAAGGATAGCGGAAAAGAAGTCAGCATAAGAAAATGGGTTGATTTAGCAAAAGGTATAGAGGGTATAAAAAATAATACAGGTACACATGCTGCAGGTGTAATTATTGCACCTAAACCATTAGAAGAAATTTTGCCTGTACAACCGTCAAAAGATGGTATAGTTCAAACCGGCTATCCACCTCATGATGTAACAGAAGTTTTGAGCTTATTAAAAATGGACTTTTTGGGCTTAAGAAACTTGACTACAATATACAAAACTCTTGCTTCAATAAAGAAAAGAACAGGAAAAGATGTTGATATAAATAATATACCTCTTGATGATAAAGCTGTATATGAAATGCTTATGGCAGGCGATACAGACGGAGTTTTCCAGCTTGAATCAGCAGGTATGAAAAATCTTGTAAAACGACTAAAGCCAGATGTATTTGAAGATTTGGGTGCGTTAGTAGCTTTATTCAGGCCCGGACCTTTGGATTCAGGTATGGTTGATGAATTTGTTGACAGAAAACATGGAAGAAAAGCCATTACTTATCCTCATCCGTCTTTAGAACCGATATTAAAAGATACTTATGGAACAATTGTATATCAGGAACAAATTATGCAAGTGTTCCAAGTTCTTGCTGATTATTCGCTTGGACAAGCAGATATGGTAAGACGTATGATGGGTAAGAAAAAAGTCGAAGAAATGGCTAAGCAGAAAGGTAAATTTATTGAGGGCTCTGCAAGACATGGTATGGACGCTAAAGACGCTATAGCCCTTTTCGAACAGATTGAAAAATTTGCTTCATACTGTTTTAATCGAAGCCATTCTGCTGCTTATGCTTTTGTTGCTTATCAAACAGCTTATTTAAAATGTCATTATCCTGTTGAATATATGGCTTGTTTATTATCAAGCGTTTCTAACGATCAGGAAAAAACACAACTGTATATTCAAGAATGTAATAAAAAAGGTATAAAGGTACTACCTCCTGATATTAACAAGTCTTTTTCAGAATTTTCACCTGACGGTAATAATATAAGATTTGGCTTGGCTTCAATTAAACAAGTTGGAGAAGTTGTTGTTGATTTGATAATTAAAGAACGAGAGAAAAATGGAGAATTTAAATCAATATACGATTTCTGTAAACGTATTGATACAAAAGCCACTAATAAAAGAGTTTTAGAAGGTTTAATTAAATCAGGTGCATTTTCAAGCTTGGAAAAGAGTAGAAAACAATTACTGGAAAATATCGAAAACATTGTAAATACTGCAAATAAAGAAGCAAAAGCAAAAGAAATGGGACAGACAAGTTTATTTGCAGGATTAGAAAATGATGAAGATTTTTCTGTAGGATTTCAGCTCTCAGGTAGTGATGAAGAATTTTCCGATAAAGAACTTCAATCATTTGAAAAAGAATTTTTGGGCTTTTACGTTACATCACATCCTTTATCTGCAATAATGGATAAAATGGAGTTTTTATGTACGAATAAAATATCTGATATAAAGGATTTACCTGAAGGTAAAAATGTTACCGTATGCGGTATGATAGATGCTGTTAAACAAATACAATATAAAAAAGATGCTTCCAAGTTTTTAAAAATAGTAACTCTTGAAGATTTGTCAGGTACAATTGATATAACTTGTTTTCATCAAAAACTAGAACATTTTAATGACTTGCTTGTTCCGGAAGCAAAGGTAACAATAACGGGTAAAGTAAATCATAGAAACGAAAATGAAACAGGAATAATGGCAGATGAAGTTAAATCTGTAGATAATGCAAGTATATTTGCAATATCATTGAATAATGATATGTCTTTTGAAGAAATGGTTGCAATGAAAGATATTCTAGCAAAATATCCCGGTTCCGATCCTGTTATGATAACGGTTACAGATGACGGTAATGAAACCAAAATAATGTCATCTCCCGCATTTTGGGTAAGTGCAACTAATGATTTAGAATATAAAATAAAGCATTTTACAGGTGATAAAGCAAATATTGAAATAAAATCCATTGAAGAAAAATTATAAACTAATATTCTAATATAACCATATATATTTTTATAGATTATTTTTATATAAAAATAGACACACTCTTTTTATTGTATATAATTATCTTATGGATATGTCGGAAAATAACAATAAAATCGGTGTGGTATTCAATCCTGATGTGAACAATCCGTATCCGATATTACAAGTTTTAGAACAAACATTGTCAAACAAAGGAATAAAGCCGGAAGTTATTGCATTAAAAGATATGAAATACGGTTTCGATTTCGTATTTGCAGTTGGCGGGGATGGAACTATTTTACATACAGCAAAATTTTATGCCATGTCAAGAACACCCGTATTAGGAATAAATCTTGGCAGATTGGGATTTTTATCTCAAATTAATTCTGATGAAATTGAAAATGCTGTAGATAAAATATTTCAACAAGATTATACAATTGAAAAAAGAATGATGTTAAAATCAGGTGAATATGTTTCATTGAATGATTTTGTAATAAAAGGAATTTCAAGCACACGTTCTTCACGATTTGTAGTAAATATCGACGGAAAATTTGTATGTGATTACATTGCTGACGGACTTATCATCTCTACACCTACAGGTTCTACAGCATATAGTCTTTCCGCCGGAGGCCCCGTTTTATACCCTATGCTTGATGCAATTTCTATTGTACCAATTTGTCCGCATACACTCACCGCAAGACCGCTTGTCATACCTGCAGATGAAAAAATATCAATTCAAACAGGTGAAGATGAGGAAAATAGTTTAAGTTTAATTGTTGACGGAGCAGATATTATTGAAACAGATAACACTATAGAAATTGAAAAATCTAAATACACTGCTCATTTAGCTTTGTTAGAAGATGATGATTTTTACTCAGTTTTAAGAAACAAACTTCATTGGGGTATTTCTCCAAAAAGGGTGCAAGAATGATTAAATCCGTTCATATAAAAAATTATATACTAATAGACGACTTAACTGTTGATTTTTCAAGCGGATTAAATATTATAACAGGTGAAACAGGTGCAGGTAAAAGTATTGTAATTAATGCTATTGACATTGCATTCGGAAGTAATGCAGGAAAAAGTATTTTAAAAAATAACGATGATAAAGCTATAATTGAAGTCTTTATTGAAAATAAAAAACATGATTTAAAGAATTTGTTTGAAGAAAATGGTGTAGATTTATCTTCTGAAATTATTCTTTCAAAAGAAATTACTTCATCTTCTTCCAGAACAAGAGTAAACGGAACTCTTGTAAACAAAGATTTTGTTAAAACATTGAGAGAATTATTTTTAGATATTCATTCACAACATCAAACTTACACATTTATTCAGCCGAAATCTCATATTATATTGTTGGATAACTATGCTAATGAAGTTTACGGTAACGAACTACAGGAGTATAAAAATACTTTTAAAGATTATCAAGATGTTTTAAATAAATTAGAAACATCCACATCTATAATGAATGATACGAAAAATAAGATTGATTTTTTACAATTTCAAATAAAAGAAATAGAAGATGCACAAATAGATGATATTTCAGAAGAAGAAAAACTTGAACAAGAACTCAAAAAGGTTAAAAATGCAGAAAAACTAAAAGAATTAACTGAACAATCTTATTATACAATGAATGGTGAAGATAATTCTTTATTAGATGGCTTTTTAAAGGTTAAGACAAATATTTCTCAAGCATCTGAAATGGATGAAGATTTAGAAGAAACTCATCAGGCAATAGTTGATATTATAGAACTTATAAGAGATAATGCATCTTTTTTGAGAGATTACTCTCAATCAATAGAATTTAATCCTGAAAGATTAAATGAAATACAGGAACGTTTATATTTATTTGATAAGTTAAAACGTAAGTACGGTTCCACGCTTGAAGAAATTTTAAATACCTATGATAATCTGTGCAAAGAGCTTGATGAAATAAATATTTCAGAGAAAAGTATTAATGAATTGCAAAAAAAATCTATTGAATTAAGAACAAAACTTGAAACTGTTGCAAAAGATGTTTCTCAAAAAAGAAAGAATTATGCACAAGTATTATCATCACTTGTAACAGATGAACTTGAAAAACTTGAACTTCAAAAATCACGTTTTGAAATACGAATAACACCAAAAGAATTATCTTCTGACGGTATTGATAATGTTGAATTTTATATTTCAACAAATGTATCACAGGATTTGTCGCCATTAAGTGAAACTGCATCAGGTGGTGAAATATCAAGAGTAATGCTTGCAATTAAAAGTATTTTTGCAAAAAGTGATGATATAGATACAGTTGTATTTGATGAAATTGATACCGGTATATCAGGACATGCCGCTCAAAGTGTAGCTGATGAAATATATGAACTATCGAAATATCGACAGGTACTTGTTATTACACACCAAGCTATTATTGCATCAAAAGCTGACAGATATTTCCTTGTTTCAAAAACTCAAAATGATGTAACATCAGTGGAAATAAATGCCTTAAGTGATGAAGAAAAAATTTCTGCACTTGCAAAAATGGCATCAGGTGAAGTAAATGAAACTTCAATTAAATTTGCAAAATCTTTAATAAAATAAAAATAAACAAAAATCTTAAATCTGCATATTAAAATATTATACTTTCCGGCAATGTTTTTAAATACAAATCAAGTTAACATAGTAGAGTAAGCGAGATAGACAGGGTATGAAAAAGATTTTTGTAAGTTTTATTCTAATTTTATGCTTTAGTTTAATCGATTACGTACATGCCTGTGGAATAACAGGTGGTGCCTGTCCTATTCAAACAGTCGAGAGAATAAATAACACTATGTTTATGAAAGAACAAAATGATGTTCGCAGCTTATTGCCGTTATTAATGAAGCGTAAAACGCTTTACCCGACTGTTTGTAAAACAGGTACTTGTTTAAAATCAATATTTGAATTTCAATATGATAAAAAAAATAATTATCAATACACCGAACGAACAAACAAATAAATTTTATCAGGTGCAATATCTGTTTTTAACCGTCATAGTATAACTCCCTTGTGCCTGAAAATATGGCAACAGATTTATAAAAATCTGTTGTTCCCTTATATTTTAGTGAAAAATTTGCATTTCGGTGTTTTTTTGCCGGCTTTCTTAAGTTAAAATTTTAAATAACTTATTATTAAAAAACATAGCTAAATTAAGCTATTGTATAAACTTTTCGATAATAAAGCATTAATCCGACAATAACCAAAATGATATTAGGCAGCCAAGCTGCTAAAAATGGAGTTAAAGCTCCTGTTACACCAAATGACATTGATAATGCTCTTATCAGGTAATAGAAAAATATTATCAAAATACTGAATAAAAACCCTCTGTTATATCTTACTCTTGGAGGTGTAATAGCTAAAGGTACACCAACAAGTACAAATACAATAGTTGTTATAGGTAAGGCAATTTTGTCATACAAATCTATTCTCAACTCATTTAATTGTTCTTTATCCAATGAACTATCAGCAGCAAGATATTTTACAAGCTGTAAAAAATTCTGTTCTTTAGCAATATTTTTATTTAATTCTCTTGATAAATCCATTCCGAACTGTGCTATAGAATGTTCAAAAAACGTAGTATTTAATATATCGCCTCTTTCAGATATTGTATAAATCGCACCTTTATTAAATTCCCATCCGTCAGGTGAAGTTCCCCCCTGTTTTGCTTGTAATACTTGCATTGTATCTTTTTTTGCCATATCCAGAACAGTTATATTATACAGAACATTATCACTGCAATGTCCGACATAAAAGAGTCTTCTAAGACCGTTTGGACCTGCTTCTTTAAATACAAAATTTTGTTTACCATTAGGAATATTCTTTTGTCCAAATGCCCACAATGCTAAGTCTTTAGACTGTTTTGTTGCAGCAGGAACTATTGTTTCATTTATAAAGAAACTAAATAACGACATCAATATTGCAAATATAAATATAGGTCTTGCTATACGATTTAAACCTATTCCGCAAGAACGCATAACAGTTATTTCTGAAGATAAACTTAATTTATTCAATGTCATAACTGTAGATAACAATACACCCATTGGTATTGTCATTACAAATACAGATGGCAAGTTCAGTATTATCATAATTAATGCAACTTTAAACGGTATTCCGTACATTGAAATTTGTTTAATTAATGTTATAAACGTATCAGATGCAAATATAATCGCAGTAAATACAAATACACCCATTAAAAACATTTCTATAACCTGTTTCAAAATGTATTTATCTAAATATTTAAGTTTTCTGTATAATCTGATTATTTTTCGCATAAGTTAATTCTATTTTAAATAAAAATATTAATCAAACTTTATTAAAACCTTTAAAGTATCTTTTTCTTTATTCTTTTCAAAAGCTTCCATAGCATCGTCAACGGAATAAACACCTGAAATAAACGGTTTAAAATCTATCCTGTTGTTTTCCAACAATTTTAAAGCCGGTTTAAATTGTCCACATCTTGAACCCAATACTGTTATCTCATTTATTACAATAGGTGCAAGATTAAATTCTTTCGCTCCTGCAACAGTTGATTTTAAAACTAACGTTCCTCTTGGTTTAGTTAAAGCCATAGCCGTTTCAAAACCTGATATTGAGCCGGTTGCTTCTACTACAATTTCCCATTCCGGTTTAATTTCTAAATTATCCAATAAAACAGTCTTTACACCCTGCTTTTTTGCAATATCAAGTTTATTTTGATGTTTACCAACCAAAGTAACATCATAATTAAAAGCATTCAAAGTTAAAGCAGTTGTTAAACCCAATTTTCCATCACCTTGTACCAAAACTTTTTGTATCGGCTGAATGTGTAATTGTTCCAATATCTCACATGCAGCAGCTAATGGTTCAACAAAAACAACCTGTTCATCAGATACATTTTCAGGTACTTCAAATAAAACTTCTGTCGGTAGTGTTATATATTGTGCAAAGCAACCGTCTTTTTTCCAAATTCCTATTGTATGTCTATTAGGACAATGTCTTACCAAACCTTTATTACACCATTCACAATTTACATCATGACATCCGTAATTAATTTCTGCAACTACCCTTTTCCCAACTAAAGACTTGTCTTCGTCATTTACATCTTCTACAACTCCGACAAACTCATGTCCTAAAACACCTTTGTAACCCATATAACCTTTTGTTATTTCATAATCTGTATTACAAATTCCTGCAAGCTTAACCTTTACAAGTGCTTCGCCCTTTTTAGGTACAGGTTTTTTATAATTGTTATCTAATTTTAATTCTTTATCAAAAACTATAGCTTTCATTTGTATCCTTTCTTATCATTATTTATAAATTAAAAAATCTTCTGGATATATAATCCGAAATACTAAGTGAAAATCCGGATAAAACGATTATTTGGAATGTTTCTTTCCATTTTGTAAAATTACAAAGCCAAAACATCACAAAAAACAACATAAACAATAGAATAAAAAATAAAACATAATATCCCCTTGGAAACTGTCTGGTTATATTTTGAGTTATATTTGCAATATTTTCAACTCGTTTTTGCGGTCTTCCTGCCATTTTTAAAATATCCTTTTCCCTTTGTATTCTACTGAAACAATCTCATTTTCATCATTCCAAAGAATTGAACCGTCAATATCTATATTGTGATAATCGTATGTATTATTTATAAGTTTAAATATATCAATGTTTTTTTTCAACAATCTTTTAACTATTGTATCAATTTGGCTTGTACTTCCCGCTAATGTTCCATTTTTATCTGTTGCTTTTTTTCCGTCATAATAAATAGTTTTATTGCAAAAATTCATTTCTTTTTTATCACTATCGGTAATCGGTAAACAATCTGATATTAAAAGTATTTTATCAAGCGGTTTTGTTTTAAAAATAAGTGATAAAATATCGTCATTAAAATGAACACCGTCTGCTATAATTTCTGTATATAAGTTATCGTCAATTAAAGCAGATAAAACAGTAGATTGAGTTCTGTGCTGTATACCGCTCATTGCATTAAACAAATGCGTAACACCGGAACATTGTGATAAATCACTTCCAATACAATGTCCTGCCTGTACTTTTATACCTTTTGATTTTAAATATTTTGATAATTCAAAATTCTTATCAAGCTCAGGTGCAAGCGTAACTATTTTAACAATATCATCTTCAATCAATTTATAATTTTCGACAGTTACTTTCAAAAACTGAGTTTCATCATGTATTCCTTTTTTTTGCGGATTTAAAAATAAACCTTCTATATGAACACCAAGTAATTGAGCCATATCATTTGTTTGTTTCGTTTGGACTTGTTTAAAAATATCTATTTGCCGTTTAATATTTTCAACATTATCTGTTACTAATGTCGGAAAAAAACCTCCAATACCCCTAAGTAAAAGTTTTTTTGATAAATCAAGAACATCATCAACATTACATACAGAAAAATCGACACCAAAAGCACCGTGAAAATGTTGTTCTATTATAAGCTTACTTTTTTTCATTAATAATTATTCTCCGAAAACTTTTCTTGCTTCTTCTCTATCGTCAAAATGAATTGTCTTATCTTTTAATATTTGATAATCTTCGTGTCCTTTACCGGCAATAATAACAACATCTTGAGGATTACTTAATTCTTTTAATAAACTTATTGCATTTCCTCTATCCGGTTCAACAGTAACTTTATCCGGATTTACGGATTTAAAGCCGGTCATTATATCTGATATTATACTATCAGGATTTTCACTTCTAGGATTATCACTTGTAACAACAACTTTATCTGCATATTTTTCAGCAATAGCAGCCATTTTTGGACGTTTTGTAGCATCTCTGTCGCCGCCGCATCCAAACAAACATATTAATTTACCATTCGCCTGCAAAATTTCTCTGCCTGCTTTTAAAACATTTTCTAATCCGTCAGGAGTATGTGCATAATCTACAATTACAGCAGGATTTTTATGTACGGTTTCAAATCTTCCTGCAACTCCTGTTAACATTTCCAATGATTTTGCAGAAAATTTTATATCAAATCCTTGAGTTAATGAAGTTGTAAGTGCTGCAAGTACGTTATAAACACTAAACATACCATTCATGTGAAGTGATACATCAAAATGCTCATTACCATAATTTAACACAAACTGTAGTAAATTTTACATCTGTAGCATACACATCAGCTTTATTTTTTATACCATAAGTTAAAACTGTTATTCCTTCAGGAATAACAGCTTTAAATCTCTCAAAGTATTCGTCATCAGAATTAAGCACTGCAAAAGAGCCGTTTTCTAAATTCTTAAACAATATAGATTTTGCTTCAAAATAATTATCCATTGTAATATGATAATCTAAATGGTCTTGAGTTAAATTAGTCATTACAGCACCATTAAATTTACAATTACCTACACGTCTTTGAACAAGAGAATGTGAACTTACTTCCATTGCAACATTGTCAATATGGTCTTTATATTTTATCTGATGTAAAATTCTCTGTAAATCAGGAGCTTGAGGAGTTGTATGTTTTGCTTCTCTATAGCTGTCTTTTGAATTTAATTTATAACCCAATGTACCTATCAAAGCACACCTTTTTTCATTTTTTTCAAAAATATGTTGTATTAAATGGGTAACCGTAGTTTTTCCGTTTGTTCCCGTTACACCTATCAAATTTATATCTTTTGACGGAGAACCGTAAAATGCATCTGAAACATCTGAAATTGTATATACGGTTGATTTAACAATTATTTGAGGTATATCTATATCAAGTTTACGTTCAACAACCAGAGCTAATGCACCTTTTTCTACAGCCATTTGTGCGTAATTATGACCATCTGTATTTTCTCCGACAAGACAAATGAACAAATCACCATATTGGGTTGTTTGAGAATTATAAGAAATACCTGTTATTTCAACATTGTTATAATTAATTTTTTCACATTCTATATTTTTAATAATATTATCTAATTCCATTTTAATCTGTTTCCCCTTTTGTTTTTAAAATCTTACCAATATTTTTATCAGGTTTTAAATTCATAATTCTTGCAACCTGAGATGTTATTTCTTTAAATACAGGTGCTGCTACCGTACTTCCCCAAACTTCTCCGCCTTGAGCAGAATCAACCATAACATAGATAAGAACCTGAGGATTTGAAGCCGGTAAATAACCTATAATAGATGTATAATATTGATTTGTATATCCTGAACCATTATCTTTAGGTTTATGAGATGTACCTGTTTTTGCGGCTACATTATAATTTTCCATTTTAATTGATGATTTACCGTCATTTATACTATCTGTTAATATTTTTGTAACTGCTTTTGCAGTTTCCGGTTTTAAAACTCTTGTATAATGAATTTTATTTTCCGCTTCCTGTTGAGTATATTTTATAACATGCGGTGTTATTTTTACTCCATTGTTTGCTAAGGCAGATACAGCCGTAATCATCTGTATTGCCGTAACAGAAGCTCCATATCCATAACCCATAGATGCATGGTCAGAAGTGTCCCATTTATTTGCCGGCTTTATAATACCTACAGATTCTCCGGGTAAATCTATTCCTGTTTTTTCACCAATTCCAAATTTTTTCAAAATATCATAAAATTCTTTGGAAGTCATCATTTGTGCAACTTTCACAGATGCAACATTACTTGAATGTTGAAATAAATATTCCAAAGAAATCATACCGGGATTAGGTTTTTTACTATAATCATAATTCTTAATTGTCCACCAGCCAACATCTATTTTTCCTGTATCGTGAATTTTTGTTTGTGGATTAATTTTTCCAAGTTCCATAGCTGATGCAACTGTTATAACTTTAAATGTTGAGCCGGGAGGAAAAACATCAGTTAATGTCCAATTTTTTATTTGATTAAATGTTGCTTTATGATAATTATTTGGATCATAATAAGGATAAACCGCATAGGCAAGAATTTCACCCGTCTTAGGATTCATAACAATAACTGTTCCACGTAATGCCTTACGTTGATTTATCATCTTGTATAGTTCTTGTTCGCATATATGTTGAATTGCAGTATCTATTGTGAGAGTAACATCTTTGCCCTTTAATGGTTTTGTTGTTGCTAAAGGATCAGTTCCAAAATCATAAATAATATCACCTCTTGGTGTTTTTTCTAAAGGAACATTATCTTCTACGTATTCGAGCTTATCCTTTGCAGTCATTTCAACACCTGAAGCTATATCTGCATTAAAATTATAATAACCTAAGATATGAGCAGCCATTGCACCTTGCGGATAAACTCTGGTACTTTTTTTATCTAATGGTATTTCTCTTAAATGTAAATCAGCAATCTTATCTCTTGTATCTCTATCTACACCTTTTTTGAGAGCTATCATTATATCTTTTCTTTTTAATTTTTTCACAAGCTGTGCTTTAGGCATTTTTAAAATCGGTGCAAGCATATTTGCCAATTCTTCAGGAGTATGCTCATAATCAGGAGTACGAGCATATACATCAAAAAGAACTTTATCAGAAGCAAGTTTGATACCGTTTCTATCATATATATCTCCACGTAAAACAAAGTTTTGAGCGCTTCGCTGTTTTTTAGCTCTTAATTTAAGATGCTTTAAATCTAAAACTTGTATAATAAAAAGATGTATTATAATTCCTATAGCAAACAGAGCAAAAGCAATTTGCCAGCATCCAAGACGTTTGTCAAAATCTTTGAAACCTTCTTCACGTACTCTAACACGTTTCAATTATACAAATCCCCCTAACATAATTTTAGCATAAGGAAAAAGTTTTAATTAATACTTAATGAAAATTTATATTATTTGCAATTAGCTGAATAAAATAAACTCAATTTAATAAATTTAATCTGTTTGCCAATAAAATTTATTTTTTGTATGATTTTAAAAAAGGGGATATTATGGCGGATAAGAATGATAAAGTTGTTGACTTGTTTTCACGTGTAAACAGAAATTTTAGTTCTGAAGAACTTGAGCAAATAAAATTTTTTGAAGGTTATCACTATGTAAAAATAAACAGAGATGAAAATAATCAAAAATTTAGAGCTGATTTACTTAAACAATATGCAAATAAATGTCATTATATAGTACGTGTAATGCGAGAAGTAAATGGAGAAGTTTGGATGTACAATTATGATGTCAAAAATGAAGAATTGTTTGATTTTCTAGGTAAATTTCACAATAACAAGTTAAACGGTACTATTATAGAAGTAGAAAAATATCTTCCTGAGGGGTTAGCATAATTGAATTTTTTTGAAGAATATCACGAAAAACTTTATAAATGTACTAAGCCATATCAATATGTCGGTGGAGAAATGTTTTCCTATAACAAAGATTTCAATTCCGCTGATGTACGTTTTGCAATGTGTTTTCCCGATAAATATGAAATAGGTGTAAGTAATTTAGGTGCAAAAATTTTATATAATGAAGTTAATAAATGCACAAATTATATGGCAGACAGAGCTTATGCACCGGAACCGGATTTTATACCAAATATTTTATATGGAGTAGAATCCAAAAAACCTTTATGTGATTTTGATATAGTTGCTTTTTCTTTTCAATATGAACTATCTTATCCTACGGTTCTAAAAATGCTTGAAATGTCAAATATTCCTATCAGAAATAAAGACAGAAATGACACTCATCCTATAATTATAGCAGGAGGGCCATGTACTTATAACCCTATGCCTATGTCAGATTTTGTTGATGTATTTCAAATAGGTGATGGAGAACAATCTGTAATAGATGTCTGCGATTGCATAAAAAAAACAAAAGGAATGCCAAGACAGGAACGCATAAAAGAACTTTCCAAATTAAAAGGATGCTGGTCAAAACTTGTCGGAGGAACAGTTCAAAAAAGAGTTGAACTGTTAAAGAATGAAACTGCCCTAACAAAGCACCCTATTGCCTTTTCCTCTGCCGTACATGATAGAGCAACCATAGAAATAAGACGCGGCTGCGGAAGAATGTGTCGTTTTTGCCAACCCGGACATGTTACTTTACCCGTTAGAGAAAGGAATGCAAAAGATATTATTCAAATAACAAAAGAACTTGTAAAAAACACCGGCTATGACGAATATTCTCTTTTATCTTTATCATCTAATGATTATTCAAATATAAAAGAAGTAATAAAAGAATTAAGCTGCGATTTTGACAAAAAAGAAATAAGCGTTTCCTTACCAAGCCAAAGAATTGATGGATTTAACTTAGAACTTGCAGAACTTACACAAAAAGTTAGAAAATCTACAATGACATTAGCACCGGAAGCAGGGAGTCAACGGCTCAGAAACGTCATTAAAAAAAATATATCTGAAGAACAAATTTTAAATGCGGTTTGTTCTCTTTATGAAAACGGATGGAGCAGGGTTAAATTTTATTTTATTATAGGGCTTCCAACAGAAACCTTACAAGACATGGATGAAATGGCAGAGTTATTTGAAAAAATAAAACGAGCCATACAAAGAATAAAACAAGAAAAAAATTTAAAACACGGATTCAGTTTAACTTGTACTCTATCAATTTTTGTTCCAAAACCTTTTACCCCGTTTCAATACTGTCCGCAAACAGACATTGATACAGTTATGGAGCATATACATTATTTAAAAGACAAAGTAAAACATATAAAGTGGTTAAAACTTAATTATCACGATTTTTCCACATCTCAAATAGAAGCTGTTTTAACTCGTGGTGATGACACTCTTTGCAAATACATTGAAGAACTTTATAAAAAAGGATGTTACCTTGACGCTTGGGGAGAATATTTTAACAAAAATATATGGCAAGAAACAGCGGAAGAATGCGGTATTAATTTAAAGAAATTAGCACAAAAAGAATATTCTACAACAGAAGTTTTACCATGGGATTTTATAGACACGGGTTTAAAAAAAGAGTGGTTAAGTTCTGAATATAAAATAGCTTTTGAACAAGGTAATGAATTTAATTTACAGCCGACATGCGAACATAAATGTGTAAATTGCGGAGTATGTACATCTTTAAAAGTTAAAAAAATACTTGATGAGCCATACATTTCACCAAATTATAAAGAAAATCAAGAAATTGAAAAAATTGACGTAAATAGCTTACCTGTGTACAGGTATAGATTAAAAATAACAAAATCGGGTATATTAAGATATTTTTCACATCTTGATTGGCAGAATACTTTTTCTAAATCTGTTCTCAGAACAGGACTTGATTTAAATTTCACACAGGGCTTTAATCCTATGCCGAAAATTTCTGTAGGAATAGCACTGCCATTATTTATTGAAAGCGATTGTGAAATTGCAGATATTGAGTTACATGAAAAAATAAGTATAGAAGAATTAATTAAAAAATTACAACCGGAATTACCAAACGGATGTAAAATTTTAACAGCAAAACAAATAGACAGAAGTTCTGAATCTATAGAATTGACGGCATGCTGGGCAGAATATAAAATTACACCAATAAAAAAAGATGATTGTATTTTAAAATCTTTCATTTATAATTGTAATAGAGTTTTATCTTCCGATGAGATATTATTTGAGAAGAAAAACAAAAAAGGTTTAACAAAAACTTTAAATATAAAACCATCAATTAAATCGTATGAATTTAAAGATGAAAATTTATTTATTATATTAAAAACAGGACAAAATAATGATTTACCTGCCCTGCGTGCAGATACACTCATGAATTTTATATGTTCAGATATAATTTTTGATATAAAACGTCTGCGATTTTTTGATGATAGTATGCAAGAATTGTAAAAGGGAAATACTTATGAAAGACAGAAAAAATTTTACGGCTAAACCGCAACCAAATTCAACATCACAAAAAATTGTTATAGCAGAACGTGATAATATAGGTGCATTGATGCAAGGAGATAAGGTTTTAGACCTTTACATCAATCGAGGTGAAGTATTACTTGGAGATGTATATTTAGCGACTGTACAAAATGTATTACCAAGTATAGATGCTGCATTTGTAGATGTAGGTGTTGATAAAATGGGATTTTTACATGCACAAGATGTAATGGGAAAAGGTGCATTGAAAGATAAACTATCTCCAAATCAAAAACTTGTTGTACAAGTTGTAAAAGAACCAACAGGACATAAAGGCCCAAGAGTTACAACAGAAATCAGTTTACCCGGAAGATTTTTGGTGCTTATGCCAAGTGAGCCGGGAATAAATGTAAGCAGAAAAATAGAATCTTCTAAAGAAAGAGCAAGATTAAAATCAATAGTTAATTTATTAAAACCGGTTGGAGTAGGTGTAATTATAAGAACCGAAGCGGAAGGACAATCAGAAGCAGATATTCAAGAAGATTTAGAAATCCTATTGGAAAAATGGAATAATATTATTACCGCATCAGAATCATTAACTCCTCCTAATTTGCTTTATAGAGATCAAGATTTGCTATATAGAGTAATAAGAGAAGCTTGTTCTGAAGAAGTATCAGAAATTATTGTAGATACTGCATTTGCACTTAATAGAGTTCAAACATTACTTCAAACATGGCACATGAACAAAAATATCCAAGTTACATTATATAAAGGCAATGATCCGTTATTAATTGCAACGAATGTACATAAAGAAATTAGAGCTGCATTAAATATGAAAGTAAATATGCCTTCCGGCGGTTATTTATTTATTCAACAAACAGAAGCATTAACCGTTATTGATGTAAACTCAGGTAAATTTGTAAGTTCTGCAACTCAAGATGAAACAATATTGAAAACTAATCTTGAAGCTGTACATGAAATTGCAAGACAATTACGATTAAGAAATATTGGCGGAATGATAATTATTGACTTTATTGATATGACATCCCGTGTTGATAAATTAGCCATAATGGAAGAACTTGAACTTGCAATAGAATCGGATAAAGCAAAACCGCAAGTCGGACAATTATCAGATTTAGGACTTGTAGAAATGACAAGACACAGACAAGGACAATCAATATCGGAAGTATTTGCTAAAAAATGCCCTCACTGTCATGGAGAAGGATTTATCGTTGAAGAATTTAAATTTGCATCTCCTGTTGCAGAAGGTGAATATAGAGCAAAAGCAGCCAAGATGAAACTTCCTGTAAGTGGTTTCAAAAAGAATAATAATAAATTCCAAAATAATAACGGACAAAACAATGAAAATCAAACACAGCCAAAAGTATCCGTACAAGAGCAGCAAGCGGAACAACTACCTGTAATCACTGAAAATCCGTCAGTTGAAGCAGTGAAAGAAACTAAAAAACGAGGAAGAAAAAAGGGTTCTACAAAAAAAGAACTGAATAAACAAGATATAGAAGAAAAATCAACAATTGAAGTTGCAGAAACAATGATTACACCAAAAGATGAAATTGTTCCTGTAATAAATAAACCGGTAGAAATAGAACAAGTTGAAGAAACAGTTTCTGATAAAAAAGTAGAAACTCAAACGGAAGAAAAACCGAAAAAATCTCGCAGACCAAATAGAGGCGGAGCAAAACAAAAACGTCAAACAAAAGGTAAAAAGGTTAAAGAAGAAAATTTTGAAGAAAATTAGTATTTTAACAATATTTTTTATAATAGCAATATTCTCTGCAAACTTAACATTTGCAGAGCCGTTGCCTGTATCAACATCTTATGATGATGTTATTAATTCAGCAAAAAAAATAAATAATGAATCAGTTGAAACAACTACTAAACCTAATTCATTACAAAATCAAGAAAATGAAATTAATACAAAGACCGTTAATATTTCTAAATCAACAGATTCTCAAGATGTTCAAAAAATTTCTAATCAAGTAAAAAAAGATGCAAAAAACATCAAAACTAAACAAGATATAAAAATTTTAAACCTTATTTTAAAATTTATTCTTGCAATGATATGGGTTATAATATCTTCTATTATTATTTTTATACTTTTAATTTCATATAAAAAATTGATATTAAAAGATAATAGACAAAATATAACTTATGAAAATACAGCTCAATCACTTGATACTCCTAAAAATTTTAAAGATGCATTAAAATTATTTTTAGATAAAACAAAATGGTACTAAAAAAAGAGGCATTTGCCTCTTTTTTATATTTAAATCTAAATTTTTTCCTAATGTTATTGTGTAGGGAATGGTTGGAATGACGACTGAAGACCACTTTGCAATCCGGCTTGGTAAGATTGAAGATATGTCTGAGCCATTTTTCTTCTGTCCTGCCAATCATCTAACTCTAATGTCATCTCATCTTCGAGTTCTTTTATTTCTTTTTCTTTTGCCTCATATTTATCTTTTATTTCTTCTCTTTTATCATAATATTGAGGATCATCTTGAGAAATTTCTGCCA
This sequence comes from uncultured bacterium, assembly GCA_902776035.1. Taxonomy (GTDB): domain Bacteria; phylum Cyanobacteriota; class Vampirovibrionia; order Gastranaerophilales; family Gastranaerophilaceae; genus UBA6984. Next base: position 111,118 of record CACYOO010000002.1, read on the forward strand.
ATTCACCTTGTTTTTCTTGTGCCAAACTTGTCGATTGTCTAAGCATACTGTGCTGTTTGGTAGTTATTCTCGATATATTAAGATCACACATCGAAATTTCATTTTGATAATTTAATGTTAAAGCTAACATGGTTGCTACTGGAGCCATATCGTACCACCTTCTTTTACTATCTACACATGTAATATCGACATACCTGAATGAAAACTTTAATACATGACTTTAATTTGTTACATTACTTTACAAAAAATGTTATTTTAGTTAGTTGTCTGTATTCAACTATTTGTTATTGTTATATTATATATAATGTAATTTATTATATGGAGTGAAATATATGAAAAGAATATTAATATTATTTACCGCAATTATAATTACATGCAATTGCGTATTAGCAAATGATTTTAAAATGTATTATGATAACGGTCAAAATTTTTATAATTCCTCTCAATACACAAACGCTATAAATGAATTTAAAAAAGCATTGAGAATAAATTACAAAGATAATTCTGCAAGAATAGGTCTTGTTAATTCATACCTTGCAAGAGGAACATATTATGCAACCAATTCAAATGATTATGAAAAAGCTGCAAATGATTTTCGTTCTGCATTATTTTATTTAAAATATTATCCTGAAGCACAAGATGTACAAAATTCAATAACTGCAATTCAAACAACCATAGATAATCTTGAACAATGTATGAATGCATTAGAAGAATCAAGATTACCTCAAGAAAGATACAATAGAGGAGTTGTTCTTAGAAAAAACGGCAATCTTCCTGCTGCAGGATATGAATTTTTGCAAGTTATAAGTTCTGATAATAAAGAATTAAAAAGTAATGCCTATGCTCAAATCGGAGATATTATGGCAGTTTTAGACAATACACCAAAGGCAGAACTATATTACAAGCAAGCTGTTGCTTTAAATAGCAACAATACAAGTGTAAGATTAAAATATGCCAGAGTATTAGATAAACTTGGAAAAGATAATCTTTCTGTAAATGAATATAATTATGTATTATCAAAGGGTGAGGCAAATTCAGAAGTTTTATATGCACTTGAAAAAATATATACAAAAAAACTCACTTCAACTCCAAACAATGCAGAATTGAATTCTAATCTGGGTGCAATATTACAAAAAGAAGGAAAACTTGATGAAGCTTTAAAATATTATCAAACAGCAGAAAAATTAAATCCATCAAGCACTACTATAAGATTAAATATAGGAACTCTTTATCAACAAAAGAAAGATTATGCATCCGCATTATCTGCATATAATTCGATTTTAGCATTAGAGCCAAATAATATTGAAGCCAATATGTACAAGGCACAATTACTTGCAGAATCAGGAGAAAAGTCAGAAGCATTAAAAGTATATAAAAATATTCTTACATTAAAGCCGGATTTTACCGAAGCTAAAACTGAAATGATAGATTTGATGAAAGATACCATGACACCTGAACAAATACTTTTATCTTTATCAAATAATAATGTTGCAGATAAATCATCCGTAGATGCAATGTATAATTATGCAAAAACATTACATAATGATAATAAACTTGATAATGCTATTACATGCTATGACTTAGTATTAAAATATAACACTACAAATCCTGAAGTTTATGAGAATTTGGCTCTTGCATATTTAGATAAAAAAGATTATACAAATGCAGAAAAAATTATTAAAACCGCACAAAGTAAATTTCCAAATAGTGAACATATTAAATCTGCGGCAAATAAAATAAATAATGTGCTTTCCAATGCCAAGTATACAGATGCAAATAAGTATTTCACAAACGGAGATTACCAAAAAGCTTTAGATGTTTATTTAAGCATTTCTCCAAAACAAAAAGATGTTTTAATTGCTATAGCAGCTTGCTATAAGGGCTTAAATAACATAGATAAATCAATAGAATATTATAAAAAAGCATTATCATTAGATTCTACAGATTCTGAAATCGCATATTACATAGGTGTGCTTTATGCAGAAAAAGAAAGTTGGACATCTTCAAAAATATATCTTCAAAAAGCATTGGCATTAAACCCTAAGAATACTGAAGCAAATGACTTATTATCAACAGTAATAGAACAAAATAATGTAATTTTAATAGATAAAGTTATAAATATGTATAACTCAAAAGATTACACAAATGCATTAAAATTAATAAGTCAGATATTATCAGAAGACAAAACAAATTCCTATGCATATTACTATAGAGGTTTAATATATGATGCACAACAAAAACCATTAGAAGCCGTTGAAGAATATAAAAAAGCCGTAAATTATAATTCGGAATTATCAATATCATATTATCTGATAGCTACCGCTTATGATACATTAGGTCAGTATTCAAATGCATATATATATTTTAACAAGTTTGTAAACACTTCCAAAACAAATGATGAATACAAAAAATATTCTATAACACGATTAAATGACTTAAAGAGTTATGCAAAACATGCAAAATAACAAGAATAACAATCAAAATTTAATATTTAAACGAGTTTCCTTAGCCCCAATGGCAGGTATAACAGATATTGTATTAAGAAAGCTTGTAAGAGAATATTCTGCTACATGCCTTATAACAACAGAGATGATAAGTTCTGAGGGTTTAAACCATGTTCATGACAGTGCAATTATAAAAACATGTGAAACTGATTCACCAATTGCATTTCAAATATCAGGACATAAACCCGATTTAATGGCAAAGTCTGCAAAATTTTTAGAATCCAGAAGTGATATTATCGATATAAATATGGGCTGTCCTGTCAAAAAAGTTGTAAACGGTAACGATGGTTCTGCCCTAATGAAAACTCCGGAACTTGCTATGGATATTGTAAAAGCAGTGAAAGATGCCGTTTCTTGTCCTGTTAGTGTAAAATTCAGATTAGGATATACAGAAGATATCATGAACTATGTTGAATTTGGCGAAAAAATGCAGGAAGCAGGAGCTAATTTTATCACAATACATGCCAGAACAAGAGCACAAATGTATTCAGGACATGCCGATTGGAAAAAAATAAAACATTTAAAACATGCTGTTGATATACCTGTTTTTGCAAACGGTGATATTGTATCAATTGAAACAGCAGAACAATGTCTTGAACAATCCGAAGCTGATGGAGTTGCAATTGGAAGGGGTGCTTTAGGAGATGTAACACTTCCATATAGAATAGAACACTATTTGGAAACAGGAGAAAAATTGCCGCCACCTACGTTTCAAGAAAAAATTGATACACTTACAAGACACCTTGAAGGTGAAATTTCATTTAGAGGCGAAGAAGTAGGAATGAAATGTATAAGAAAGTTATATGGATATTATATTTCAGGAGTTCCTAATGCTGCAAAATACAGAGCTGAACTTGTTACAACCGATAAGTATGATATTATGCTAAAAAAATTAAACGAAATCCGAAAATTAGCTTACAGTATGCAAAAAATATAAAATTGCATTCAAAATAAAACATAAAGCAATAAATTTTATTGCACTAATCGTTTCTGTTTTAAATATTTTTTTGTCATTTGTTTCCTGCTTTTGTTCAACGCTCAATGAATCTATATAAGGTTTTAAATAACTTATATAAGATTTATTCATCGCCTCTGACATTTGGATATTGGATATATCACCGTTATAGAATAACTCCCTGATATTTTCAGCATATTCCTTATTAACATACATTTTCGTTATGTCATAAGAATATACAAGTGATACATGATTTTTAATTTGAGTTAATTCTTGATAATATACTGTTACAACTATATTATCGAGAATATTACCCCAACAATTTTTTACTATCCCTGCATTATTTAAAACAACAACTTTTTCAAAAATACATTCTGAAAATACAGCTAAAAGACGGTCTATTTGAGAATTTGACAACTTATATTCCTCAAATTTTATATTGTTTATAAATTCATTAGTAAAATATGAAATAGCATGCAAAACTGTTGACCGTTCTTCTTTGGATTTATTTTTCAGAACATGTCCTGCTTTCATCAGATGTCTGTACGCAACAGTTCGTGCGTACATTTCTCTGACTTTATCCTGTAAATATTCAATATCTGCTATATTAAAAATCTCGCTCATATTTCTAATATAATGATGTCATGAAAATAATCAACATTCAATATTGAGAACGATTAAATGTGTTAAAATCACTTTAGTTCGACATCCTTGATATATCTTGGTCTTGACTTAACTTCACGAAAAACTTGTCCTAAATATTCACCAATAACACCCATACAGAACAATTGTAAACCGCCAAAAAATGACATAACCGTAACTAATGTTGCCCAACCGTTAGGTGTATTATGTAAAAATAATTTTTCATATACAGCTTCCAAACCAACAAAGCCGGCAAATACAAACATGAAAAATCCCAACACAGCTATTATTCGCAACGGTAAAATACTAAAAGATGTAATTCCATTTAAAGCCAATCCTATCAGCTTCATATAATTGAACTTTGATTTTCCGATAACTCTTGGTTTTACATCAAAATTTACATATTTATTTTCTAACCCTATTTCATTAAAAAATCCTCTTAAAAATAATTGTTTTTCAGGATACATAGCTAAAATATCAAGTGCTTTTTTACTTACAAGCCGATAATCAGAATGATTCATCGGTATATTTACACCTAATATATTCATTGTTTTATAAAAACATATTGCAGTAGTCTTTTTTAAAAAAGAATCAGTATCTCTGCTATTTCTTATTCCAGATACAATATCAGCTCCATTCAGATATTCATCAACAAATTTTTCTATTGCCCATTGGTCTTGCTGTAAATCTGCATCAATAGATACAACACAATCACACCCTAACTCTCTTACACCTAAAAGTCCTGCAATATGTGCCATTTGGTTGCCATAATTTCTTACAAATTTAACTCCTTTAACTAAAGAATTGATTTTATGCAGTTCAGATACCATTTCCCAAGTTTTATCTTTTGAACCATCATCAACAATATATATATAACTATCTTCATTAATTTTACCTTTAATTACTAAATCGTTTATAACTTCAAAAAGACTGTTAACTGTACTTTTAATACATAGTTCTTCATTATAACAAGGTATTGTAATTGCAAGGGTTGGTTTATTCATTTTTTCCTCATATATATATAAATACTTTTTTATATTATAATATTTTTAACTTAAGTTCAAGGAAATTTTATGAATAATAAAAATTATATATTGAATGCAGATGATTTTGGATTATCACAAAGCATAAACAGAGCTATTGCTGAAGGTTATAACAACAATATTTTAAACTCAACATCCCTCTGTGCAAATGGTATTGCATTCGACTCTGCAATTAATGAAATCATGCCTGAATGTCCAAATTTGTGTGTAGGTGTACATTTAAATTTAATCGAAGGTAAGGCACTATGTAATCATGAACAAATTCCTGATTTAACAGATAAAAATAATAACTTTAATAACGGATATATTCAACTTCTTTTAAAATCACAAAATAAAAAGGTTTTGGAACAAATTGAAATTGAATTTAGAGCTCAAATTGAAAAGATATTGCAGCACTTTCAACCATTTCATATGGATTCTCATGTTCATACACATTCTATTCCAAAGATATTTGAAATTACTTGTAAACTTGCAAAAGAATATAATATTCCATTTGTAAGAACACAATTTGAAAATCCTTATATTACACTAATATTATCGAAAAATCTTAATATGAAATACCCTGTAAATTTAATAAAACTTTGTTTATTAAATACGTTTACATTTATAAATAAAAAAACGGTAAAACAATATGATTTAAAAACCAATGATTATCTGACAGGAGTAACTTACACAGGAATGATGTCATCCAATACAGTAGAATATGGGCTTGAAGTTTTAAAAAACAAGAATGATATAACCGTTGAAACACTTATACATCCTTATCCTGAAACACATAAAGAAGAATATGAAATTATGTCAAACGAAAATATGAAATATAAAATCGAAAATATGGGATTTAAGTTTACAACATACAAAGAATTAAGCAGGAATTAATTATGAAAAATTTCAGTATTGTTCTTATAATATTAATGCTTATAACATTTACTATTTACATTTACTATTCAAAAACAACCGTAAAAATTTTAAGAGTATATAATCCATCAAGTATAGCAATTGATATAAATAGAAACGGACGTGTGGATGTAAATGAAAAATTTACAGTTAATGGAGTTGAAACATTAACTTCACTTCAAAGCGATTATCAAAGAGATTTGGCAAAAAGCTTAGGTATAGATGAAGAAATCGCTCTTGGGATAGGATATTATGCAGAAAAATATGCACAAAGTATTCTTTTAGATAAGAATGTAAAATACAAAATACTGCCGGACGGAACTATTAATATATCATTTGAAGCAAAAAATTATAATAAAATTATGCAAATGTCAGCTTTTGCAATAAAAGACAAAAAAGCTATTAATAAGAAGAAATTTAATGAACAAGCATCTCTCGTTAAAAAAGTTAAGCTAAGAATATATAATAACAAAAGTAATAAATATCATCATTTAGATTGTAAATACGGACAAATGGCACATGATTCAGTTATATTACCTATAAATTCAATACCAAAAGATGCTAAACCTTGTAAATATTGCAGCGATAAAAGTTATAAAAATAAAATTGCAAAATCTATAAAACAAAAACCGACAAATGCTTATGAAGTAAAAGTTATAAGCGAAGCAAAGCCGCAAAAATTCACAATTTCAAATGGAAAAATCAAACTGATTTTAACTGATTTCACAACACATTTTACAGTTGATACTAAATGTACAAGTGAATATTGTACAGAATTACTAAAAAATATAAACAACAGCAAACATTCAATTGATATGGCATTATACGGTTATGCAGATATACCTGATGTAACCAATGCAATAAGGAATGCCATTCAACGAGGAGTAAATGTTCGTATGGTTTATGATGTAGATAAAGATAACGGAAATTATTATAATGATACATTTAAAATTGCTAAAATGATATCAGAAAGCAAAAATGATTCTATATATAAAAAAAGTAAGTATATGCATAATAAATTTTGGATATTTGATGAAAATGTCGTTATAACCGGTTCAGCAAATGCCTGCGGAACAGACTTTTCAGAATTTAATGCTAACAGTATATTAATCATACAATCACCGGAAGTGGCACAAATTTATAAAAAAGAATTTGAACAAATGTATGATGAAAAGTTTCATGATAAAAAAGAAATAATAGAAAATAAAGAAAACATTTTACTTGGAGAAAGTATTGCTTCAATTTATTTCTCACCAATAGACAATATAATAACCGATAAACTTATTCCATTTATAGAAAATGCTCATCATTACGTTTATATGCCAATTTTCGTATTAACTCATAAAAAGCTTACATCTGCACTTATAGATGCAAAAAAAAGAGGTGTTGATGTTAAAATTATTTTAGATGCAACAGGAGCAGGAAATACTTACTCTACACATGAAGAATTAAGAAAAAACGGTATACCTATAAAAGTAGAAAATTATGCAGGAAAAATGCATTCAAAAAGTATTATTATAGATGATGAATTTTTAGTAGCCGGTTCTATGAACTTTTCTAAAAACGGAGAAAGTGCAAATGACGAAAACTGTATTGTAATAGAAAATCCATACCTTACAAAATATTATAAAACTTTTTTTAATTACATTTGGAATAAAATCCCTGATATATGGTTAACAAAAAATCCTCCGGCAGAATCTCACTATTCAATCGGTTCTTGTTACGATGGAATAGATAACAATTTTGATGGAAAAATAGATAATGAAGATGTAGGATGTATACAAAAATAAATTATTATAGTATATATTATTGATATAATATACTTATGTTATAATTTTTAGTAAACTTGATTGATTAATAAAATGACTGATAAATTACATATAAACGAAAATAAAAATAAAGATTATATATTAAATTTGTATTTTATAATAGTTTTTACACTTGTTTTAATATTTTTATTTATCCTTTTTGATATTTTATTAAATCAAATAAAAACAACTAAAGAAGTTACTATTGAAACTTCTAAACAGATGGCATATAACGTATTCAACCGTTTAGAAAATGATATTCAAACACTACAAATAACTGCAGATGCAATAGGAAAAAATGAAAAATTTAAACCTAATGATATAAAAAATTATATAAAAAATACCGGAAAACAATCTATATTTTATTATTTGTCTTATGTACAATTAGATGGTACAGCATACACAGCTGCAAGAGGAAACGTTTTTTTACCCAAAACAAATTTAAACAAATTAGAATGTTTTCAAAAATCAAAAAAAGGTCAACCTTGCTTTATACGTATACCTGAAACCATAAATAAATGGAGTACAATTAGGAATATATATACAATTCCTATTTATGATAAAAATAATAAAATTAAAGCTGTTTTATCTGCAACAACAAAAGCAGATATTTATAAAACTATTCTTGATATTAATAATTTTAACGGAAGAGCTTTCGCCAATATCATTAATTCAAACGGAGATTATGTTATAAGATCTGATAATGAAAATAATGAAGATTTCATGAATATGTTTTCACAAACATATAAATATTCTTCTATGAATTTAAACAAACTTAAAGAAGCTGTACAGAAACAAAAAACAGGTATATTTTGGACTGTATTTAACCAAAAATTATGGATTGTAGCATATACTCCCGTATCTTATCAGGATTGGATGCTTATTTCATTTGTACCTGCAGATATTATGATTGTAAACATAATAAAAGCAATTTCTTTTGCTGTTTTTCTAATGGTACTTTTTAATATTGTTATAATAATGATATTAAAAAGGATAAATGCCATTCAGCAAAAAGCTTATAATTCAATGATGAAAATAGCATTTACAGATGAAATAACAAATGCACCTAACAAAGCAAAATTTATATTTGAGGCACAAAAACTTCTTGCTAAAATTACTCCTCAAGAACGATATGCAATCATTTTAATGGATATTAACAAATTTAAGGTAATCAATGAAATATACGGATTTGAAACAGCAAATACTATATTATTTGACATTTACAATATTATAAACAAAAATTTACCTAAACAAACACTGCTTGCACGTTTTTATGCTGCAACATATTTATTTATAATCAAATATGAAAAAGAAGATGATATAAATGATGTTGTAGAAAAAATACATAGTGATATTGAAACATACAACAAGGAAAATATACCTGTACTTAAAGCAGAAAGTAATAGCGGTGCAATAGCAAAACTAGTACCATTGTTTGGTATATATCTTATAAACGACACAACAATACCTATAAATATAATGTGCGACAGGGTAAGTTTGGCTAAAAGGGCATTAGGAGATAATACAAACAAGTATATTTATTACTACGAAGATAATCTTAGAAAACAACTCATTAATGAGAAAAGCATAGAAGATGAAATGCATAAAGCATTACAAGAACATCAATTTGTAATGTATTTGCAACCGAAATATGATATGAAAACACTTACAGTTGCTGGTTCAGAGGCACTTGTAAGATGGATACACCCAACAAAAGGTTTTATTTCACCGGGAGAATTTATACCATTATTTGAAAAAAATGGTTTTGTTCTAAATTTAGACAGATATATATGGGAAGAAGCATTTAAAACTGTTAAATCTTGGATAGACAGAGGATATAAACCCGTTCCTATATCCGTAAATATTTCTCGTTTACACTTAAGTAATAATGATTTTATACAATATTTACATGATTTATTAGAAAAATATAAATTTGAACCTGAATACATAGAATTAGAAATGACCGAAAGTGTCGGCTTTGAAGATTATGACAGATTTATAATAGTAATAAAAGAATTAAAAAAATTGGGCTTTAGCATATCAATAGACGACTTTGGTTCGGGCTATTCTTCATTAAATATGCTCAGAAAAATTCCATGTGATATTATAAAACTTGATAGAGGTTTTATAAACGATACAACAAATGATGAAAGAGGAAAAGTTGTAGTACAGCATGTACTTTCTATGGCTAAAAATCTTTCATTAAAGACAGTATCAGAAGGGATAGAAACCGTAGATCAAGCACAGTTTTTAACAGATGCCGGTTGTGATATAGCACAGGGCTTTTTATATGCAAAACCAATGAAAGTTGAAGATTTTGAAAAAGTTGCATTTATAGATAAAAAGCTTAAGATAGAAGGTTTACGGATATAAAAGATATTTTAAGATAATCAACATAACTTATCTTTCATCTTGCTAAAAAAACGGCAAAGAAACACTGACACAGAAGCTTTGTTTAAAATATTTGTAATATTTTAAAACATGATATAATTATATTATGGAAAATTATTTTATTGATACTCATTCTCATATAAATATGATAAAAGAGATTTCTTTGAATGATATTATTTCAAAGGCAAATGAATCAGGTGTAAAAAAGATAATTATACCATCGTCGAACGAATCTGAATTTGATGAAATTATAGAAATATGTGAAAGTTATGAAAATGTTTTTTGTCTTTTAGGAGTTTTTCCACAAGAAGCAAAAACTTGGAATGAAAATAGCTATAATAATATAAAAAAACACATAATGTCCTCAAAAAAAGTTGTAGGACTAGGTGAAATCGGTTTAGATTACTATTGGGATAAAAGTTTTGCAGAATTACAAAAAGAAATTTTTATAAAACAGATAGAACTTGCAAATGAATTGAACTTACCTTTTGCCGTACATGACAGAGAAGCACACAAAGATACTTTTGATATTATAAAACAGTATAACAAAACTTCAAAAGTATTAATGCATTGTTTTTCAGGCAGTGTAGAATTTGCAAGAGAATGTGTAAAAGCCGGTTTTTATCTTGCATCAGGCGGAGTTGTTACATTCAAAAACGCACAAAAACTAAAAGATGTAGTATCAGATATTGCTATAGAACAACTTGTACTTGAAACAGATGCTCCATATTTAACTCCTGTTCCATTCAGAGGTAAAACTAATCAACCTGCATATATCCCATACATAGCACAAAAAATTTCCGAATTAAAAAATATGGATATAGAAGAAGTTGCCAAAATAACAAGTCAAAATGCGGAAAGGATATTTAACATTTGAAAAAGGAACGGCTTGATAAATATTTAACAGACAATGGTTATTTTGAAACCAAAAGCAAAGCTTCTGCATCAATATTAGCAGGAGATGTATTAGTAAATGATGAAAGAATAACAAAAGCCGGCTATCAAATAAATATTGAAAAAGAATATGATATAAGAATAAAATCCATGCCTTATGTATCAAGAGGCGGATTTAAACTAGAAAAGGGCTTAAAAATATTTGATATAAATGTAAAAGACAGAATATGTTTAGATGCAGGTGCATCTACCGGTGGTTTTACGGATTGTTTGCTTCAAAACGGTGCAAAATTTGTTTATGCCGTTGATGTAGGATATGGACAATTAGATTGGAAAATAAGAAGTGATAAGAGAGTTAAAGTTATTGAAAAAACCAATCTTAAAATCTGCACAAAAGAAGATATTTACAACACAGATGAACCGTTAGCAGATTTACTTGTTTGTGATGTATCATTTATATCATTGGAAAAAGTTTTACCTAATTTTAAAAAGCTATTATTGCCTGAAAAGCAGGAATTAGTATGCCTTATAAAGCCACAATTTGAAGCAGGAAAAGAACTTGTGGAAAAGGGTGGTGTTGTAAGAGATAAAAACACACATATAGAAGTTATTAAAAATGTAATTAAAACTGCAAAAGAAACAGGATATAGCATTTTAAATCTTACATATTCTCCAATTAAAGGCCCTCAAGGAAATATTGAATATTTAATTCATTTAAGTACCGATAAAGAAGATAATTTACAAATTATACCCGAAGAAGTTGTAAATTCAGCAATATTTTAAAAAGAACGCTTGTCCTCATTTTATCAAGTTTTACTTTATTTCACTCTGCACAAATCCGCTTAGTATTGCATGACAACAATTTTCCACATTTTAATTTAAATAATACACGGCTTTCTTATTGTTAAGAAAGCCGGTAAAGCTTGCGTGTCATCAGAATAAACATTTTCGTCATTCTTGAATAGTTCCAAAAAGTCAAAAATCTTATGATTTTTGACTTTTTGGACAACCTCTTTTTATTTATGTCAAATTGTCAATTATATTATTTAGATTCTTTGTTAAAGAATTTATTCTTTATCTTTTGTACCAACTTAGCAACTACTCCTGCTACAACTGCAACTCCTGCTACTGCCGCTGCAGTTTGTGCATAATTAGTTGATGATTTTTCTGTTTTATCAGTTTTTTTATTAGCTTCAACAGTTTCTTGTTTAGCTACACTCTCTGATTTTACAGGATTTGTAACCTTATCGGTTTTTACTTCCGATTTTTCCTCTACAACAGGTTGTTCTACAGGTTTTGTTTGTGGTTTTGCTTCTGTATTAACAGCAGTTGTAACTTCAGGTTTTTCTACAACTTCTTTTTTTGAAGAAACATCTTCTTTTTCTTTTAATACTTCTGCAAATCCATCCAACTTATTTAATAACGGATTTAACTCGGTATTAAGTTTCTTTCTTAAATTATCAGCTTCATAAGGATTACCTGTTCTTGCAACTTCCATACCTTTTTTTGCTCTAACCGCTTGAGCCAAAATTTCAGGCATATTCAATGCATAACTATTTTTATCCTGTAATGATTTATAATAATCGTCTTCAAAATCGTTATCAACTCTTAACTTCCAATTTGTCGGCTTATCCTGTCCGCCATAGTTGTAAACTTTATCTATTCCAAAGAAGTCTACAAACATCATTTGCAAATTCTTTGAGCCCCTAAATAACTCTGTAAATTTTGCTTTAACTTTTTCTTGATGGCTGTTAACAATCTTATCCTTGTATTCTGCTCTTTCTTTTCCAGATGCAGGATCAGGGTTCAAATAACCTGACAAGTAATCTACATTCCAAGCATCAGAATTAGTATTCATATTCTTTGCCGGTTGTGAATCGTGAGAGCCAACTAAACTCCAATTTTCAGAAGGGCTGCCTTCTGCTCTTCTCCATTCGGTTTGCGTGATACCTGGTAAATGTTCTTGTCCATGATATACTTCGTTAAATGCTTGTGTTTCTGAGCATAAATCTTCCCATACAGCTTGATTTTTATCAACACCGTATTCTTCAAATGTCGGAAGCACAATCTTATTTAACACCTTTTTGAAATTACCCTTAGGATCTATGTCATGTAAATAAGAAACATTGTTAGCCCACAATCTGCCTCTGTTTACTTCTCCGTTAGAATATTTTTCAACTGTATCCTCTTTATAAATATAAGGATCAACCAAACCCAAAGCATGGTCTATTCTTACATTATCATAATTCTTTAATGAATAAGCAACTTTTTCTTTTAATACTTTTCCGCTTTCGCCAAGTGAACCATCATCATTGAATAATTTTTTAGGATCTAACACAGGTATACCCCAAGTTTGAGGACCATTATTTGTGCCGCCATAAGGACAACCTAATTTCCATCCTTTTAAGAATGCACCCTGATTTGCCCAAACATCACTGTTTGAAAATCCAACAAGCAAGTCGCCTATATAGTTGAAACCAAGTTCTTTTCTATGTTCATTGTTTTCTTTCATTTGCTTGTCTGCTACAAACTGAACAAATGAATTTTTCTCAACTTCTTCTCCATGCTTTTTCATTATTTCATCATAACGAACTTTTGCATCTTTATCACCTGATTTTAATTTTTCAGGCAATTCTCTGTCTATAGGATTAGCCCATTTTGAAAAATCGTCTGTTTTATTTTCTTTAGCCAAGACTTTATACAAGCCGTCATTTTCTACCCAATTTTTATTTTCGGTTTTAAATGCAGTAAATTCTTTATTTAATTTAATCGCAGTTTCATCTTTTGAGTTTAATTTTGCCTTAAAATTACTGTAAGCTTCATCCATAGCTTTATCATAATTACTCATTGCTTTATCAAAATCTGTGTAATTATAATTTTTATCAGGTGTATCTTTTGTCTTTGTTGTTACAGCTTTAAAGGTTTTATCCGACAAAATCTTTCCGTATTTTTCAGTTTTTAATGGCTCTAAGTCAATAAAAAGCTCATTTTTAGCAAAAACTTTTGATATATAAGGAGATGGATCTTTCTTACCTATAGTACCACCAGGCCCAAGTTGTACAGCATTAAAGCCGTTTAACTTTAAAAAGTCAACAAACTTGTCTGCACCCTTCGAATAAGGAGAACCAATATTTGTATCTCTTTGCTCAGACGGAAAACTTGAACCATGAACAATCATGCTCAAATTTTGCACTCCTAAATAATCCAACGCATCCTTTATGGCATGCGTGTATTCAGGTTTTTCTTCCTCTTTTAATTTTCTTCCGAATGACACGTTTTCGCTGTGTCTATGCGACCTAATAGGATTTGATATAGCACTAACTTTCATATTCGGTTTAAAACTTGTAAAAAAATAATTTGCTATTATACTTCACCAATGTTTACAAATTCGTAATAATTTGTTACTTCTTCAATTGCTAATACAACCAAATTGTTAAAATACTTTGAAAACGTATTGAATACAAGGTGTCTTATCTCCATAGGTACAACGAGTATAATATTATCCGTTTCATCTTTTTTTGCTAATTTATAAAGTTTTAAAACTGTTTTTTCAACATCAAAAGTATTTAACCTTATAATATTATCCTCTGCATCTATTTCACCAAAAATATTTTCAATAGTTTTAGGCAACATTGTATATCCATGTACTGCCTTATCATTATCTGCATATTTATTAACAATATATCTTGAACATGAATACCTTATTTTTTCTAACAAACCTTCTCTATCGCCTTCATCAATATAGTCGTTTATTTTTTCGAATAAATAAACTATATCTTTTATAGACACACGTTCTTTTATTAGATTTACAAGAATATATTTTAATTCAGATAATGAAAGATAATCCGGTATAATATTTTCAACAAGATAACTGTTTTTTTCTGCAACTGCATCAATATATTTGTTTATTTCGTCATAATCCAATAAATCATCTACATATTTAACAGATACAAATTCTACTGCTCTTGCAATATATTCTGACGGTGTTAAACCTTTTACCCAAAAATCTTTTGTCTTATCTTCAGGTATCCAAACTGTTTTTTTGTTTGTTATAACATCAGTATCATAATAATAATCTTTTTTCTTACCCTTTATTTTTAAATCATCAACAAAATACATAAGATACTTAGGATATACAAAAGAATTTAACACGCTTAATCCGCGAACATTAATAGAAAATTCGTATGGAGCAAGAACTTCATCATCTTTAAATACAATTTTAGGAATTACATATCCTAATTCATTTGTGAGTTTTTCTCTTACCTTTACTGTTTCACTCAACAAATCTGCTTCGCTATCAAGAGATACAAATTCAAGTATTTCTTCATTCAAATGGATTGAAAACTTTTCACCTTGCAATGATGAATACATCACATCAGGTGAGATTGCCTTAACTAATTTCTGCTGTAAAACATCAAGCTCTCTTAAAGAAGCAGACATTTTTTCATTTAAATTTTTTCGCTGTGAAGAACCTGCATCTTCTAAATCCAATTGTTTCTTATATTTTGAAACTTTTTGTTTTTGTTCTCTTATCTTTGCTTGAATTTCTTTGCATGTATCGTAAGGAGATGGCTTTGCCGATAACATTTTTTCCATCTGACTCTTAAATGCCGTAATATTAACCAAATCATCAAATGAATTGCTATCTCCTGCACTTTTAACAAAGATACAATTTAAATTAAATCCCTCATCCTCTGTTTCAACTTCACTTATACTATACAATTCCCAGCCATCTTCTGCCATTTCATTTAACAAGTTTTGCAAATGAATTGGATTTTCACTTGAAACAGTTTTTATTATATATCTAAGCTTTTGACTTTTATTAAACATTTTTATTCCTTTTCTTTTATTTTGTTATTCTTATTAATCTATTCTTATTTAGAAGATTTTAATTTCGCAATCACTAAATCAGTAACATCAACCCCGCCAACAAATATTACCCTATAGTCTAATATTGCATCTAATTTATGCTCTACAAGCACCTGTTTTGCAGCTTCTTGAATACGATTATAAACTTCTTCTTCCTTTTTTAATTTGAATGTTACATAATCGTTTTGTCTTTTTTCAAATTCTTTCTTTGTAGCATTTTCAAAATTTTGTTTCTTTAAAGGTGTTTCCAGCATTTTGTATTGTTTTTCTTTGTCCACGATGAACTGTTGTAATTCAAGTGCCTTAGTGTCAATTTCTTTAGCTGCTGTTTTTGCATAAGCATAGTTATCTTGAACCTTTTTGTAATCTAAAAATCCAACACCTTCTGCAAAAACCTGTACATTAAGCATACAAAAGATTGTAATTACCAAAGTTGTAAAAAATTTTAAATTTGTTTTCATTGTTTATTTATCTCCTTATTCGTTTATTAATACATCATATCGCCTACACCAAATGTAAAGTATCCGCTATTATGACTTCCACCTCTCGGATTTGTAATCGGAATACCATAATCAACCGATAATGGGCCAAGTCCGGGTATAAATAATTTTAAGCCGACACCGGCTGTAATAGCTTGAGTTGGTCTGTCATACAATACATTTGTAACTGTAGGATTGAAAACTTTACCTGCATCAATAAAGAATGCAAGTTTTAAGTTATCAAGTAACGGAACTTTTTTAATTCTGTCAAGAAATAAAAATGGTGTTGTTAACTCTGCAGAACCCATTACAAAAGAAGAACCTGTTCCTACTCCGCTCATTCTAAAGCCCCTAACCGTATAAGGACCTCCTAATCGATATGCCATAACTTCCGGCATATGATTTTCACCATGTACAACTCCTCCTGCCTTAGCTGTTAAACTAAATGCAGATTTAGACATTACAGGAAAGTATTTTTTTATTGAACCTGATAATTTACCATGAGTTTTATTAAAGCCACTCATACTAACATTTTCTTCAAATTTTAAATTTGCTAATACACCATTACGAGGATTTACAAGAGTATCTCTTGAATCATAAATAAGTCCCGGTGCTAATGACAAGAACAAACCGCCCTTTAACTGTTCAGCACGTCTTGCTATCGGAATATTATGCAAACGATACAATCTATTAATTGAATTTGCATCACCCTCTTTTACATGTACATTTTCCAACCCTATATTAAATGTAGATGATAATTTAGGATTAATTTGCATTTTATGTGCAAACATTGCCTCTACACCTATTCTCTGTTCAATAGCTAAAGGAACTTGATAACTTCCAAAATCTCTAAAGTAAAGTTTTCCCGTAAAAGAATTATCCGCATTTAAAAAATACGGTTCAAAGAAGCTTAATTCTGCCTGAATATTAGCATGTTTTTTTACAGAATCATCACTCATAATAATACCTGAACCAACAAGTCCACTTAACGATACACGTTGATTTCTGCCTCTAAAATTGTTATCAGTAATACCGACAGAACCAAACAAACCGGTACCTGAATCAAAACCTCCGCCAACTGACAATGATGCAGTATGCTGCTCCTCAACAGATATAGTAACATCATACTTTTCAGGATTATCCAATGACGGTTCTATTTCTCTATTTACATCCTTATATGCTTGAGTGGCATACAATCTTATCAAATCAGACTTGATAAGATTTTCGTTATATACCATTCCCGGTTCTGTTAAAATATTTCTTTCAACAATATAATCTTTTGTTTTTTCATTACCGGATATCATTATCTTATTTATGACACCTTCTGACATTTTAAGGTTAACTACACCATCCGGATCATCGTTAAATTCACTGATACGAGCAAGTATATAACCCTTTTCAGCGTAACAATTTTGAATTTTATTGATTGCTTCATTTATTTGAAAGGCATTTTGTGCCTTGCCTTTCAGCGGTAAAAGGTATGACAAAATTTCTTCTGTCGAAACAACAGTATTCCCCTCAAGTGTAAAATCTGTTATAGGTACATTTTCTTCAACTACAATTTTAATTGTGATAGTATTATCAGGGTTTTCTACCGGAATTGCCTTCATTTTATCAGTAAAAAAGCCCATTTGGTATATTTTAAGCAAATCTGTTTGGAGTAAATTTCTGTCATAGACATCTCCACGCTTCATTTCAAGCTGATTAAGTATAGAATTAGGACTAATAGTATTTGTTCCCATTACTTCTATATTTTTAATATATTTTTGTTGCGTAGATAATGCATTACTGCTTTTAGGTTTAATTTCAGAAAGTGCAACACTTGTGTTATCTTCAACAGAAAACGCACCTGTCTGAACAAAAACAAGCGTAACAAAAGTAAGTAATAGTTGGTATATGAATTTGCGTGAGTTCAAAACTCAGCCCCTAATCTTTTTTATACTATGCACCGATATTCAGTACATTTGCTATTTACACTACAAAGATTATATATCAAAAAAAAACTCAATTCCATGTAATATAAGCATTTTAACATTATTGTTACAAAAGTTACACTATTGAATATTATCATTTCTATTTATATAATTCAAAGTATGAAAAGGGCTATTTATTTAATTGCATACATTATTTTAATTATAACGGCTTTAAGCATGTTATTTCCTTTTTTTGCGATGATAATATTGGCTTTTACATCAAATGATGCAATATTTTCTAATAGTAATAGCTTATTCAGTTTAAAAATCACTACAGAAAACTTTAATCATGTTTTTTCAAATCTGCCTATTACAAAATACTTTTTTAACAGCTTATTTGTCGCATTATTCACAACTTTAGGACAGGTTTCAATTGCCTCTTTAGCAGGATTTGCATTTTCAAGATTGAATTTTAAATACAAAAGTTTTTGGTTTACAGTTATTATCATAACAATGATGGTACCTCCGCAAGTTAATATAATACCGTTATTTTTTCTTATTAAAGAATTACATTTGATAAATACCTATTTCGCAATGATATTACCTGGATTATTTGGCGGATTTGGGGTATTTTTAATGAAACAATATTTTGACTCTTTACCAAAAGAATTAGAAGATGCGGCAAAAATAGACGGATGCAATATTTTTCAAATATTTTTCAAAGTTGACCTTCCGCTTGCCCTGCCTGCGTGTGTAACTCTTGCAATTTTTACGTTTGTTACTACATGGAATAGCTTTATGTGGCCATTAATCGTAACAAATACAGATTCTATGAGAACATTACCTGTTGCTTTAGCCGCATTTAAGGGAAGCTTTAGAGAAATAACTCTTTGGGGTGATTTGCTGGCTTGTTCCGTTGTATGTACTATTCCTGTTATACTCATATTCTTAGCAGGTAAAAAATACTTTTTACAAAATTTACTTGCAGGAGGAGTTAAAGAATAATTTTTATATTTTAACTGTTTTGTTCATAAAATCGTTTTACAAGCAATAATTCATCTTCTTTTGTAAGATTTCTGTTTAAAAGCTTTTGTTCCGTTAAATATTCAAGACATTGACCTAATTTTTTTGACGGTTCATATCCCAAATCTGTTACATCTTTTCCTGTTATATTTAATTTTACATATCTTAAATCATCAAGGTATTTTTCCACAGGAGTTATATCATTTAAAAGAGCATAAATTATTAAACTTTCAATATTTTGTACTGACTTAAATGTAGTGTATATTTCATAATCCGTATTTAAGAAAATTGAAGATATTTTTTTATAATCATCTAAAATTCTCTGTTCAATACTTGTGAGTGAAATATTAGACAAGTTAAAACCGCACAAATATATAATCCATATATTTTTAATTTCCTGCTTGTACTTGTTTACAATATTTTCAACATTAATTTTGTAAGGTATATATTCATCAGGTGATAAAAGCTTGTACATTTTATTTTCTATAAATTGATTTAGAACTTCCTGTTTATTCATATTGAAAGCATCAATCAATTCATCTTTCAACCTTTTAAAACACATATCATAATTTACATTGTTTAAATATTCATTTTGCAGAGTTTTTGAATGTTCATCAAGCTTAAAACCAAACCTTACAGCAAATTTTAAACCTCTTATAATTCGTGTACAATCATCAATAAAGCTTTTATCATGTAAAATTCTTAAAGTTTTATTTTTCAAATCTTCAATACCATTTGTATAATCTGTTATTTCACCTGTCTTACAGTTTTTTACAAGTGTATTAACAGTAAAATCCCGCCTTTGAACATCTTCCTGTAAAGAACATCCAATCTCTGTAACAACAGGTAAATGTCCCGCTTTATCATATTTTTCTTTTCTGGTTGAAGTTATATCAACAATGGTATCATCAAGTTTTAAATGAACAGCTCCAAATTCTTCATTTACTTGTAAAACTGTTTTTATACCTAAACTTTTTACAAATTCAACAGCATTTCCAACATAAGTTAAATCAACATCATCACTTTCAATACCAAGTAATTCATCCCTTACTTTTCCTCCAACAAAAAATAATTTATCAGATTTTTCGTATAAATTAATGACATCCATATACGTATTTTAACGTAAATGACTATACACCGCAAGCAGAGTGTTACTTTTTGTCATTACTACAACTGTAAAAACAGATAATCCATTATTTTTTTCTTGGATTATTGGCGGTTCAAAATAAATGAAAAATCACCCCCTCTGTTTCTGTCTTGGATTTGCTCCACGCTCACAGAGTTTCTCTTTCGGGCTTCGCCCTGTCCGTTCAATCTGTTCGCTATCCGAACTCGTTACACTACGTCCGTCCGCAAATCCGCTCCCCCATCCAGGGGAGAAATTTAAATTTTTATTTAAAAAACTTCCGACGATAGCAAGGTTTGCTGAAAATACTTTTTATTTATCAAAATCAAAAAGATTAGAAAGTTTTATATTTAAAGCTCTTGATATTTTAAATAGCATTATTGTTGAAGGATTACTTTTTCCTGACTCTATTTTACCTATATATGTTTGATGAATACCTACTTTAAAAGCAAGTGCTTCTTGAGTAAGACCTATTTCTTTTCTATAAAACTGTATATTTTTGCCTAACTTTTCAAGAATTTTTGTATTCATGGTTGACAATATAGACTGAAATGCTTAAAATTAGTATAGACTGATACGCTTATTATTGTCGGCAAATATTTAAGTACAGTAATTTTAATTAAATTTTGAGATAAAGATTATGAAAAAGGATTTTGTAAAATACAAAAAAACAATATTAATAGATTTAGACGGTGTATTAAATAAATACGACGGTCATTTTGACATAAATAAAATTCCTCCTGTAAGAACAGGTATAAAAGATTTTTATGAAAAATTTTATTTATTTTTAGGTATAAATTCTAAATTATATCCAAGTATATCAGCAATAATATATGCTTCTTTTAACGTAATTCTATCCAATCGTAATTTATGTGAAAGTTTTTGAAATGTATATTTTTCCCCTGTTTTTTCACTCATTAATACAGCCAAACGTGTTATCGTAATTCCATTCAAAGCTAATAAAGATTTTATCTTTTCCCTTATTTTCATAATATCATTATATTTTTTTTGACATTATTAATAAAATTAATTACAATATAATTAATATATAAATTAATTGATTTATATATTAATCAATATATTACATATAAGGATTAATTAAATTAAAATGAATGTAAAAAAATACAAAAAAACAATATTAATAGATTTAGACGGTGTATTAAATCAATACGACGGTCATTTTGATGCAAATAATATTCCTCCTGTAAGAGTAGGTGTAAAAGAATTTTTTGAAAAATTTAATTATGATGATTTTGAGTTTAAATTGTTTACTACAAGAAACAAAATACTAGCTGTAAAATGGTTGATTGAAAACAACATTGATAAATACTTTATAGATGTAACAAACACTAAAGATTTATGTTATCTATATATAGATGACAGATGTATAAGATTTGACGGAGATTATATAAAATTAAAAGACGATATTCAAAATTTTAAAGTTTGGTATAAAAATTAATAACATATAAAATATTTTATAAAAACTTTTTAACTTAGTTTTATGCATACTTTCTTTTTAAAAAGAAAGTATGAAAGAAAACCCCAAGCGGCTGTTCCGTTCATAAGAAAAATTTACCCTGCATTGCAAACTCACTTCACTTACGTTCCGTTCAAACAGTGCAATGCTCGACTTGGGTTAAATAGAATTTCTAATTCACTACACAATGCTTGGGATGATATAAATGTTTTTTCCGACAATAGCAAGCTTTGCCGAAAATATCCGTGAATTAGTAGTAATTAATTTCATATACTAACTAAGCTCATCTGTTTGAAGTGCTGCCAAGCACAAGTTATGAGCGGTTAAAAGGATGAACGGTTATATTTTCGTGAAAAGCTTGCGTGGTCGGTGTGAGGGAGATTATATAAAATTAAAAGATGAAATTCAAAATTTTAAGGTTTGGTATAAAAATCAATAGTGTATAATAACAAATTCGTATAATCTTATGATGTAGGTATCATTGTTTTATCGTAGAATACTATGAATAATAATAGTTTATTATACTGTGGAGAAAAATAAAGGTTATACGATAAATGTTACAAGGATTACAAGAAACTACAAAGGCACTAAATTCGGCATTTAACAACAGTTTTGTAAAAAAATTATGTCAATATCTTTATGACTGTGTAAGAGAAGAAGTTCAAAGTTCAACATTTAGAAATTTACAAGGAGATAAAGACAATAAATGGATATTCTTAGACGGAGATGAAACCCTTTTTACAAAGGGAGAAGAATATCTAAAGCTTGACGGTGGAAATTCTAAACTTACGGAATTGATGATACAAAGTGAAAACAATGCAAAAGACAAATATCTTATATACGGATATATGTTTCTTGTCGGTAAAAATACCAAAACAAAACGTCAAAATGAATTTTTAACCCCGCTTTTGTATGTACCATGTAAATTGGAAAGAAATGGCATAAATATCAACTGTATTCCATTAGATGATGTTGTTTCATTAAATACTGCAGCACTTGCCGGATTAATGGAAAAAAGAGATGATGAGGATGAAATTGATTTATTGTTAGAGGGTATTCTTGACGTTGTTCCTGATTTACCGATTACTCAAGAAAAAATGGATATATTTTTAACAACCTTGAAATCAGTTGTTCCAAATGTTGATATTACATTTTCAACAGAAGAAAAAAGTGAAGACAATGTAGAAAAAGATTTCTACAAATCAGAAGAAGAAATCGAAGAAGATGATGAAGAAGAAACTTTATCTGCAAATATAATTAAAAAAGTTGATAATGTAAGTGTTAACAAACAATTTGCAATCATTTTAACCAAACGTCCTTCTGTTACAGCCGGAGTAATGCATGAATTAATGCAAATTGCGGAAAAACCAAGCGGTATGTATAGAGAAACAGCACTTAATGTAATAAATGATGAATATTTACAAGCAAATGAAAAATTAAAAATAAAATCAGATGAAGATGAACAAACAGTATTTTATCCTATTACACCTTTATCATTAAGTGAATCACAGGAAAGAGTTTTAGAAAACATAAATAAAAATAAATTTATTGCAGTACAAGGACCTCCGGGAACAGGAAAATCTCAAACTATTGTTAACCTTGTATCACACTTAATTGCAAACGGAAAGACCGTTCTTGTTGCTTCGAAAATGGATAAAGCAGTAGATGTTGTTGCTGACAGATTAAATGAGCTGGGTGCATCTTTTTTAGCATTAAGAGCAGGTCGTTCCGATTATCAAAAACAATTAAAATACCAGCTTGATGAATTGGTAAATGAAAAAATTGATTTAGACGACGGTGCAGAAGATTATCTGACAGCAGATGTTCAAGATATGAAAGAACATCTTGATAAGATAAGAGAACTTGAAAGTAAATGTAATAAAATTATTACTCTTGAAAAAAAATGGCACGATATTTTTGAAGACTGCAAAATACTAAAAAAAAGTTTTGAAACAAATAAATTTATAAAAGATATTTTTCCGTCAGATAATATTGAAAAATTAAAATCTGCAGTAAAAATCATTGATGACAATTTTGATAAAAACGGTTTTTTTGCTGATATAACAAAAAGAAATGCTCGTAACCTTATAAGAAAAATTTTAAAAACAGAAGATTTTAAAGCAGATACAAGTTCTATGGAAGATTTAAAACTTGAAATAGAATTTGCAAATTATCAAAATGAGCTTAATAAAATTGAAAATGAAATTCAAAAAATTGGCAACATTCATATTCTGACAAAACAGATAAAACAAATGAAACACAAACAAAAAGATATTGCCGTAAATATTCTTAAAAACACACGCAGACAATCTTTAAGGGGATTGATGAATGATAATGTAAAACGTCAGCGATTAAAAGTACATGCACGTTCGCTTGTTGAAAAAAAACATAGATTACAAACAAACATTCTTGAAACTGAAGACTTTAAACCATTATTAGAAGCATTTCCATGCTGGTGTACAACAACTTATGCAGTATCGGAAACCTTACCGCTAAGACCGGGAATGTTTGACGTTGCGATAATAGATGAGGCATCTCAATGTGATATTGCAGGTTGTTTTCCAATATTATTCAGAGCAAAAAGAGCTGTTATTGTAGGTGATGACAAACAATTACCACATTTGTCATTTTTAGAAAAGGCAAAAGAACAATCATTCCTAAACCAATACGGAATTCCTATTAAATATCAATTAATTTGGAGATATAGAACAAATTCTATGTTTGATGTATCCGACTATTATTCAATGAGTTCTGTTATGCTTGATGAACACTTTAGAAGTTTACCACCCGTTATTGATTTTTCCAATAAAGAATTTTACGGCGGAAAAATCCGTATTATGAGAAAAGATAATATAGAAGAAAAAGTTATAGATTTAATTGAAGTAAAAGACGGTAAGACGGATAAAACAATAACAAGAAACTTACCTGAAATAGAAGCTGTTGTAAATACATTACATGAACTTATTATAGAAGATGAAAGGAAAAATCCTAAATACCCTGTTACAATCGGTATAATTTCACCATTTAGAGCACAGGTTGACCAATTAAAAATATCTGTCAGAAAAGTTATATCTGATTTTATGTTAAAAAAACATCAGGTAGAAATAGGTACTGCTCATACATTTCAGGGTGATGAGCGTGATATTATGCTAATATCTTGGGCATTTGCAGATAACAGTAAAAATCAAAGTTTAACATTTTTACAAAAACCAAATTTGTTTAATGTTGCAATTACAAGAGCAAAAAACAAAGTTATAAATTTTATATCACATGATACATCAACTTTACCTGACGGACATTTCAGAAATTATATGTCATACATTAAAGAATATAATGAACATAGAAAAGCTGTTTTAGATTACAAACTTGATGAAAGCATATATAAAAATGAACTTGAGCGTGAAATTGCAAATGTTTTAAGAAAGTTTGGAAAAACAGTAGTTGCAGGTGCTAATATAGCTAATTTAAGTGCAGACTTAGTTTTTGATAACACTATAGTAGAAGTTGACGGAATGGAAGATACACCTAAAGAAAAAATTTCAGGTATGCGAAAACAAGCTATTTTGGAACGCTCCGGTTATCAGGTTAAACATGTAAGTTTTAGAGAATGGCAAAACTCAAAAGAAGCTTGTTTAAAAAATATTTTGGAATGAAATGAATTTTAAAAATAAAAAAGCCCTATGTGGAACCATAGGGCTTTTGAAAATAATAAAACTCTCAACTATCTCACAATTATACTCTTTTAATTCTCAATTATTTAACCATCACCATAGTTTGCGGCATTTCAGCATTTTTCTGCATCATTTGTGCATTTGCCATTGCCATTGAACGTCTTTTTCTTGCTCCTCTTAAGATAAATTCAACTCCATTATCAACATTACAACTTGGTGTATAAATTCTTCTTAACATAAGCATATCCCCTTTTTAAATTTTATTTAACTTACATTTTTATATTCGACATAATATGTTGTAAACTTTAGAGTTTTATTTTAAATATTAAGTTTTCGTTACAATATTTTATTTATTTTTTTATTTCAATTTCCCTATAATCACTTATATAACACGAATACAAGGATAATATTTTTTATTTTTTTAAAGATTTTTTTTAAATAATTTATTTAATTTGTAATGTATTTTGAAAATTTTAAACAAATCTCTTAATATTACTTAATATTATCCAAAAATATGTTACAAGTCATCATGAGCGTGGAATAGTTTTAATATAGGGCTTGTATGGAGTTTAAAATATATAGTTGACAGTATTTTGTCTGTCTTATTAAGATGTGGTTTATCCGCATAAACTTCTTATCGGTCTTTTGGCAGAAGACATATAAACGCTTATGAGATTGGAATTTTAGCATTCTAATATATGACTTTGTGTTTCAGAAGTTAAGCTTTTTATAGACTAATCTATCATTTGCGGCTACATACTTGGGTATATAATCTGTACCTAGGTCTTCTGCTATTTGTCTTATACTCATTGAACCGGATATAATAACCTTTTGAGTTTTATAATATTCTTGTAGCATATTAACTTGTTTTATAAACCACTCTCCTGCAAAATCAGGTAAAAAATCACTTTCCATTGATAAATCGGAAATTATTAAATCAAATGGTGTATAGATATTCGCATAAACTTTATCATATCCCTCACGAGCGGAATATGCTTGGACTATTTCAAGTGTTTCACCATATAATTCTTTTAAGTTATTTTTATGATAATCATTCCAACTATGGGAATCATCCACGATTAAAACTTTTTTTATCATTGTGTTAATCTCAATACTTCATATATATTTAATTTCTTTGCTTTACCTCTTATTTTAACTTCTGAAATTTTTATAACATCAGCAATACCTCTAACATATTGATAAGTATATGAACTTATTAAAAATTGTGTTTTATAAACTTTGTTATAACTTTCAATTCTGCTTGCAAGGTTTACCATATCACCAATAACAGTGTATTCTAGTCGTTTTTCCGAACCGATATTTCCTACAAACGCATCTCCTGTATTTATTCCTACCCCTATTTCTATTTTTGGTTTACCTTCTGCTAACCATTTTTGTTGAAGTTCTTCAACTTTTTTTAACATTGCATCTGCACATTTTACCGCATTTATGGCATGATTTTTATCTTGTATCGGCTCTCCAAATATTGCCATAACAGCATCACCTATAAATTTATTAATAACACCATTATACTTACTTATAATTGGTTCTATTTCGGTAAAATATTCATTTAAAATAACTGATATTTCATCCGGCTGTAATTTTTCACTCATTGATGTAAAGCCCCTTATATCCGCAAACAAAACTGTTACATTGGCTTTTTTACCACCTAAACGAATATTGTCTATATTTTCTTCTACAACATTTTCCATAATATCTTTTGAGATATATTTACCCATTGCATCTCTTATTTTTTCTTTATTATGTGATTCAACAATGAATTTTCTTGAATATGCAAAAATCATTGTTACCAATTGCAAAGATATTGGAGTAGCAACAGGTACGGCAAAATTTAATTTATAAGAAAGCGTACTCATAAAAATATATCCAATAATCATTAAAACAAGTATCATTAGCCCCTGTATAAGAGAAAAACGACTTATGATAATAAATGTTGCAATAACTAAAATAATAACCATGAAAAATTCTAAGCCCTCTGATATAGAATTCATAAATTCATTATGCATAAGGTTATCTAAATTTGTTGCCTGAATATCTACTCCCGGATGAGATGCATTAACAGGTGTCATGTGTACATCTTCATAAAGTCCTGCTGCCGTAGCATTAGCACCTACAAATACAACTTTGTTATTAAAAACTTCAGGGTTAATTTTGGGTTTTTTACCCGCAGATATTGCATCCATTGAGTCAATAATATCAACAGCGGAATAAGTTTTGTGCGTATAGCTTGAATTTTTATAAGGGCTGTAAAAACGTAAAAAATTAAATATGCTGCCATATCGTTTATGAATAGGAATTTTTATTTCTTCTTCACCTTCTATAATGGCATGTGAATTAGTAAGCGTTATGCTTTTTGTGTGGTTTAAATATGAAAACATTCTGATAGAAAGCGAAGGATAATAATTTCCTTTATAATAAACAAATTGAGGAGCATCTTTTACACAATTATCAACATGATGCGGTAAAACCCATACAGAACCGTTTTTAGACAGTGCCTTAAAATAACCGTCAGGATACATGGATATACTGTGGAATACTTCCATATTTGGTTTCTTAGTTTTCAATACTATATTGTTATTTCCATATTTGTTGTCAAATCGTTCATCGTATTTTTCACCTGTTTTTTTATCGGTATATTCACTCGAAAGAGGCATAAAACCACCGACAAAATTATCAATATTTTTTATAGTGTCGTAAAACTTTTTATCTTTTATTAAATCATCATTTGATGTTAAAACAGAGTCAAAACCAATAACTTTAGTATCTGCATAATTTCCTAAATAATTAAATATTTTAGCATATTTATCTCTGCTCCAGGGCCAACGATATTTTGCTATTGATTTATCATCAATAACAACAATAACAATACCATCTGAACCTTTAGAACGTGCAGAAAAAGCAGATGTCATTATATTATAAACTCTTGGTTCTAAAAATTCACTTATCATAACATAAGATATTAATATAAGTATCACAAAAGCTATAAACATTATCACTGCTTTTAACTGTTTCATATATTTTTCTCCATAAAGAAATTGTATTTTTTATTTCATGATATAATAAACTTAAAAAAAGGACATGCTATGAAACAAAATGTTATGAATTTAATTTCTGAAGAAAAAGTTTATCCTATCATTAGGAATAAAGATGCACAAAAAGCCATTGATATAGCTCATGCTCTAATTGACGGCGGAATAAAAGTTTTAGAAATAACAGTAGAAAATCCGTCATTATATCAAGCAATTGATGAAATATCAAAGGATGCAACCGTATGTGCAGGCGGTATAATTACACAGCAACAGGCAGAAGAAGCTCTTAACAGTGGAGCAACTATTTTTTCTTCACCAATATTTCAAATGAGCATTGTAAAAATATCTAAAAACAGACAAATGCCTTTCATTGCAGGTGCTTCTACACCAAATGAAGCTTATGAAGCATGGAAAGCAAGAGTTCCATTAATAAAAATATTCCCTGTAACAGCTTTGGGCGGTGTTAAATATATAGAAGATATTTTAAGACCAATGCCATTTTTAAATATTATGCCAATGGGACATATTCATTTATCAGAAATAGAAGAATACATAAAAGTAGGAGCAAAAGCTGTAGGTGTCGGCAGAGATTTTTGTGAAGATTTGTCTTTTGCAGAAATTTCAAAACGTGCAAAAGAAACATTATCAAGAGTTAAGGGACTATGATAGGACAACTTGATTTAATTACTATCGGTGAAGCTTACGTTGAACTTTTAAGTGATAAATCCTTTGAAAACACTGAATACTTTAATAAAAACTATGGTGGTGATGCTGTTACAACAGCAGTTACCGGCTCACGTATGGGGGTTAACACAGGATTTATAACATGTATCGGTAACGATTATTTTAAAAATTTTCTATTAAAATCATGGCAAAATGAACATTTAGATACAGAATATGTAAAACAAACAGAAGGTCAAAATGCAGTTGCTTTGATTTCAATAAGCGATAATAACTTAAAAGAAACTGCATTTTACAGAAAAAAAACCGCTGCTCAAAAACTTTCTATTGATGATATTGATGAAAATTACATAAAAAGCTCAAAATATATATACACAACAGGTATTGCTCAATCTTTATCAATATCCGCAAATGAAGCTATTAAAAAAGCTTATGAAATTGCCCATAAAAATAATACAATAACAGCTTATGCATTGAATTATAAAAAAAATATCATGTTGAAAGAAACGGCAAAAGAAAATTTTGAAGACATAATACCTCTTGTTGATATATTATTTATGAGTGCAAAAAATGATATACCTGCTGTAACGGATACAGATTCTATAGAAAACTTTATTAAAAGAGCTTGGGATACAGGTGTTAAAATTATTGTAATTAAATCAGCTCAAAATGGCGGATATTATACCGGTTATAATGGAGATATTGTTTTTTGTAAATACTTTACAGATAATATTGTTGATACAACCGGTTCAAAAGATGTATTTAATGGGGCTTTCTTGGCTTCAATGATACAAGGTGCTGTTCCTTTTGAAGCTGCAAAAATAGCATCCGTTGCAAGCGGATTACAAGCTAAGAATATAGGAACAATTAAAGCTATTCCAACAAAAGAAGATATTTTATCAAATTTAAGCGGAGCAGTATTATAATGGCAAAAAAAGTCTGTATATCAGGATACTATGGAGCTGATAACTTTGGTGATGAAACTATTTTATCTGTTTTAGTTAAAAAATTAAAAGAATTAAAAGCCGATATAACAGTTTTTTCCACAAATCCCGATAAAACGTCTAAAACACATAATGTTAAAGCAGTAAAAAGTTTTAAAATTCTATCAGTTTTAAAAAATTTAATGTTTTCTGATGTTCTTATCTCCGGAGGCGGAAGCTTATTACAAGATGTAACAAGTTCTAAAAGCTTATTTTACTACCTTTTTGTAATATTTATAGCACAATTATTCGGTAAAGATGTTATTATTTTTGCTCAAGGTATTGGGCCAATAAATAATAAATTAGGAGAATTTTTAACAAAAATTTTATTAAAGAGATGTAAATATGTAAGTGTAAGAGATGATAAAAGCTTATTCTTGTTAAGAGGGTGGGGAATAAAAACAGACCTTGTATGTGATCCTTTGTATGATTTACCTGTACACAGTTCTAATCCGCAAAACAAAATCGGAATACAATTGAGAAGTTTTAAAACACTGAATGAGAAATTATTAATAACTCTTGCAAACAGAGTAGCATTTGATTTTGCAGATAAAGAAATTGAAATTTATTCTTTCCAAGATTCTAATGATTTGAAAATATGTGAGCATTTTGAAAGCTTACTTCTTTCTGTAAATCCAGATTTAAAAACATTTGTAATATCTAAAAAAACGCCTGATGAAATTATTACAATGTTTTCAAATCTGGATATGTTAATTGCCATGCGTTATCATGCCATTTTAATCGGCTTAAAGTATGGTATAAGAACACTTGCAATAAATTATGATTATAAAATTGAAAGTATTGCAAATGAAGCAGGTATACCGTATCTTTCAATGCTTGCAACAGAAAATTACGGTTATATGTTCAATATACTAAAAAACTTAGACCGTAGAAAAATTTTAGAATACATAAACAGTAAACATTTCAATTGGATTAATATTGAACAAATTATTAAATAGTATGTAAAAAATCTACAATTTCTTTCACTGAATTGTAATTATTTACTACAAAAAATTTTTGTCCTGTTTTTTCACATACATAAGTTAAGTTTTTTCCGTCTAAAAAATCTTCACTCATAGGTTTAAGCATAACAGACGGAATAATTGTAATATCACTTTTTACATCCTTTAAGGCATTAATTAAATCATCTGTTGTAATAAGTCCTGCAACTGTAATATTTCTACCCCAATATGTTGATTTTACAGGAACACACTTACAATTTAAATTTTTTATTTTATTTAATTTTTTACAAACATATTCTAATGCATCTTTTGCGGCAAAAGATGTAGCAAGAGTAATTGATGTTTTTTTCTTTAATTTTGACGGCAAATTAAGATGTTTAAATTCACTCAATAAATATCTTATAGAACCAACGCCATCACTTAATTGAGAAAATTTTCCATAATATTTTTCATTAGGAATTTTTTCACCTGCTAAAATAAAAAATTCATCAGAACAACATACACCTTTAAATTCAGAGGCAATTTTTAAGGTTTCTTTTGCAACTTTTTCATCTACTGTTTTTAACAATTCATCTTTTCTAAATTTTGTAAGTCCAACAGGTACAATGGCTATCGACAGAACAGTTCTTTTTAAAGATTTTAAATCCGTTAAAGTTCTTCTTAATTCTTCTCCGTCATTATAACCGGGACATAAAACTATTTGGCAGTGTACAGGAATTTTTTGTTTTCTGAACCACATTAAATGCTCCATAATTTTTGAAGCATTAGGATTTCTAAGCATCTTTGCACGTAACTCAGGATTTGTGGTATGTACTGATACATAAAACGGGCCAAGATGCATTCCTGAAATTCTTAACTTATCTTGCTCTGTAAGGTTAGTAAGAGTTATATACGTTCCCTGCAAATATGATAACCTATAATCATCATCTTTTATATAAAGTGTATCCCTTAATCCCTTTGGTTGTTGGTCTACGAAACAAAAAATACAATGATTACAACAAGGTTTTATCCTGTCAAAAACGGCTGATTCAAATATTATACCAAGTGGTTCATCATAGTCTTTTTCAATCTCAACATCTTCTAATTGACCATTAATGTGCTTGATTGATAAAGTTAAAAATTCATTTTTACAATAAAAATTGTAATCTATTAAATCTCTAAGTTTACAATCGTCTATTGCAAGTATTTCATCACCTGCATCAATGCCAATTTCATCCGCAATTGAGCCGGTTTCTACACTGTTAACTATTGCCGGCATTATTTTTCTTCTCCAATAATTCTAATGTTTGAATAAAATTTTGATATTCACAAATTGTATTATCAAGCATTAGTCTTTGATAAAAAGATAATTTATTTTTATCTTTACCTAAAATATTTTCTGCTGTATTTTTTAATGTAAACGCTTGTGTTTTTAAATTTAAACACAATTTTTGAATATCATCGTTATCTAATACTGAAGCACAAGACATTTTTATGCGAGCATTCGTAAAAAATTGCAGTGGATTATCTGATATTTCCTGTAAGAGTAATTTCTTTAATTCTGTAATACCGTTTTCTGTTATAGAATAAAATCCAAATTGTTTTCCGCCTTCTGAAAGAGTTTTAGATGAATTTATGCACCCTGACATTTCCAAACGCTTTAGAGCCGGCTTAATAGCTCCAAAACTTGGTTGAGTATAAGAACCAAATTGTTCGATAATTTTTTTTCTTATACCATACATTGATGTTTCGTATTTTGAAATAATAAATAAAATTAATAGTTCAATCATATAAAGATTATACCATATAAAAACATTATATTTTTTATATGATATAATAACCGGAATTTTAATAAATATATATATATTAATCTTAAAAAAATCTTACTCATCAATACAAAAAGTTAAACAACGAAGTAATCAATTTTTATTAAATTTTGTTAACTAAATATAGAAAATTTATAACAAATCATTAAGAAGAATATGTAATAAGCATGGAATTAATTCGTATCATACAAAAAAATGAAATTTTTATTAAAAACTAAAATTTTATAAAAAAAAGACGAATTATCAAAATGAAAGAGGTGAGATTATGAATGGTTTTTATCCGCAAATAAATTTTAATTCACAAATGCCAAGAATAAACAATAATATGACTTACGGCAGAATATCCAATATAGACGATACACAAAAAACAGAAAGTTTTACAGACGTATTGCATAGTATGGTAAATAATGTTAATGCACAGATGAATAAGCCGGATGAATTATTATCTCAAGCTGCAAGCGGAAACGGTGATGTAGACGTACATGATGTAATGGTTGCTATGTCGCAAGCTGAAATAACATTAACTGTAGCAACAAATGCAATTACAAAAGTCATACAGGCATACGATAAAATTACACAAATTCAAGTATAGAATAAGAATGCAAAAGGTGTATTAGCATCTTTTTAAAATTGGGTGGAGAGATTATGGATTTTAAGAAAATTTTAGAAAACAAACCTTTATTATACGGCATCATAGGTGTCGTAATAGTAGTTTTGGCTCTTGGAATTATGGCAATAGTAATTACAGCGGGCAACAGTTCTTCTGCAAAAGGAAGTAAAATAATTAGTGAAAAACCTTTAGATGAAGATTTAACTCTTTTAACTACTGATAATTTAGGTAAGGCAATAGAAATCCAAGCTCTTTTAGCCAGAATAGGTATAACTGCCTCAAGAGCATTAGATGGTACAAAATCATCAATAATTTTAAGAAAAGGTACATATACTCAAAGTCAAAGAGATGCTGCATTATTAGAAATAGTAAAAAGCGGTTTAATGGATCAAAATGTAGGTCTTGAAATTTTTGATAAAGGTGATTTTACATCAACAAAAGAAGATAAAAGAATTCGACTTGCAAGAGCAATTAATGGAGAACTTGCCAGATTAATAAGAAAAATGGACGGAATTGATAATGCATCAGTGTTTATTTCAGTTCCTGAACAGACAATGTTTTCATCTATGCAAAAACCTGTAACAGCAACAGTTCAATTAACAATAGGAGCAGGTGATAAATTACCTCCATTAAAAATAAAAGCCATTACAAACCTTCTTCTTGGAAGTGTAACCGGATTAACTGCCGATAACATTTCTATAACAGATACAAATGGCAACGTTTATTCGAGTATAATCGGAGCAGAAGATGAAATGCTTCAAAAAGTTGAAGAAAATGACAAATACATGCAGCAAAAGGTTAATGCTCAATTAGACAGATTAATCGGTAAAGGTAACTATGTTGTAACAGTAAGTACTGCATTAAAGCAATCACCTGTAGAAAAATCAAGCATAATATATGATCCAAATTCTAAAGCATCAGTATCAGAACAAACATTTACAGAGGGCTTGGGAGATAGTTCAAGTGATAACTCATCCGGTTCAGGTCATTCTAATGCAGTAAGTGTATACCTTCCAAACGGATTAAATGCTGCTCCTGGAAATTCAAAACAAGCTTCAGCATCTTCTCAAAACAGAAATTATTCAAGACGAGCAAGAGAAACACAATACGGAGTAAGCAAAACACAAATAAACGAATACCAAAAAGCAGGTATAGTTGAAGAAATATCAATTGCAGTAACTTTAGAAAAGAATTCATTACCGGCAGATGCAACAATTGAAGAATTAAAAGAACTAATTGCAAGTGCAGCAAGTCCTAAAGTAAAACCTGAAAATGTAACAATAGCATTGTCAGAAACAATAGAACCATATCTTGCAACAGACAGACCTGAGAATTTACCTAAACCGCAAGAATCCGGAAACCCTTGGTGGTTAATATTGGTAGTCGTTGGTTTATGTCTAACAGGCGGTTACATAGTTGTATCAGGTAAGATAAAGACAAGTCAAATGATACAACAGCAAGAAATGCAATTATTAAAGAATAAAACAAACGAGCAAGATGCTCAATTGCAAGATGTAAATATGAAAGCTGCAGAATTAATACAACGTCAATCACAATTGCAACAGGGCTTAATTGAACAACAGCAGCAATTTGCAAATAATGCTCCGCAATTACCACCTGAAATGGTAGTCCAAGCATTGGCAGCCATAAGATCAGACATAAACGGTTTAGATCCGAATGAAACAGGTGAAAGAATCAGAAGCTGGATTGAACAATAAAATAAATAAATCAAGACAGACCATTTAAGGTCTGTCTTGAATAATAAAAATATAAGGAATAAGAGTTAAGGAATAACAAAATGCCAATAGAAGGATTTGATGTCAAAAAATTTGCACAGGATTTAGCAAACCAATCAAAAGACTTAGTGCCTCAAGATTTAGAAAAATTTCAAAAAGATTATATTGTAAAAACTTTATATAATTTTTCAAATATGGCAGGAGATGCAATATCTAACGATAAAGAAGCAAATTTTGACGTAAATCAGGCAATATTTTTAACTCAAGTTATAGCAGAATGGTCATTTCATAAATCTATAGATGTTATAAGATCAGGTATACAACCGGAATATTGGGACGGAGTTCTTCAAAAAGTAGCATTTACTATTTATGATATTTGTAAACAAGCAATAATAAAAGACTTGCCTCAAAATAACATTCTTGAACTTGTAGAGCATCATGTAAAAAAATCCTATGATGAAGCCCTGCAAGAATTAAATCAGCGAGGAATAATTGATGAAAAAGAATTAGAATTTGCTGAAAAACAAAATAATCTAAATCAAATGATGGAAGAAATAGCTGAGCAACAGGCGCAAGAACAGACGACACAACAAGCACAGCAAGAACCTGCACCTGATGTAAAACAAGTACCTCAAGTTCAGCAGGATGCTCCGATACAAATGCCGCAAGGTAACGAAAAACATTCGTTCAAACTTGCATCATTGGCAATGTTATTAAAGACAATGGCTCAAGATAAAGTATCATCTATTTTAAATAAAGTCGAACAGCAAGATGCACAAATGATTATACAATATATGCAAATGCCTGACTTAGACAGTATGATTAGTTCAAATATTGCAGTTCAGTATTTGAAAGAAATAAAAGCAAGTTTACCTGAAAAAAACTTAACAAATCCTTATCAAATTATGTACAGGATAAGATATGCATTACAAAATGCAACAAGCGAAAATTTAGAAACCATGTTTGGTAAAGAACGTATAGAAGTAAGACGATTTATAGCAGGTGCATTGGAAAACGAATATTATGAACTTCCACCAAAAATTGCAAATGTTATTGCCCAACATGTTGAAAGTATTGTATAATATAATCAATCATGATTATAAAAAAGAAAAATAAAACATCAGAAAATACTTCTGCTGTTTCTCCTGTTTCTGCTCCTGTTGAACAGCATGAAGCAGTAAAACCGCAAGCAGTAAAGCCGGAATTGGCTAAGATAGAAAAAACATTTGATGTTTTTGAATTAGACAATATAGACTTTTCCCAACGTCAGGAAAGACGTAGAGGAGATAGACGCAGAGGTTATAGGCGAATTGATGACAGAAATTTAATTTCACGTGCGCAAGAAGAAGCTGACGGTATAAAAGAAGCGGCAGCTAAAGAAGGTTATAGGGAAGGTTTAGCAAAAGCACAAGACGTAATTGAAGAATTCAGGGAAAAAATTCGAAACTTTATTTCCGGTAAGAAAGAAGTATTTGAATACATTGCACCTGATATTTTAGAAATCAGTGTTGATATTGCACAAAAAATCATTAAAAAAGAAGTTGAGGAAGATCCTCAGATAGTGTTAAATTCTATACTTGATATTATGCAAAATTTATCAAAAGAAGAACCAAAAATAACAATAACAGTAAATCCGTCTATAGTTGATTTTGTAAAAGCAGAATTACCCGAACATGTATCATCAATGGGTATTGAAGCAAAAGTAACTGTAACCGGAAGTGATGAAATGCAAGATGGAGGATGTATTATTACAACAAGTAACGGTATGGTAGATGCATCTATTGATACACAAATAGATATAATAACAGAAGCTTTAAAGGGAATATAATGGCACAAGAAGGCGGAGGCAACGGTTCAATAAGTGAAATTACATTAGCAGGGTTTGTATTAACTCTGATACTTATTTTGCTTATGGAAATGCCTACATGGGTTATCAATTTCTGTATCAGTTTTAATATAACATTGGGTATTGTTCTTTTAATGATAGCACTTTATGTAAAAAAACCGTTAGATTTAGCTGCATTTCCGTCAATCATCTTACTTGGAACAATGTTTCGTTTAATTATGTCAATTGCATCAACTCGTCTTATTCTTGCAAAAGGTGATGCAGGAGAAGTTGTAACAGCATTTGGTCATTTCGTAACAGGTGGTAACATGATTGTTGGAGTTGTAATATTTTTAATTATTACAATTGTACAGTTTATGGTAATTACAAAAGGTGCTGAACGTATTGCCGAAGTTTCTGCCAGATTTGCCTTAGACGCTATGCCCGGAAAACAAATGACAATTGATGCCGATTTTAATGCGGGTTTAATCTCTCCGGAAGAAGCCGTAAAAAAACGTGAGGACTTACAAAGAGAATCAAGCTTATTCGGTTCTATGGACGGTTCCATGAAGTTTGTAAAGGGAGATACAATTGCAGGTCTTATTATTACTATTATAAATATTGTAGGTGGCTTATGTATCGGTTGTTTAATGAATCAAATGCCAATAGCAGATGCCATAGGTAAATATACAATATTAACAATAGGTGATGGTTTGTCATCACAATTACCATCTTTATTGATGTCAATATCAGCAGGTATATATATGACACGTTCATCATCTGCAGGCACATTAGGTACGGATTTGGTTGCACAAGTTACAGGTAAACCAAATGCCTTGTTTCTTGCATCTGCATTTTTGCTTTTAATTGCAGCATCAAGCGGTGTTACAGGTTTACCTTGGCTTCCGTTTGTTCTTTTTGCTGTCGGTTTGACTTTAGCCGGCTTATCGGTATTAGTAAATGCTGATGTTCAATCTCAATTAGGTCAATTGGAAAGTGTTCGTCAAAACATGCAGGATTTAGTAAACCCTAACAGAATGTACGAAAGATTAGGTGTTGACGTATTAAGTTTGCAGGTAGGAGCGGGCTTGTTAGTTATTGCAGACCCTGACCAAGATGGTCAATTATTAGCAAAGATTGCAGCTTTAAGACAACGTATGACGGATGAACTCGGTTATATTTTACCTAACATAAGAATTATGGACTCATCTGCTCTTGAATCAGAAGAATATTTAATTGCTATTCGTGGTAATACTGTTACTACCGGTTTTGTTTATCCCGGCAGATACATGGTAATTGCTGACCAATGGGATTCTGTAAGACCAACAGTACCTGAAGATGCAATTGTAGGTGTTGATCCTACATATCAAACACAAGCTTATTGGGTTTCCGAAGATGATGCAAAAGCTACAAGGGCAATTACTGCAGTTGATGCTACAGACGTTGTTGTTACTCACTTGCAGGAAATTACAAGAAAACATGTTGATGATATTATGACAAAAACTGATGTCTTAAAATTAATGGAATTAGTTCGTTCTCAAGACCCGACTCTTGTAAATGACCTTGTTCCAACAATTATTTCAACTAGTGATTTAAGAAAAATATTTGTAAACCTTATTAGAGAAAAGGTTTCTATAAAAGATATTATGTTTATTTTTGAACGTTTATGCGATTATGCACGATTTTCAAAAGAGCCGGATATTTTATCAGAACGTTTAAGGGCTGCTTTAGGTCGTCAAATTTGTTTAGGTAACGTATCTGAAGATAAAGTTTTGTATGCACTAACTCTTTCACCTGAATGGGAAAAAGTTTTAGATGACAGCTGTCAGAGAACCGAACTTGGTACAATGTTCCTGTTAAATCCAATGCAAGTACAAGAGTTGATTGAAACAACTGCAACAACATTAATGAATGCTCACCAAAATATCGGACGACAACCTGTAATATTATGTTCTCCAAGAATACGTCTTCCTTTGTATCAATTGCTGGAAAGACATATTCCTACAATTGTTGTAATATCATATTCAGAATTAATAACA
Source organism: uncultured bacterium (assembly GCA_902776035.1). Classification (GTDB taxonomy): domain Bacteria; phylum Cyanobacteriota; class Vampirovibrionia; order Gastranaerophilales; family Gastranaerophilaceae; genus UBA6984. Next base: position 150,498 of record CACYOO010000002.1, read on the forward strand.
GATATTAGGGTTGAAGCAGTAGATACAATTGGTGCAAGCTACATGCAGCAAGGATAGTAATAATGATTAAAAATTTTTTGTTATATTTAATAAAGATTTATCAAAGCATATCAAAATATACTCCTGCTGTTTGCAGATTTTATCCAACATGCTCTGAATATATGCGTCAGGCAATAGAAAAATACGGAGTTTTAAAAGGCGGCTGGCTTGGTATAAAACGCCTTTGTAAGTGCCACCCGTTTCATCCGGGAGGAAATGATCCTGTTCCGTAAAAATAAAATATCTAAAATTTAGTTATTTTTACCAGTAATTTCTCTTTCATTTTCAAAAGTGCCTACATAACCGTCATTAACCATTAAGTCAAACTGTACACCACGACCTTCATGACCGTATAACGGGCCTGCTATACCCATACGAACTTTATCTCCGGGTTGTAAAACAACATCGCACATGTATTTTGGAACTTGCGGAAGAGCATATTTTTCAGCTATTTCTTCAGGTGTTAAATCTTTTACATCGTCATATCTCATTACCCAAGAACCCTTCATGCCGGAATTTTTTCCGTCATAAGTTCTTACAAATCTTGTAGGTTCTGTTAGTTCAAGTATCTGAACGTTTGTATTTTCACCTTCTTTTGCATCTTTTTTTGTTAAATACGGAGTATCCAATCCTCTTTTTGCAAGGGTATTATTTACTTCCATACATGATCTTTCAGCAATAACTCTGTATTTACCGCTTATTGTATAATCTCCGGCCTGCAAAGTTTTTACAATACGAGCACCTTTAAGTGCTTGTAGGGCAGGATTAGTAGTCAAACCTGCCATAAACATGTTTCTTACTGCTGCACTTCCTGCACTTGAAACATATTCTTTGTTATCGGAGATTGCTTTGTTATCATGCTTTTGTTCCGCTTTTTTGGTTTCTACTTTTGTTGCAGTTAAAAATTCTGTTTTATTTATACTCTGTATACTCATATATTAATAAACACTTTTTTACTTAAAAAATTGCGGGCATGCCGATAAAATTTATTCACTTGTTACAATTATTATAATAAATTTTATTACTGTTATTCTTTGTGATATTATTACTACAAGAATAGGAATAAGAGGTTATTATGGAAAATCGTGATTTATGGAATTCTAGGTTTACGTTTATATTGGCAGCTGTAGCTTCAGCCGTTGGTTTAGGTAATATGTGGAGATTTCCCGGTATTGTTTATCAAAATGGCGGAGGTGCGTTTTTAATACCTTATGTTGTTGCACTTGTAACTGCAGGTATACCATTATTGGCTATGGAAATATCTTTAGGTAAAAAATTTCAACTAGGTGCGCCGATGGCATTAAAAAAATTAAACCCGCATTTTGAATGGATTGGCTGGCTTGGAGTTGGTACGGGTGCATGTATTACTTCTTATTATTCTGTTGTATTGGCATGGGTTATATATTATGTATATCTTTCTTTTAAATCTCCTTGGATAACACAGCATGCTGCTGATATTTTTCACAATGCCTTGCAGGTTTCTTCAGGAATGTTTGATATTGGTGGAATAAATTGGCAACTATTACTATGTTTAATTATCGGCTGGTCATTAATTTGGCTTTGCATTAGAAACGGAGTAGATTCTATCAGTAAAGTATTAAACTATGTTATTGTACTTCCATTAATACTTTTATTAATATTAATTATCAGGGCTGTAACTTTACCCGGTGCATTAGAAGGTCTTTCATACTATTGGACTCCTGATTGGTCAAAATTAGCAAGTCCAAAAGTTTGGGCTGATGCTTACGGACAGGTATTTTTCTCTTTAAGTATATTATTTTCTATTATGGTTGCTTATGGAAGTTATCTTCCAAAAGATGCACCTGTTACTAAGGATAGTATAATTATTGCTATGGCAGATGCTTTTATAAGCTTTTTTGCAGGAATTGCCTGTTTCGGTTCATTGGGATATCTTTCTCACATGACAAATACTCCTATTTCTGAGATGAGTCATTCAGGTATTACATTAGCTTTTGTAAGTTATCCTACGGCAATTGCTGCATTACCGGGAGGTAAAATTGCGGTTATAAGTTTTTCGTTAATATTCTTTTCAATATTATTCTTACTTGCCTTAGGTTCTGTTTTTTCAATTGTTGTTGCAGTTGCAACATCTTTCAAAGATAAATTTAATTCATCTAAACAAAAAACAATGATGTTTTTCTGTATAACGGGCTTTTTAATTGCAACTATTTATATAACCAAAGCCGGCTTATATTGGGTTGATATTGTTGACCACTTTATGAATGACTTTAACCTTATTATGATAGGTTTGATAGAAACAATTGCTCTTGGTTGGATTTTTGGAGCTGATAAAGTATTAAATATAATAAATGAAGATACTGATTTCAAATATGGAAAATCATGGGTATTTTGTTTTAAATATCTTTGTCCGTTTGTATTTGCGACAATCACATTAAGTTATTTATATGAAAACATTAAAATACCTTATGGCGGATACCCTATAATTGGCTTGCTTACTGTCGGATGGGGATTTATTTTAGTAACATTTTTATTCAGTATTTTTATGACATTTTTTAAGGATAGAAATGTTGAAGATAAAAAAGAATAGATAATTATTTTCATGATAATATTTTGAATTAAGAGGTTTATCAATGAAATTATTTACATTAGGTCCTGTTGAAATGTATGAAAGTACAAAAAAAATAAGCAAAAAAGATTTTGTATATTTTCGTACTGAAGAATATTCCGATATTGTAAATAATTCACTAAAAAAATTGGCTAAATTAATTGGCGTAAGCGGAGAAAATTCTGTTATTTATATGGCATCATCAGGGACAGGAGCAATGGAGGGCTCTGTTGAAAACTGTATAAATAAAAACGAAAAAGCCCTTGTCATAAATGGCGGTACATTTGGATATAGGTTTTGCCAATTACTTGAGTATCATGGTATTCCATACAGTTCAATAGATTTAAAATGGAATGAAACTTTAACCCAAAAACATTTAGATTTATATAATAACAAGAATTTTACACATCTTTTTGTAAATATTTGTGAAACACAAACAGGACAACTTTATGATATAAAAATGCTTAGTGATTTTTGTAAGCAGAATAATATGTATTTAATTGTTGATGCAATAGGTTCATTTTTAGCGGATGAATATTGTATGGATAAATATGGAATAGATTTAACTATTATAAGTTCACAAAAGGGTTTATGTCTTTCTTCAGGAATGGCAATAGTTGCTTTTAGTGAAAGAATGAAAGAAAAAGTTTTAAATAATAAAAACAAAATTTCATCAGTTTATTTTGATTTTAAGGATTACTTAAAAAATATTGAGAGAGGACAAACTCCTTATACTCCTACAATCGGTATTATGTATGAATTATCTGACATGCTTAATCTGATTGATAAAGAAGGTGGTAAAGAAGTATGGATTTCTAAAGTACAACAAAAATGCGATTATTTCAGAGAAAAGGCAGTAAATTTTGGGTTATCAATTCCTGAATATCCAAAATCGAATATGCTTACACCTGTTTATTTTAACAATGTAAATGCGTATGAAATTTTTAAAAAATTAAAAGATAAATTTCAAATATATGTTAATCCTTGCGGAGGAGAATTGGCTGATAAAATTTTTCGTATTTCACACATCGGAAATACAACAATTGAGGATATAGATAATTTATTGGAAAAAATAGAAATTTGCATAAAAGAACTACAAGAAGGTGTATATGTTTAAATCTACAGATACACGTATATATAATAAAAAAACAAATATTAATATAAATCATGTAAATGAATTTTGGCAGAATAAAGCTCAAAAAGAAAGCGGTTACAGTACGGTTTTATTAAATACAAATTTACCTGAAAATGCAAATATTATAAGAAATCAAAAAGAAAAAGAATTTTTATTTGATTGTTTGAAAAACAAAAAATATAATATATTAGAAATTGGCTGTGGTAACGGTCGCTGGGTTGATAACTTAAAGGAAAAATATATAAATAGATATGATGGTATAGATTTTGTTGAAAATTTTATAAATCAATGTAATGAAAAATTTGCAAAAATATCGGACATTCATTTCTATTGTATGTCAGCAACGGATTTAAAACAGGATATATTGAAAAAACATTATGATTTAATCATAATTACCGGTGTAAGTATGTATATAAATGATAAGGATTTAGAATTGTTATATAGAAATTTAAATAACCTTTTAACATTAAATGGAAGTTTATATATACAAGAATCTGTGAGTACAATAAATCAACGGCTTACATTAAATGATTTTTATTCGGAAGAATTAAATAGTAAATACAATGCAATATATCGAACAATTGAAGAATATTCTTGTATTATAGAACGTAATTTTACTAATATAAAATTAAAAAACAGCGGATATTTATTAACAAAAGATATTGGTGCAAGAAAAGAAACAAATGCATATTGCTATTTTTATGAAAGAGGTTAAGAATGATAGGAAATAAAACAGTTGTATATACATCAGGAACTTTTGATATGCTTCATATAAATCATTTAAAAATGATAGAATATGCACGAGCATTAGGAGATATTTTAATAGTAGGTGTAAATACGGATGAACTTGTTGCAAGTTACAAATCAGAACCGATAATCCCTTTTGAAGAACGAATTGCTTTAATGAAAGCAATAAAAGGTCCTGATATTGTTATTCCGCAAAAAACATTAGACCATAGTGAAAAAGTTGAAAAACTTCACTTTGATATATTTGTTGTAGGGGATGATTGGACAGGTAAATATGACTATTTGAAAGAGCAGGGTGTAACCGTAGTTTATTTTCCTTATGGAGAAGGTGTAAGTTCGTCAGAATTAAAAAATAGAATTTATGATAATTATAAAAAATTACAAGATAAGGCAAACAGCCATTTTCCAATTGATATAGAAACAAAAGGTAGTTTTTGTTAATTTTGAAAAAATATTTGATTTTTGCGGCAATCTATTGATAAAGTAATTATTGTTATACTGAAAGAATGCAAAGTATCTCGTTATCGACATTTTGTTATAATTTTGACATGCTTCGGTTGTTTCACTCTCTCAGCATGTCTTAATATTGTAACATAGAGAAAACTTCGCATCCAATATCATTAACGAGTTTTTCTCTGCCTCCAAGTCCGTTTAATTCAATCCAAAAAGCAGCCCCGACAACATTTGCCTTTGCCTGATGAATAAGTTTGCAAGCAGCGGATGCTGTTCCTCCTGTTGCTAATAAATCATCTATAATTAATACATTCTTTCCTTCTTCAACGGCATCTTTATGCATTTCTATTGAATCCATACCGTATTCAAGTTCATAAAATTCTTTATAGGTTTCAGCAGGTAGTTTATGAGGTTTTCTTATAGGTATAAAACCAACATTTAATTTATAAGCAAGAGGCATACCGGCAATAAAACCACGAGATTCCATTCCTGCAACATAATCAATATCATAATCTTTATAGTGTTCATAAATATAATCCACCATAGATTTCATAATATTTGCATCTTTTAAAGCAGTTGTAATATCTCTAAAAAGAATTCCCTCTTTTGGAAAATCTTTTATTACTCTAATTTTATCTTTAATCCCTGCTAACATTGTAATATACCTCATTATTTACCATTGTATTTTTGTTATTATCTTTTGTGATGTTGTTTTCTTCTTCTTTTACCAGACCGTGCATTGTTTTACCCCAATCCATATCTTTTGGTTTGAATAATATCTTTAAAGATATATAGAAAGCTACCGGAAACCATATTACGAAAAGATATATAGATGTTTCAACAGCTTGCTTAAAACTCTGAATAAAAGTCATGCCGTTATATTTTCTTAAACTATACCTTGTTGCAAGGAAAAAACATACGGCAACAACTAATCCTACCACAACTGAAGAAAAAAGTCCAATATCATCTTTTGCAATTTTACCTGTTGTAACTTTAAAAATTCTTAAAATAATTTCTGTTATAAGCCATATAGGCATTATTATTTCTGAAATATAAGCTGTCATATCTAGTTTTGCCCTCAATGACATTTTTTTGGAATGCAATGCATCTTTTAAATATTCAAGATAACGTCTTACACTACCTTCAAACCAACGTCTTCTTTGTCTGTAAAGAGGTCTTAAATATATTACCCCTTCTTCTCTAACAACAACATCAGGACAAAATCTAACATCCCAGCCCTTTATATGCATTCTTGTAGACATATCCAAATCGTCAGTTATTGTGTAATTATTCCATCCGCCTATATCTTCTAATGCCTTTCTTTTTATAAGTTCACCATTACCTCTTAATTCTACAGCACCTTTTACTGCATCTCTGCCTATTTGAAAGTGTGTATCAAGAGTCATTTCATTATCTTGACATCTTGTTAAAAGATTATATTCTCTGTTTGAAACAACTTTTCTCGCCTGTACGGCACCTACATCTTCCGGTTCCAAAGCCGGTACAAGGTTTGTTAAAAAATCAGTATCAACCCTTGCATCTGCATCAAATATTAAAATTGCTTCACCTTTTGCAAATTGCATTGCATCATTTAAAACAGCGGACTTTCCAGGAAATGCATCTTTATTCCTTATAAATGCTTTTATTTTACTGTTTTCTTTTTCTAATTCTTTTATTACATCAGCCGTATTATCTTCACTTCTGTCATCAATTAATATAATTTCATAATTAGGATAATCTATATTTAAAATATTTTTTGCAGTATCTCCTATAACAGATGCCTCATTATGTGCAGGTATCATAATAGTTACAAATGGCTTGTAATCTTTATTTATTACTTGCGGATTTTTTTGTAATTTACGTTTTCTGTGTTTATCTGCAAGTGTCATATAAGCTGTATATACAATCATACATAAAACTAAAAAAGCAAGACCATAAACTGTATTAAAATGGTACTGGTATATATATAATAAAACAGCTAAGCTTGTTACTATAATTAACAGTACTATTCTTTCTTTCATAATTAAATAAAATACCTCTGTTTACATACGGTACAATTCTACATCAAACATATTTTAAAAGACATATAATTTTTGTAAAAATTTATTTATATGTAGAAATATTACGGAAAACGAGGAATAAAATGTAAAATTTGCTTAATATTATTGCTTTAATGGAATTTAAGTTTATAATAATCCTGTAGATTAATATGAAAGGAAATATTTATTATGAACAAAGAAGAGTTAGTACAAGAAGTTGCAAAAAAAGCAAAAGTTACACAAAAAGATGCTAATGAAGTTTTAACAGCATTAGTAGAATCAATTCAAACAGCTGTTTCAAAAGGAAACAAAGTAACATTAGTTGGCTTTGGAACATTTGAACCACGTAAACGTGCAGCAAGAAACGGCAGAAACCCTCAAACAGGTAAAGAAATTAAAATCCCTGCAAAGACAGTTCCTGCATTCTCAGCTGGTAAAAAATTCAGAACAGCTGTAAACGGCAAGTAATTTTTTAAACATTTTTGTTTAAAAGCGGTTATTCAAAATCGAATAACCGCTTTTTATTATCAAAATTATTACCACTAATAAATTTTATGAGTATAATTATGTAATTTTAATATATTAAGTTTTCCAATGTACTCTAAAAGATTCTATTTCTTTAATAGTTTTATCGTAATTACCCTCAAATTTAATGGCTCTATCATCAATATAAATATATGCAGGAAATTTTACATTAGTTACATCCTTAAAATATTTATCTATTTTATTTTCTTGAAGCCAATTAACGGCTTGTTTTGGACTTCTTGTTGTAAATAATACAAGTTCATAATTATTTGATAATTCTTTAATAAACTTTTTTGCACCATTTCTTATACTTGGTATTTCATCAGTATATCTTGTATAGTTATCTAAAACCCCATCTAAATCTATCATTATAACTTTTTTTGTGGGTTCTCCTTTTGCAAGAATAAAAATATTTTGCATAATAAAAATACAAAAAAATATTAAACAACTTACGGATTTTTTTAACATATTTCAGTTTTATCCTTTTTGTAGGTTTTTTACAGCAATATTAATTATTATAATCGGTATGATGTAAAAATGCAACAAGATGAAAATAAAATAAAAATTTTTAATAAAGTTGTGGGAGATTTAGTTAAAGAAATTCGCTTAAAAACATCTTCGGGTTCTTTAAATCAATTTGCCAGAGAATATGATTTTGATAGAGGAAATTTTAGTAAACTTGAAAGAGGTATTATCAGTTGTAGATTAATAACTGCTTGGAAATTTGCAGAAGCATCAGGAATTAAATTTTCAGAATTTGCTAAAATGATTGAGGATAAATTGGAAAAAGATTTTAAACTTATAGAAGAATAATTTTTTCTATTTAAAACTAGTTTTGAGTTTAGTTTTGTTTTGTAAAAAAATGTAAAGAAAAAATAATTATATCCGCAAAAAATTTTTTTACGATTTTTACCTAAGTATTATGAAAACATTATTAAATACTTTTAAGCCGATTTATTTTACGGCAAATTATCAATCAAATCCTGTTAAGAGAAAAAATTTAGAGAAGATGGAATGGTTAGAAACGTCAGGGGACGGTTCTTATGCATCCGCAACAGTTGACGGTATCAATTCCCGTGTTTATCATGGGTTATTGAATGCATCAAAAAATGCACCTGTAGAAAGAAATGTTATTTTACAGCGTGTCGATGATGTAATAGACGTTAACGGAAAGGAAAAGCGTCTTTCAAACGTATGTTATGGCGGTTTAAAAGAGGGTGCGCCAAAAGATGAATTAGTAAAAATCAATGATTTTACTACATTGCCTGTTCCGACATGGGAATATGATTTGGGAGAAAACAAATCATTAAAAAAACAACTTGTTATGCCTGAAAAAATAGGAAATCCTGAGGTTGTTATGGGTTATACTTACAATGCACCTGAGGGTTCAGAACCTATTACAATAAAATTAAGACCTTTTGTTAATAACAGAAGTATTCACGGTGGTAATAACGGCGTTAAGGAATGGTATTATTCAAGAGGACCAAAAGGTGCGGTTGTAAATGCAAAACGTTGGGATAACAGTGTTGAACCGACATATTTAGCATGGTCAAAACCTGTGCAAATAAATGATAAAGGTCAATATTACAATGATTTCTTCTATCAAAGAGAAGCAGACAGAGGACTTCAAAGTAAAGAAGACGGTGTTTACCAACCAATAGAAATGGAAGTAACTTTAAAGCCGGGTGAAACATTCTCATTTATGGCAGCTACATCTCCAATCAATAAAGAAGTAAGTATAGAAAAAGAAGTTGATAAAAAATCAGACAGATTAGAAGGTTTATATAAACAATCCGGTTTACCGAGAAGTCAAACTATTGATAACTTACAACGTGCAGCCGATCAGTTTATTGTACACAGAAATTCAATAAACGGTAAAACAATCATGGCAGGTTATCATTGGTTTAACGATTGGGGACGTGATACAATGATAGCATTACCGGGTTTAACACTTACAACAAAACGTTTTGATGATGCAAAATCAATTTTAACAACATTCTCAAAATACACTCATAACGGTATGTTACCTAACAACTTCCCTGAAGGTGCAAATGACAGACCTGGATATAATACGTTAGATGCATCAATGTATTGGTTTAATGCACTTGATATGTACACAAAAGAAGCAGGCGACAAAGCTGATATGAACTTTGTAAAAGAACAATATACAGCTTTAAAAGATGTAGTAAAACATCACATGTACGGCAGAATGAGTGCAGAAGAACTTGAAAAATCTAATCCGTTGATGAAAGGAATTGTTTCTGAAGGTCAAGGTAAACTTCCTGTTGGAGATGGTCATAGCGGTATAGGCATGGATAAAGACGGTTTAATTACCGCAGATGACGGTCAATTAACATGGATGGATTCTGCAAAATGGGATCCTTGGGCTAAAAAATCACATCCTTACACACCTCGTGATGGTAAAGCAGTTGAAATAAATGCTTTATGGTACAACGGTTTAAGAGTAATGGCTGAATTGGCAGAAAAATTTGAAGAACCGGAAAATGCTAAAAAATTCACTGAATTGGCTGATATTGTAAAAGGAAGCATGCAAAAATTCAAAAGTCCAAGAGGTGGGTTGTATGACTTAATTGATACACCAAACAATCCTGAATACAGAGCAAACAGAGGTCAGCAAATCAGACCGAACCAAATATTAGCAGCTTCACTTCCTCATAGTGCATTTGATAAAGAAACTCAAAAAGACATTGTTAAGACTGTTAAAGATAAACTTTTGACACCTTACGGTTTAAAGAGTTTAGCAGAAGGTGAAGACGGATATGCTCCATATTATCCAAACGGAAACGGTGATACAAGAGATGCAGTATATCATCAAGGTACAGTTTGGTCATGGCAGATAGGTCCATTCTGTGATGCATATTTAAATGCTTACGGTAATACAAAAGAAACTCGTAAGGATGTTGCCGGCTTTATTACACCATTATTAGACCATATGTCAGGTAAAGTGCCTGCTCATGCTGATAGCGGTGCTTGTGTAGGCGGTATTGCAGAAATATTTGATGCAACAGGCGACCAACATTCTAAAGGTACTGTAAATCAGGCATGGTCTGTTGCAGAAGTATTAAGAACTTACGCTAAAGTTCAAGACGTAGCAGAATTTGAATAATATAGAGTAAGGAAATTTTAAAACACCCATTCTTCTATTAGAGGAATGGGTGTTTTAATTTTATATTTAAATATTATTTAATGAAATACTTCGGTTATTACATTCCCTCATTATGACGGAATACTGTTCAATGACAGAACAAAAACAAATGGATTGCCACAAAAACCTAAGTTTTTTCATAATGACAATAATATATTTCAATCTAAATAATACACTGCTTTCTTCTTGTTAAGATTCTTCTGCAATCCAGCGTTTTGGATCAAATCTTAAGTCATTAACAGTTATTCTTAAAGATTTTAAATATGGTTTAAAATCTTTTAAAATAGTTGTTTTTCTAAGCATTAATTCTTGTGCAGTTACGGAATTATCACAAGCTATTACCATAACAGAATCTTTAGTCATGGAATAGGGTTTAGACTTGTTTTTAAATTTATCTCCGACAATCTGTTTCCAAAATTTAAAAAGGTTATTTCTTGTTATTGCTTTTTTAAAACTTTTATCTTCAAGTATATCTGAAATAACTTCATCAATGCCTGTAAAATCCGTATATAAAACTTTTTTAGTCATAATTAATTTTTTAATATTATATTTTAAATATATTTTTGTCAATAAATATTATGATTTCAAAATTTTTGTGCTACAATTCTATTTATTATGATTAATGAATTTACACAAAAGGTATATTATTCCGATACAGATGCTTACGGAGTTGTATGGCATGGTTCATATTTACGTTGGATGGAAATGGGAAGAATTAATCTCTGTGAAGAAGCAGGATATTCTCTAAGTAAACTTTATGATGAAGATATAACATTGCCTGTTGTTGAAATAAATATTCGTTATAAATTTCCTGCCAAGTTAGAAGATGTTATTCTTGTTAAAACAGAATTTTTAGAAGCTTCTAAAATATCTATGACATTTAAACAGCAATTGTATAATCAAAAAACAAACAAGCTTTATGTCGAAGCAACAGTAAAAGTTGTAGCAGTACATAATGACGGAAATTTATATAGAAATTTACCAGATGCATTGGTTAATTTTATAGGAAAATGTAAGAATGAGCAGTAAATTACGGCTTAATAAATATATCGCATCATCAGGTATTTGTTCACGTCGTAAGGCAGATGAATTAATTGAAAACGGATATGTTAATGTAAATGGTAAAACAATAAAAGAACTTGGTTATTTAATATCTGAAAAAGATAAAGTGTTTGTAGAAGGGAAACTTATACATCCGTTAAAACATGAATACTACAAATTTTATAAACCTGCAGGATATATTACAACGGCAGATGATGAAAAAGGAAGAAAAACTATTTATGATATTTTACCTGAAGAATTAAAAAAACTTAAGCCGGCAGGAAGATTGGATAAAGATTCAACAGGACTTTTAATTTTAACAAATGATGGAGATTTAATAAATGAATTAACTCATCCGTCAGTTAAAATACCTAAAATATACCATGTAACCGTTGATGGTTTTGTAACAGAAGCAAATATAAATAAAATGGCAGAAGGTTTTGAAATTGAAACCGGTAAAATGGCTTATGCAGATGTTCAAATATTAGAACGTACCAAAAAAGCTACATCAATGGAAATAACTTTATATCAGGGTTTAAACAGACAAATCAGAAAAATGTTTGATTTTCTTGGGTTTCAAGTTGTATCTTTAAAACGTATTCAACATGCTACAATTACATTAGAGGGTTTAAAAAGAGGTGAGTTTAAACCTATAAAGCCAAAACAAATCAAAGAATTAAAAATATTTTTATCAAGGAGCATTAATTAAATTTTTTAGTGTCATTGATATTATAAAAAAGATAAAGTAAAATATGTTATAGCATAGCTCTATTAAACATAGGAAATTTAAAATGATTAAAATTGCTATATCAGGCAATATTGCATCAGGAAAATCTACCGTAGAAAATTTATTAAAACAAAAAGGTTATAAAGTCTTTGATACAGATACAATAACCCATGACTTATTAGAAAAATATAATTCAGATATAATAAAACTTTTTGAAAAAGATAATATTTCTGAAAATGGATTTATATCACGCAAAAAACTAGGTTTGGTTGTTTTTTCTGATAATGAAAAAAAACAAATTTTAGAAAACTTTTTACATCCAAAAATTTTAGATGAAATAAATAAGGTTTTTGAAAATAATAATAGCGAAAAATATATTTTTATATCAGTTCCACTTTTATTTGAAGCTGGTTGGCAAGGCAAATTTGATAAAATTCTTTTTATAGAAGCTGATTATGATATTCGGTTGAAAAGACTAATGTCAAGAAGTAATTTAACGGAAGAAGAAGCTAAAACACGTATAAACTCTCAACAATCGCAAGAAGAAAAAATCAAAAAATCCGATTTTATTATTTGTAACAATGGTGATACAGATAACTTGCAAATAAGTATCAATAAGTTTATAATTTTGTTAGAGGAACATGGAGAAAAACGGTGTCTGCGTATTTAGTATCAAAACTGGAAGCCGATAAGAAAAAACGAGTAAGAGTAGTGTGGGGCGTGTCATTCACCGTCATAGCTTTAATTGCTTTTAGTATAATTTTGTTCCAATTATTACTTCAAAATGAAAAGGTAGAAATTGCAAGCCATATAACAGAAGTTGCAAAACAGAGTGCTGTTTCGGCAAATGAACTTTTAAGAGGTGATTTTCAATCTCTTAATTTATTTGCACATTTGCTTGAAAGTGAACCGCAATACCTTGATAAAAAGCATATAGACGGACGTTTAACAAGTGCTATAAAAAGAACAGGTTTTCTTTCTATGGCAGTTATATATCCAAATGGTCTTGCTCGTATTTATGATACAAACAGAGGGTTTCAAACATATAAAAACGTTAAAAACTTAAATTATTTTAAATACGGTATGCAAGGTCATGAATTTGTTGATTTTGAACCTTCAAGATATGATAACGATAATGTAATTGTACTTTTTGCAGTTCCCGTTATGGGTGCAAACAAAAAACCAATTGCTCTTATCACTGCAGCAAGAGGTATTGAAGATTTCAGTAAAGCCGTTGCTATTACAACATTTAATAATCATGCTGTTGTACATGTTATTGATAATAAGGGTAATTTGATTTTACGTGATAAAAGTACTCAAGCAGTTTTAAAATCAAGTATATTTGAAAATAATGAAGTTTCCGATGAAAAACGAGAAAAAGCTTTAAAATCAGACAAGCCGGAATCATATTGGTTTAAAGATATTAATGGTGTTAGAAAAGTTGCATCATTTATTCCTTTGGGATATAACAATTGGAAGCTTCTTGCAATACTTCCTTTTAGTGCAATTAATCATAATTCACAAAGAGTTTTACAGTTTGCAATATTATTTTTCTTACTTATTAATGCAATAGTGCTTGTTGCCGTAAGGTATAATTTAAAAGTAAAAGCTCGTTCTGATAATATGGTTATGGATTTGGCTTTGCAAGATGATGTTACACATGCTTTAAACAAAACAAGTTTCTTTATAGAAACAGAAAAAATACTTTTAAAAGAAAGCCCTGCGGATGAAAAAATAGATATTATCGCTATGGATATTGATAATTTTAAGGTTATCAATGAAATTTATGATATGGAAAAGGGCAATCAAGTTTTAAAAGATATTGCTTCTATTTTATCAAAAGCTATTGGTGAAAATGGTATATTTGCAAGATTTAGTGATGACTTGTTTACTATATTGTACAAATATACAGATGCTAATATGCCTATTTTATTAATTGATGATATAACAAAAACATTATCAAAATACAGATTAAATGTAAAAATAAATCCGTCTTTTGGTATATATGAAGTAGAAGATAGAACGACATCAGTAAATACGTTATGTGATAGGGCTAATATAGCAAGACGTTCTATAAAAGGAATGACTGCAATAAGATACGCATTTTATGATGCAAGTTTAAGTCGTGCTATTTTAGAAGAAAAACAGATAGAAGATAGCATGCGTCAAGCTCTTGAAAATGGTGAGTTTGAAATGTATTTGCAGCCAAAAATTAATATGCAGACAATGCTTCCTTGCGGTTCAGAGGCGCTTGTTCGCTGGAATCATCCTGAAAAGGGTTTAGTACCTCCTGCAAAATTTATTCCGTTATTTGAAAAAAATGGTTTTGTTATAGATGTTGATAAATTTATTTGGGAAGAAGCATGTAAGGTTATAAGACGTTGGCTTGATGAAGGTAAAACACCTTTACCTGTATCAGTTAATTTATCACGTGTACATTTCAAATACGAAGATTTGGTTGATATTATTCAAAAATTAGTTAATAAATACAATGTTCCTCATAAATATTTAGAATTAGAATTAACGGAAAGTTCGTTCCTTGATAATGAAGGAGTTGTAAATTCAACTCTTGTCAGATTACAGCAATTAGGTTTTACTATTGCAATGGATGACTTTGGAATGGGTTATTCTTCATTAAATATGTTGAGAAAGCTTCCTGTAAATATATTAAAACTTGATAGGGGCTTTATTAATGAAGCAGCTTGTTCAAAACGCGGATTTATTGTTTTAAATCATGTAATTAGTATGGCAAAAGATTTGCAAACAACTATCGTTTGTGAAGGTATTGAAACTAAAGAACAGGCAGAAACTTTAAGAAAAGCCGGTTGTGATATAGCACAGGGATTTTTATATGCAAAACCAATGCCTGTCGCTGAATATGAAAAATTTGTATACTCCGAATATAATATGGCATAAAAAGTATTTTAAATAAAATCGGTTAAATAAATCATATATCTTTTAAGATAAATACTTATAATGCTCTTATGAATACTCAAATTTTGTCTGAATATTTAGAATACTTAGAGCTGGAACGTGGTTTATCTAAAAATACAATAGATGCTTACAGACGGGACTTAATATTATTTTTAGATTATTGTAATAATTCTGATTTTAATAATATTACAAGAATGAGCATTAACAGATATGTTCTTTTTTTACATGAACAACATTATAATCCTTCGAGTGTTATAAGAAAAATTGCATCTATCCGAGGTCTTTTTAAATGGTTATGTGCAAATGAAATATGTTTAAAAGATCCTACAATTACAATAGAAAGACCAAAGTTACCGCAAAAATTGCCTAAGGTTATGACAATCAGTGAAATTGAGGATATATTAAAAAGTAATTTAACTATAATACAAAAGGTTATTATTGAACTTTTATACGGTTGTGGTTTACGTGTATCAGAACTTATAAATTTAAAAATAAATAATTTTGATTTAAATGCAAAATATTTAACAGCATTCGGAAAAGGTTCTAAAGAAAGAATAATTCCGCTTGGAAGTAAAGCAATTAATGCATTAACAGCGTATTTAAAATACAGAGAATTTTTAGTAAAAAAGTATAAGTTAGATACAAAAATGCTTCTAATATCTGATAACGGCAGATGTTTGAATAGACAAGATATATATACTTTTGTTCATGAGCAGGGTAAAAAAATACATAAAAATATTTCACCTCATACATTAAGACATTCATTTGCAACACATCTTCTTGAAAATGGTGCTGATTTGAGAATAGTACAAGAACTATTGGGACATAGTGATGTTGCAACAACACAATTATATACGCATGTAAGTAAAAAACGACTTAAAGATGTTTATTTTGCAATAAATGAGGCACAGTAAAATGATTATTACTGCGGGAAAATTTAAGGGAAGAAAAATATTAACTCCTGATGAAAAAATTACACGTCCGACATTATCAAAAATAAGAATGGCTGTTTTTAACACATTACAAGCAATGATTGATTTTAATGAATCATCATTTTTGGATATGTTTGCAGGTTCCGGTATAATGGGACTTGAGGCATTATCAAGGGGCTTTTCCAACATAACTGCTATTGAAAAAAATAAAGATACATTTAATATTTTAAAAAAGAATTATAAAACTTTTGATATAAATGCAGATTTAATTTTCGGTGATAGTTTAAAACAAAATTATAGCAGATATTATGATGTAGTTTATATTGATCCTCCTTATTTTTCCGGAGTTTATGAAACATCACTAAGTATGCTTAAAAATGTGAATATAGTTGTTTTGGAACATGTAAAAGAAGTAAACATTGAACCATTTTCATTAATAAAACAAAAGCAATATGGTGATAAATATATAAGTTATTTAAAACTATAAGGAATTGATAAGCAAAAAAAAGCTTCCTTAACGGAAGCTAAAATTGATTTAAATTGAGAGAGAGAGTATTATATATTATAAAAAATTTTCCTTACCTTCTACATTCCATAGGAATGTTTTTTAAAATCTTGTATTCATATCCTTTCAGATTATGCGATGAAGTTAGAACCCATAAAAGATGCACCGTGGAAGAATGATTCTTTCATGATGTTTCTAAGAGATTTTGCTCTTACG
>CACYOO010000003.1 GCA_902776035.1 uncultured bacterium
AGCAAAACAAAAGCGAATGTTAGCACTATGAACTGCCAATAATCCAAGACAGCGGATTTACGGACGGAATGAAATTCCGGATAGCGAACAGATTGAACGGATAGGGCGAAGCCCGAAAGTGAAATTCTGTGAGCGTGGAGTAAATCCAAGACAATTTAAAAGTTTTATCCTCCATTTTTGGAGGATTTTTTTTGTTATTATGAAAAAATGTGAATAATCTCAAATAAAGGAGATACTTCAAACTAAGTTGAACAATTATGACAAAGTGCCGTTATTCTGACATATAACGGCTAATCTATTATAATTTCTTGTTCGTTTTTGTAAGTTACATAACCTAAATTAGCAGCAGGCGGTTTTCTCAAGTTTTTTGCTTTTGTATAAATAATACCCACCTTGCTTGAATTTGCACCTGTAGAATATTTTTTTGCAAGTTTTGCACATTCAAAAATAAGTTTATCACTAACTTCTTCGTTATTTGGTAATTTCAACAAAACATGAGAACCCGGACAATTGTGTGAATGAAACCACATATCATTATCTTTTGATAATTTAGAAACTATATAATCATTCTGTTTATTATTTTTTCCTATATACACCTTAAAGCCAAATACATCCACTTCTTCAGGCATAGAGATTTTTTTTACAACAGGATTTGTTTCATGCATAATTTCTGATTTTATTTCTGATAAAATTTCAGTATCATTTGCTATATTTATTGAATAAAGAACATTTTCGTAATATTCTATATCAGAAATATTCTTTTCTTTCAATCTTAATATACTTTCCTCTGAACGTTTGTATTTGGTATAAAGTTTATAAAATCTATTTGCATTTTCTTTTGCTGTCTGTGTTTCATCAAGATTAATTATTATATCTTGATTACTATTCCAATCTTTTAAAATATATTCTTTTTGAAAATCCTTAAGATGATATAAATTTGCCATTATTAAATCACCGTAAAGTTTGTATTTAATATAATTTTTTTGTTTATTCAATTGTAATTCCATTTTAGATAGTGAATTTTTTATTGATTTTAAGTTTTTATTAACCTGTCCATTCAATTCATTTTTTAACTCTTTCAAAATAATTTTATTTTGATGATAAGAAAAATAGTTATCAATCATATCATTTACAGTTGCTTGTGTATTTCCGTTTAAAAGTTCTGAAAAAAGAGAATATTCATTCATATCATAACTTATAACAGGAGAAAGATTTTTTAACTCCAAAAAATCTTTTATCTTTTCACTATCTAATCCTCTGCACATTTCTGCAAATGGTTTAGTTATTCCTAAAAACTCATCTGCCATTGTATCAAAATTTACTGCTTCACAATAGCTTAAAAAATCTCTTTTGTTCGGTTTGGGCGGATAAATATATGGTATATTTCCTCTTATTTCCCTGTAACGACTTTTTTCAGAACCTACATTATGTGCCGAACCAATAATTAAACCGTTATCCTCTCTATATAAAATAACATTCGAGTGCTTACCCATTAATTCAATGGCTAAACATAAATTTAATTTTTCTGATAACTCGTTGTAAGTTTCTATATGTAATTCTAAAATTCTCTCATAAGGCGGTTGGGTAATCTCAACTACTTTTGCACCTTCAAGATATTTCCTCAAAAGCATACAAAACATAGGCGGTTTTTTGGGAATAGTAATAAACCGCTTTTCCTCTGTTTTTTTAGATATAAAACATGTATGATAAATTTCAGGATTTATATTTATATAAAATTTTTTTGATTGCCCATTATTCCTTAAGAATAAAACAAATTCACGTCTTGTTGGTTGTTGAATTTTTTGTATTCTTGAATTTACAAAAAAATCCCTATTTTCTTGTATAAATGCTTTTAAGGTAATATTATCAAAATACATCATTTTCTAATCTTTTCTGCACCTTTTAAATATACAAAATTCGGCTTAAAATTTTCATCACAATTTACAACTATCATAACACGTAAACACATTTTTAATGAATTAGGAACATTTAACTCATGATGACACATCATTGCAGCATTCTTCCAACCAAAATCGATTCTTGCAAATTTTGCAGGAAATGATGCGTTCAAATCTTCAGTTAAAGTAAAAAATACATGTGATATATCATCTTCTTTTATATTATTTTTTTCTGTAATTACCGTTAAAAGTTCAAGAGTAGCACTTCTTAAAGCATCCTCTGTATTGGCATCAACAGTAATAGCTCCTCTAATTCCCTTTGATAACATTTTTTACTCCGTTATACCAATCTTTTGCAAGCATTTCACCTTTACCCTCAGGTTTTACTTTAATCAAAAGAACGCTTCCCTCTCCACAGGCAACCTCCACTCCGTCTTTTGATGAATTAATAAAATCTCCCGGCTTACCTTTACCCGCTGAAACTTTTGTTTCCATAACTTTTATTATTTTATTATTAAACATAAAATACGCACCGGGACATTTATAAATCCCTCTTACAAGATTATGTACAGCGTTAGCCGGTTTTTGCCAATCTATAAGGCATTCTTCTTTTTTTAGTTTTTGTGCAAAACATACACCTTCTTCACATTGTTTTTCAGGTGTTATAGTTTTATTTAAAAGTCCTATTAATGTATCTTCAATCATTTTAGGTGCATCAGCACTTACAATATCAAACAATTCCATATCATTTAGTGTATCTGATATTTTTATGGGCTTTCTTATACAAACATCTCCGCTATCAAGTTCAAGCTCTGTTATCATTGTACAAATACCTGTTTCTTTTTCTCCATCTATAATTGCTCTTTGCAAAGGATTAGCTCCACGATATTTAGGTAATAGAGAAGCATGTAAATTAATAGTTTCGTATTTTGGAATATCTAAAACTTCTTGTGATAAAATCTGACCAAAAGCAAAAGTTACAAAAAAATCAGGAGAAAGTTTTTTCAATTCATCCATTATATCCGGTTCTTTTCTGATAGATTTTGGTTGAAATACAGGTAAATTGTATTTTATGGCACATTCTTTGACAGGTGATGCTGTCAATTTATGTCCCCTTCCTGCAGGTTTATCAGGTTGGGTTACAACCGCAAGAACATCTATCATTTCAGACTTAATTAAATATTCTAAAGAATTAACTGCAATTTTGGGTGTTCCGAAAAAAACAACTTTAATCTTATTCGTCATCTTCATCACTTTCAACTTCATCTTCCTTAGCTTCTAACAGCTTTTCAATTTCTTCTGTCAATTCAGGTTCATCAATCATTTTTTCCGGCTCCAATGGCGGTAATTCATTCTCCGATAAAACATCTTCTGCTTCAAATCGATTTATTGCATGATCAACAAATAATACACCGTCTAAATGGTCATATTCATGTTGTATTGCTCTTGCAAGGAGTGTTCCGTCTTTTACTTCAAGAGTAAAACTTCTACCCTTTCTGTCCATTGCTCTAACTGTTACGTTTGCATATCGTTTTACATCAGTAAATGCTTTAGGAAAACTTAAACACCCCTCATGACTAATAACTGCACCCGATTTTTTTATTATTTTAGGATTGATAAACACAATAGGATTTAATGGTTCATCAGAAGTAGAAACATCAATAACAAAAACCCTGTAGCTTTCACCGATTTGCGGAGCTGCAAGTCCTACACCATTCTGCTGATACATTGTATCAAGTAAATCTCTGACAAGTTCCTGTATTTTTTTAGAAACCTTATGTACTTCTTTTGTTGCACCTCGTAAAAAAGGATCACCATACTTTAAAACTTTTCTTACTGACATATATTACCTCACTAAAATAATTATAACACAGAATAACTACTAAAAAAGAGGTGATTTTAAAATCACCTCTTTTAACAATTATTTATATATCTTAAGTATTAGTTATCATAAAGAACATATCTTGCAGCATATCCGTTTGGAAGAACTTGCTGTCCTACAAATTCGATAGAGAATTGGTCTGCTATATAAGCATTACCTTCACCACATACACCTGCTTTAGCAGTATTTCTTCCACCTGTTGCATTGGCTGCAGTTGCTGTTGAATCGTTATCCTTAACACCGGATGTCGTACTTTGACCTGTAGCAGCATTGTACTGACAATTTGATAATTTATTAGGGTTTTTAGGTCCGTTTACATCAACTATACCTGCACAAGTTTTACCATCAGCACCTGTTCGACCTGTAACAGTCAATGTACACTGATATGCACTTTGAGGATATGATAAAACCATACCGTCAGAGAAGAACAAAGTAATATTTGTAGTAGACATTGATCTACCGGTTTGACCATTACCTGAACTATCAAACATTCTCATTATTTGAGAATCACTTGATGCATTAGCACCAACAACTGTTCTTGCAACATGCATTCTCTTAGAAAGCAAATTGTATATAGAACCTTCACCTGTTCCTGAGTTTGCATCTGCAAAGTCAGTATAATCAACAGCAACAGACATTGTTACTGCTTGATTTAACACTGATAATATCTTTTTAAAACCTGTTTTGAATTCTGCCTTATTTGTATTTGACATCAAAGTCGGAATTGTCATGGTTGCAACTACACCGATAATACCAAGTGTAATTAAAACTTCCGCTAAGGTAAACGCTGATTGTTTTTTCATAATTTGTACCTCTTCTTATAACTAATTCTATTGTATTATATTACTTTAAATAATTTTATATGTCAACATCTAATAAATTGTTTTATAAAAAATCATTTAAGTAATGTACATGATTATTATACCACAGAATTATAAAAATATAATCCTTTAGGATTAATTCTTTAAGATATTGTTACAATTATTCAATATTTATATAAAATACTTCGGGTAAATTGCTCAGTATATGGAGGACAACAGTCATCTCTAATTTTTGTGTAAATTTATATTTAATTATTTTATTAAAATATTGAATGAAACATGTTAACATTTGTAAAAATTTGTGTTATAATAAACATGCAAAAAGCAATAAACACATAAATTATGTGTTTATATACATGTAAAGTATAATATACTTTAGGTAGCATCGGATGATGCAAACAGGTTTGGTTTTTTTATATTACAGTATTAATAATTATCATACCTGACAATTCAGTAATCAAAGTAACCGTTAAGGAGGTGATATTCATGGGTTTAAGTACAGCATCAGTACGTATGTTATTTTTAACAGCTCAGGAATATCAAAAGAATGACGAGATTCGTTCACTTACCGGCAAAAAACGTCTTTTGTTAATGCAATCAGAAGATGCAGCAAGAGTAGCCAAAGCAATAAGAAACACGAAACACTTGGTACTCTCAAATGTTAACGGAGAAAAAGATGAAAAGGGTAATGCCGTTTTAAGCTATGATGCACTTATGGGTACAGGTGCATATAATGAAAGCGAAAGAGACAGATATTTTATTGTTGATGCACAAAAAAAACTTGTTCTTGACAATAAAACAGCTGAAGCGGCTGCTAATGCTGGAATTGTTCAAGGTAAAACCGGCAATAGCGTTAGTAAGAATAATTTTGAAGCATTTATGATTGGTTTAGGCAAAACTAAATCTGCCTCGGAAAGTTGGTATGATTTAGCAAATGACAAATTAACTTCATCTTTGACACCAGAAGACAAATCCAATTTATCATTAAATTTTGTTGCTAAATATGGTTCTTATCCTACTGCAAATACAAGTTCTACCTCAGTATCTACTTTGCTAGAATCTATGTCAAATACCAAAATTGATGGAGCTTCATTAAAGGATATATACAATGGAACAGCAAACGTAAATATTCAAATATATGAACAAGGCGATCACGGGGGCTGGGGTGATGCAAATAAAGTTGTAACTGAATTTTCAACACGTGCAGATGATGTAAAAAAAGCTGTTTTAACGGCAACAGGACAGGATAAAGGTACACCTTTAGAAAAACTGTTAACGAGTTATATAGATTCTGTAAAAAATAGTTTAAAATCATATGGTTCTGGTGGTGGTGTAGATGTAGATAGAGGATATTCTAGACCTTCAGCGGGTACAGAAGGAACATCAAAAGAAGTTGTTACTCACTGGACAACATCATCAAGAGGCAGTTCTGATAATGACCATGTCGGATTGCGTGCTCAAACATTTGTAAAAAGAATGTTAGAAATCGCAATACAGTATTTAAAAGGACAAGGAGTTGATGGTAAAAAAAGTTCATTGTCAGGTCAAAGCAGTTCTACAGAATTTACACAATGTGTTAATGCAAATGGTTATAATGTACCAGATTATGAAAAACAATTAAAATCATTTATTGGAGATGCAAAATTTAATTCTGCAGTAAAATTTTTAAAAGGTGAAAATTCCGGAAGTATACCTGACACTGATACAGCTAAGTTCTATTACGATTTATTCACACAGATTTGTGCAAAAGGTTATACTCAGGATTCTGATGCTCATAACAATAGTAAATTACAAGCTAAATTGGAAAACGGAACTTATCAAATAATCTCAAATAAAAAAGACAACTATGAAACCGCTGATATTATTCAAAATACTGATTTTGGTATATATGAAGAAGTTATAGGCGGAGAAGAATATGATAAAGAAGCGGACGATTATTTGATGGAAGAAAAGGCAAGGATAAACCGCGAAGAAAATGACATAGATGAGCAATTGACTGTAAAACAAACTGAACTTCAAGCTATAAAAAATTGGAAAGAAAGTGAAAGATCACAGGTAATGCAGAGGGCTCAGACGGACTTCCAATTATTTGTACAGGCCTGACGGAAATAAAATTAGACAACAAAAAAGAGGATTTCAAAATCCTCTTTTTTGTTGTCCACTTTTTAGGGTATAGTTCTCAATCTATTATAAAAATGAAAAATTGAAAGTGGAAAGATGTCTTAATACTGATAATTATATTCCATCATTATGGAAGTGTTTTTTAAAAACCTTTGACTTAATTCTTCAAAACATGGTTTGACATTTAAATTTATAGTGTTGTAAAATAAAGATAAGAGGTTTTATTATGAGCGTTAAGAAAAATGGTATATATGATTTTTTAAAAAGACTTGAGATAATTCTTGAAAAAAGCTTTCCTATTTTACCAAACTATTTAGTTGCAGTTAAATTAAAAGAAATTGAAACTATTATTGACAGTATTTACGGTTCAATTCCTGATGAAATGACTGAAGCAAGACGTATCTTAAGAAGAAAAGAAGAATTACAAATGGAAGCTCAACAAAAAGCCGAAAAAATTATTGCTGATGCCCAAATTGAAGCTAATAGAATTTTGAGTGAATCGGAACTTATGAGGCAAGTTCAAAAAGAAGCTGAAATTATTAAAGAACAAGTTATTGCAGAGTGTGAAGAAATAAAACGCAGAGCTTTAGAAGATGCTGAAAATTATAGAAATCAGGCACATGATGATGCTATGAGAGTAAAAGATGGTGCAGATGCTTACGCTGAACAAGTTTTAACAGGATTAACCGACAATATCGCAAAAGTTCAACAGGGTGTTAAAGATGCCCAAATTTATATGGAAAAATTAAGAGCTCAATCTTCTGACGGTTATGACCTCATAAAACAAAATTATGCAGATAATGTTCCTGTTAATAATAATTCTGATGATTTTAAAATACAATAATATTACATTTATTGTAAATAATTACTACTAATTTACGTATATTTTCGGTAAAGTTTGCAATCAAGATAAATAATATGAGTATTTACAAATACTCATAATTGTAAGTGTTTTTAAATACATTAAATATATTATGATTAAAAATGTTAAATCTGCTATTGTACTATAAAAAGGATAGTTTTGTTTTCGACAAGAAAGGAAAGTATGAGCTGGGGATTTCCATTTGAACCCGATGATTTTCAAAAAGAAGCATTTCAGGTAATAGATGAAGGTAAAAGTGTTGTTGTATGTGCACCAACAGGTGCAGGAAAGACTGTTATTGCTGAACATGCAATACAAAAAGCCCTTGAAGAAGGAACAAGATTATTTTATACTACACCCTTAAAAGCATTATCTAACCAAAAATTTAATGATTTTGGTGAAAAATACGGACGTGATAAAGTAGGTTTACTTACAGGTGATACATCTTTTAGACGTGATGCTCAAATAGTTGTAATGACTACAGAAGTTTTTAGGAATATGCTATATGGTACGAATTTGGGAGCTGTAGCTGATAATCTTAAAGATGTTAAATATGTTGTACTTGATGAAGTTCACTATATGAATGACGAAGACAGAGGTACTGTTTGGGAAGAAAGTATCATTTACTGTCCTACAAATGTTCAAATAATTGCACTGTCCGCAACTGTTGCAAACTGCGAAGAACTTACTGCTTGGATAAATAATGTTCATCCTGAATGCAAACTTGTAAATACTGATTTTAGACCTGTTCCCTTAAGGTTTTACTATTACGACAGCTCTCAACCTGACAAGTTACTGCCGTTATTAACTCCTACGGGCGCATTAAATAATAAAATTAAACCTGAACCAAGATTATTTGGAAAAAATAAAAATAAACGAAAAAATCCTGTAAGAAATGTTGTAAGAAACTTAGCAGCTCAGGATATGCTTCCTGCAATATATTTTACATTTTCTCGTAAAAAATGTGATGAACAAATGGAGCAATGTGCAAATTTATGCCTTGTTACATTAGAAGAACAACAGGAAATAAAACGTATTATAGATGATTATATAGCAGAAAACTATTATCTTGCTGAAAATAAATATATTGAATATTTACTAAACGGAGTTGCCTCACATCATGCCGGACTATTACCCGGATGGAAAGTTTTAGTAGAAAAATTATTTCAAAAAGGTTTAATCAAGGTTGTATTTGCAACAGAAACACTTGCAGCAGGTATAAATATGCCTGCCCGTTCAACAGTTATCAGTGCAATTTCAAAACGTACAGACAGCGGACACCGACAGTTAACTGCCAGTGAATTTCTTCAAATGTCAGGACGTGCCGGCAGACGTGGTATGGATAAAATAGGTTATGTTACAATTGTCGGAAATTCAAGACAAACACCGCAAGATGTTGCAGATTTAGTTTTATCGGGGGCAAATGATTTAGAAAGTAAGTTTTCACCAAGATATTCAATGGTTCTTAACCTACTTCAAAGGTTTAACTTAGATGAAGCTAAACAGCTTATTGTAAAGAGTTTTGGTTATTTTTCATCAAATACACGGCTTGCACCATTACTACTTTTAAAAGAGAAAAATCAAAAAGAAATAGATGGATTAAATGGATTTGTATGCTATTGTGGGCTTACAAATCAAGATTTCTACGAATTTAACAAACTAAAAGATATATATGTTGCAAACAGACAAACATGTAAAACTGTTAGAAAACAAGAAAAACACAAACGTAGACCTTTAGATGAAGAATTCTTAGAATTTGAAAGAAAAACGAAAGCTCAACTTGTAGAAATGCACAAATACGCTTGCGAAAACTGTAAGCAATATAAAAAACATACAAAAACAATTGAATTGCTAAATAGGTATATTGCAAAACAGAAAAAAATTGAACAAGAGATAGAAAACCAAAAAGATGTTTATTGGAACAAATTTATACATCACAGAAATGCATTAATTCAACTTGGTTATCTAAAAGATGATTACCCTACACCTCATGGCATAACAGTTTCTCAAATACGTTCTGAAAATGAATTGTATCTTGCAGAAATTATTTTTTCCGGAATATTGGAAAACCTTACTCCTGCTGAGTTGGCATCTGTTATTTGCTCTGTTACAACAGAAGATATGAGATTTGATGAATACGTTCAAATGCCGCTTTCTCCAAACGTAAGAAAGTGCTTAAATTTAGTTCGAAACGTCAGAAAAAAAGTTGATAAAATTCAAAAAGACTGCAACGTAGATGATGTATTAAATTTGAACACTTTTTATGCACCATTAATTGAAATGTGGGTAAACGGAGCAGAGTGGCAAACAATTGTTGATGAGTCAAATATTGGTGAAGGTGATATTGTTAGAGTTTTCAAACGCACCGTTGATGTATTAAGACAGCTTTGCACAATAGATAATATTCCGGATAGTCTTGTATTTACAGCAAGAGAGGCAATAGATAATATTCAAAAAGAACCCGTAAACATTGAATAAAATAAGTAAATAACTTGCCCATGATATTATTATGCTTTATAATTCTATAAAGAGGTAAGATGTGAAAAAGTTTACTATAAATCTTTGTTTAATAATATTTTCATTAATCACGTTTATTTCAAGTGCAAATGCATTAGAACAAATTATTGATGTTATATTGCCTGAAAGCAGTTTTTTCGATGTAAACGAAAATTACTGGGCTTTTACAGAAATTGATGAGCTGCGAAAATTAGGAATTTTAAAGGGTTATCCTAATCACAAATTTAATCCCGAAGCAACAATAACACGAGCTGAGTTTGCAACACTTGCTGTAAGAGCACTCAAACTTGATGATAAGGAAGTTATTTATCCTTTGGGCTTTGATGATTTTTTCCCTGAAGATTGGGCTTGGGAATATGTTCAAAATGCCTATTTTTTTGGACTGTTTACACCGCCTAGAGCCAATAAATACGGATATTACTTCTTTAACCCTGATGAACCAATCAAAAGAGGTTATGCAATTACAATAGCCGTAAATGCCTTAAAAACAGCTCCATTATCAAGAAAAAAAGCAAAAGCTGTTCTTGAAGAAGCTTATGATGATTCGTATAATGTTTCTGAACATTTTTTAATTCCTACAGCCAAGGCACAAATATTAGATATGCTTGCTATCGATCCAAGAAAACCAAAATTGTTAAATTTGGATAAACCAATAACAAGAGCTGAAGCTGCGGTATTACTCTATAATATGATAGAAGAAGCTAAAGTAATACCTAATGACAAAATAGCAGCATCTATTACAAAAAAGAAAAGTGCTTTAGGTCATGTAATACAAGATGCTATTGTTGATGGTGATATTGCAACAATTCCTAAAGGAACAGTTCTACCTTTAATATTAACAACTAAATTTACATCACAAAAATCCCATAAAGGTGAAGCATTCACTGCACTAGTTCCTAAAAATTTTGTAACAGCAAGACATTACTTACTTTTACCGGCAGGGACAAAATTTAAGGGCTATTTGTCTAATACTAAAAAAGCTCATTTTATTATAAGTAATGGTGCTTTAATATTTGAAAACAGTACACTCGAAGTATCTAAACAATTTCCTATGGCTTTAGAGGCAATTGCTGAAATTTATCCCAAAAATATCAATACAAAATACAGAAAAATATTCAAGGGAGAAAAAGTATCAATAGATAGAGGACAATTTTTAGAATTAAAAATATTACAGGATATAAAAATAGATTTAACTACAGGTAAACTAATAAGGTACGAAAATTTGTAGTGTTTATATTCTTGAAACATATTTTATTCTTGGTAACAAATCCTCCTGTTAACGGAAATACTATGGCTTAAATGTCAAAAAATACATTAAGTTAATTTCACACTTATAAATTATAAATTGTTAATTTATGTAACGAATTTTATTCATGTTGAAATTGAGCAAATTTAAAATACTTTATATATATGTAAGTTAACCATAATTTATGTAGTGTGAAAGATAAATTGGAGGATATAGCTTATGTTAGCACTAACAAATTACAAGTACATGAATGCGAAAGCAGAGCTTAATATAAAACAAGTTGAATTTGATAATATACAAAAAGCGTATGATGCTGCCTCAGATGCAGTAAGTACTTATAAAGATAATCATGACAAAGTAAAAAACGATACAAGATATTTAAATTTAAAAGTACAAGAAGACAAATTAGAAAGAGATAAAGACAGATTGGAAGAAGATGTAGAACATTTAGAGGAAGATATGAAAGCTTTTGAGAAGCTATTAAAAAGTGAAAATAAAACTGCCACAGATATTGAACTTTAAAATATAAAAAACTTTCTTAAATATTTAAGAAAGTTTTTTTGTATATATAATTCATTATTTAATAATTAAAAACACTTTTACTTTTAACAAATTTATTACACAAAGTTTATTTTTTTATTTTATAATTAAGTAAAAAAGAGGTATGAATATGTTAAAAGGAAATGAAATAAGACAGTTATATTTAGATTTTTTTAAAGACAAACATCAGCATACAGTTGTTGAGAGTTCATCATTGGTACCTGACAATCCTACTGTATTATTAACAACAGCCGGTATGTTACAGTTTTTGCCTATATTTTTAGGTATAGAGAAATCACCATACAATCCGCCACGTGCAACATCTTGTCAGAAATGTGCAAGAGCAGGTGGAAAAGATTCAGATATAGAAAATGTTGGCAGAACCCCAAGACATCATACTTTTTTTGAAATGCTCGGTAATTTTTCTTTCGGAGATTATTATAAAAAAGAAATTATCCCTTGGGCATGGGATTTTGTAACAAATATTTTAAAATTAGATAAGGACAGACTTTGGATAACAGTATTTGAAACAGATGATGAAGCTGCCTCTATTTGGAAATCAGTTGGAGTTCCTGAGGAACGTATTTTACGCAAGGGTAAAAAAGACAATTTTTGGGGACCTCCGGGAGCATCCGGTTCTTGCGGACCTTGTTCTGAAATTCACTATGATTTAGGAGAACAATTCAAATGTTCGGATAATTGCGGTATAGATACTTGTGAGTGCGACCGTTGGGTTGAGATATGGAATTTGGTATTTACTGAATTATATCAAGATGAAGAAGGTAATCAATCTCCTCTTGAAAAGAAAAATGTTGATACAGGCATGGGATTAGAACGTATTGCAATGGTTTGTCAAAACGTTACTTCAACATTTGAAACAGATTTGCTTCGTCCTATTTTGGATAAAGTATCTGAAATGTCTGGTGTTCCTTACAAAAAATCTGAAAAGACAGATATTTCACTTCGTATAATAACAGACCATGCAAGATGTGTAACATTTTTGATAAATGATGGTGTAATACCCGGCAATGAAGGCAGAAGCTATGTTTTAAGAATGATATTAAGACGTGCATTAAGACACGGTAAGATATTAGGCATGGAATTACCATTCCTATATAATCTTGTTGACGTTGTAATTGATAACTATAAAGGTGCATATCCTGATTTATTACAAAATAGGGATAAAATTATTAACGTTATAAAAAAAGAAGAAGAAAGATTTAATAAGACTCTTGATAGGGGCTATAAACTATTAAATGAATTTATAGATAGTAAAAAAGACATTGATGGAGAAAATGCGTTCAAATTATATGATACTTATGGATTTCCATTTGAACTTACAAAAGAAATTGCACAAGATAACGGTTTAAATGTTGATGAAAACGGTTTTAAAGTTGCAATGCAAGAACAAAAAGAACGAGCAAAAGCTGCAACAGCTAAAATTTCTGTTACAGGTGATATTAAATACGCAAAAGTGGAAGAAAAGGTTGGTGCAACAGAATTTATCGGCTATAACGAATTTGAATGTGATGCAAAAATACTTGAAACTTTGGATGGTGAAGGATATATAGATGTAGTACTAGATAAAACACCGTTTTATGCTGAATGTGGCGGACAAGTCGGAGATAGTGGATTTATTGAAAATAACGAATTAAAACTTGAAGTTTTAACTACATTTAAAGTAAACTCCCTTGTAGTTCATAGATGCAAACTTTTAAACGGTGAAATTGAAAACGGTATGAATGTTCATGCAAAAATTGATTTAGCAAGAAGAAATCAAATAAAAGTACATCATACATCTGCTCACTTATTGCAAGCAGCATTACAAAAAGTTCTTTCAAAAGAAGTTCATCAGGCAGGTTCTCAAGTTGAAGAAAATAAAATGCGTTTCGACTTCACATTTGATAGAGCAATGACCGAAAAAGAACTTGAAAAAACTGAAGAAATAATGAATGAATGGATATCAGAAGATTTACCTGTTACAACAGAAGTTATGGATATAGAGTCAGCTAAAAAAACAGGTGCAATGGCATTATTTGGCGAAAAATACGGAGATAAGGTTCGTGTTGTAACAATAGGCAAAGACATATCAAAAGAGTTTTGTGCCGGCTGCCATGCATCACATACAGGACAATTGCGGCTTGCAAAAATAGTGTCTGAAAGTGCAATTGCCGCAGGTACAAGACGTATTGAATTAGTTGTTGCAAAAGCGGGCTTAAAATATTTGTCAGATAAAGCACAGGTTACAGATGTATTGGCTAAAAAATTTAAATCACATTATGATGAAATAGAGGCACGTGTTGACAAGCTAACAGAAGAAAATAGAGCATATCAAAAAGAGATTGCACATATAAAATCAGAATCTGCTAAAGAAAAATTTAAAACCTTTGTTACACAAGCAGAAATAATACAAGACGGAAAGTTATTTGTACATAAAATGGAACAAATAGATGGCGGAGCATTAAAAGAGGGTGTTGAACTATTATCCACTAAACTGGGAAATTCAGTTATCGTTGTAATAGCAGGAACATCTGTATTCGTTAAAATTTCAGATAATTATGTTTCAAAAGGAATAAATGCAGGTAATATAGTAAAAGAAATAGCTGCTGCAACAAATGGTAAAGGTGGAGGCAGACCTCAATTTGCTCAAGGTGTTGCAAATGATATAAATAAAATAGATGAAGTTTTAAATAAAATTAAAACAGAATTAACAGAAAAATTAAACTAGTAGCAATACGAGAAAACCTTTTGATGAGTGGTTATGAACAAAACAGAATTGAATAGCAGGGACAAAGTGAACACTTGTCCAAGAGAAAGTACATTCAAAACTGCAGAGTGAATAACCTCATGCAAATATATTTAAAAAGTTGTTTTAAATTAATTTCATGCATAATAATGCTATAATATTATTAAAAGGATTTTTATGTCTGAAATGGATAAAACTTATTTATGCATAGATTTAAAAAGTTTTTTTGCCTCTGTTGAAGCTGTTGACAGGGGCTTAAATCCGTTTAAAGCAAATCTTGTTGTAGCTGATCCATCTCGTGGAAGAGGAGCTATTTGTCTTGCAATTACACCGGCAATGAAAAAACTAGGCATAAAAAACAGATGCAGAATATTTGAAATACCCAAAAATGTTGAATTTATCACAGCATTACCCAGAATGAAGTTATATATGCAAAAATCAGCACAGATTTATGAAATTTATTTAAGGTATGTTTCTGCAGCTGATATACATGTATATTCAATTGATGAATGTTTCATTGATGCAACAACATATTTAAAAGCTTATAATAAAACACCTAAAGAATTTGCTTCGATGTTAATGGATGCAGTTATGAAGGAAACCAAAATATGTGCAACTGCAGGAATAGGTACTAATTTATTTCTTGCTAAGATTGCACTTGACATTACCGCAAAACATTCACCGGATAACATTGGCTATTTGGATGAAGAAATATTCAAGAAAACTCTTTGGCACCACAGACCTATTACAGATTTTTGGAATGTTGGTAAAGGTATTGCAAAACGTCTTGAAATATACGGAGTTTATGACATGTATGGAGTGGCTCATATAAATGAAAAAACATTGTATTCTGAATTTGGTGTCAATGCAGAATTTTTAATTGACCATTCTAAAGGAATAGAGCCATGCACTATTTCAGATATACATAATTATAAATCTAAAAGCAATTCTATATCAAATAGTCAAATATTATTTGAAGATTACAAATATAATGAGGCAATGTTAGTTTTAAAAGAAATGGTTGATATTTTAGTTCTAGAACTGATAGAAAAGCACATGAAGACAAATTCAATATCATTATACATCGGTTATTCCAAGAATACTCACTCCTCTACAGGAGGTGCAAAAAAGTTAACCGCATACACAAATTCATATAAAAAAATTGTTAAAGAATTTGAAAATCTTTTTTTAGAGAAAACTGATAAAAATTATTTGATAAGACGTATAGGAATCTCTTTAAATAACATAAAAGATGAAGATATGATTGGTGTACAACTTGATATATTTTCAAATACAGAAGATACACAAAAAGAATATAAGGTACAAAAAGCAGTAATTTCAATAAAAAATAAATTTGGTAAAAACGCTATTTTGAGAGGAATGAGTTTAGAAGAAAAAGCAACGGCACGAACAAGAAATAAACTTGTTGGAGGTCATAATGGAGAATAAATATACAAAAGCAAGCAGGCAGGAAAGAGCAAAAATGTTTATGCCTTTTGCTGCACTTAGAGGGTATTACCAATTAATTAAGGAACAGTCAAGAAAAAAAGAAGTTAAACGTGAATTGTCTGATGATGAACTACTAAAATTAGATAATAAATTAAATGAAATTAAAAAAGGAATGATGATAAAGATTACATATTACAAAACAGATGCTTATGAAACTATTACCGGTTTAATTTCAAATATTGATTTAACTTTTCACACAATAACTATCGTTAAAACAAAAATTAAATTTAATGATATTTCCGATATAGAATTAATCTCCTAATATATCGTTATCATTTTTTATCATAATATTTGTTTCATTCTCATTTTTCTTTTTCATCAAATATGCTGTAACGAAAGCGGTTATCGGTACACATATTACAATAGCAATACTGCCTATTATTGCAGATGTTATTTCTGTTACAACTTGATTGAGGTTAAAAAACTTTTGCAAATCTATATTTTGTGAAAGCAAAACTAATGGCAGAGAACTGCCTAAATAAACTAAAATCAATGTATTTGCCATCGTTCCTATAATATCTTTTCCGACATTCATACCCGATATAAATAGTTCTTTAGGAGTCATTTCAGGATTTAAAGTAAAGAATTCATTCACGCTGCTTGCAATAGACATACCTGTATCCATAACCGCACCCAATGTAGCAAGCATCATCGATGCCGTTAATATGCCTTTAAAATTTAAACTTGAATCAGAAGTATAAAGGTACATACATTCTTCAGAAGAAAAACCTGTAAGATGAGAAAAATGTATTGCCATTAATGATATAACTGATGCACAAATAAGACTACCTGATGCACCTAAAACGGCAGATGTACTTTTTCGATTTAGTCCGCCTACAAGATATATTGTAACTGCTGAAGAAATTATACTTATAAATAACGTAGATATTATTGGGTTAAAACCGCTCCTTATTAAAGGAGATAGAACTAAAAGTATCAAAAGTATTGTAATAACAATTGATACTAAGCTAAAAAAACCCTTTTTACGCCCGATAAACAGTAATAACGCAAAAAATAAAGCAAGAAGAACAAAAACAAAGTCAATACGCTGTATATCTGCAATATCATAGTTTATTGTAACATTATCATTTTCAAGTTCTGTATGTAAAATTACTCTGTCCCCTTTTCTGAGTATCATGTCATAATAGGGATTATTTGTAATCATATTATCTGTTTTAAAAGATTGCCCTTTAAATTCACCTGTTAATAATTTGACGGTTACAATTTGTTTTACTTGCTCTTTATCAGAATAGTTATTCTGGTTAATGTCTTCATATTCAACATTTTCTACAACACCTTTTTCCGCATGTAAGTTTTTATCATTATTTTGTGCAAAAACAGGTATCATAATGAAATTAATAAATATAATAAATACTAATAACCCTTTTTTCATTTAATCTCCAAATAATTTTTGTTGAGCAGAATTATTTTTTATACCTAAAAATCTTAAACCCTCAGGTGAAATTTTTCTGCCTTGAGGTGTTCTCTGTAGAAAACCGCATTGTAAAAGATATGGTTCACATACATCTTCCAAAGTCCTGACATCTTCACCTAATGCTGCAGCAAGAGTATTAATTCCGACAGGTCCTCCATCATACTGTTTGGCTATCATTGTTAAAATAGCTCTATCAGTATTATCCAAGCCCATTTCATCAATATTCAGCATTTTTAGAGATTGCTTTGCGGCATCTTCTGTTATAACCCCATCAAATTTAACTAATGCATAATCTGAAATCCTTTTAACAAGGCGATTTGCAATTCTTGGAGTACCTCTTGAACATTTTGCAATAACCTCAGCCCCCTCATCAGTAATTTTTATATCGAGAATACTTGCTGTACGTTTTATAACTTTTGATAATTCTTCTTTATTATAAAATTGTAATCTGTGTACAATTCCAAATCTATCCCTTAGGGGACTTGATAATGCTCCTGCTTTAGTTGTTGCACCTATTAATGTAAATTTAGGTAATGAAAGACGCATTGTTTTAACAGTTTGACTTTTACCTGTAGTTATATCAAGCACAAAGTCTTCCATTGCAGGATATAAAATTTCTTCCGTTACCGTATTAAGCCGGTGTATTTCATCTATAAAAAGTATCTCTCCACCCTTTAAAGACATTAATATACCTATAATATCTCTTGGTCTTTCAAGTGCAGGAGCAGATGTTACTTTAAAATCGACTCCCATTTGATTTGCAATAACACCTGCAAGAGTAGTTTTACCCAAACCCGGAGGACCGTAAAACAACATATGGTCTAAAACGGTATTTCTTTTTTTTGCTGCCTCGATAGATATTTTGAGTGCATCTTTTAATTCTGTTTGTCCTGTATATTCTTCAAATGTTTTAGGACGAACAGAAGTTTCAAATGTCTTGTCATATTCTATATGTTCTGTTTCTACAATAGGATTTTTAATATTCTTTTGTATACTATTCTTGTTATTGTCATCGGATATAATTGTCATATATTTATTTTATCACATTACGGATAAAATGGACATACCATTGTCTTTTTTCTCTTTTTATTTTAATATCTAGCTATGTTTAAAAAGCTTATAAGCAAATTATACAATTTTAACATCATAGTCTATATAACAGGGATTATTTCTTCTGTTTTTTCTAAAATTAATAAACCTATAAGTATTTCTTATAGCTTTAATATCCTTGCTGTAATATCTTGGATTACTTTTTTAATTGTTTTGATAACTTCTTTTTCTCTTAAATCCGGAGATATAAGTGGTATCGTAATTATATATATTTTAGCTATTTATTATACAATTACCTTTTTAATATTTATTATTACATTTATAATTGAACGTATTTTTTCATTGGAAATCAAAAACAAGTTTATAACCCAAAACAAATTTATAGCTATACTTAGATATATAGGTTTATTAATTTGGCTTGTTCCTTTGTTATTTTTTTTAAATGCATTTATGTAATTTAATGTTTCACTATTGATAAATATGATAAAGATTTAGAGAATACAATCCGAAGATTCTCAATAAAACGACTTTTTTGACATTCTCTATTTTATTTTCAAATTCTATCTATTAGGAGAACTTCTATAATAATCGGTAACATAAGTTCCGTCATCTCTGGTATATGAATGCACATATACTTCTCCACCTGATACTTTTTTATTTATATCTTGTTCCCACATAGTATATCCTTTTTGAGCTTGTTGGCGAAAATATTTAGAAAAGGCATCATTACGTTCCTTATTCTTTCGTTTTCTAACTTCTTCAACTACCAAAACTCTATCTTTATGCATTGATTCTTTTTCAAATTTATGGTGTTTGTGTATATCATAGGGTTCAGCATCTTCAAGATTTTGTATTGTTTCTGCTTTATGATATTTTTTATTTCTTAAAACTTTATTATCTTTATCATTATCTAGTACATAAGTTTTTCCTACATGATTATGCATTTTTGTATAAAATGTTCTATCATTTACATCTCCATAGTTTTTTACATAGTTTTCATTTTCACCTTTTAATATCATATTTCTTTCTGCAATATCTTTAACTCCATAAGCATTAAATGTTACAGTTTTAACTTTTACAGTTGGTCCAACAAATTCTCCTAAACTACCGCCAAGTGAATGTCCTGTAATAGTTATATTACTTTTATCAATGTCATGTGTAACACAATATTTTTCGACCTTATAATAAAATGTTAGTGCAGAATTTGCTTGTTTAGGAATTTCTTTTCGTATCATTTGTACATCTGTGTTTAAATCACCTAAACTGTACCATTGAGTCCCTCTAAATGCAATAATAATTTTACCGTCTTTTTCGTATGCTTCGCCATGAAATCCATTATCATTATTAGAATATTCAGATATGAGTTTCCAATCTTTTGGTAAAAATTCACGACTTTCATCATATACACCTATTGCAAATTTTTGTGCTAACTTATCTTGTTCTATTTCATTATTTACCTGTTCTTTTTCATCATTTACATGTTCTATTTCGTCATTTAGCTGTTCTCTTTTAACATTCTTTTCAACATGTAATTTATATAGTTGTGTCATTGTATTTTTCCTCCTTTTATTTTAATATCTAACTATGTTTAATAAACCAATGAGTGAATTTTACAGCTTTAATATTCTTGCTGTTTTAGGGTGGATAGGATTAATTATACATTTTTACTTAATATATTTTGCTGAACAAAATAGTGCCAGCGGATTAGTATATGCTTTTGATGCTATTTGTTTTTATCTTATTACATTTTTAGTTTTATTTGTTAGTATAATTCTTGAACACATATTATCCCTAAAGATAAAAAATAAATTTATAACCCAAAACAAATTTATAGCTATACTTAGATATATAGGTTTATTAATTTGGTTTGTTCCTTTGGTGTTTTTTTTGAATGTATTTCTTGTGGATTAGTTACTTTTATAAAAAATTTATAGAATTAAAATTATTTTACAGATTTTTGCATGTAATTTATACGTTTGTGCCATTGTCTTTTTTCTCCTTTTATTTTAATATCTAGCTATGTTTAAGAAGCTTATAAACAAATTATATAGTTTTAATATCATTGTTTATATAACAGGGTTTATTTCTTCTGCTTTTTCTAAAATGAATAAACCAATGAGTGAATTTTACAGCTTTAATATTCTTGCTGTTTTAGGGTGGATTGGATTAATTTTATATTTATATTTAAAATATTTTGCTGAGCAAAATAGTGCCAGTGGACTAGTATATTCAATTATTATTATTTGTTTTTATCTTATTACATTTTTAGTTTTATTCGTTTGCTTAATTCTTGAACGCATATTATCCCTACAGATAAAAAACAAATTTATAACCCAAAATAAATTTATAACTATACTTAGATATATAGGTTTATTAATTTGGTTTGTTCCTTTAGTATATTGTCTAGTTGTAATAATTAAAATGGAATTTTTCTACTAAAAAGGTAATTATATTTAGTTTTGCACGTTTGTACCATTGTTTTTTTTCTCCTTTTATTTTTATATATTTTATTATTAAATTTTTCTTTAGTATCAATAAATAATTTTGTTATTTATAACATCTATATATTATGGAAAAATTAAAAGTTAATTTCAAACAAAATTTTTACAAAATTTTTATGTGAAAATTTAACAAAAAAATTATAATAAATTTTGTTTATATTATTTGTTTAAATAAGGATGTAATAGAATGTATGAAATTTTAATAATAATTTTATTATATACTTTATATTGGTATTATTTGAACCTTAATATTATTTTTGGTACAATGCGTTTATGAGTGAAAATAAAAAAATACTTGTGATAAATTTTGGCGGAATAGGAGATGAAATCCTTTTTCTGCCTACTTTGAAATCTCTTAAAACAACTTATCCTGATTGTAAAATTACTCTCGCTTTAGAAGCCAGAAGCAAAAGCATAAAAGATTTGACCGATACAATAGATGATATGATTCTTTTAAGTCCGAAAAGTAAAAACAAATATGTTGAAATGCTCAAATTAATTTATAATGCAAGAAAAGGTCATTATGATATTGTAATATCATCAGGAGGAAATAAATTTATACCAATATTGTTATTCTTGACAGGTATAAAAAAACGATATGGCTTTAATACGGGCAAATTAAGCAAAATATTTTTAACTGAAAGTGTAACATTAAATAAAAATCAATATGCATCTAAAATGTATCATGATTTGATAACTCCAATAACAGATGTTAAAAATGAAATTCCTGAAATAAGTGTTCCTCAAACAGAAAAAATACCAAATTCAATACTTATTCATCCTGGTGTATCTAAAATAAGTGTACAGAAAAATATGATAAAAACTATCACCCCTCAAATATGGACAGATGTGATAAAAATTTTACTTAACAACGGCAAACATGTAACTCTTACAGGAGGTCCCGATGATAAAGATGTTATTGAACAAATTTTACACAGTATAAGTCCGTTAAATAAGCCAAATTTTGAAAACTGCTACGGAAAAACAAAAAATCTTATGGATTTAGCCATTCTAATTTCAAAATACGAAAAATTTATCTGTTCGGATTCTGCTCCATTGCACATAGGTGTGGGGGTAAAGACAAGAACTTATGTTATATTCGGTTCAACAGATAACAAAAAACTTGTTCCTGAATGCGATTATGTAACAGTATTAAAAACAAATGATGATTGTCCTATAAAACCCTGTTTATGGGAACACAGACAGACTACCTGTCAAGAATTAAAATGCTTGCAATTTAGGGCAGATGATATTGCAAATGAAGTGCTAAAATAAAAATTATAATTTTCTTATTTTGAAATATTTAATTATTTTATGATAAACTTAAAAATATGATATAGCTTTTAATAATTTGTAGAGGAAATATGGTTTTAGAAAAAATTAATTCACCGGAAGATGTAAAAAAACTTTCAATTGATGAAATGACAATACTTGCAGAAGATATTAGGCAAGGTATTTTAAATAGAGTTAACACAATAGGAGGGCATTTAGGTCCGGATTTAGGAATAGTTGAAACAACAATAGCAATGCACTATGTATTTAACACTCCAAAAGACAAATTTGTTTTTGATGTATCACATCAATGTTATCCGCATAAAATGCTTACAGGAAGAAAAGACGGCTTTACAAATCCTATTAATACTGAAATTTCAGGTTATACAAACCCTAAAGAAAGTGAACATGATTGTTTTATGGTAGGTCATACATCAACCTCAATAAGTTTAGCAACAGGACTTGCTAAAGCAAGGGATTTAAAGGGTGAAAAATATAATGTAGTTGCACTTATAGGGGATGGCTCATTATCAGGCGGAGAAGCATTTGAGGGTTTAAATAATGCATCAGTTCTAAATAGTAATTTTATCATTATTGTAAATGATAATGAGATGTCTATTGCTGAAAATCAAGGTGGATTATATAGAAATCTTGAAGCGTTGAGAAATTCCAACGGACAATATGAAAATAATTATTTTACAGCTTTCGGATTTAAGTATATATATGTTGAGCAGGGGAATGATATAAAAACAGTTATTGAAGCTTTAGAAAAAGTAAAAGATATACAAGAACCTGTCGTTGTACATATTCATACTCAAAAAGGAAAAGGATACTTACCTGCAGAAACAAAAAAAGAATGGGGTCATTGGGCATTACCGGGATTTTTAAATGAAACAAAATCTGAATCAAGTAATACAGAATGTTATGAATCTATAACAAAAGATTATATATTAAAAAAACTTGAGTATGATAATACTATACAGGTTATAAATGCTGCAACTCCGGGTGTTTTTGGTTTTGATAAAACATTTAGAGATAAATTAGATGAACACTATACAGATGTTGCAATAGCAGAAGAACATGCAGTAGCTTATGCATCAGGACTTGCAAAAAATGGTGCAAAACCTATACTTGCAATAGCAAGTTCATTTGTACAGAGAACTTATGACCAGTTATCACAAGATTTAGCTTTAAATAATTCACCTGCAACTATATTAGTTTATTGGGGCGGAATATCAAGTGCTGATGCAACACATTTGGGCTTATTTGATATACCTTTAATTTCTAATATACCTAATGTTGTTTATCTTGCACCAACATGCAAAGAAGAATATTTAAAAATGCTTGATTGGTCGGTTGAACAGACAAAATATTCTGTTGTTATAAGAGTTCCTTTTAATAATTTTATTTCAAAAGGTTGCGAGGATAATACAGATTATTCTGTATTAAACAAATATTCAATTGATGAGCTTGGTAATGATGTTGCTATAATTGCATTAGGTGATTTTTATAAGCTTGGACAAGACTTGAAACAAGAAGTAAAATCTCAACTTAATATAGATGCAACATTAGTTAATCCAAAATTTATTACCGGTTTAGATAATAATGTATTAAATTCTTTAAAAGAAAAGCATAAAGTTGTAATTACTCTTGAAAATGGCTCTTTATCCGGTGGATTTGGTGAAAAAATTTCAAGATTTTATGGAAATTCTGATGTTAAATGCTTAAATTATGGAGCAGAGAAAGATTTTATTGATAGAGTTCCTATGTCAGAGTTAGTAGAACGCTATCATCTTTCAAAAGAGTTAATTATAGAAGATTTAAAAAGAATTTTATAAAAATTCTATTTTGACATTATCTTAAAATCTATAAAGAAAGTTTCCCCTTTTTTTATAATTAGTGGCTCACCTTCTTCAATGTATGATAATGGTGAAGACTTATATATGGCAACACCTGTAGATTTTAAAACATTATCTTCTTCATTTTTAACAGCACCTTCTACTGCTCTGTATGAAATGGAAAGACCTTTAAAAAAAATGCTACCTGCTGTTAATGCGGTTGTTTTTGCTATTTCTATTTTATCTTTTGGCTCAACATATTTTGCATATAAGTTTCCTAAACCCATATTTGCTGTTTTTATAGTTTCTGGATTTTTAATAGATTTTACTTTTAGTAATAGTTGAGCATCTCGTTTTAAACGCTTTTCTGATTTTACACTGAATATATCGGCAGTAATTAATGAATTTTTTGGAATCAAACCAAAATTATCTACATACTCAGATTCTAAAGTAATAAATCGAATTGCTTTTGGAGGTTTATTGCTATTAAAATTATCTATGGATTTAACAGGTACTTGTTTGGCAAATGCACTTACAAAAAACATAAAATATGGAATAAGTAATAATTTAATAATTAAATTGTTTTTCATTTTACAGTCCTATATTCATAATTTGGTTCATCTTGTTGTACAATGATAAGATTTAATAGAAAGCTTTGATTTCTTTCTATATTCAAATTATTACCTTTCTCAATAAGAGATAGAGGAGAATTTTCATATACATTAATAGCTGAAGATTTTACGGTATCTTCTCCCGGTTGAGCATTTTTAGCACCTTGATATGCAAAAATACCGGCTGTTGCGATGACTATAGGTATTGTTCCAAAAACATAAGCTGAATTTACAATTACATCTTTTTTGTTTATTTTAGTGGTATATTGTGCAACCATATTTGTTATATGTTGTTGTTTACCACTTTTTGTAATATATACTTGCGGAATAAAAATGAAAGAAGCACTTTGTTTTAATCTTTTAGGAGGTAGAGTCTTATAAATGTATCCTCTTAATATACTTCCGCTTTCTACTGAAAAATTATCAACAAGGGTTGTTGTTTTTAAAACTTTAACTTCAAAAGAATATGGTGGCTTAGTACTGTTAAACGGAGTTAATGCTTTTACTTTTACAGTCTTTGCCATAGCTGATTGTGATAAAATTGCAGCAAAAGCTATAAATAATACTAATAAATTTTTTATATTTTTCATAATGTTAAATATTTTACGCTTTTTAATCTTTTTAATCAATAAATTGTTTGTATGAAAAAAATATTAAAATTGTTGACAATACGAAGAAAAATGAAGTAAACTTAAAAATATTATATTTTTAAGTGATTTGGGAATTTAAAATGATATTGACAGATGAAGATTGGGTACTTGATGAAATGAGAGGTTTGAAAAATCTAAATGATTATTTTGAACTATATATAGATGAATATGATAGTATGCCTGCCATAACAGATGAATATTCTAATATAGAAATGACATTCAAGCAGGTAAAAGAATTTATATATGATTTTGCAGGTGGTTTACAGCATTTAGGTATAAATAAAGGTGATTTTATAGATATCTTTACCGAAACTACCGGTATATTTATGCCAATAAGCCAAGCCGTATTAAAAATAGGAGCAATAGAAGTTTTGCGTGGTTCAAAAGCTCCTATAGAAGAACTTGATTATATTATGAATCATGTAAGTGCAAAAGCTATGATTCTTGAAAATGTAAAAATTCTGGAAATACTAAAAGATAGTATTAATACCAAAAAACCTGAATTTATAATTTTAATGTATGACAAAGGTCTTGAAAATTTTGATAAAACACAATTAAAAATGCCATTGTATACAAGAGAAGAAATATTAGAGCTTGGCAAACAACATCCATATCATAAAGTTGATGAAGTAACGCAGGAAACACCTTGTACAATGCTTTATACTTCAGGAACAACAGGTAATCCGAAAGGGGTTCTTTTAACACATGGTAATATGTTATCTCAAATGGAAGGTACTCAACTCGGTTTTCAGGCAAAACGAGGTGAAAAAACACTTCAAATTCTTCCAATTTGGCACGCATACGAAAGATTAACCCAATATTTTTATATGGCAAGAGGATGTCATTTATATTTTTCAAATGTTGCAAATTTAAAAAATGACTTGTTAAAATATCATGTTAATACAATGATGTCAGTTCCAAGAATTTGGGAGGCATTAAGATTAGGTGTTTATCAAAAACTAAAACAAACGTCAAAAATTGC
Organism: uncultured bacterium; assembly: GCA_902776035.1. Classification (GTDB taxonomy): domain Bacteria; phylum Cyanobacteriota; class Vampirovibrionia; order Gastranaerophilales; family Gastranaerophilaceae; genus UBA6984. The sequence goes on from CACYOO010000003.1 coordinate 26,482, forward strand.
ATATTGGTTATTTGATATAGCAGTGCAAAACAGTATAAATTATAAAATTCATAAAATGTATAGTGAACGAAGAATTACAAATAAAAAATCAAGTTATAAACCTATTTCAAACATTTATCATACAGTTGTAAGGTCATTTTTAAAACCTTTCCATGTTCTTGCAACAAATACACTTTATAAAAAAGTAAAAGAAGCAACAGGTTTAGATAAATTAAGAGTAACAATATCGGGTGGTGGTGCATTATCAATAAAGGATGAATTATTTTATGATGCAATAGGTATAAATTTAAGAGCAGGATACGGTTTAACAGAAACATCTCCTGTTTTAACCTTAAGAGGACTTCAATATCCTAATTATTTGGGTTGCGTTGGTAAACCTTACGTACATACAAAAATAAAGATAGTTGATCCTGTTACATTTGAAAAAGTTCATTTGTATACTAAAGGATTAGTCCTTGTAAAAGGACCTCAGGTTATGAACGGCTATTATAATGATGAAGAAGCAACAAAGAAGGTATTTACACCTGATGGCTGGTTTATAACAGGAGATTTAGGATGGCTTACACGAAACAATAATCTTGTCCTTGTCGGAAGAATGAAAGAAACAATTGTTCTTTCAAGCGGAGAAAATGTTGAGCCAATACCAATAGAAGAAGCCATATTACAAAGTCCTTATATTGACCAAATTGTTCTTGTTGGACAGGATGAAGCGTCTGTTGGTGCGTTGATTGTACCATCAAAAATGGCACTTGATAAATGCGGTTTGTTGGCAAAAGATTTGAAATCAGGTAAAAATCTTTCTATTAAAGATACTAATTTACGTGAATTAATAAACCATGAAATAAAAACATACATAAAACGTAAATCAGGGTTAAAACCTTTTGAAAAAGTAAAAAGTTTTGAAGTTTTGAATGATGATTTCAGTATGGAAAACGGATTACTAAGTCATACTGCAAAAATAAAGCGGAATGATGTATTTGAAAAATATAAAACTCTTATATCAAGCATGTTTGCAGAAAAAAAATAGTTGTAATTTAAAAAAAGTAAAAGAGATATATTTTTAAAACGTTATAAAAATATATCTCTTTTTAGATTATTAATTCATTTAAAATAAATCAGTATTAATAGGATTTTTAAACTTGGTAATATTTTTTTGGAAAATTAATTGAAAATCGCCTGTCGGGCCATTTCTTTGTTTTGCAATTATTATATCAGATTTTCCTTTTGTATCAGGTTTTTCTATAACTTCATCTTCATCATTTCCTTGTTGGTAGTAGTCATCTCTATGTATAAACATTACGATATCCGCATCCTGCTCTATTGCACCCGAATCTCTCAAGTCAGATAGCATAGGTCTTTTATCTTTTCTGTCTTCAAGTTTTCTTGATAATTGAGAAAGAGCAATAATTGGAACATTAAGTTCTCTTGCAAGAATTTTTAGCCCTCTTGAAATAGCAGAAATTTCCTGATTTCTATCACTAATAGAAGAAACACTGTTTATAAGCTGTAAATAGTCAATAACAACAAGTCCGAGTCCTTTTTCTTCCATTGCAAGACGTCTGCATTTTGCACGAATATCGGTAAGAGTACAACCTGCGGTATCATCGATATAAATAGGAGCATCTGCAAATTCTTCAACAACATTTGCAAGTTTTTCCCAATCTTTGTTTTGCATGTTACCACTGCTTAACCTTTGAGAATCAATTTCTGCTTCCGAGCACATCATACGTTTAACAAGTTGATCTCTTGACATTTCAAGAGAAAACATTGCTACAGGAACTTTTGATTTTAGAGCAACATTAGCAATAATATTAAGTACGAACGCAGTTTTTCCCATAGAAGGTCTTGCTGCCAAAATAATCAAATCAGATTTTTGCAGACCATTAGTTAGTTCATCAAGTTTATAAAAATGAGTTTGTACGCCTATACATTCATCTCTGTGCTGATAGCGATATTCTATATTGCTATATACATTAAAAACATCATCTTTAATCGGAATAAAATCTTTAGTTGATTTTTGAGAAGAAATATCGAATATTAGTTTTTCAGCATTTTCTAAAGAAGTATCAACATTTTCTGTGTTGTAACCTGATGCAATAATTTCACCCCCTGCATTAATCAGAGAGCGCTTAATGGCTTTTTCTTGAATAATATTCGCATAATATCCCACATTTGCAGTTGTAACAGTTTTGAAAGCTAAATCATTAACAAAAGCCCTACCTCCAATCATTTCAAGTTTTGAAGAATAGCTTAAAACATCTGATACAGAAACAATATCAATCATTTGGTTTTGATTGAACAATTGCAACATTGCTTCAAAAATGGCTCTATGAGCCGGTTTGTAAAAGCTTTCAGGTTTGAGGATTTCAACAATTTTAGCCATAACAGACGGATTAACGAGAATAGCGCCTAAAACAGCTTCTTCAGCAGCGATATCCTGAGGCATAAGTGTGGAATTTTTATCATTTTGCGTTTTTGTTTTCGAAGGCATAAAAATCTCCTGCATACATGAGAATAACACATAAATAATAAATTTTAAATAAAATTTATTATTTATAAATAAAAGATATTGCATTTTATTTTTTTTGTGAAATAATAAAGATACGCAGAAATTTGCGGGGGTAATTCAGTGGTAGAATGCCTCCTTGCCAAGGAGGATGTCGCGAGTTCGAGCCTCGTCTCCCGCTCCATAAAGAAGCCATGTAAATTGTACATGGCTTCTTTATTTTAACGTTTAAATACAATTCAATAATTTAGCTATAAAATAGCAAGTTTTATAAATTATTAAAATTATATTGTGATTATATTCACAATACCTGTTTAAGTTGTGAAAATTTAAAAAATCTCTAATTCTTTAATGTTCTTTATTTATAATAGTATTGACACAAACGTTTGTGTGTATTATTATAATAATTAAGGAATTTAATCACAATTAAGGAGATAATTTATGCCAAAAACAAAAGAAAAAGTAACTCAAAAGCAAAGTGATAATGGATTAATAAACAACATTGAAGCTTTGAACAATTTACTAAAAAGGGTAAAAGATGCACAAAAAGAATATTCAACATTCTCTCAAGAAGATGTGGATAGAATTTTTAAAGCAGCTGCAACTGCTGCAAACAAAATGAGAATTCCTCTTGCAAAAATGGCAGTTGAGGACACAGGCATGGGCGTTTTAGAAGATAAAATTATTAAAAATCACTACGCTTCTGAATACATATTCAATAAGCATAAAAATGCGAAAACCTGCGGAATCATAAATGAGGATAAAATTAATGGTATCAAAACAGTAGCAGAACCGCTCGGTATTATTGCAGGTATTATTCCTACAACAAATCCGACATCAACTGCTATTTTTAAATCTTTAATATGCTTAAAAACAAGAAATGCTATTGTATTTTCACCTCATCCTCGTGCAACAAAATCTACAATAGAAGCAGCAAAAGTAATTTTAAATGCTGCAGTTGAAGCTGGAGCACCAAAGGATATTATCGGCTGGATAGACGAGCCATCAATGGAGTTATCTGATGCTTTGTTACATCATCCTGATGTTGCTTGCATATTAGCAACAGGTGGTCCTGGAATGGTAAAAGCCGCTTATTCATCAGGAAAACCTGCGTTGGGTGTTGGACCGGGTAATACGGCTGCAGTTATTGATGAAACTGCTGATATAAAAATGGCGGTATCATCAATTCTTATGTCAAAAACATTTGATAATGGTATGATTTGTGCTTCTGAACAATCTGTAATTGTTGTAGAAGATATTTATGAAGAGGTAAAGAAAGAATTTGTTTATCGTGGAGCTTATCTTGTAAGTAAAGATGAACAGAAGAAAATGATAAATCTACCGTTCATAGATCCGGAAAGAGGAACAGCTCATCCTTTAATTGTTGGACAGCCGGCTCATAAAATTGCAGAACTTTCAGGATTTAAAATACCTGAGGATTCCAAAATTCTTCTTTGTGAAAGAGCAAAGTTAGATTGGGAAGATCCATTTTCAAGAGAAAAATTATCACCAATTTTAACTATGTATAAAGCTAAAAACTTTGAACAAGCTGCTGAAATGGCATACGAATTGGTATTAAAAGGCGGAGCAGGACATACGTCTGTTCTTTATACAGATGCAAGAAAATCTGATAGGATTAATACTTATGCAGAAAAAATGCCTTCTTGCCGTATTTTAATTAATCAACCGTCATCACAAGGTGGTATTGGAGATTTGTATAATTTCAGACTTGAACCGTCATTATCATTAGGTTGTGGTTCTTGGGGCGGAAATGCAGTATCTGGTAATATTGGTGTAGAACATTTATTAAACTACAAAACCGTAGCTGAAAGGAGAGAAAATATGTTATGGTTCAAAGTTCCTCCGAAAGTATATTTTAAACGTGGTGCAACTGATTTGGCATTAAAGGTGCTTAAAGGTAAAAAACGTGCATTTATTGTAACTGATCGTTTCTTATTTAATTCAGGAGCAGTTGATACAATTACAAAAACTCTTGATGAAATTGGTATAGACCACGAAGTATTTTTTGATGTAAAACCTGATCCTACAATTGCTACGATTAAACAGGCAATGGAAATTGTTAAACCTTACGAACCGGATGTAATTATTGCGCTAGGCGGAGGTTCTCCGATGGATGCTGCTAAAATTATTTGGTTGCAATATGAACAACCTGAAACAGATTTTGCGGATATTTCAATGAGATTTATGGATATTAGAAAAAGAATTTGTCAAATACCTGATTTGGGTAAAAAAGCTACAATGGTATGTATTCCAACAACATCAGGTACAGGTTCTGAAGTTACACCTTTTGCTATTATTACTGATGAAAAAACTCATTATAAATATGCAATTGCAGATTATGCTTTAACACCTAATATGGCAATAGTTGACCCTAATTTTGTTGACCACATGCCAAAGGGCTTGACTGCAGCATCAGGAATTGATGCATTAGTTCATTCACTTGAAGCGTATGTTTCTTGTATGGCAACAAACTTTACTAACGGACATGCATTAGAAGCAACAAAACAAGTATTTAGATACTTAGCACGTTCATATAACGAAGGAGCCAATGATCCTGTTGCAAGAGAAAAAATGCACTATGCCGCAACTATTGCTGGTATGGCATTTGCAAATTCATTCTTAGGTTTATGCCATTCAATGGCTCATAAACTTGGAGCAATGTATTCTATTCCGCATGGAGTTGCAAACGCTTTATTAATAAGACAAGTTATTAAGTATAATGCAGTTGATAAACCAACAAAACAAGCTACTTTCCCTCAATACAAATATCCGAATGCTAAAACTAAATACGGTCAAATTGCTGACGAGTTGAATTTGGGCGGAAAAAATGATGATGAAAAGGTTGAATTATTAATAAAAGCAGTTGATGACCTTATGACAGAAATTAATCTGCCAAAATCAATAAGAGAATTTGGTGTAAAAGAAGATGAGTTTATGGCTAATCTTGACACATTGGTAGAAAGAGCATTTGACGATCAATGTACAGGTGCAAACCCAAGATATCCGCTTATGAGTGAAATCAAACAAATTTTCTTAAATGCGTATGAAGGTATTGTATAAATAAGTTCGGGGACTTGATTTTTTAAATAGATTTATTATTCAAGTCCCTGTCCTTTCTTATTAAGATTAATGGAGATTTAAATTATGAGTATTCCTGATAAAGTTATAAATCGTTTAACTTTATATCATTTTATTCTTGATGACTTAAGAGAGGATGAAATATTTATATCGAGTACAAAAATAGCAAAATTGTTAAACATTGATGACTCTCAGGTAAGAAAAGATTTGAAGATATTAAACAATTCCGGAAAATGTCATGTAGGATATAATGTAAAAGAATTGAAAAAATCAATAGAAGAACAACTTGGATTTAAAAAAACAAAGGATGCTTTTGTTATTGGTGCAGGAAATTTAGGTTCCGCACTTGCAAAATATGCTACATTTAAAGACTATGGATTAAATATTCTTGCAATGTTTGATAATGATATAAATAAAATAGGCAAGACTATTAATGGAAAAGAAGTTTTTGACATATCAAAAGTTGGAAACTTATCAAAAAGATTAAATGTTGATATAGCTATTTTAACAGTTCCAAGAGAATATGCAAAAGGAGTTGCTAATTTTCTTGCAGGTGCAGGGATTAAGTATATTTGGAATTTTACACCATGTATTCTTGATGTACCAAAAGATATAAAAGTTTGGAATGAAAATCTAATAGGAAATTTTTTACAATTTACAAATAATGATGAGGTAAAAGAAAATAAAAATGACAAATGAAATTAAGGTTTGTATGGGAAGTGCGTGCTTCGCAAAAGGTAATCAAGAAAATTTAGAATTTATAAAACAATATATAGAAGAAAATAATCTTGATACTGAAATAACAATAACAGGATCTTTGTGTGAAAACAAGTGCGATATTGGACCTAGAATTATTATTAATAACAAAGAGTATACGCAACTTACAATACAAGATTTAGAAGAAATATTAAAGGGGCTGTAATATGGAAAAACAATATCCTGTCTATACGTTAAAAAATGAATGCAACGACTGTTATAAATGTATAAGAGGTTGTCATATAAAGGCGATTAGAATTCAACAAGGTTCAGCATCAGTAATTAATGAAAAATGTATAGCATGCGGACATTGTGTAAAAATTTGTCCTGCAGGAGCAAAAAAAGTAAGAAGTGATATTGATAAGGTTAAAACATTATTACTTACGAATAAAAAAGTGTATGTTTCTTTAGCACCAAGCTGGGCAGGTGTATATAATATATCAAAAGAAAAAATGATAGCCGTTTTAAAAAAACTTGGATTTGCAGGAGTATCTGAAACCGCTCTCGGTGCACAGGAAGTTTCTATACAAACTGCAAAAATATTGAATGATTCAAAAAAAGGGTTATTTATATCATCTGCATGTCCTGTTATAGATGATTATGTAAGACTTTATAAGCCAGATTTTGCAAAATATATTACCAATGTGGCTTCTCCTGCCCTTACACACTGTGCATTATTGAAAGATGTTTTAGGTGAAGATATAAGAGTTGTATTTATAGGTCCGTGCATAGCCAAAAAGAATGAAGCAGATGAACATCCTGATTTAATGTCGGCAGCATTAACTTTTGATGAATTAAATTATTGGACTAAAGAAGAATTTATAGATATTGAAAATATAGAATGTGATGATAGTTGCCATTTCATTCCTGAAGATTCTTATGAAGGAGCATTATACCCATTAGAGGGCGGAATGAATGAAACTATTAAAAAAGTTGGTATAGAAAAAAATGATGTAACCTTTATTTCAGTAAGCTCCTTAGAAGATTTTGACAAATCCTTACAAAATATATATCCTGATAAAATTGAGAATAAAATTTTTGTTGAGGCACTAGGTTGTTCCGGTGGTTGTATAAACGGTCCTTGTTTATCAAGTGATAAATCAAGAATATTAATAGCATCAGACATCTATGCTAATACACATTACAGAGATAACGTTCCAAAAGAACCCAAAAAAGTTGTAGAAATTGAATATACTCCTAATCCTGTTAAAAAGGTTGAATATACACTTGAACAAATTTCAAATGCACTTAAAAAGATAAGTAAACACTCTGAAGAAGATGAATTAAATTGCTCAGGGTGCGGTTACGCAAGTTGTCGAGAATTTGTTAATGCTTTAATTGCAGGAGATGCTGAACCATCTCAATGTGTATCTTATATGAGAAAAATTGCAGTCAGAAAAGCTGCAGCAATGTTAAGATGTATGCCTTCAGCAGTTGTAATTGTTGATTCGGATTTACAAGTTGTTGAAGCAAATGATTCTTTTGAACACATGTTCTTAAGTGATGAAATGTATGAAATATTTAAATCCAGACAAGATGGAATGACAGGAGCATGTATTGATAGAATTGTTTCGTTCCCTGAACTCTTTAAATCTGCACTAGAAACAGGTAAAGAAATTCATCAGGAACACTATGCAATAGAAGACAAAGTATATGACATAAGTATTTTTACTATTGAAGATAACGAACTTGTTGGTGCAGTTATTTCAGATGTTACAAAATCAGAAATAGATAGAAGTAAAATTGCGCAAAAAGCAAGAGAAGTTATTACAAAAAATATTACAACAGTTCAAGAAATTGCAAGTCTTTTAGGCGAACACATGGTTGAAACAGAGTTGCTTTTAAGTTCCATTGCAGAAGGTTATAATACTAATGCAAAAGAGGATAAAAAATAATGTTTATAGATATTGCTTGTTCTCAAAAAAAGAAATATAATCAAAATGCCTATGGAGATTTTTTCGCTTCAAACCGATTTCCAAATATGAATAGGGTTGTTGCAGTTTTATCTGATGGACTTGGTAGTGGAATCAAGGCAAATATTTTAGCATGTATGACTTCAACAATGCTTTTAAAATTTATGGAAAGTCATTTTGATATAGAAAAATCATGTGAAATTATTATGAACTCATTACCTGTATGCAAAGTTAGAGGTATAAGTTATTCAACTTTTTCTGCAATAGATTGCTTTGAAAATGGTAAAGCTAAAATTGTCGAAGAAGGCAATCCTGACTTTATTTGGATTAGAAATGGTGAAGTTCTGAAACCTGAATTTCAAACAATTCAATCAAAAGATTTTAAAAACAGAAAAATGAAAGTTTATAATATAAAATTACAAAAGTATGATAGAATTATATTTTGTTCGGATGGTGCAACACAAGTTGCAATGGGCTCAAAAGAATATCCTCTGGGCTTAGAGCGAAGCGGTCTTATAAAAATAATTTTACATAAATTGGAACAAGAACCTGAAATATCTTCAAAAGATTTGAGCGAATTTCTCGTTCGTCAGATAGAATATATAGCTCCCAAAAGAGAACTAAAGGATGATACATCTATTCTATCTATATATTGTAGAGATCCCAGAGAATCATTAATATTTACAGGTCCACCGTTTCACGGAGAAAAAGATAGTTTTTATGCCAAAACATTTATGGATTTTAAAGGTAAAAAAGCAATATCCGGAGGTACTACAGCAAATATAATTTCAAGAGAATTAAATATACCTGTAATAGCAGATATGTCTACTAACAGAGGAAAACTTCCGGGATTATTGAAAATGGAAGGTGTTGATTTAGTTACAGAAGGTATATTGACATTAACCAAAACCTTAGAATACTTACAAAATGGAAGATATGAAAATGATGCTGCAAAAACATTAATGAATTTCTTGCTTGATTCTGATGTAATAAATTTTTTGGTAGGTGCACAGGTGAATAAAGCACATTATGATCCTAATCTGCCTATTGAAATTGAAATCAGGAAGAATGTTATAAAACAAATAGCGCAAGTTTTAGAAGAAAAATACCTAAAAAAAGTTGAAGTACAGTTTATATAAAGGAGTTAAAAATGGGAAAAATTTCAGTAAAAGTATGTACAGGAACTACCTGTTTCGTTATGGGTGGAGCAAATTTGCAAGAATTACACGACATTATTCCTAAGAAATACGGAGATGAAGTTGAAGTTAATGCTTCCAATTGTTTAGGATTATGTTCTATTAATTGGGAATATTCAAAAGCACCTTATGTAAAAGTTAATGATGAAGTTGTTTCAGAAGCAACTGTTGAAAGAGTATTAGAAGAAATAGAAAGACAAATCGCAAAACAATAGGAATATGTAAATGAACAATTTAGGTCAAGCAATTCACATAAAAAAAGAAATTTTAGTCAGAATAATAAAAGCTTTTTTGTCTGATGATTTTGAACATCAGGCAAGACTTATACCTTATGATATGCGCCCAAAGGGAATGGAAGTTCCGTACAGATGCTGTGTTTATAAGGAACGTGCAATTATTAAGGATAGAACAATTGCAGGTTTAGGTTTTCCAATAGAAGAAGACGATGAAACAGTATCACTTGCAGATTATGCTAAACGAGCAATGGAAAGAACAGAAATTAGCGATAAAAATTTAACAGTTTTACAAGCTGCCTGTAAAGGTTGCGCAACAAACAGAATTTATGTAACAGATTTATGTCAGGGTTGTGTTGCAAGACCATGTCAATCTACCTGTAAATTTGGAGCGGTTTCTATCGTTAACGGACGTTCGGTTATAGATAATACAAAATGTAAAAAATGCCAAATGTGTGTCAATGCTTGCCCGTATAAAGCTATTGTAAAAATATCTGTACCGTGTGAGGATTCTTGTCCTGTGAGTGCCATAAAAAAAGATGAAACCGGCTTTGCAAGTATCGACTATGATAAATGCATAAATTGTGGTAGATGTATTGCGGCCTGCCCTTTTGCAGCCGTTCACGAAAGAAGTCAAATTATTGATATTTTAAAGGCAATCAAATCTGATAAAAAAGTTATTGCAATGATAGCACCGTCAATAGCAGGACAATTTCCGGGAAATATATATCAATTAAAAACTGCAATAATAAAATCAGGTTTTGATAATGTTTATGAAGTTGCTCAAGGTGCTGATATTACCGCAAGTACAGAAGCAAAGGAATTTATGGAAAGAATGAAAGCTGTTAACGAAAAGAAAAGTGAGTGGTTAACCGAATGGACAAATGAAGGCGGCTACGGTGAAACTGAAGAAAATTCTAATGAAGAAATTCGCTACTTTATGACAACTTCTTGCTGTGCCGGCTATAATCAATTAATAAAGAAGCATCTTCCTGAAATTAAGCCGTATGTATCAGATACAAAAACTCCTCTTTTTTATACCGCTGAAATCGTGAAAAAAGACTATCCTGATGCGATAACTGTTTTTGTAAGTCCTTGTGTTGCAAAACGTGCAGAGGGATTTGAAAATAAAAATGTTGATTTTGTTATGAACTACGAAGAACTTGGAGCATTATTTATTGCAAAGAAAATCCAAATTACGGAATTAGACGAAAGCAAATATGAGATTGAAGCTTCCAAACAAGCTCGTAACTTCGGTTATTCCGGAGGAGTTGCAGAATCAGTTAAAAAATCTCTCAAAGATGAGGATGTTGTTAAACCATTTATAATAAATGGTTTAAATAAAGATAGCATAAAACAATTAAAGAAATTTGCCGATTGCGGAGAATGCGAAAACGGCTGCAATCTAATTGAAGTAATGTGCTGTGAGGGTGGATGTATTGGTGGTAATGCAACAATAAATAATCAAAAAATTGCAAAAAAATTGATTGATAATTTTACTCAAAACAGTGAAAATATAAATAAAATACAATAAAGGAGAATATTATGAATAATTGGGAAAACGATTTAAACATTAATGAAGTTAAAGAAATCAGAACAAGAACAACAGTTTATTTTGGCTGTGGTGCTATTCAAAAAATAAAAGATATTGCAAAACTTTATTTTGAAAGAGGGATTGATAAAGTTATTGTAATGTCAGGAAAGAATGCATATAAATCAACCGGAGCTTGGGCTGTGGTTGAAAAAGCTTTAAAAGAAAATAGTATTGAATATGTTAACTACGATAAAGTTACACCAAATCCAACAACAGTGGCAATAGATGAAGCTGCAAAACTTGCTCGTGAATTTGGTGCAAAAGCTGTTATTACAATAGGAGGCGGTTCGCCAACAGATGCAGGAAAATCTGTTGCAATACTTTTAAAATATCCTAATGAAACAGGAAGCAGTTTATATACATTTAAGTTTACACCAACAAAAGCAGCTCCTATAGTTGCAATAAATTTGACACATGGAACAGGAAGTGAAACAAACAGATTTGCCGTAGCTACAATTTTAGAAAAGAATTATAAACCGGCTATTGCGTATGATTGTATTTATCCTGAATTTGCAATTGACGATTCTGATTTAATGTTAGGTTTATCACCTAAACAAACAAGATACGTATCAATTGATGCTGTTAATCATGTGATAGAAGCCGCAACATCTACTGTTGCATCACCTTATTCTATTACACTTGCAAGACAAGTAATTGAGTTAGTTGCAAAATATTTACCAAAAGCAATACAAAATTCTGATAATAAAGAAGCAAGATATTATCTTTGTTATGCGGCTTTAATGGGTGGAGTTTGTTTTGATAACGGATTATTACACTATACACATGCTTTGGAACATCCTTTAAGTGCTATGAAACCGGATTTTTCACATGGTTTAGGTTTAGCAATTCTGCTACCTGCAGTTATTAAAAATATTTATTCATCAAAATCAGAAACTCTGAATTATATTTTAGAGCCAATTGTGAAAAATATAAACAGTGCAGAATCTGCAGCAGAAGGTGTTTATGAATGGTTAAAATCCGTTGATGTGCCAAACAAATTAAAAGATGAAGGATTTTCGGAAAGTGATATTGAAAAGTTAACAGAACTTGCCTTTACAACACCATCATTAGACGGATTGTTAAGTATAGCACCTACAAAAGCAACGAGGGATGCTGTTGCAACAATATATAAAGAATCATTATAATAAACAAATATGTGAATATAAAAGTCGGAAGTTAGAATTTCTAACTTCCGACTTTTTAATATTTTAAAATAAATTTGTTAAGTTTTATCTGTCTGTAAAAAAGCAGAAAGTTTTAAGGTAAAAATTTGATTACCTTTGCTGGTACTCCGGCAACAACACTGTTATCAGGCACATTTTTTGTAACAACAGCACCTGCAGCAACTACAGAGTTATTTCCTACAGTTACACCTGATAAAATTTGAACACCTCCACCAATCCATACATTATTGCCAATAATTATTGGTTTTGCATATTCAGAACCTTTATTCCTTGTTTCAGCATTAAGAGGATGTTCTGCTGTATAAAATCCGCAGTTTGGAGCAATAAATACATTGTCCCCAAATTTAACTTTTGCACAATCCAAAATTACAAGATTATGGTTTGAATAAAAATTTTCGCCTATTTCTATATTATAGCCGTAATCACAAATAAACGGCTGTTCTATGAAAAATTTTTCCTTCGTTTTACCTAATATTTGTTTAAGGATTTTTTCTCTTTTTTCTATGTCATCATACTGAATATTATTATATTCCTGACATAAGAGTTTGCATTTTACCCGCTCATTTATTAATTCACTGTCTAATGGATTATAAAATTCACCACTTAGCATTTTTTCTTTTTCGCTCATTTATAATTAATCCTTTGCTTCAATTTTAAATATTACAGGGCGAATACCATCATTACAAGAACAAATGGCAACTCCCGGTTTTTTTATCCAATCACCATAATAGAATAATTCTTTTTTTGCACCACCGTGTGCAAGTGTAAATACGTATTGATAAATCGCTTTCCACGCCTCATTACAAAATCCGTCAGGACATTCCCAATCCGCATAAAACACTTGACCTTCTTTTAACATAGGGCAAGCTGTTAAACCATCAACTCCATATTCTTTAGCTAATTCTTCATCAAAATTACGTTTCAAAACAGTTATTTTGCATTTTTTCATTATTTTATTTACCTTTATTTCTCTATATACTTTTCTGCACACTTGTAGGCATTATATCAAATAAAAATAAGTTTGTATAGGAAAAATCAATCAAAAATATAATTTTAAACGAATAGTACGTAAAAATCAGGTTAAATTTGTCTATGGTTTTTATGCAAGTTCTTTTTAATTGGACTTTTTATATATTTATGATATAACATTGTTATTGAAGTATGTATAGCGTAAATATAAATAACTTTATAAGATATATATTATTATTATTTATTTTTTTTATTCAATTGACAGGTAGCAGCGCATTGGCAATTGGTGATATTGCTCTGCCTAATAAAGCTTAATCTGAAAATCAATCAGAAGTAATTGTACCTGAAAAACCTAAAAGGCATTTATTCAAAAAAAATAAGATTGAAAAAAACTCAAAACCTGAAATTAAATCAGAAGATGCTAATGCAGAAAATACAGTAAAACTTGTAACTAAAATTGATTTTGATGATGTTATAGAAAAGGCAATGGAGCATTCTTATGATTTAAAAATATCTGATTTTCAGGTGCTTATTGCTCAACAAGGAATTAAAGGTGCCAGAGCAGAATATTTTCCTAAGCTCGTATTTATGATGGGAACGGAATATACAAAAAACTTCCGTAATGAAAGAGAATCTACAGTTATGTCTATCGGTGAAGCATATATTAATCCGTATACAAGATATCAATCTGTATTGGGTTTAACATTATCATATAACATCTTTGATTTTGGAGTTAGAGGCGGTAATCTTAAAATTGCTAAAGAGGGTGTTAGTATAAAAGAACTTGAAAAAAAAACAAAAATATCAAGATCTTAATCTTAATGTAGTTGACACCTACTCTAAAATATTAATGACTAAAAACCAAATTGAACTTAACAAAAAGATTTTACAATTGGAAGAAAAATCGCTTGAATATAAAACAAGATTATTTAACGCAAAAGAATTATCTAAAATGGAGTATGATGACGCCTTAGTAAGAGTTTCTATTGTAAAAAAAAGGATTAGTGATTTATCCTCTATATTACAAGAATCTATTAATTGGCTTTCGTTTTACACCGGAGAAAAGTATGATACTGATAATATAAAGGTGTCTGATATAAAAATTTCTGATTTTGATACTAACGCATTTCAAGATTATACAAAATCAATTACATGGAAAATTCATGAAAACTACATTAAGAAAAAAGAACTAGAATTATATGTTGCAAAACGTACTAATTACCCTAAAATAAACGCTTACACTAAATATTATCTGTATGGTTCTGATGGAACAAGTTATCGTGATAGTCTTAAGGATATTAAATCATCTAACTTAACCGTTGGTCTTTCCATGAACACGATGCTTTTTGATGGTATGAAAAATAGGGCTAATATAGGAAAAGTTAAATTGGAACTACAGCAATTGCATGTTGAAAGAGATAAGGCAATGGCGGAATTTATGGCTAAATTGGCTTCTATGCGTTCAAATTTAATATATTTAAATCAACAAAAAGCTGAAAATGATAAAATATTGACAAATCTTAAAGATAAAGAAAAGTCTACAAAAAGACTTGTTGCTAAAAGGTTGATGACACCTATTGATGAAAATGATGTTATGGTGTCAATATTAGAACAGCAAATTGAATTTGAAAAAAACAGAATAACTTATGATGCAATTACGAAAGGAATACAAATACTTACAACAGAGTATTAGGAAATGAATAATGGATGAAAATAAAGAAAACAATATAAATCAAAAACAGGAACAAACGCAAGAAAAACCTAAAAATGTTAATACCGGACTTATTTCATTAGAAATAGTTGCAAGAATGAATAATGTCAATATTGATATGAGAGGCATTGTTCGTGAATATGGTATATCAACAGCAGATATTTCTCAGGAAGAAATTATGAGAATTGCCAAAGGCAAAGGGTTTAAGGTAAAAAAGAAAAAAATTAAATTGGCTGACTATCCGGAAAGATACCCGCTTCCTGCAATTATCCAGTTAAAGGATGATTCGTATATTGTTCTTTTGGCTGTAAAACGTGAAGAAGAAAAAGTTTTAACGCTTACACCGCTTGAAAACCAACCTACAGTTCATAATATTGATGAATTACAAGAACAAATTAAAGATGAAATGCTTGTAATACGTCATAAGATGCTTAATTCTGATGTTAAATTCGGATTTAAGTGGTTTTTTATTGAAATTTTTAAATATAAAAAAATTATCGGACAAGTTCTTTTGGGTTCTTTTGTTATTCAGTTATTTGGACTTGTAACACCTTTGTTTACTCAAGTTATTTTGGATAAAGTTCTTGTTAATAGAACAATTTCTACTCTTGATGTTTTGGCATTTGCATTTATAGTTGTTGCAATTTTCGAATTAATGCTAAACTTATCAAGAAATTACATCTTTATTCACACTACTAATAAAATTGATGCTAAACTTGGAGCGAAGCTATTTAAACATTTGTTTAGATTGTATTTTGTATATTTTGAAAACAGACAGGTTGGTAATATTGCCGCAAGGGTTAGAGAACTTGACAGAATCAGAGAGTTTATTACAAATAAATCCGTTTCTGTTTTAATTGATGCATTTTTCTCAGTTGTTTTCCTTGCTATAATGTTTGTTTATAGTCCTAAACTTACATTTATTTCACTCGGATTTTTAGCTATTATAGCAATTATCTATGTTTTAATTACTCCTGAATTGCGTTTAAGATTAGAAGAAAAATTCCAAATGGGTGCTCATTCAAACTCTTATTTGGTTGAATCTATAACAGGTGTTCAGACTGTAAAATCACTTGCAATTGAGGGTTCTATGTTCAAAAAATGGGAGGAAAAACTTGGTAAATATTTAAAATCAAGTTTTAACCTTGCCATTATGGGTAATTTTACCGGCTCTATTTGTGGTTTTCTACAAAAAGGTATGACAATAGCTATTTTGTATGTAGGAGTTATGCTTGTTATAGAAAACAAACTTACAATAGGTCAATTAATTGCCTTTCAAATGTTTTCAGGACAATTCTCTGCTCCTATGCTACGTCTTGTTGGTTTATGGAATGAATTTCAGCAAACATTATTGGCTGTTGACCGTATAGGTGATATTTTAAACAGTCCTATTGAAATGCAATCAGGTAATGCTATTACATTAAACCATGTAAAAGGTGATATTAAAGTTGATAATCTTTCATTTAAATATAATGTTGAAGCACCTTTAGTTCTTAAAAATATTAGTCTGGATATTAGTGCAGGCACTAAAATTGGTTTTGTAGGACGAAGCGGAAGCGGAAAGTCTACTATTACTAAGCTTATTCAAAGATTGTATTATCCGACAGAAGGTACTATATATATTGACGGTATTGATATTAGAAATATTAATCCTGTTTGGTTAAGAACAAATATAGGTATTGTATTACAAGAAAACTTTTTATTCTCTGGTACAATAAAAGATAATATTGCCTTGCCAAGACCTAATATTCCGATGGAAGGTATAGTTCAAGCCGCTCAAATTGCCGGAGCACATGAGTTTATTTCTAAACTTCCAAAGGGTTATGATACAGAAGTAGGAGAACGTGGTTCAAGTTTATCAGGAGGTCAAAAACAAAGAATTGCAATTGCAAGAGCTTTAATTTCTAATCCTAGAATTTTAATTTTTGATGAAGCGACATCTGCTCTTGATTATGAATCAGAAAGAATAATTAGAGATAATATGGCTTTAATATCTAAAGGTAGAACTACAATTATCATTGCTCACAGACTGTCTACAATAAAGGATTGTGATATGATTGTATGTTTTGATAACGGTAATATTGTTGAAAAAGGTACACATGAAGAACTTCTTCAACACGATGGTTATTACAGAAAACTTTATATGGCTCAATCAGCTTAATTTTATGGGGACAATATGAATATATTAGAAAAAATAAAAAATATTATAATACCAAAAGAAGATGATGCGCATGAATTTAAACCAATTCTTGCAGAAATAGAAGATGAACCTCTAAATCCTATTGGAAATACTGTTTTTTGGCTTATTGTTGCATTTATTGTTATTGCAGCCCTATGGATGTATTTGGGAAAAGTGGATATAGTAATAACAGCACGTGGTCAAATTATTCCGGGTGGAGAAGAAAAGCTTGTTCAATCATTGGATAAAGGTGTAGTTAAAACAATTACTGTTCAAGAAGGTGATTTTGTAAATGAGGGACAAATTGTTGCTATAGTTGCTCCTGCAGAACACGAACCGGGATTAGAATTAAATAATATCCGAGAAGAAGAAGCAAAAATCATTCAACAATTGGCATCTGACCGTTCAAAATTGACAATTGCCTCTGCAAATAAAAATCGTCTTGAAGCAGTAAAAGATATTATTCCTCAGGCAAGATATGATGAGGCAGTAAAAGAAACAACAGAACTTACTCATGAAATAGGTGCATTAAGTGCATCTTTGGCAGAAGTAAGAAACAAAAGAGTTCAATTGGAAAAACAAAAGCAAATAATAAAAGCCCCTATAAGCGGTTATGTAAATACTATCTTTGTACATACAATAGGCGGTGTTGTTTCACCTGCTGAAAAAATTATGACAATTGTTCCAAAGGATGCTCCGCTTTTAATAAAGGCAAAAGTTTTAAACCAAGATGTCGGCTTTGTTGAACCCGGTATGCCCGTTTCTATTAAGGTAGATACATACAACTTCCAAAAATATGGTATATTAAATGGTGAGGTAACTATAGTTTCAGCTAACAGTGTTGAGGATGAACATATGGGGCCTGTTTTTGATGTTTATATTGAACCAAAAAATACAACTCTTATGGTTGAGGGTAAAGAACAATCTATAAAATTTGGTATGACAACAACAAATGAAATAAAAATTGGTAAACGTCGAATTATTGAATTCTTCATATATCCGTTAATCAAATATATGGACGAAAGTATTAAAGTAAGATAAATTAAAAACTTACAGTTTTATTTTTTAGCTATGACGGAATTTTTTGATTTTACAATATAATTTCTAATATAATTTTATGTGATAAAATTATATTAGATTATTATGTTTAGAAAGATTTTGTATGAAAAATTTATTATGGATTGACCACTCTTATCATAAAAAAACTAATTCCAGCAATTTTTTTGCTAAAGAATTTTTGAAAGATTATTTTGTTATCGATTTCTTTTTTGATGAAAGCTGGAAAAAAGGACAAAAGCCAAATTATTCTTCTATTGATTTTGAAAAATATGATACCGTTATTCTATGGCAAATTCTACCTGATGATTTCGTTTTGAATAATATTAAAAATAAAAATGTAATCTTTATTCCTATGTATGACGGGGTAAAAGATTGGGGTTTTAAAAAATGGAAAAAAGTGAAAGATTTTAAAATTCTATGTTTTTCTAAATATCTTTATGATTACTTAAACGGTTATAATTTTGATACTGAATATATAAAATATTATACTAAACCGCAAGAATACTGCGGAAATTGCAAAAAATCCGTATTCCTTTGGCAGAGAGTTTCTAAAATTAACCTTAATACTGTTAAAAAATTAGTCGGAAATTATGTTGATAAAATTCATATTCATAAAGTTGCCGATCCTACACATAAAGAACTATCGCTGTCAAAAAATGATATTGAAAAATATAATATTACTTTTACTAATTGGTTTGATAATCAAGATGAATTTTTGGATGTTATTAAAAATTCGGAAATTTTTATCGCTCCAAGATTTACAGAGGGTATAGGAATGCCGTTGTTGGAAGCAATGGCTATGGGTAAAGTCATAATTGCAAATAATGCTCCAACTATGAATGAATATATACAAAATGGGGTTAACGGTTATTTATGTGATTTTAGACATCCTAAAAAAATAGATTTTTCCGATATTGAACAGGTTAAACAAAACGCTTATAAATCTTCAGTTGAAGGATATGAGAATTTTCTAAATAATAAAAAAAGAGTCATTGATTTTATTTTTAAAAATAAAGAAAAAAATACTAATTTGTTTAGTATGGCTTTGAAAAGCTTCTTTTCAGGTATATGCTCCTTTAAATACAAAGATGGAAACTACAAGTTATCTCTATTTTTTATTAGCTTTAAATTTTAGAATTGAGTAAATATATTTATGAAAAAAGATTATGATAAATTTATAAACGACTTTCAAACTAAATTAGATAAATATTTTGAAGAATATTCAGAGTATATATATTGCCATGAAAATTGTTCCGGATGCTGCGAAACAGGTGAATATCCTTTTTCTCAATTGGAAATGGCATATTTGATGAAAGGGTTTTTGAAATTACCTCAAGATATAAAAGACATTATAAAAAATAATATAGAAAACCTAAAAAAACAAAAATCCGATTTTAACGGTGAAAGATTTGAATATACCTGTCCTTTTTTGATTGAAAAAAAATGTTCGGTATACCAAAACAGAGGAATAACCTGTCGTGTACATGGGTTAGCGTATTTAAGAAAAAATAATACGGTCAATCTCCCTCATTGTGCAAATATAGGTCTTAATTTTTCAACTGTATTTAAAGATGGTATTTTTTCAATTGAACCGATAAAAGAAAATTTGAATATAGATGAAGTCCTTAAAAATTTTAAAGATGAAATGGGTGAGATAAGACCGCTTATAAATTGGTTTTTGTAAGTTTATGTGATGAATAATAGCTGATAGTTTCAAAAATAAAAATTTAACTATTAAAATATATAAGTTTGTTATAGAATGAAATTATGAGTAAAAAAATTTTGCTTGCATACCCTAAATCACCACTCATGAACAGAGAAGACAGATGTCAACAACCAATTAAGGATTTATTGGTTATTCCTCCTCTGCCGCCGACAGATTTGATGTATCTTGCCGCAATTGCCGAACAAGAAGGTTTTGAAGCAAAAATTCAGGATTACAGTATTGGTGGTGATTTTGTCGAAGATTTAAAGGAGTTTAAGCCGGATTATTTACTTATAAATGTTACTACTGCTACTATGCAAAGCGATTTGGATTGTTTGAAAATTGCAAAGAAATTTAACCCTAAAATTATTACCATTGCTAAAGGTGCTATATTCCTGACTAAAAATTCTGAAATCCTGCTAAAACAAAAACAAATTAATTTTATTATATCAGGAGAACCGGAAGAAACGTTAAAAGAATTATTACATGGCGAAAAAGCTCCAAAAGATATTTTGGGGCTATGGTATAGAGAAGGGTTTTTAGCAAAGTTTTCAGGTGTAAGACCGTTTATTCAAAATCTGGACGAACTTCCTTTTCCTGCAAGACACCTTATTGATAATAATTTCTACAGGCGTCCCGATAATAATAAAGTTCAGGCAGTTATAAAAGTTTCCAGAGGGTGTCCGCACCATTGCTTTTTTTGTCTCGCTACGCCTGTTAATGGATGTAAAGTAAGAATGCGTTCTCCGAAAAGTATTCTTGCTGAAGTTAAGGAATGTATGACTAAATATAAAATTAAAAATTTTATTTTTTGGTCTGATATTTTTAATCACGATAGAGAATGGACAATGAATTTGTGTCAGCAAATAATTGACAGCGGATTAAAATTCACTTGGTCTGCTAATACCAGAGCCGATACTGCCGATGAAAAAATGGCAAAATACATGTACAGAGCAGGTTGCCGTCTTGTAAGCATTGGGGTTGAAAGTGGTTCTCAGTATATTCTTGATAAAATAGGTAAAAATATTACGCTGAATGATGTAAGAGATACCGTAAAGGCATTTAAACGTGCTAAAATTAAAATTTATAATTACTTCGTATTGGGTTTGCCGTGGGAAGATGAAGATACTGCCGGTCAAACTATAGATTTCGCTATTGAACTTGATAGTGATTTTGTTAGTTTCTATACTGCTGCACCTCTACCGGGTACAAGGTTCTACAATTATGTTAGAAATGAATTCCACGAAGAAATAGAAGATTTTACAAATGTGTATTTTAACCCTGCTGTTAAAACATACTCTCTTTCTAAAGAAAGGGTTTTAGAATTAAATAAAATCGCAATTAAAGCTTTTTATCTAAGACCGGCTTATATTTTTAAAATGTTAACTAAAATTCGCTCGTTTTATGAAATAAAAAGCTACTTCTTAATGGGATTAAAAATTCTTTTTAGTAAATAAAATTTAATTATAAATCTGTTTTAAAACGTATAAATCATTTTCGCTTGGCTTTGAAATATTTTTTTTGTGCGGTACATACATTATATCATCAACGTCAATACCGTGTCCTAATCCCAATGAATGTCCAAATTCATGCATTATGGCTGAAAAAATACTTGCAGGAGTTACTTGCTTAGGGGAAAAATTATTCGGTAAGCCAATATCTATTGATATTTTTTTTAATGTTCCGTTTATTACTGAAATATATTTGCACATACCCTCAAATACTCTGCCAACTTTTGTCCAATGTACTACAATATCTGCATTAATAGGGGTGTTAATTTTATTAAATCTTATGTTCATATTGTTCTGTGTAAAAAACTCATTCCACATATTCATTGCTCTTTCTATTTCCAGATAATAATATGTTTTGTTGTCTATATTTGCTGTTATGTTTGTTATAAATACATTAATATTATTCTTTTCCCATTTACATAGTTTTCCGTTAATTTTTGAGGAATTTATATATTGTTCTATATTTGCAGACACTGTCATATTTGAAATATAGCATAAATAAATTTGTATTTCATTTGTTATTATATATATTTTGCTTTACTGAAAAATTTATTTGTGAGATTATACTTAAAGTATTGTGTGTATAAACTAAATGCTTTTGGTAATACAGGATATTTTATGAAGTACGTAAAAGCTTTATTAAAAGGTTTTTGGCTAAATGGTGTTGTAGCATTATTTAATGCTATAATTAATTCTTGGGTTATTGTTTTAATAACTCTTATTGTAATAACTTTTTTATGTTCATACGATAAAACTTCAAATATTACTTGGTGGATAATAGGTCTTTTTGCATTATATTATGCTATTATGGCAATTATTCTTATTATAATAAATTCAATAAAATTTATAAAAACAGAAGATAATGTTATAAAATTAAATTTAATTGAAAAAATTGGCGGATACATTTTTGATTTTTTATTATGCATTTTAGGTCTTTTACAGGTTTTTCGGTACATAAAACACGCATTAAGAGTGAGTAGCTCTGCATCTTCTGCAGTAAGCTTATTGGATGATATATCTGCGTTAGTTTCTAAATTTTTTAAAAATTAATAATATCTTATACCTGAATAATTATTATAAAAATCTATTTTTATGTTAGAATACAACTACTATGCAGAAATTTCTTTTTAAATTACAAATGTTATGGGTTTTATATTTTAAAGAATTTTGTTCAGATATAGTTGAACCTGTTGAAAAACTTATAAATTCAACAAAAACATATATTGTACAACATCCTAAAGAATCTTTATTTGTATTTGTAATTACGTTATTTGCTCTTATATTAAGAATTACATCTATTGCATATTACGGTGATTTGTGGCTGGATGAACTTTATTCCTGGTATTTTGCATCAATGAATAATGTATTTACTACTGTTACGGAATTGATAAAACAGGATATTCACATGCCGTTTTACTTTATAATTCTGCATTTTTGGATAAAAATTTTTGGCAGTTCCGATATGTCATTGCACTTTTGCTCTCTTGTGATTTCACTACCGGCTGTACCTATTATTTTTTATGTTGCAAAAAATCTGTTTAATAAATTTTCAGGTTATTCTGCTGCAATATTTTTGGCTATAAGTACATTTTGCGTGTATTATTCTGTAGAAGCCAGATTTTATGGGCTGATTATTCCGTTGGCATTACTAGCTGCCTACTTTTTTGTAAGAATGTTAGAAACATTTGAAAAAAAATATTTTATTTTATTTATTGTTTTTAATTCATTATTAACGTATACATTTGCTTCTGCTGTATTATTGGCTTTTATATATATTTTAGTTGCTCTTGCATATACATTTTATAACGCAAAATCTCAATTGAAAATTGTTATAAAAAATATGGCAGTATTGTTTGCAATAATATTACCTGCGATAATTATTAACATATTTAATCTTATTGCTTTAAAATCTCAAATATGCTCTTTTACAAGAGATATTTACCCTTTTTCATATAGTGTATTATATAATGTGTTAGAAAATTATTTTTCAAATAACAACATCTCTTTATTTGGTAATACTGATATAAATTTTAGCTTTATATATTTTGTATTTGTTTGTATACCTATAATACTTGCATTAATAGCTTTTATAAAGGTGTTTACACGCACTAATACAAAACTGACATTATTTTTACTGCCTTCTTTATTATTTATGTTTTTATATTTATTCCTTGCTGTATTTGGTTTGGTAACACTACTTGTAAAATATACAATTTTAGTTTATCCGATTATTATATGCAGTGTTTGTTACGGATTTTCAATGTTTGATAAAAAATGTGGCTTGGTAATGTTCTCGGTTTTAATACTTTTAAATTACTCTTATCTTTTTATAGCAGATAAAACAGTTTTGGCTGTAAGAAATAATGAATTAGGTAATTTACCTCATATATTGAATGATTTAATTAAGGTTAAAGATAATGACTTAATATTGATTCCTTATTCGCAAAAACGTGTAAAAAGGTATATTTCTAAAGGAAAGTGTATACCATTTAATGCTGATGATATGCTTTTATTGAAAGATGATTATTCTTGGGATAAATATTTGGGGCTAAATTCTATTGATAAAAAAACTATAAGAGAGTTTTTGCATGGAAATATAATTTATGATAATCCACCTATAAATTTTAGAATTGTCTTAGAAAATCAAAATATTTATAATATGAAGAAAGGCGATAAATTTATAATAATATCATACAGAGATAGCTTTACTATGCCTTTAATTAAAAATTGGGATATTTTAAAAGATGATAATGTTTATAACAATATCAATATGTTCACTTTAATGATGTCAAAAGTTTTAAAAGATTGTTTTGCAATTGCAAGTGAAAATTTAACTCCGGAAAAATATTATGTTGATGAAGATGCAAATTACTCAGTTTATGTTTATGTAAATGATAAATCATAAATATAAACTATTAAACATATTATTTAAAACTGATTATTTCATTAAATATCTTTATGGCAAATCTGTCTGCCATAGCGGAAATAAATGCAATAACAGCTTGCCTGTAGGATTTTTGGTTTGTTATGTCATATATAACTTTGTTATAAAAACAATTTTTTTCTTTTTCATCTAAAGCAGCAGATGAATATTTTACAAGCCAATTTTTGAAATATTCAACTAAATTTGGATAATATTTTCTTTCAGATTCAAGATTATATAGTACTCCACCACCAAAATATTCATCTAATTTTTCAAATATTGTTTCAATAACCAGTCGTGCATATTTTCTAAATGGTGCAAGACGTTTATGATTACAAATGTTTCTTGTGTTATATTCTTTGATTACACTCATAACTTTAAAAGATGAGTCAGAAAAATTTAAGCCCTCTTCGGGATTAGAATTTAAGCATAAGTCTTTTATTAAAAAGTATGTTAAAACATTTGTACTTACATTTTGCAATTTTTCATTCGGAAATGCTATTTGTATAATATGTTCAAGTTCTTTTTTCTGATTATCAGTCAAAATGTCGTAAATAAGAGCATCCTCTATATCTCTGCTTAAATATGCCATTGTATCTGCTAATTTTACGGCACAACCTTCATAAGTAAATGCATTCAAATGGCTTGCATATTTGATTTCATTTAAATCTATAAATTCATCTCTTGGCTTTAGAACCTGGTCATTTACTTCTCCGCAATGGCAAACAATACCATCTCTTACGGCATATGTTAAGTCCAAATTCTGTTGATGTCCTTGATAATCAGGTAATGTTTCTATATTATCGATAAAATTAAGACTGTTTTTCTCGTGCCAAAATCTTTCTTGTATATCATATTTTAATACTAAATCATTTATTATATATTCACCTTGATGTCCAAATGGTGCATGTCCTAAATCGTGTCCTATAGCTATGGCATTAACAAGCTCAGAATTTAGGTGTAAAACTTTTGCAATAGTTTCTGCAATAGATGAAACATGGGTAACATGTTCTATTCTTGTACAAATATGGTCGTTATCAGTTGCAAAAAAGACTTGTGTCTTATTTTTTAAACGTCTGTATGCTGTACAATGCAAAATTCTGTGTTCATCTCGTTCAAATGGAGAACGTTGATCATAATATGTTTGATAAATAGGAACTAGTCTTGAGATTGCCTGTTCATATTTTGGATTTCCTTTAAATGTTGCTACTTTTGAAAAGTCTGCTATTTTTTTATTTTCTGTTATATTTTCCATATTGTATATTATAGTGATTTTTTTTATTTTGTCATACAGTAAATAGAGCATTTTTTAAGAAAAATTAAGGTAGTGATATATAATTTTACACATATTTTTTACAGAAAGAAAGTAGAGAGGAAATTGTGTTTAAGTATTAAAATAATCTTTCATCAAACTTATAGTATAAATGGAGTATTTTTAATAGGTTTTAATATATTTTTTGTAATTATAATGCTATTATTAATAATGGAGAAGATTTTGTGAGGAAGAATAATAACATATACAAAATATTATCGTTATGTTTGATGTTATCAGTATGCCAACACGCATACTGTGCAAGTAATGAGCTTGTAAAAATGAATCTTGACCAAACAACAGACGGTACTGTAAAAGTAAATATATATACAGATAAGCCATATAGTGAAAAAGTAATTGTAAATAAAAAAGCTGATAATAAATATGTTATTCTGCTTCCTGAAACATCAAATACAATGAATGTAACGCCTGATTTTTCGCTTATTACAGGAGTAAAAAATATAGATGTAAAGACAAAACAGTATTCTTCTCTACCAGGTAAAGAGTATACTAAAATTATTATTGATAGCCGTTATCCTATTAATGTTTTACCTCAAACACATGTATCGGCGAATACAGCAGAATCAAATGTACAAGTTCCTTTATCAATGCCTCAAAGAGCAATTAATCCTGTTCGCCCCGTAACAACTTCTGATTTTGAACAATCTAATAAACCTGTACATGAACAAACTTTCTACGCTGATGGAAATAAAAAACAATCATATACATCACCTAAAAGTTCAACAGAAAAAATTTATTCGCAGTCAAATACTGTAACTAATCAAATAAAACAATATGAACAACCAACTCAAAATAATCTTGTAAAAACAAATGGTATTCAATCTGAAAATACAATTCAGACTACAGGATTGACTGATAGCAGTTTAGATACTTCTCAAAAGGAAAGTAAAGAAGAAGAAACTACTAGCACAGAAAATAACCAAGCTGTAGATAATGATAGTGTTCAAACAACACAAGAAGAAGTTAAGTCTGAAAAAAATAATACAGGACTTTCAGATAGAGAGCTTGCTTTTATTAAAAAAATTGTAAACGTAAAAAATAAACTTAAAAATAAAATAAAACAAATTTTATCTATAAAATTATCTTTCTCAAATTTCATGACTGTATTACAATTTATATTGTTAATATGCTTGATAAAAATTGTTGCTGATTTATTACAAAAAGTTCAAAACAACCAAGCTAATCAAGAACAAGCCACAATTACAAAACGTCTTATTCATGAAAATGAAAACAATTTTGAAAATTCATATCCAACTTATTCAAACATGGATGTATACAATGCAAATATAGATAATTTTGAAGAAGACAACAAACATGGCTTTAATATGGATAATGCTAAAAATAATAATATTAAAAGTTATGTTGAACAAAATGTAAACAGTAATATAAATAATATTAACTCAATAAATAAACAAAATGATTTTTATAAACCATTAAATGAATTAAATGAGGAAGAACGAATGTCAATATTTGACGATAAAAATGAAGATATAGAAAAATCAATTTTTAAAAATCCTTTAACACCTATAAGCAAACAAGATGAAGAAAGATTGTTTGATGAGGATGAAGAACCGTTAAATCAGAATTCTCCTTTTATTGAAGAAGATGATAATCCAGTAGATGATTTTTTCAATTATCCTGATAATGGAAGCTTAAATGATGAAAACTTTTTCATATTTGAAGATAATGAAAATGGTATTGGCAGTTATGAAGAAAATGTAGCTGATGAAAATACAGATGAAGAATATGAAGCAAACGATGATGATGAGTATGCATCTGACGATGAGTATGAAGAAGAATACGAGTACATAGATGCAGAAGATGAAGATGATGACGGTGAGTATGAATATGAATATGAAGAAGATGAAGATGAAGATGAAGATGATGGATATAATGAGAATGATGTAGATTACGAAGCTGATGAAGAAAACTCAACAGAGGAGTATGATGATAGTGCGATAGAATATACAGAAAAAAATAATTCGGATGACAATATAGAAAATGTTACCCATAAAGATGTGAAATCGAAACCTATATCAAAACAAGTGCAAAAAACTTTGCCTGTTAATTCACAATCTGTAAATAAAGAAGAAAACAATTTAGAAAAGTTACAACTTAAATCAAAATACACTATTGATAATAAGCGTAGTTTTGCTGTTGTAAATTTCAATGGTTTAAATGCACTTATCGGACTTAATGGTTCTAAGGTAAGTGTTTTACGTAAGTTTACGGAAGATATAAACAGTAAAATGCAAGTAAGGTTGAATGAAAAGCCAAATGAAAACACATCAATTTATATTGTTAAAATCGGAAAATATAAAACATTGGTTGAAGTAAAACCTGAAAGTATAAGACAGCTTTTAGATTTATAATAAATTATGAAAAAAAGTATAATATATTTTTTAAGTATCATTACAATTTTTTGTACGGGATGTATACAAAAAAATGATGATAGCAGGAATATTGTTGATTTTGCAAGCTGGGGCTCTCAATCAGAAGTTGAGATTTTAAAAACAATAATTAGTGATTTTGAAATAGAAAATCCTGATATTAAAATTAATTTTATGCATATACCTCAAAATTATTTTCAAAAAATACATTTGCTTCTTGCCTCAAATACAGCGCCTGATATTATTTTTATAAATAATTTGAATATACCAGTATATGAGCAATACTTAGAGGATTTATCTTCTATAATAAATAAAAATGATTATTATAAAAAGACATTAGATGCATTATCATATAACAATAAGCTTTTAGCAGTACCGAGAGATGTTTCAACTATAGTTATATATTATAATAAGGATTTATTTAAAAAATATAATATAAAATTTCCTGATAAAAATTGGACATTTAACGATTTATTAAAAATTTCATTAGAATTTAAAAAACACAACATATACGGTATAAGTTTTGAAGAAGAAAGTATATGTTATTTACCTTATTTAATGAGTGAGGGTGGTGGGATATTATCTGATGATTTAAAAACAGAGATTGTAAATCTACCTCAATCTCAAAAGGGAATACAATTTTATTCTGATTTACGCAATAAATATAATGTAGCACCTAAAAAGTCGCAAAGTGCAAGTTTAACAATGGCACAAATGTTTTTGCAGGAAAAAATAGCAATGCATGTTTCCGGCAGGTGGATGGTTCCAAAATATAGAGAGAGTGCAAAATTTGATTGGGATGTAATAAATTTCCCTAATGGAGATAAAGGCAGCGTAGTTCCTTTAGATGCATCAGGTTGGGCGGTGTATAAATTTTCTAAAAATAAATCAAATGCATTTAAATTTATAGAATATGTTTCATCAAAGAATATTTCGGAGAAATTTGCTAAAACCGGCTTGATGACTCCTGCAAGAATTGATGCATCAAATTCAGAATCGTTTTTGTCAGGCAAACCAAAATCATCAAAAATTTTTTTAGATATTATTAAAACATCTAAGCCAACTCCTGTTTCTAAGCATTATAATGAATTGGTTGATAAAGTTAATCTGAAGCTTGAGCCAATTTTTGATAAGGAATAATTATTCAACATCAAATATATCAATAAAGTCAAAAGTTTTTGTTGAGAAAACTCCTTTATCAGTAATCTTTAATTCAGGTATAACAGGTAATGATACAAAACCCATTGTCATAAAAGGATCATCAACTTTACAGCCGATTTCTTTTGCTGCAACATTCAACGCTTCTGATTGGCTTGTAACATATTCGTAATCCTTATCTGACATCAAGCCGGCAATAGGTAACGGTAATTTGGCTAAAACCTCTCCATCTTTTATAACAATCCTGCCACCTTGAGATTTTACAAGTTCTTTTTGAGCAAGATACATATCTTTGTCGTTTGTACCAATAATAATCATATTATGTGAATCGTGAGCAACTGTTGAGGCAATAGCACCTTGTTTTATACCGAAACCTTTAATAAAGCCCTTACCCACATTACCGCTTGCTCTGTGTCTTTCAACTACACATATTTTTAAAACATCGTCTTCAACATTTGATTCTGCAAGTCCGTTTTCAACATTTACTTTAGCTACTGTTTCTTTGGTTATAAGTTGATGAGGTATGATTTCTATTGCTTTTACTTTATCTCCTTTTGCCTGTATTTGGAAGCAATTATCTTCCAGCCAGCCAACGTTCACAGAACCTCTTGTTGCAGGTATCTCCATGTTTTCAAGAGAATTAGTTAATTCACCATTTTCTGCAACAACTTCTCCACCTTTGAATACCATTTTTGGTTTAGTAAATTCCTGTAAGTTTTCAAATACGTTAAAGTCGGCTCTATATCCCGGAGCAATCGCTCCTAAATCTTGTATTTTAAAGTATTCTGCGGTATTAAGACTTGCCATTTGTATAGCTTTAATCGGATTTACACGATTGTCTACAGCTCTTTGAACCATTCCGTTTATATGTATTTTTAAATCTTCAGGATGTCTGTCATCTGTTACAAATATTATTTTTCTATTGTTATCATGCAATAATATAGGCATTAATGCATCTAAATCTTTAGCAGCAGTACCTTCTCTAACCATAATATACATACCCTGTCTTAATTTTTCAATTGCCTGCTGCGGGTCTGTACATTCGTGGTCTGATGTTATACCGCTTGCAATATATGCACATAAGTCTTTTCCTGAAACTTTTGGTGCATGTCCGTCAACACGTTTTTTATTTTTCAGAGCAAGGTCTATTTTTGCCATAACGTTTTTATCTCTGTGTATTACACCCGGAAAGTTCATCATTTCTGCTAATCCCAATACCCAATCTCTATCGATTAGAACGGATAAATCATAAGAATTAAGTTCAAAACCGGATGTTTCAAATGGTGTTGCAGGAACACAAGATGGAAGCATTGTATAAACTCTTAACGGTAAATCTCTTGTTGCCTCATGCATAAATGTAATACCATGTAAACCAAGTACATTTGCTATTTCGTGTGGATCTATAATTACTGTTGTTGTACCTGCAGGAACTACTGCCTGTGCAAAACGGTGAGGAAGCATCATTGAACTTTCTATATGAACGTGTCCATCTATAAATCCGGGTGTTAAATATGCACCTTTTAAATCTATTTCTTTTTCACCATGATATTCTCTTTCTACACCGGCTATTCTGCCTTTTACGATTGCAACATCACTTTCATATATTTCTTCTGTTAGAACATTTACTATTTTTGCGTTTTTAAGAACTAAATCAGCTTTTTTCTCGCCTAATGCTACTTCAATAAATTCTTCTTGATGCATATATAAACCCTTTCCATTTACATTCTATTCTTTATATTTTATCACAAAAAGATAATAATTCCTTTATTCTGCCCGTTGTTACTACATCCAAAATTTTTTCTTTAATTTCTTCAATTTCTTTACTTGTTAATTTATCCAATTTCCCTACAAGAACAATTTTTCCTGTTGAATCTGTTTCAACAAAAGCATTATTTTTCCGTAAAAATTCCATATATTTTTTTATGGTTTCTAATTTATATTCGTCTGTTTTTATGGTTTTACCCATATAATATTTAACATCTTTTTCAAATTTATTTATAAATTCAAGCATATAGTTTAAACTTTTCAAAGCGGTTTTTTCATCATATTTTTCACCTAGACCAAAATTCCCTTCAATTTTTATATCGCCTAAACTTTTTAAACAAGCACCCCAAAGCATACATCCGGCATAAAAACCTATGTATGTATTTATTAATTCTTGTATTCTATTGTATGAAGATGCAAATTTAAATTTTTTTTGATTAAAATTTTTAATAGAATTTAAACCTAAGTAAAAGTATTCTATATTACCTTCAAAATCTGTAATCCATTTTGAAAAACCGGGGTCAAATAAGCAAGTTTTGTCTTCTGTAGTCATTTATTCAGTTTCCTCTTTTAAATTTAATCTGGATTTTCTACCGCAGGATTTATCTTCATCACAAAAACCATTTGTTTCGCATTTTGGTACAAGATAATCTTTTAGCCATGCTTCTTTTGCAATTAATTCATCACACATTGCCTTTATAAGTAATCTGATTTCAGTTTGAGCCCTTGAGCATAGTCTTAAGTTCGCAACATGGATAAGTTCTCTTAAGTTGGTGCTTACAATCATTGATGTAGCACAAGCATTAGGTAATACAGCTCTTGCATCTTCTGCAGGTATTCCTGCCTCAATAAAATCATTATATGTTTTAGAAATTTCTTCCATAAAAGATACAAATTTTTCTTTTAATTCTTCATTACTGTTTATTGTTTGCGGAATTAAGTATTCAAATTGATTTTCTTTGACATATCTTTGAGATTTTTGTGAAAAAGACATGTGTCTGTGTCTTACAAGCTGGTGAGAACAAGAACGAGAAATATTTGAAACTGCAAAACTCACTTGTATATGTTCAATTGTGGAAAGATGCCCTGATGATATAACTTTTTTAACAAGTTTAAGCATTTTAGTTTCATCATCAGCATTATCAAAAATGTTTTGCGGAGAATCAGCACTATAGCAGGTTCTGCAAGCTGTGTATATTGTTTTTAAAATATTGTCCGGTGCAGATATTAACTTTGCATGCGGTTTGTTATCATTCATTTCTGTAAATCCTATTATATAAAATTATTGCCGAACATTTTTCGCTCGGCAATAATTTAAAACTTCTTAAAACATCAAAAAACTTACTTTTTAGATTTTGCATCTTCAAGTTTTTTGCCGTATCTTTTGTTAAATCTTTCTACACGACCTTCAGAGTCAAGAATTTTTTGTTGTCCTGTATAAAAAGGATGACATGCTGAACAAATTTCAACTGTGATATTATCGTTAATAGAGCCGGTTTCAATTTCATTGCCACAAACGCATTTAATTGTACATTTTTTATAATCAGGATGAATACCTTGTTTCATAATTTACCTCACTTTTTGTATCTGTATATATAATATAATACGGTCAAAATAATAAAGCAAGATATAAATAATAAAAATTATTCTTTTTCATAAAAAATAGGTGCAAAGTTATAAAAATATTTCATAAGTGTATTAAAGTCATTGGAGTCAACATTACTTAATTGGATACGATATGGGATTGGTAATAAATTTATATCTTTTTCCAACTCTTTTACATTTATATTTCTATTTTCTATGTTTATAAATTTAATAAATAAGTCAATATCGCTTGAAGAATGAAATGTTCCATCCATTCTTGAACCCCATACTTTCACAATTTCAACTTCATCATGTTGTTTAAAAAAATTGGTAAGTAAATTATATGATTTATCATTAATACCAAAGTTTTTCATACTTTTTCTCCATAAAGATATTCAAGTCAGAAAAACATTTAGCATATTTATTAACAATATTATGCAGTAATTCTTCTTCTTTATTATCTGCTTTTATTTGTTCAATATTTTTTATATCAAATAACAATTCTATCCAGCTTTGACCATCTTCAATTATTTCTAAATAATAAGCTTCTTTTATAATATCAATATTCTCATAGTAAAAAATTCCGTTAAATTTTAAATAGTATCTTAACAGTAATACTGATGAGTTAAACATATCAATCGTATATAAATTCTAACATTGTATCTGCATCTTTAATATATCCAAGTTTTTCTGCATTAATAAAAATTTCTCTTGGAAAAAGATTTTTAATACCATTATCCCTCATTTTGTATTTTAAAACTTTCCATGCAGCTTCAAATAATTTTTTAAAACTTTCACAGTATTTTATTCTATCAGATTGTGGAATATTATTAAGATAGTTCGTATAGTCGTATTTGTTTCTTAAGTTAATGAAAGAATTATATCTTGTCTGCCATAAATTTATAAATCGTAATGTCCAATTAGGTATATCTTTCATTTCATTCAGCATTGAATATTTACCTCTTTAAAACTACGATTGGAATAATTCGTTAATTTTGTTTGTTATATCTTGCGGATCAATTTCATTTGTAACTTTATTTATATCTTGAGCAACCTGATACAATTTAGCAGCTTCAATTTTATCTCCCAAAATTGTAATTGCTCTTGCAAGATTAAAATGTGCTAGTGCATAATTAGGATTACATTCTATTGATTTTTTAAACAATTCAATAGATTTTTG
This sequence comes from uncultured bacterium, assembly GCA_902776035.1. GTDB lineage: Bacteria > Cyanobacteriota > Vampirovibrionia > Gastranaerophilales > Gastranaerophilaceae > UBA6984. The sequence continues at coordinate 60,429 of CACYOO010000003.1, forward strand.
AACACGTCCTAAATCGTCAAGATATATAACACCTAAATTGTTATAAGCTATATCATATAATGCATCATTTTCTATTGCTAAGTTATATTCTTTTATTGCCTCATCAGTATCGCCTTTTCCCCAATACAAAAAGCCCAAATTACAGTGAATTTTTGCATTATTCGGATCAAGCATCAATGCACTTCTATAAACTGTTAATGCATTATCGTATTCTTCTTTATCATAAAATGCAGAACCTAAATTGACATATATATCCATATCTTCAGGTGTTAGTAAATAAGCTGTCTGATATGAACATACTGCAGCATCTAAATCACCTTTATTTTCCTGATAAACAAAACCTAAAGTTTGGGCAATAATACTTGTCCATTTACGATTAGGGTTTAATGTAATCGCAGCTTGATAATGTGAAATTGCCTCTTTTATATCGCCTTTTACATAATATAAATTTGCTAAATTTGAATGAAATTCAGGCATGGTTGGCAATATGCTGATTAATTTTTTATAAACTTCTATTGCATTATCATAATCACCTTGTTCTTCATACGCCTGACATAAATGTCTGTATGCCGGTATATTCAAGCTGTCAAGCCATATTGCCATTTTGTATTCTGTTATTGCTTCGTCATATTGTCCGATTGTCCTGTAAATATCACCAAGTAAACAATATAAAGGGACAAATCCGGGTGCCTTTTCAATTGCATTTATATATATGTCAAGAGCATTTGCTAAACCATTTGATTTTACTTTGTAATATCCTTTTATTAATACAGGTAAAAATTGTAAATATGACAAAGAGCGCATAACATTTTTAATTGCCTGTTTGTCAAAAGGCAATGTAGCAATGGCTAATACCAACTGCCATTTACATTTTAACCAGCCGGAAAATTTTCTAAATGAAGATATTTTATATAAATTATATAAAAGATAATGTGCTGAAGAATTTTTAAACGGATCTAATTTGATAGCATGTTTTGCATTAAACACCGCTTCCATAAAATGAGCTTTTTTAGTGTATGTTTCAGCCAAAAGGTAATATGCTTTTGCAAGCTTTTTATCTTTTGCTATTGCCATATTAAGATAGTTTATAGCTTTTTCTAAATCACCTTTAAAATATTGGGCTTGTCCTATTTTAAAAAATATTTCCGCAGAATCAATATAAGATTCTAAAGCCCTTTGATATTCTGTTATTGCTTCATCAATATATTGATATGAGTTGTGAATGTCTAAATGCCATGCTAAATACAAATCTCCAAGACGTACATGTAAATCTGCATTTGTAGGATCTTTCTGCAATTCAACCTGACACAATTCAATTGCATTTTGAACATGTCCGTTTTTTACTTCACGTTTAATTTTTTTCTCTATATCTTTAAGTTTACTTTTCATATTACACTATAAACTTATTTTAAATTACTGTTTTTTCTGGCTTGCATGTCTATATCATAACATGTCTTTATTATTTTATCACGTTCTTTTTCGTCAATATTAGTAAACGCTAATGTGTATTCATCAGGTTGTAATGACGGATTATCCAATATAATTGCTTCAAAATATGCAGGGGTATCATAATTCTTTAAATATAATTTTCCATAAACTGTTTGTTCAGGATATAATTCTTCATTACTGTTAAATTTAATACCACCACCTGAAATATCTATAGTACTAGCTATAAATACTTCTCTATTTAATTCAAGTGTAAGCTTTGTTTTAAGTGGTGAACGAGTATAATCCCTTCTTTGAATAACAACAGCTTCTTCTACAAATTCTACAATAAACTTTTCTTCATTAGGAGAATTGATAACCATTGATTCAAAAACAACCAAACCTGTTGGTGTAAATACCTTTATGTCAATAGGTGTTCCTTCCTCTAAATACATTTTTAATGCATCGGCACCTTCAGGGTAATCCAACCATAGTCGGTCTTTTTCTACATCATGAACTATACAGTCCAATTCCATTTCTATGTCATTTTCACCGTCAAAAAATATTTTTGCCTTTTGATTTGCACTTATATCACTCATATTATCATTTTAAATAACAATAGTTAAAAATGCAAGTATTTTATAAAATTTATACATTGATTTTAAATAATTTAATGAAATTAAATAAAATACCAAAAGTTTTGTAACGTTTTTGTAATATTTCTCCTCATGCGTTAAAGTTTTGTTTAGCTTGTGTCGATATATAGCATGTGAAAACAAAAAAGAGGTGTAATTATGGGTGGTGTAGATAACGAAAGTAATTTATCAGGTATACAGAAACGTGTTTTGCAAAAGTTTGCAGAAGGTCAAACTCGTTCAGAGCAAATTTCTCAAGCGATAGAACTTGGCAGTCTTTTATCTGCATCAGGTTCATCAACTTCAAGTTCATCAACTTCGTCTTATGATGAACAAATGAACAGTTTATTTAGCAGCTTGACAAGCAGTATGAATAGACAGATGAGATTTATGAATACAATGAATACTATTAATATGGTATCAAATGCTGCAACAAGTATTCTTGGAATACTTGGCGGCTCTGCAAGTTTACAATCTGCAGTGTCATCAGCTGCAAGTGGTGGAACATCTTCTGAACAGACATTGTCTAAATTGGATTTAAAATGTAGTGAAAAGAAGTTAAGCAAGCAGATAGATGAAAGAAGATCATACATTTCATCAATGGATTCAAAGATTTCCGGCTACGAATCAGAAATCAGTACAAAATCTCAATCAAAATCTTCTTTAGAAGCTGATAATGCGGATAGAAACAGCAAAAAAGCAGGATATCAAGCTGCTGTTGATACAAAAACAGAAGAATATAATAATGCTGTAAAAGCTTGGACAGATGCAAGTGAAGAGTTAAAGGGATTGCCTGCTAAAATTACCTCTGCTGAATCTAAGGTAAATGGTTTCAACAATCAAATTAGTCAATTAGAAACACAAAAATCACAGGCACAAACTACACAAGCTAAAAGTCAGATTGATAAACAAATTAAATCAATCAAGGAAAATCAGTTGAAGCAAGCACAAAAAGAGTTGGATGACTTAAAAGCAAGAAAAGCTGAATTAGAAGGCAATGATGCAGATAAAAGTGTAGCAGGTTTAAAAGCCAAGATGGATGCTGCTGATGCAGCTAAAAAGCAAGCTATACAAGAAAATAGTGATAATCTTGCTAAAATTGAAGATAATGAAAAACAAATTGCAACTTTAAAATCTGAAATTGATAAATTAAATCAAGATAAACAAGCTGCACAAACAAAACGCAATAATGCAAACAATGAGTTGACTCAACTTCAGGATGCATTAAAAGAAAAACAATCTAAATAGAAAATAATCAATGAATGGCTACGGCTACTATATACTACATTATTACATAATTAACTGTAATTATATAATCCCGTCTGTGAAACACAGGCGGGATTCTTTCATGTTTTTAAATTAAAATACAAATATAAACTATAATTATTTATATAATGGTTGAAGTTTTTTAGCTTGTTGAGGAATTACACCTTCTTCAATCGGAAGATATACTCTGTAATCTATATCAGGGAAACAGTTATCTATATCTTCAATTTCGTGAAGAGCAGATTCATCAATATTGTTGCTGTCAATCATATCAGCAATTTTTTCAAATCTGTCAACATGTTCTCTAAATCTGTCTGTTGCATAATCTTTTGCCTGCCATGTTGTAATCAAGAAAGGCCAATCTGAACTTTGTAACAATAGATTTTCTCTTGATAATTGAGCCAAAGCTCTTTTTAGCAGGTTATCTTCCGGTATATTTTCATATCTTGAAGCAATATCTGTGATACGTTTTTCACAAGAATGAATAATAGGCCACATCCATTCTGTCAAGTGATTCATCCATACATAGAAATGACCGCCTTGTCCCCAAGAACTTTCCGGTATTTGAATTGCTTCAACAGGAGGATGTGCTTGTAAATATTCTCCTGCTGTCATCATTTGAATATCGTCTTTTAAGTATGTGTTTAATTTTTTAATAACTTGTTTAATAAATTCAACACCTTCAAACCACCAGTGTCCAAATAATTCTGTATCAAAAGATACCATTATTAAGCCCTCTTTACCATTGTGAGAGTTTTTGTAATCCTCTAATAAATGGTATAACAATGATGTATAATGGTCTGAATTTTCTCCTATTTTGTTGAATGCAAGTACCGGATCGTATAGCATTTTATCACCCAAGTCAGTCTTTGATGAAGTTATTCTCCAATAATGCATTCCTGATTTATCGTCTTTTTTGTGGAATTCTCTATATACTCCATCTCCCGGATATCCGTCAGCAGCAGACCATACTTGATAACCTGCTCTGTCATTTCTTCCCATTACTGCAACTTGTGCATCAGGCAGCCAATAAGCAGAATATGTGTCATATCCTGTAGCTTCACGTTCAGGAAGCGGTATGTATTCGATGTTACCGTAAACACCAATAACACGTCTGTTTCCTATAGAATTACCACCCTCTATTACATGTGATTCGGTAAAGAAGTATTCTATATCGTTATTTTGAAGGGTAACTTCAATTGCAGGTCGCCATTTCTTTTGACCGTCTTTTCCAATATATTGATAACCTTGTCTGTATGCACATTCAGGAAGCCAGCATCCCTTTGCCTTTTTACCGAATAAACGTTTTGTTGTATCTGAACCAACTTTAAATTGTGCATTTAAGTTGTTATCTGTAGCAAGTAACGGAGAAAAACCGTGTGTTGCACCTGATGTTGTAATTTCAATACAACCCAAATCTTGATATTTCTTGAATGCTGATATTAAATCTTTGTTGTATTTGTTTACAAAATGATCTTTTATTTTTGATAAATGATTGAAACAGAAGTTTGCAAGATAACTCAAATGTTCTGAATGTTGAACTTCCGGATCAGGATAGCGTTTTACATCTTCTGCTGCCGCTTTAATTCTTGTATCCATATATTCTACAAAACCATCTTGTAAGTGTTTATCATTCAATTGTTCTGCTAATATAGGAGTTATTCCGACAGTAAGCTTAGCTTTTATACCGTCTTCTTCGTATAATTCTGATATTGCATCAAGTAACGGTACGTAAGTTTCAGACATACATTCATATAAATTTTCTTCGCCAAACGGCCACATACCGGCTTTTCTGTAATACGGCAAATGGCTGTGTAACATAAAAACAAACTGTCCTAATGACATATAATGCCTCCATACTCTTTCTTTGTATTTATTTCTCTTACTCTTTGGGTAATTGTTTTACCAATAATCCTTTTATTATTTATACCATGAACATGCTTTTCGGGTAAATAATTTAAAAAAAATTGTATCGTATTGTTACAAAATATTACCAAGTTGACTAATATTACGTTTTGTTAATTTTTTTATTTAGTAATTTGGTATTTTGGTATTTTAGTATTAATAAATGTAAAATTTTTCAACATGTAGCAGAATATTAGTAAGAAAAAAGACTTTATATATATAGTACAGTAATGTTTGGAAATTTATAATGGCAACAGATGGTGTACAATATAATGGAATGCAGCTTAATGACTATCTGAAAAAGCTTGATGCCAAAGACGGCAAAGCTGATGGTAAGATAGACGCTTCTGTATGGAATGGTTTTGCAGAAGGTGTCGGTGCAAAACATTTGAGAAGTGGTGATTCTATATCGGTATTTCAGGCAGGACAAGAAACTGCACCATTAATTAACGGAGATACCCCTGAAATGCGGCAAAAACAAACTGCTGTCAGATCTGCTGCTGCGGCTGCATCAAGGACCGGCTATTCTGTTAGTGGTGAAATGATGCGTATTTCTTTAACTCCTGAAGCACTTAAAGTTGGAGATCATTCTAAAGATGGCTATTCTGTAGTTTCTCCTGATGCTGCACAAAAGAAAATGGCGGCATTTGGTTTGAAAGAGGGAGATAACGGGCATATGGATGAGGAATCCATGCGTTTAAAGATGGTGGAATTTAAACCCGGTTCAGCGGTTTCAAAAGGTTTATCGTGTTCCAGTGTTGTGCAGAATGCTGTTCAAAATTGGTACAATCAGGGTGCAAAAGCTTCAGGTCCAATAGCGATTAATACGTTTGATAAGAAAAATTGGCACAGTGCAGATGATGCGGATAGTGCATTTGGCGTGGGATACAGTTATATTGTTGGCTTACATGATAATGGAGATGGTACTGTAAGCGGATATGTCGAAGATGTATATGATTTTAGTCAACAGTATAATAGCAATAGCGGTGGTGGTATTGATAAAGTTACCGGAAAAATGCTTGAGCAGGTTTGTGAATTGCAGGATGTCGGAAAAGTTCAAAATTATAGAACATTAACACCTATTACTATTAGAGTATCAAAATCGCAAGGCAGTCAAAACCAAACATGGAGTCAAAAAGCCAAAGATGCGGTTAGACCTTTAACTACACAAAGTCAAAGAGAAGCGTTATCAGGGGTTGCTTCAGTAGGTTCTGCTGTTGTAGATGGGGCAGAAACGGCTGTTGATGCTGTTAGTGATGCTGCAACTGATGCGGGAAAATACGTTAAACAGAAAGCTAAGCAAGCTTGGAACAAGGTTAAAAACTGGTTTTAACTTGTAATAGTATTGTGTTTAAAAAGTCAAATTTGTGATGATGCTTTGAGTATTTGTTGATAAATGGCTCTTTTTTGCTAGAATTTGCGTTTGGTATATTATGAAAAAAACAGAGTTAGATTTATTCAATTTAAAAAAAGGTCTTGATACGTTGATTGAGTGTTATTATGATTTGACAAAATCAAGGGAAATTATTGATATTGTTTCGAATTTTATTAATGATGTAAAATATTTTATTGATGCTTTGGAAAAGGTATTAACTGATGATTAAGGGGATTAACGAAAAAGAAGAATGTATTATACAAGGTATTTTAAAGGATTATCCTTATGATTTTTTTTATTATGGTTCACGAGTAAAAGGTAATTATACAAAATTATCCGATTTGGATATTTTATTGAAAAATGAAGCAGAAGTTCCGTATTCTGTGATAGAAGATATAGAGTTAAAATTTAATGAAAGCAAAATATCATATATAGTGAACATATCGCAATATGCAAATATGGATGAAAATTTTTACAATTTGATTAAAAATGATTTGGTTAAAATTGAAAACTAATTTTTGTATTTATCATATTTTTTGAATTGACATCATAATCTGTTTGTTTTAGTATTTATTTACTCACATCCTCGAGTAATCGCCCTAAAAAAGAAAGTCATTAATCTTTTGTAAAGGCACAATATTTGAAAGAAGGAAACAAAAATGGCAAACATTAAATCAGCACAAAAAAGAGTTTTAGTAGCAGAACGTAATCATGCAAGAAATGTTGCATTCAAAACATCAGTTAAAACTGCTTTGAAAAAAGTTTTGGAAGCTGCAAAATCAAAGGATGATGAAAGCTTGAAAGCATCTTTATCAAATGCATATCAATTATGCGATAAAGCAGTTGCTAAAGGTATTCTTCACAAAAAAACTGCAGCAAGAAAAAAATCAAGAATTACTAAAGCTGCTAATAAATTATTGGCTGAATAGTTTTTATTTATTAAGAAAATAGGATGTCTGAAATTTTACAGACATCCTATTTTTTATTGGATTTTATTATTTTTTAGGTAATTATATACAATTTTACACAAAAGATAAAAAATTAGTTTCCGCATTGTATTTTACAGACCTCTACTTAAATTTATGTGAATGAATTAGCCGGCTGAAAAATACAATACGTGAAGATATTATTTATGTAAAATTGTATATAGTTGCCATTTTTTATATAACAAACTTATTATTTTCTATTAACAGTACTTTTGAACCGTCTGCTTTTATTCCTTCTACAATAACATTTAAGCCGCCTATCATAAAATCTGTATGTATTGTGCTATCATTTATGTTGTTTTCTTTCATATATTCTTGTCTTTTTTTGTAATCGGTTATTTCTAAGGCACCTTCCACACATTCTTCAAATGCTTCTCCAAGTGCTATATGACAGGTTGCATTTTCATCCAATAATGTATCATAAAAAATTCTATGAGTATCAAAAATAGGAGATTGTGCAACGAGTGCAACTTCACCTAGCATATCTCCGTCTTTTGAATTTGTAATATGTTCTTTCCAAAGTTCTTCGTTTTTATCAGCATGTATCTCAACAACTTTTCCGTTTTCGAATTTTAATCTGATACCTTCAACCAAATTTCCGTCTAAACATAATGGCATTGTTGCAGATACAACACCATGTGTTTTAGTTTTGTCAGGAGATGAAAATACTTCTTCTGTCGGAGTATTTGCCATATATGAAATACCGTCATCTGTTTTTGAAACGGCAGCTTTAAATAATGATTTTTCACTCATTCCGACATATAAATCAGTTTTACCATCCGGTTGTTTTGTATTCTCATCAACACTATAAAAATGAATTTCTTTAAATTTGTATTCATTCATCTTATTTGCAAAAGAGGATAATTTTTCAGCATGTTCTTTTAAATGTCCTGAACGATTAATTGCGATTGCTTCTGTTGCAGCTTGTTTAAGTGCTTCCATAACATCTGTTATATCCTGATAGGATTTTTTTACAGACATTGTTGTAGGTGCATAAATTATATTCCATTGACTTTCCGGCCCTGATTTTCTTATTGGTTTAATTACTTTTTGATAAGCTTGTTGTTGTGCAACTATTCTTTTGGGATTTACATCTGCCATTCCTTCCGGATCATCTCCTGCCGGAAAAAGTCTTGCAACTTTTCGGTCTATAAGTTCATGCCACATGTCTGCTATATAATCAGGTACATAAGTTATATATTCTTCTTTTGCATACTTTAAACGTGCTTTTCCAAATGGATTTCCATATTCCGTAAAAAATACATCAATAGGCCCTGAACCATTTTTGTATGCATATTCAACAAATCTTATTATATTATCTTCATGTTCTCTTTCCGCAACTATTCGGATTGGTTGTTTTGTTTGTACATTTAATAATGTATGATAAATTTCTTTTACATCAAATGCCTCTTTTAATTTTTCTTTAACGTCTTTTGGGATGTCTTTTGTAACACTGTTTCTTAAATCATTTTCTTCATCTTTGTTTAATTTCGATTTTTCATAAGGGTTATTTATCTCATTAAATGTAACTTTTTTAGCTCCAATCTTATCATAATATTCAGCCCTTTTTTGCTTAAATGCAAAATCCGGCTCTTTTAAGTATTTTTCTCTTAATTTATCAATTTCCGGCTGATTTATTTCTACTCTTATATCTTTTATGCCATTCTTATAGCCATTTTCGCAAAAGATTTTTATAAAAGGAATATAATCTTTATCTGCATTAACTAATATTGATTCTCCCTCTTTAATTTTTAATTCATTTTGTAATAACTCATTTGCATAAGTATTCATTTTTTCAAAAACGGTATTGTTCATAATTTCTCCTTGCTTATATTTTTATTATAGAACAAAACAAGTTTTAATTCTCAATTAAAAAGCAGATAAATTTCTTTATCTGCTTTTTATGATATTTAATAAATCTTATTTATATATTTCCTTTTGGTAATTGTTGAGGTTTAACAAAAATTTTATCTTTTAAGTTTGCAAGTAATGTTTTTCCCTTATCTAAAATTTCTTTTGCCTTACCGTTTGCAAAGAACTTTGAAACACCGTCTTTAACAGCTTTTAAACCTGTTGAAATTTGGTTTCTTAATCCATATCCAATCAAAGCACCGCCTATTAAAAGAACTGATGTTGCAATTACACCCTGTTTACCGCTAAATGGTGATTTTTTATCTGACATAGTGCATGCACCATCAGGTATACCTATATGTGGAACTAAACCATCGCCATCACATGATGCAAAAGGAGGTTTAATCTGATTTGGTGCAATTCCACCATCACTCCACTTTGGAACTCCTGTAGGTCTTGGTGCAAATCCTGCTGTTATTCCTGCTGTCATGTTATGTCCTTTCGTTATAAACTTTTTACATGGGTATAAAGCTCCCTGAAAATAAAAATTGCCATGTTTTTATATGAATGTAAACATATTTTAAGTAACAATTCTATTTATCTGTTTTAAAAGGGATTGTTACTATATATTTTCCATGATGTTCTTCTCTTGTTATTTTATTTTTATCAATTTTTCTGTTTAAAAAATAACTTTGAGATATATTCATCAAATTTTCTCTATCGCCTTTTTTGACTTCATTAGAACCTTCTATTTTTAAAATGTTATCATCATCAACATCTATTTTTATATTTTTTGAATTGTTACTAAATGATTTTAATGATATTGTAACCTTGTAACCTGTATCATTTTCTTCTATTTCTACAGGATTTTTAATTGATTTACTTATTACCATAATATTGTTATTTAAATCACGGTCAAATTGTCTATCCATTTGACGCATCATTTTTTCTGCTCTGCGCATGTGATAATCAGGACTAAGCATTGTTTTTAGAGTAATATCCGCAACAAAATAAAATGCCAAAAAAGCTCCTATTATTGTTGCAATAAAAATTAATACGTATTTTAGTACATTGTTATTTTCTTCCATAATTTCTCCTTTTTTACATTCAATATCATAAATAAAAAAATGCAATACCTATTTGGGTATTACATTTTTTTATTGTTAAATTTTTGTTTTTATATTATACACTTAATTTTTCAGCCATAAGAGCTATTGTCTTTGGAAAATACTGTTGCAGATATTGTGAACGCATTGCAAGTATTTCATGTGATTTAGGCGTAGTTAAAAGAGCATTACTTTCTGCAATTGTTTCGCCAAGTCCGCCTGTTTCACCTGCATAATGTGTTACCGAATTGATAAAATAATCTATATGTTCACGCTGAGCTTCAGGAAATGCTTTTGTAAATGCGGTTTTTTCTTCTTCAAAGGTCTTTTTAACATCGGAGGATTCTCTAATGGTTTCACTCATTGTTTTTAGAACTGCTTCATCTGAAGATGTATCTATCTTATTCATATCTCTTGCATGACCAAGTTCGTGAAGTATTACAAATAAATCACTTCCTGAATGAATAGACTTATCTTGAGGCATGTAATATGATGATAAAACATCATCATTTCCTACAAGTTTTTTAGTAGATTCTGCTACTTTAAAAAGTTCTTCTCCAGGCATGGATTTTAATGATTTAAGTATTGCTGTTTTATCACCTTCAATTGATTTATCAATTGATATGACAGCTTTTCTGTCAGGATTTTTCATGTTTTGAACACTTATGTTATGCTCGTCTACAGTTATATCATACTTATCATCATTACAAGTAGAAACAAAGTGATTTTCGTCTATAACCTCAAATGTGCTATTCTTATTTAATAAAACATTTCCATTTTTATCAACAATTTTGTATTCGGAAATTCTGTTTCCTTGAGGATCGTCTTCGTATAAATATATTGTTTTTGTTCCGTCTAAAGATTCCATGTTCTTTTTGACATTAGTTATGCCTGTTTTTTTATCGTAATGTCCCTCACTTACTTGAACTTTATTTCCTTGAACATCAACATAAAATGAATCAAGCACCCCTTTTATTTCTGACGGTGCAGTGTATTCACGTCTTTTTATATTGCCTAGTTTATCCTTTATAACTCTTACTTCATGAGTAGTTATAGGCATACCTTCAGGACTAATATATCGTCTTACTTTTGAACTAGTGTTATTTTCAACATCTAAAGTTTTCTTTGATTGATATATTTTACCATCTTTTTTTTGCATTGAAAGTTCTTCAATAGCACGTCTTTTTAAATTTTTATCTAAAAGTTCTGTCTTTATATGGTTATCTTTTGTAATCGCTTCAATTGTATATGCAGATTTATCATAGTTGTCTGGTAAAAAAGAAATTTTTTTTAAATTTTCACCTGCAACTTTTTCCATATCTAAAACTTTATTAGCTATTTTATCAAATTTATTATTTAATTCAGGTTTTAAAACTAAAGCTGCAATATTTTCACCGGATAAATTAGTTTGTACCAAAACTTGTGCTTGTTTTATCTGCTTAGCATCACTTGCCGCAAATGCTAAACCCATTAATGCTCTTGGCGAATATTTTGCTATTGTTTTATTATTTTCATTTTTCTTTGATGCCGTTGCAAACGGAACTAATGCTTCTAAGGTATCAGCTTCCATAATAGATAATTGTGTAACTGTTTCACCTTCAATGTAATCCTTGCTTGCCAAAGTTTTTATTGAATTCCATTTTTCAGGATTTTCCGTAAGTACATACTTAAATAATTTTATATCATCTTCTTTAAATTTATCTTTACCATTTACATCTTTTAATTCTTGTAAAGTAGTTAGTGCAGCACTCATATTAAACTCTGCCTTTTTAAATCCATCAGAAACTTGCTCTTTACGAATAGCTTTTCCTGCTTTTTGTAAAGATATTGCTCTGACAGATGTGGCTTTATTTATTTGCATATCCATGTGCTGCACCTACTTTAGATTTTAATTTTTTACTTTAAGAAATTTTTATGACAAAGTTTCGTTCAGTTTTTGGTCAAGCATTGCAATTGTTTTAGGGAAGTACTGTTGCAAGTATTGAGAACGAATAGCAAGCACTTCATGTGTCTTAGGTGTATTTAACAATGCATTACTTTCTGCAATAGTTTCACCTAATCCGCCAAGTTCTCCGCCATAATGAGTTACTTTGTTGATAAAGTAGTCAATATGATCTCTTTGGGTGTCAGGAAATGCTTTATTAAATGCATTTCTTTCTTCATCATAAACTTTTTGTATTTCTTCGTCTTCTGATAATGACATATCCAATGTGTCAACGTATGTTTCATCATTTGTACCGTCAACATCTCTGAAATCTCTGGCATGTCCTAACTCGTGAAGTATTACGAATAAATTACTTCCTGAATGAATAGATTTATCACCCGGATCATAATATGATTCAAGTACGTCTTTTGAACCAACAAGCTTTCTAGTAGATTCTGCTACTTTAAATAATTCTTCACCAGGCATTGCCTTTAGTGATTTCATTATTTCTTGTTTATTGCCTTTTATGCTCTTATCTATAGAAATAACTGCTTTTCTGTCAGGATTATTCATGTCTTTAACATTTATGTTATGATCATCTACTGTTATATCATATTTATCATCATTTCTTGTAGATATAAAATGGTTTTCATCTACAACTTCAAATGTACTATTTTTTTCTAAAAGTACATTTCCTTTTTTATCTACAATTTTGTATTCAGAAATTCTGTTACCTTGTGGATCATCTTCATAAGAATAAATAGTTTTTGTCCCGTCTAAGGATTCCATGTTCTTTTTAACAGTAGTTATACCTGTTTTTTTGTCATAATGACCTTCACTAATTTGTGTTTTGTTACCCTTAGCATCAACACTTACTATATCAAAAATACCGTTTACTTCTGATGGAGCAGTGTATTCTTTTCTTTTTACATTTCCGTTTTTATCCTTGATTACTCTTACTTCATGTGTAACTGTCGGATAACCTTGATCGTCAACTTCTAATCTTACTTTTGATGTTGTATTATTTTTAACATCATGAACTTTCTTTATTTGATAAACAGTTCCGCCTGATTGATATAAAGACATATTTTCAATAGCACGTCTGTTTAAATCTTTATCTAAAAGTTCAGTATTAACTTGTCCGTCTTTTCCTGCTGCTTGAATTGTAAATGCTTTTGTATCGTATGCATCACCATTGAATACAACTTGTTTTAATTTACCGCTCATAGCATGTTCCATATCCAAGATTTTTGATGCAGCTTTATCAAGTTTGCCGTCTAGTGATGGTGTAAGTGCCATTAATGCAATATTTTCTCCGGATATACTTGTTTTTATAAGCGGTTTAGCATTATTTATTTGTTCTGCACTTGCATTATCTGCTAAAAGCATCAAGGCATCTGTTTTATATTTTGCCTTTTGAGTATTGTTTTTACCTTCAACAGCTTCTGTTGCAAAAGGTACCATTGCCTTTAATACATCATTCTTCTTTGCAGCAAGTCCGGTAATTGTTTTTGCTGGAACATAAGATTTTTCTGCCATTGTTTTTATTGATGACCATTTTTCAGGTGCATCTGTCAATATCTGCTTAAGGTTTTTTAAATCTTTTTCTTTAAATTTAGGATTTTTACCATTAAATTTAGCATTTTGCAGCGTTGTCATTGCTGAACTTAAATTAAATTCTGATTTTTCAAATTTATCAGGTGCTTGTTTTTGTACAGGTGCTTTCTTTTCTGTTTTGTTTAATGTTGTTGCTTTTACAGCAGACATTTTTTGGATTTGCATGTTTGACATATTATCTAATTCCCTTTTATGTAGTTACCGTATTTTTACTATAGCATGAAAAACGCTCAAAAGTTTTTTTGCTAATTAATATTAAAATTATAATTTCTTTTTTACAAAAATTTACAAAAGAAATTGTTTGTGTTCTAATATTATTAAGTTTTAGTTTTTAATCGAAAGGAAAAGTTATGAATATTGAGAGAACATTTGTTGCAATAAAGCCGGATGCTGTACAAAGGGGCTTGATTGGAAAAATAGTTACAAGATTTGAAGAAAAAGGATTTAAAATTATCGGAATGAAGATGATACATGTAACTCCTGAAATTGCAGCTAAACACTATGAAGAACATATAGGTAAACCTTTTTATCCGTCATTAGTTAAATTCATTACATCAGCTCCTATTATAGCTATGGTTGTAGAAGGAATAGATGCAGTTAATGAAGTAAGACATATTATGGGTGCAACAAATCCTCAAAATGCAGATGTTGGAACAATAAGAGCGGATTTTAGTCCGTTAATGAGTACAAATTCTGTTCATGGTTCTGATTCTGTTCAAAGTGCGGAAAGAGAAATCGGCATATATTTTAAACCGGAAGAAATTTGTCCTAATTGGAAAACTATGATGGAATTAATAATTGATGAACAATCCAAATAAATATTTTAGTTATGATTTAGTTCATGTTTGTAAAAAAACAGGTGCAAGAGCAGGTGTTTTACACACTCCGCATGGAGATATACCCACACCTATATTTATGCCTGTCGGTACAAATTCTGCTGTAAAAACCTTAACCAAAGCAGATATTGAAAGAACAGATGCAAAAATTATTCTTGCTAATTCTTATCATTTACATTTGAAAGCAGATTCGGAAATTATCAAAAAATTTGGTGGTATTCACAGCTGGATGAATTGGCATAAACCTGTTTTGACAGATTCAGGTGGATTTCAGATTTTTTCTCTTGCCGATTTAAGAAAAATTGACGATGAGGGTGTGTCTTTCCGTAATCCTTTGGATGGTTCAACTCATTTTATTTCTCCTGAAGTATCTATGCAAATACAAGAAAATATCGGCGCAGATATAATAATGGCATTTGATGTATGTTCTCCATATCCTTGTACTTATGATGAAGCAAAAAAGGCAATGGAACAGACTCACCGATGGCTGGAAAGATGTTTTAAGGCACATCAAAATCCAAGACAAGCCCTTTTTCCAATCGTTCAAGGTGCATTTTTTGATGATTTAAGACGTGAAAGTGCAAAGGTTATATCCTCTTATGATGCTGTAGGTTATGCAATAGGCGGTGTTAGTGTAGGTGAACCAAAAGAATTGAAAGACCATTTTACAGAATTAACAGCACCGCTTTTACCTGAAAATAAACCAAGATACTTAATGGGTGTAGGAACACCTATAGATTTATTAGACGGTATAAAATTCGGAGTAGACATGTTTGATTGTGTTCTCCCTACAAGAAACGCAAGGCATGGTTCTTTCTTTACGAAAGAAGGTAAGAAAAATATTAAAAATGCTCAATTTAAAGAAGATGCAAAACCTTTAGATGAAAATTGTGATTGTTATGCTTGTAAAAATCATTCAAGAGCATATATCAGACATCTGTTCAGATGTAATGAATCAACCGCATTGACACTTATGTCTATTCATAACATAAGCTTTTTACTTAATTTTGTTAAATCGGCTCGCAATGCGATATTAAATGATGAATTTGATGTATTCTATGAGCAGCATAAAACACTATAGTAAGAGTAAAACTATTTAAATTACACTCATTCGGATATATTTAGTTTGAAGAATGTCAAAAATGGAGATACTTCGCTATAGATTAGTATGACTATGTTTAAGGTAATTATTAAACATTAATTTTAAATGTATTAATATTTACATCTAAAATATTGTAAGTGTATGAAGATAATGCTTTTGACATCTGTAATGCAGTTTGTGCAGTATAATAATCACCCATACCTACTTTTTGATAATCAGCTTGTGTAAGTTTATTACTTATACCGTTTGTTTGAGTATTTATATTTGTTTTATTAGCTTCTTTTATTTTATCAGATATTTGCTCTGCATAATAACGTAATTTTTCAGAAATGGTAATTTCTCCGTCTTCATCATAATCCATTTCTTCCACATAATCATAATCTTCTTTTGTTGATAGTACAGATGCGGATGAAGCAGCTTTTGATACATCTGATGTTTTTTCTAATGATGATGTATCGCCTGATAAAATAGCAGAAACAGCAGAATCAGGATTACCTCCGGATTCTAAATACGCACTTACTGTATTTTTAGCAAGTGAGGTTGTTGTACCCATTGTCAGTAAGCTGTTTATTGAACTGTTTAAATCTGTACTCATTGCACTAGTCATAACATGATAGTACCACAAGATTTATTTTTAATAACACTTTTATAAGTTATATTAATTTTACATAGTATCCTTATTTTTTATTTAAAACAGTTTGCTGCATTTTGTATTTTGTTGCAACAACGGCTGCTGCAACTCTTGTTTTTACTTTTAATTTAAACAAAATAGAGCTTACATAATATTTTACGGTATGTGTACTTAAAGTTAATTTTTTTGCTATCTGCGTATTTGTTTTTCCGTTAAGTAAAAGTTCCAAAACATCTTTTTCTCTGTTTGTTAATAAATTTTCGATATTTCTCATTTTCCTACCCCTATAAAAATAAAATTATTTAATATTCTTATAAATTTTATTTTATTACATAGCAACTAAAAATGTTTTATATATTTGCCTTTTATAAAACGTATAATTTTTTGTTACATAACTTAATCATTGATGTTCAAAAACATAACTTTTTAAGTTTACTATATACAAATTTTTTCGTTTTAATATTAATATACAATAATGTATTCTAAAATAAAATACATATTGTATTCGTTATTTGAATATATATTTAACATCTTATATTAAATATAATGTAAGAAAAGGTGTTTTATATAATGAATAATTTTAAACCGATTAAACCAGAAAAGAGTGTTATTAGTATAAGAATTGATAATGATTTACTAAAATTGATAGATGAGCAGTCCGCTAAAACAGATATTAGCAGAAATGAATTTATTGTTCAGTGTATTGAGTATGCAATGAAAAGTCTGAACAATAGTTTATAGTTTAATGAATATTTAAATTATTTATTATTGCATTGGTAAATTCATCTGTTGTTGATGTTCCGCCTAAATCGCATGTAAGGTGTGTGTGTGCTTCTATTGTTTTATAAAGTGCATTTTCAATTTTTAGTGCGACATCGTTTTGGTTTATGTATTTAAGCATTTCTATTGCAGAAAGTAATAGTGCCGTAGGATTTGCTTTGTTTTGTCCTTTTATATCAGGAGCACTGCCATGTACAGGTTCAAAAACAGCAATGTCATAACCTATGTTTGCACCTTGAGCTACTCCTAAACCGCCTATCAAGCCGGCACATAAATCAGACACTATATCTCCGTAAAGATTAGGTAAAACTAAAACATCAAAGTTTTCCGGATTTTGAACTAATTGCATACATAAATTATCTACAAGAATTTCTTTATATTTTATGTTTGGATATTTTTCAGCAACTTTTCTTGCACATTCTAAAAATAAACCGTCAGTTAATTTACATATATTAGCTTTTGATACAGCAGTTACTTCTTTTCTATTATTCTTTTGAGCATATTCAAAAGCAAATTCATTTATTCTCATTGAGGCATTTCTTGTAATTACTTTTATTGCCTCATATTTATCTTCGTCTATTTTTCTTTCAATACCTGCGTATAAGTCTTCTGTATTTTCTCTTACTATAACTAAATTTACGTTATCAAATCTGGTTTTTATTCCGTTAATATTTTTGCAGGGACGTAGATTAGCATACAAATCGAGTTCTTTTCTTAATTGAACATTTACACTTCTGAATCCTTTTCCTATGGGGGTTGTAACAGGGGCTTTCAAAGCAACTTTGTTATGTTTTATTGATGTTATCACTCTATCAGGAAGTGGTTTTCCTTCTGCTTCAACAACATCAGCACCTGCTGTCTGAATATCCCATTCTATTTCAGCACCTGCTGATTTTAAAATTTTTACAACGGATTCTGTTATTTCAGGACCTATTCCATCTCCCGGAATTAATGTAACTGTACGCATTTTATCTCCTATACCAAATCAAAATCACCATGAAGTTTTATATGTTCTATTAAGCCACCCTCATTTAAAAGTTTAATCATAACATCCGGTAATGGTGTAATAGGAATTTCAAAATTTTGTGTTATATCTTTTATAAAACCTTGTTTAATATCAATTTCAAGTTCGTCATTTGCCTTGATTTTGTCTGTATCACACTCTATCAGTAACAGACCGATATTTATAGCATTACGATAAAATATTCTTGCAAAGCTTTTTGCCAAAACTGCTCCGACACCTGACATTTTTATTATTTTAGGTGCATGTTCTCTGGAAGAACCTAATCCAAAATTATTGCCTGCTACAACAAAATCACCTTTTTGAACTTTAGATGCAAATTCTGCATCCGCATCTTCAAGTACATGTTTTGCAAGTTCAGGAAGGTTTGAACGTAAATAAAATAATCTTCCGGGTGCTATATGGTCTGTTGAAATGTTATCTCCAAATTTAAATGCTTTTCCGTGTAATTGCATTATAATACCTCCCTTACATCAGATATATAACCTTTTATTGCACTATAAGCTGCAGTTGCAGGAGATGAAATGTATATAAATCCCTTACTGTTTCCCATTCTGCCTTGAAAATTTCTATTTTGAGTAGAAAGACAAACTTCTCCATCTCCGAGTATTCCTGCATGAACTCCTACACAAGCTCCACAGCCGGATGTTACTATTGATGCACCTGATTCTACCAATGTTGTTATTAAACCTTCTTCTAATGCTTGTAAAAATACCTGTCTTGATGCAGGTGCAACTAAAAGACGTACACCATCTTTTACTTTTTTACCTTTTAATATATTACTTGCAACTCGTAAATCTTCTATTCTTCCATTTGTACAAGTTCCGATATATACCTGATTAATTTCAACCTTATCCATTTTATCTATTTCTTTTGTGTTATCAACGGTATGCGGGCATGAAATCATTGGTTTTATTTCACTCAAATCAATGTTTATAACTCTTTCGTAGGATGCATCTTTATCGGCTTTAATTTCTTTAAATAATTCTCCTCTGCCTTTTTCTTTCAAGTATTCAAAAGTTTTTTCATCTGTTTCAAATAATCCGGCTTTTGCACCTGCTTCTACAGCCATATTAGATATTGTAAATCTTTCTGACATTGATAAATTTTCAGCACCATCTCCAGAAAATTCAAGTGCCTTATATGTAGCACCATCCGCTCCTATTAGTCCTATTAAATAAAGAATTAAATCTTTCGCATAAACACCTTTTGAAAATTTACCGTTTAAAACTATTTTGTATGTTGCAGGAACTTTTAACCAAGTTTTACCAAGTGCCATAACAACTGCAATATCTGTTGAACCAACGCCTGTTGCAAATGCACCTAGCGCTCCTGATGTACAAGTGTGAGAGTCTGCTCCGAGTAAAACTTCTCCCGGATTTACAAATGATTCTACTAATCTTTGATGACAAACTCCTTCACCTATTTCTGATAATACTGCACCATATTTTTTTGCAAATTCTCTTAATACTATATGTGAATTTGAAAGTTCTTTTACAGGACTTGGTGCTGCATGGTCTATAAATAATATTGTTCTTTCAGGGTTGAACAGTTTTGATTTATTTAATTTTTCAAATTCATTAATTGCTAAAGGCCCTGTTCCGTCTTGAACCATAACCGCATCAATATTCGATATTATTAATTCTCCCGGCTTTACCTGTCTGTCTGCATGCGCAGATAATATTTTTTCCGCAATCGTTTGTCCCATTTTTTTCTCCTATACAAATAAGTGAGGTTGTGTTACAAAATTCTGGTCAATTCTTTGTTTTAAACTTCCTGTCGGCATATAGTACGGTGTTACCGTCATTATTTTTGCAGCTATATCAGGATAATAGTATATGAATTTTAGTTCACTTTGAGTTAATGGTTTTTGTGTATGAACATTTGCATATCTTGCAAGTTCTAATATGTTTCTTGCTTCATTTTCGTCTTGAAACTCTATTTCCATTTTTTCATATACGTTTCTAAAGCCCTTTATTCCACCATATTCACCTGTTGTAATCATTCTGCCTGTTTCAACAATTTCCGGCTCACCTCGTCCTAATTCTTCATAGTTATAAAGTTCATAGTTTAAGCGGTCTTTTAATGCACCGTCGGCATGTATACCTGATTCATGTGCAAACGCATTTGCTCCTGTTGCCGGCTGATTAATAGGTATAGGAACATTAAATGCGTAAGATGTATATTTTGCAAGCTTCCAGGTTTTTGATAAATCAATGTTAGGATCAATTTCATATTTATTATGCATTCCACTTGATTTTAATACTCCTAAAAGGCAGGAGATTAAATCGGCATTTCCTGCTCTTTCTCCCATTCCGTTAATTGCAGTATTTATATATGCATTTACTCCTGCATCAATTGCAGCTTTTGCTCCCATAATTGAATTACCGGCTGCCATGCCTAAATCATTGTGAAAATGAAGTTCAATATCCATTTTTGTTTCTGTTGCTATTTTATAAATTCTATCATAAGCACTCTGAGGATCATCATAACCCAATGTATCACAATATCTGAATGTTCTTGCACCGTGTTTTTTTACTTCTTGTGCAATTTCAATAAGGTAATTTATATCACTTCTTGATGCATCTTCTGCATTTACTCCTATTGATACAGCTCCACATGATTTTGCTGTATCTACGGCTTTTACAGTTGATTTTAGAATATCTTCTTTAGTTTTTTTACCGTTGAATTTACCTTGTATCATTTGGTCAGATGTTGAAACAGACAAATTTACATTTTGAAGGCGAGGTACATTTTGAAATGATAATATAACATCTTCTTCAATACCTCTCATCCAGCCGGAAAGTTTTGTTTTTGTTATAACACCCCTATCTACAAGTTCAAGGTTTCCGTTTAGATAATTTATCTCGTGTTTTGTTGTAGGAAAGCCAAATTCTGATTGCGTGATACCAACATTATCAAGCATTAGATTAATAATTGTTTTTTGCAATTTAGCAAGTCCTAATCGTGAGGTCTGAACACCATCTCTGTTTGTAACATCAACAAAATATATATACTTTTTTTCCATATCTAAACCTGTAATATCCAAATTATAACATATTTAATTTAATATATCTGTTTTATATATAATCTTAATAAAAAAAATCGTCAGTTTTATTTTTTACTGACGATTTTTTTATTTATTATCTAAATTTTAACCGCCAATTTGTTTCATAACTTCATCAGCAAAGTTTTCATTACGTTTTTCAAGACCTTCACCAAGAGTATAACGTACAAATTTGTTAACAGTCAATTTACCTTCAAGTAATTGAGCTACTGTTGTATTAGGGTCTTTTACAAATGGTTGTTCTAATAAACATTTTTGAGCTAAAATTTTATGAAGTCTTCCTTCAACAATTTTTTCTCTGATGTTTTCAGGTTTGTTTTGTAAATCTTCTTTACCCATTTCAATACGTTTTTCTTCTTCTCTTACTTCAGCAGGAATATCACTGCTTTGTACAAATTCAGGTGCTGATGATGCAATGTGTAAGCACAAATCTTTTGTTAAAACATCATCTTTTTTATCGGTATTGAGTAAAACACCTATTTTACCGTTATGTATATATGTAGCATTGTTTCCTTCCATTACTACAAATCTTCTGATTGTGATTTTTTCACCGATAGATGCAATTTTTTCTTTTACAATATCTGCAACTACTTTGCCACATTTAGGGCAAGTCATTGTTAATAATTCATCAACATCTTTTGGCTTTGCTGTTGCAATCATTTCTGCCATATTTTTAGTAAATTCTTTAAATTCTTCGTTTTTAGCAACAAAGTCTGTTTCGCAATTTACTTCAACCATTGCACCTACTTTATCATCAACATAGGATGCAACAAGACCTTCTGCTGCAATTCTTCCCATTTTCTTTTCTGCAGATGCAATACCTTTTTGTCTTAATGCCTCAACGGCTTTTTCCATATCACCTTCTGCTTCTGTTAATGCTTTTTTGCAGTCCATCATGCCTGCACCGGTTTTATCTCTTAATTCCTTAACCATAGCAGCTGTTATATTCATTATTAGTTTTCCTCCATTAATTAAGCTTCAACTGTTTCTTCTTTTGCTTCTTCAACTGTAACACCGGCATCTTCCGCTTTTATGCTTTCAACTTTTGCACTGTCAGCAGCTTTATTTGCCTTTAATTCTTTACCTTCCAATACTGCATCTGCAAGTTTTGATGCAATTAATTGTACTGAACGAATAGCATCATCATTACCGGGAATAATATAATCTATATTATCAGGATTAGCATTTGTATCAGCCAAACATACTACAGGTATACCCAATTTTTTAGCTTCTAAAATTGCTATGTTTTCTTTTTCTTGGTCTACTATAAATAAAATATCCGGTAAACCTCTCATATCTTTTATTCCGCCTAATGTTTTACTTAATTTTGCTACTTGTTTATTGATTTGAGCTTGTTCTTTTTTAGGTAATTTTTCTATTTGACCGCTTTCAATAAAGTTTTCATATTCTTTAAGCTTGTTAACACGAGTTTTTATTGTTTCAAAGTTAGTCATCATTCCGCCTAACCATCTTCTGTTAACATAATAAGCTCCTGCTCTGGTTGCTTCTTGTGCTACAACTTCTGCAGCTTGTTTCTTTGTTCCTACAAATAATACGTTTTTACCTTTTGCTGCAAAATCTCTTACTATTTCATAAGCAGAATCTAATAATTCTGTAGTTTTACGTAAATCGATTACATAAATACCGTTTCTTGCTCCGAAAATATATTGTTTCATTTTCGGATTCCATTTTTGTGTTTGGTGTCCAAAGTGTACACCTGCGTCAAGTAATTCAATCATTGATGCTACTGACATGTTTTTCTCCTTTTTATTATGTGGTTTACTACGGGATAAACAATTTCATTCATCTGTGAACTAGGTTTGACCTATCAAACTGTATATCCAATAGAATATTATCACAAAGATATTTGATTGCAAAGAATTTTGTATATAAATAATTTTTTTATAGTGTTTAAGTATTATATTTTGTAATATTTTAAATTTTTTTTATATAGATGCCGTAAATAGTATTATAAATCCGTAACTTTTTAGGAGATAACGGCATGTCAAATCCATTTTTTCTTAACACCAATATAAACAATAATTTGGAAAAATACGAATTTCAAAATAATAGTGAAGATAATGATGATAATGAAAAAAATAAAAAAGATGAAAAAGAAAATCAAGATGACAGCAAAAAAACTCACGTACAGGGAAATCCTCTAAAACCGGTTACCGGTGGAGAGTATAGAACTTATGATGTCGTTGCGGAAGAATTGAATAAATGTATTGCAAATATAAATAATTATAGGATTTTGGAATACACTTCACAAAAGTCATTAAGCGGTACAAAAATAAAAGAAGAAATAGAAAAGTATAAAGCAATAATGTTTCATTACTCAGGTAAATTAAAAGATTTTGAAGCCGAATACAAAAAATTGTCTGCTGAAATTAAAAAAAAGGATTTTGTCGGTTCAAAAATTAAACTTCTAAAATATGAGTCTAAAGCGGATTTTGACAAAAGGATGAAAGAAGCTGAAAAAGCTAATGTAAACATCATAAATACTATGTCGTCATATGCAAATGTAAAAGAAAGCTTTAGAGATGTATGCCATGACTTGGGAGATTGGATTGAAAAATTCAGGCATGGAAATCTTACAGTGCAAACTATCGAAGAAAAAAGGCATTCTATACAAAATATTGACAGAATGCTTTCTTGCGATGATATTCCTGAAAATGCAAAAAACTTTTGTATAAACAGGCGAAAAATAATAATTAATGAAATAAGAAATATTGAAAAAAATCAAAATAAAAATAATGATATATATTCAAAATATAATGAGGCGGTTAACGAATATAATAATTTCAAGGTAAGTAAAGATAGAACACTTGAACAATGTATAAAGGATGATGAAAGAGCAATAGAATTAATAAATAATATACTTGCTTGCGAAAATTTACCTCAAGAAGTTATCAAAATATGGAATGAAGGCAAAGATATATACACAAGAAATTTGAATAGACTAAAAGAAAAGCTGCAAACATCAGTAATTCCTGAAGACGGCAAATTGAAAAAAATAGAACAGTTAGAAAAAGAAAAACATGCAATACAAACACAAACTCAAAAAATGAACGAATATTATAAAAAAGAGAAAAAAGAACTTATAAACCAATATTATAGTATGCAGGATGTTGAAGAAAGAAAAAAATTACAAGAAAAAATTTATGCACTAAGCAACAAATATGATAACATAATGTGTAAAACCAGTGAACGTATAAAACTTATTGATAAAGAACTAGAAACGTTAAAAACACAATGAAATTTTTCATTGTGTTTTTAAAATTAAATATTTTTATGTATCAGTTATTATATATAAACAATCTGATAATTTTCTAACCAAAAAACATTAAGTTTGCACCGTTACCGTCATCTCCGTTATTATCCGCAAAAGAACCTGTCGGAACATTACCTAAACCAACAGTGCTTTCTTGAAGTTTTTCCATTATATTAGCTGAATGTTCAGGACTGTTATAATAACTTGAATTTTGATAACCTGAACCGGAACCTCCGAATATAACTCCACCGCTTGTTATTCCGCCAAACGGCATACCGCTTCCATTTCCTATATTATTTGTTGTTGCAAATGCCATAATCACTCCACACATTTTTACTAATCACAAACATGTTATCGACATTTATTGTAAAATCTTTAATATTTGATTAAGATATGTTAACAAAATAAAAACGACTTAACTTATTTGTTGAGTCGTTTTTATTTTTATTTGAAATAATGTTATTTAATTATTCCTTTGTGTATTCTGCATCTATGACATCGTCATCATTTTTGTTGTCATTTGATGTTTCATTTTCAGATGAACTTGCAGATTCACTTGAGCCGGAATTTGCAGATTCATCTTTTTGAACTGCTTCATAAGCTTTTTGTGAAATACTAAACATTGTTTGTTGTAAATCTTCTGACATTTTCTTTAATTCATCGGCTGATTTATTTTCATCCAATGCTTTCTTTAATGCATCTTTTTGTTCATCTAATTTAGTTTCATCGTCTTTTGCAATCTTGCCTTCAAAGTCTTTTTTAATTCTTTCGGCAGAGGCAATTAATGAATTTGCATTATTTTTAACTTCTGCTTCTTCTTTTTTCTTTTTATCTTCTGCTGCGTTTGCCTCAGCTTCTTTAACCATTTTATCGATATCTTCATCAGAAAGGTTAGAAGAATTTGTTATTGTTATTTTTTGTTCTTTATTTGTTGCTTTATCCTTGGCTGAAACATTAACAATACCATTAGCATCTATATCAAATGTAACTTCAATTTGTGGAATACCTCTCATAGCAGGAGCAATACCTTCTAAACGAAACATACCTAAAGATTTATTATCCTTAGCCATTGGTCTTTCACCTTGAAGAACTTGAATATCAACTGCAGTTTGATTATTTTCTGCTGTTGAAAATACTTGTGATTTTGAAACAGGGATTGTAGTGTTTCTTGGTACTAATGCTGTCATTACACCACCTAATGTTTCAATACCAAGTGTTAACGGAGTAACATCCAACAATACAATATCTTTAACTTCACCTGCAAGTACACCTGCTTGAATTGCTGCACCTACTGCAACTACTTCATCAGGGTTTACTGATTGGTTTGGTTCTTTTCCTGTATAAGATTTTACTAATTGTTGAACAGATGGGATACGGCTTGAACCACCTACTAATACAACTTCATTAATATCTGATTTTGAAATGTGTGCATCGTTAATAGCTTGTTCTACCGGTTTTTTACATCTTTCTAACAAATCGTGGCATAAATCTTCAAATTTAGCTCTTGTTAATTGCATATCCAAGTGTTTTGGACCATTGGCATCTGCTGTAATGAAAGGTAAATTGATATTTGTTTCAAATACTGATGACAATTCACATTTTGCTTTTTCAGCAGCTTCTTTAATACGCTGCATAGCTTGTTTATCATTTCTTAAATCAATACCTTCAGTTTTTTGGAATTCTGAACATATCCATTCCATTACCTTTTCATCAAAATCATCACCACCTAAGTGAGTATCACCTGATGTAGATAAAACTTCATGTACGCCATCGCCTATTTCCAATATTGAAACATCAAATGTACCACCACCTAAGTCGAATACTAAAACTTTTTCACTTTTTTCTTTTTCAAGTCCGTATGCTAAAGCGGCTGCTGTTGGTTCGTTTACAATACGAAGTACGTCCAAGCCGGCTATTTTACCGGCATCTTTTGTTGCTTGACGTTGTGCATCGTTGAAATATGCAGGTACTGTAATTACGGCAGATGTAACTTTTTCTCCCAAATAGCTTGATGCATCATCTGCTAATTTTCTTAATATCATTGCTGATATTTCTTGAGGTGTATAATCTTTGCCGTCAATATTCTTTTTATAATCTTCTCCCATGTGTCTTTTGATTGATGCAATTGTTTTATCAGGGTTTAATATTGCCTGACGTTTTGCCAATTGCCCTACAAGTCGTTCACCTGTTTTTGAAAATCCTACAATAGAAGGGGTTGTTCGCATACCTTCTGAATTTGCAATTACGGTTGGTTTACCACCTTCCATAACGGCTACAACGGAGTTTGTTGTTCCTAAGTCAATACCAATTGTCTTTGCCATTTTTTTGCCTTTCCTTATTTATATTAATACTATTTTCTCTTTATGCATTAACATATTAATATAGTTTTTAGGAAATCTTTAAAAAATAAACAAAATATTAACATTTCAATTTATAATGAAATTGTAAAATTATTCTTGTAATTGGATATATCTGTTAATTTTGCTCTAAAATCAGAATATTGTTCATCCGATAAAATATTAGAAAGTTCTATACTTTTTATGAAATTTATTTTTATTGATTGTTCATTTTGTTTTTCAAGATTAATCATTTCACATTCTTCAAAAATTTGCAGAATATTTTCAATACAATCGTTTGTAACACCTAAAAATACAGCACTTTTTTCAATATCAAATATACCGTCTTTGTTGTTGCAAGCAAATTTTATCATTCCGGCTATTGTTTTTAAAAATTTTCTTTCATCAATTATATTATTTTTACATGGCATTAAATGAATGTGATGGGGTTTTGTTTTTTGAAGTATTGCAATAGATATTTCATCAGATGCAGGATAATCGAAAAACATTATACTGTCTGTTTTTTTTATCGTATCACGTGCTACAATACGCTCATTTAAAAATTTATAATCTTTTAGCTTTTTTATGGTGTCAGGACATTCTGCAAACACTGAAATATCAAGTTTTGATGTTCTAACGTAGTCATTTACTTTATCTATAATTTCTGTTTTTTCTCTGTGGTCATAAATTTTTATGGTTTTATCATCTTGATTTTCTTGTTTATTAATAAAGCTATCGCTGTGAATATCTTCTACTATCAGTTGTAATGATATAGTGTTGTTAAACGAATTTATTTGTGGTGAAAATGCTAAATCTATCTTGCTGTCTATGGGTATATCAATATCATCGTGCGACCACCAAACACAATTATAAATAATATTATTTCCCATTATTTTTAATTGAAGGTGATTTTTATTTTCTCCAATTAATCGCTTTTCTTTTAATACAAAGTCTTTTACGGCAAAAATCGGTTTTGGATTTTCTGCTCCAAATGGTTCTAATTTTGAAATTTCATCAACCATTGATATATCTAAATCTTTTTCATCCAATTCTAAATCAATATTTAAAATGGGTTTTAGTTCTTTTCCTTCGGTCATTTCACTAACAGTCTTATTTAAAGTATTTTTAACTGTATCAAAATTAACTTTGTTTCCGTCAAATGAAAATCCACCAGCCATAGCATGTCCGCCGCCTGCTAAAAACATTTCCATATTTTCAGTAATAATTTCGAACATATTTATACCGTTAATACTTCTTGCAGAACATCTGTATTCATTGTTATCTGTATTGTGTGTCATTACAAATGCCGGCTTGCCGTAAGTTTCTACAAGTCTTGATGCAACAATTCCTATAATGCCTACATTCCAATTTTTATCTTCAACAACAATAACAGGTTCGGTATCTTTATTATTATTCTGCTCGTAAATATTTTGTGCCTCTTTAAATGTTTTATCGCATAAGTTTTGACGAACTTTGTTTAGTTCATTCAATGTTTGAACTGCCATTTCAATTTCTGTTTTGTTATCGGAAAGTAAAAGTTTTAATGCAACATCAACATTATCTAATCGACCGGTTGCATTTATTCTTGGTGCAACGATAAAAGCTATTGTATCGGATTTTATATCTTCACCTGATTTATATCCTGAATGTTCTAATAATCTTGATAATCCGTAGTGTTTTCCTTCTGAAATTAGTTGTAATCCTTTAGCAACAATGTATCTGTTTTCTCCAATTAAAGGTACTATATCTGCAATAGTTCCAACAGCAGCAAGAGGTATTAATTCATTAATAAAAGCTTCTTGTTTATATAAAGATAAAAGTGCTTGCGAAACTTTTAATGCAACTCCGCAGCCGGCAAGAGATGTTAAGCTTTTAATTTGTTTTACTTTAATATTTTCTATAAGCCCATTAGGTGCTTTTGCATCAATTATACCGAATGCCGGTGGTAAATTTTCAGGGGCTTCATGATGATCTGTTATAATAACATCTATTCCAAAACTGTTTAAAAACTGAACTTCTTCATAATTACTTATTCCGCAATCAACAGTAATTAAAACTTTTGGCTTTTTTTGTGTCATTATTTTAACCAAAGCTTTTGAATTCATACCATGACCGTCATTTTCTCTATCCGGTATATAGTAGTCAATATTTGCTTTTAAATAAGACAATGTTTTATACATTATGGAAGTTGATGTTATTCCATCGGCATCAAAATCACCGTATATTACTATCTTTTCTCCAGTGTCTATTGCTTTCGATAGTCGTTTGACAGATTTTTCCATATCTGTAAACGAATTTGGAGATAACATTTCAACAGAAAGGGGCTTTAAAAATTCTTTTTCATCCTCTTTTGTAATGTTTCTTACTTCTAAAAGCCGTTTAATAAGGCATTTTGAAGTATCGGTATTTGAAATAATCCATTCTTTTTGCATTTCTTATTATCTGCATGCTTGTATTTTTTGGTTTAAAATTTCTATAGCTTTTTTTAACTGAACATCGTTTTTATCTTTTATATTTTGTTCTGTTAATTCTACAATAACATCAGGTGTGATACCTTTTTTATGAATATTGTTTCCGTTTGGAGTTAAATATCTTTGAATTGTAATATTCACTCCTGAACCCTCAGGCAGTTTATTTATTTCTTGTACGACACCTTTTCCAAATGTTTGAGTACCAACTATAGTTGCTCTGCCGTTATCTTTTAATGCACCGGATAAAATTTCACTTGCTGATGCTGAACCTTTATTTACAAGCACAACTATAGGTTTGTTTGTTATACATGCACAATTTGCTCTTGCTGTATCCTTGTAACCATCTCTATCTACAGTGCTTACAATCACATTGCCGCTCAAAAGCATATCTCCGATTACAATAGCATTTGATAAAAGACCTCCGGGATTTGAACGTAAATCAATAATAAATCCGTCTTTAAATTTATTTTTTTGCAAAATAGTTCCAAATTCACTTCCTGCATTTTTACTTATAAATGAATTTAATCTTATGTATTGAATGTTGTTTGGTATATAAGTTTTTTGAGGCGGATTAACAGATACTGCTTTTACTTCTACTTCATCACGTACAATATTAAATGTTATAGGTTCTTCAACATTTTTTCTTTTTATTAAAAGATTTACTGTAGTACCTTTTTCACCTCTTATTTTTTCTGCGGCTTTGTCTATACTTATACCTTTTGTACTTTCACCGTTTATTTCAAGTATTTCATCATCTGCAAGTATACCTGCTCTTTCGGCAGGTGAATTTTCTATTGGAGCTATAACAACTAATTTTCCGTCTTTTATTGCTATTTGAGTACCAATACCTTTCAAAGAACCCTTTATTGATGTTGTTTCATCAGCAAATTCTTTAGGATCTAAAAATCTTGTATAAGGGTCATCTAAGCTTGCTAACATTGTATCTATTGCTAAATATGCATCTTCATTTGTTTTTATCTTGTCATCATATTTATGACGCCACTTTGTCCAATCCTGCCCATTATCAGTTCTATCTACAAACTTGTTATTTATAAGCTTCCATACTGTATCATATAAATCACATGGATTAAATTCATCTGCATATAACGTGTTTGTAAATGTTAATGAAAACATTGCAATAACTAATAATAAAATCTTTTTAAAAATACTTTTCATAACTATTTCCTTATCGTATACAACTAATATTATTACACATTTATTTTGTTATAGATGTTTTTTTAAGATAAATGTTTCAAAAATTTAAGAAATATATTAATATGTTTTGAAATTTTATCGTTTTTATATACACTATTATTAATGAGTATATAAGGAGAAGATAACCATGCATGAATATGTTTTTAAAATGAAAAAAGGTGAAATAGAGATAGAGCTTAAATCAGATGATTTGGAATTTGTAGAAGAACAACTTAATAAATGGAGAGAGGATTTACTTCAAAAATAGAAAGGCAGTACATAAAAAATAGTGCTGAAATACAGATATGTCAAAATACACATTCACGTTTAAAAAAGGTGATATAAATCTTGAATATATAACAACAGACAAAGAATCCATGGAAAGACAATTTCAAATATGGGTTACTTGTGCATCTGTTTGGGCTTATAACCAGGAAAAAATTGAAAAAGGTCTTGTTCCGGTAAAATCTGAGGAAATAACAGCAAGAACAACTACACCGGATATACCTCTTTCTGTACGTCGTAAAGAACAAGAATATCAAGAAAATCAAAAATATCAAGAGTATAAAGAAAATATTCAACATGAAAAACAGGAGCAACCTGAAACTGCTGAAATAGAATATGAGGATAATGTAACTGATATAGACAAAGAATCTCAACGTATCATACAAGAATATAAGGCAGAAATGGAAGCTGAGGCAAGAAAAAAAGAAACAGAAGCTCAAAAAGCTGAATTTAAGCAAAATGTTGAACAGGTTGTAGCAAAAGAAGAAGCTGTTAATAAGGAGCTTTCTGAATTATACGAAAGTAAACCTGAAACAATAAACCAAATACAAGCTTCTCAGCCGGATGAAGCAGATTTGGAAAATAATTTTGATGCAATATTAAAAAAATCTATGGCCGCTCCAACAAATAATGTAAAAGAAAAACAGGACGAGAGATTTTTGAAGGTTATAAAGGTTAAGAATGTACAAAGTAAATTAGATTATTTAATTGTTACGGCTTATTATCTTTCTGAATTTGAACGTCTTGATAGGTTTACATTAAAACTTGTAAATGCAAAATTAGTTGAAAATTTACATGAATCCGTAGATCATGAAGTTTTACAAGAAGCAATAGAACAAAAACTTATTGAATGTTTGCCTAATTATACAAACATTCCGTCAGCAACGGAGTATCGACTTACTGAAGCAGGGGAAGAAGCTTTTTTAAATGGTAGTACAGCTCTTCAAAGCTAAATTATTGTACTAATATATTAAAATTTTCTTCCTGTTCTAAATGTAGTATTATTTTATATAACAAATCTTGTTTTATTGTTATAGGCAGGTTTGACTTTAGTATGTCTATAACTGTTTTACGCATGGAAATAAATCCATACTTGAGGTATTTAAAAAATAAACATTGAGAGTTGCTATCAAGATATGTCATGAATTTTTCAAAAGCTTTAATTGCGGATGTATTTTTATATTCCTCATTGGGATAATCAGTGAAGAAATTTATATATTTGTTTATTATGTCCCAAAAATTTTCTTTTGTGAAAATTTCTCCGTTATGTATTAACAATCTCTCCGGTATAATATTATGACCGTCAACTTCATAAACTTTAAAATTAGTGCTTCTGAAAATATTTTTTGTATCTCGATTTGGTATATAATCAACAATCAGTACTGCGGTATTAATTGAATTAAGATAATTTATTATATCTTTATTTTTTACTGCTTCTATTTTTTCCAAATAAAATATTTCGCTGTTTATAAACCTGTTCAAACTGTCATCTTTATGTATTTTTATATTATAAATTACTTTAACAGGTAATTTATATTTCATAGATAGTTCTTTTGCAAATAATAATCCGTCATTATTTGATAAGTGAAATTCTCTTTCAATTAAATAAACTATGTTTTTTCCTGAAACATGTTTATGGTTAATCGGATAAATTCGTTCCTTACGAATTTTATATTCTGTTTTTATTGGTTTTGTAAACAAATTATTCATATCATAATATATTTTTATTAAAAAAATAATCTTATAAATTACACTATCGGGCAATGTTTTAGATTAAATTATCAAGCATTATGTATATTATGATGAATAATTTAAATTGGTATCATTCACTAAATCTTCCTTTTTTAACCCCTCCGGATGAAATATTTACACCTGTTTGGATTGTAATGTATGTTATTTTATTCCTATCGTTTGTTATATTTTTAATGACAAAAAGTTTTTATAATAAAACTTATGCTGTAATAAATTTTTTATTGCAATTAACTGCAAATTTGTTATGGGGATTGGTATTTTTTACATATAAAAGTATTTTGGGCGGTCTATTATTAGTGATAATAATGTGGATACTTACAATAATAATTATGTTTCAGTTTCATAAAATTTCAAAAATTTCTGCATATTTATTAATACCATACTTATTGTGGATAAGTTTTGCCCTGTATCTTAATCTATCTATATTTGTATTAAATTAAATCTCAATCAAATTACTGAAATATATTTTATTTAGTTCATTAAATATATTTAATATGCTATATTTTGGTTATGAAAAAAATTATTTATTACATAATATTTATTTTACTTTTACAGGGTATAACAGCAAACTGTGAGCCGAATTCTGAAAATAGTGAAAAAAATGAAACAACTAATACAACTAATACAACTGAAACAAAAGATGAAATAAAATCTACAGATACAACCAAACCTGAATATATAACTGTAAAAAAAGGTACAGAAACCTTTTATTATGACAAATACGGAAAACTTATATCAAGAGAAAAATACGTAAAACCAAATAACTTTTTTTACAATGCAAACGGTCAATGCATGGGGAAAAGTGTTGAACGGCTAAATAAAACATATTACTATACACAAACAGGACTCTTTTTAGGTGTTTGTGATGATAAAGGAGAATGTTTTGATAAGGATTTTGTTTCTATTGGAAAAATCCCGCCTTTACCTATAGTAAAAAACAATATACCTTATTTCGATGAAGAATTACTAAAGCCACAGCCGCAAAAAAGCGATGAGGATTAGGGATAATTTTGTAAAATAAAGTTTGCTAACTAATCTTTATGAAACATTTTATGAAAAAAGTTTTTCACTTTGTTTACTGTATTATTGGCAAAATCTTTTACCTTTTGAGCAAATGATTTTTTTACCGGCTCATTTGAAACACTTATAGTACCTTCCGGAGTAGATATTGCAACAGTTCTTTCTGTATATGTATACATTGGTTTCATCATATCAGTTTTCATCTGTTTTAGTCTTTCTTCCGGACTTAACTCAGGCCCAAGACCTGCGTATGGGTTTGGTTTCCAATCCTTTGGCGGTATAATCCCCATTTTAGGTACAGAACTGTTATTGTTTTTTCCACAATGACATTCACCACCACAGCAACAATGATTAGATTTTACTTGATAATTTGTATTACTATAATTACTTGATATACCTTGCATTTTATTCCTTCTTTACGATTATTATAAATTCGGTCAAGATTTTTTTTGCTAATTTTATTTTAAAATCTTTACTTTTATTTACATCTTAAATTTTAAATTTTTATATATTGAATTTAGAATATTTCTAACTTGTGTAAATTTGTACTTTTTACGCCGGTTAAACATTAAAAATTGTTAAAGATTTAATCTTTTAAACAATAATACTTATATAAAATCATTGGTGTTGTTTTTTCCAATTTTTTATAAATTCTAATCGCTCTTTAAATTTTTTTTCTAAACCTTCTTCAGTAGGAGTATAATATACTTTATCTTTTAACTTTTCAGGCATGCATTGCATATTTGTTAAATGCTCTTTGTGGTTATGGGCAAATTGATAATCTTTTCCATAATTTAATTCTTTCATTAGTTTTGTCGGTGCATTTCTAATTACTAAAGGTACCGGTTCTGCTATTGTATTTAGTGCATCTTGTTTTGCTCTGTTGTAAGCCACATCAATGGCATTTGATTTTGGAACAATTGACATATAAATAACTACTTCTGCTAAAGCATCTGCACATTCAGGCATGCCTATGTAATGGCAAGCTTGATATGCACTAACGGCAAGCTCTAAAGCTCTTGTATCAGCAATTCCTATATCTTCACTTGCAAACCTTATTACACGTCTTGCAACATAAAGCGGGTCTTCACCTGCTTCCAGCATTCGTG
Source organism: uncultured bacterium (assembly GCA_902776035.1). GTDB lineage: Bacteria > Cyanobacteriota > Vampirovibrionia > Gastranaerophilales > Gastranaerophilaceae > UBA6984. Next base: position 95,397 of record CACYOO010000003.1, read on the forward strand.
CAAGCCAATATACTGCCGCATCGGGATCGGAATTTCTCATGGATTTATGCAGAGCAGATATTAAATTATAATGTTCTTCTCCGTTTTTATCATATAATAATGATTTTTTTGAAATACATTGCTCGATAATTTCCTTTGTTACAGTAATTTTGTTATTTTCAAAATTAGAGTTAAGAACTATCATTTCAAGTGTTGAAAGAGCATTTCTTGCATCTCCATTTGCAAAATTACATATTAGTTCAATATATTCATCTTTTATGTCTATATTTGAATTTCCAAACCCTTTTTCACTCGATAGAGCGTGCTTTAAAAGTTTAAACAAATTTTCTGTCTGCAATTGTTGAAGCACAAAAACTTTACACCTTGATAATAATGCACTGTTAACTTCAAATGACGGATTTTCAGTTGTTGCACCTATTAAGATAATGCTTCCTTTTTCTACATAAGGAAGAAAGGCATCTTGTTGTGCTTTATTAAATCTATGTATTTCATCAACAAAAACAATAGTTTTTCCGCCAAACTTTCTTTTTTGCTCTGCTTCTTCCATAACATCTTTTATTGCTTTTATTCCGCCTGTTACTGCTGAAAAATTTACAAATTCGGATTTAGTATGATTGGCAATTATATGAGCAAGGGTAGTTTTTCCTACTCCCGGCGGGCCCCAAAATATCATTGAAGAAATATTGTCATTTAAAATAAGCTTACGTAGAATTTTACCCTCTCCAAGCAGATGTTCCTGACCTGCAAAATCATCCAATGTTTGCGGTCTTAATCTTTCTGCAAGCGGTTTATTTTCGTCATTTTCAAAAAGTGTTCTTTGTTCTGTCATACCTAATCTCTTTCGATATTATATCATGATAAATATTGATATTTACAACTAAAGTATTAGCAAAATCATATTTTATTATAGTTAAAAATTTTATATAAACTGATATTATATATTTTGAAAGAGGTGAAATATCATGGATGATAAAAAGAAATATGTGTTTGACATTAAGACTAAGGATTTAAATTTTAAATCTCTGGCTAATTTAGCTATTTTACTTAACAAAATAGATGTTGACAATAGGCCTATAGCTCTTGATTTAAAAGAAGTTGAAAGTGTTACTGAGGACTTTTTTACATTTATTAAAAATTTTTCGGAAACAACAAAACTTACTCTTTTAAATATTCCGTCAGAACTATTTGCAATATTAAATTTGAGAAGATATGATAAAAATGTGAGAATGTTCAATAATAATCTTGACTATATAGAAGATAAACATGAACTTGTAAATCGTAAGTTTCATGTAGTAAAATAAATTTATGGACAAGCTTTTTAAAAAATTAGTTATATCTGTTTTATGGTTACAAGAACATTTAGTAAAAAAACGTCAACAAAAAACTTTTGCAAGTTTTAAAAATTCTACGTCAAAAACTGTCATAACAAAAGGTTGTTCGCTTAATCTTACAGCAGAAACAGGCGAAAATAAAAAGAAACTTGAAAAAAATCTTGAAGTAATTCTCAAAAAATTTGAGCAAATGCCTGCAAAAATGTTAGTGTATATCGAACGTAACGGTACTCCTGTTATTAGACATCAAAATGCGGAAAAGATTTTGGATTTTATAAATGAAGAACAGGGGTTTATAAGAGGGCTAAAAGGTTTTAAAGCATTAATATTAAATTTATTTTTATTTAAGAAATTCTCATTTAAAACAAATGAAATGTTCTTAATTGCAGAAGGTGATATAGATAAATATGCTATGATGCATAGATTTTATCTATGGTATGCTTACAAGTTTGATATGCCGGGATTTGATCCTAAAGCACAAGAAAATTTCAAAAAATATGTTAATGAAAAAGGAAATCTTAATTTAAAAAAATTAAGTACAGATGATATAATGGCTTTAAAAGAGGCAATTGCACGAGATGTCGATGCAATAGAATTTGTACAGCGTATTGCAAAAAATGGGGAAGGTACTCAAAATGCAATGAAAAAATTGTCTGATGGGGGAGCTTCTGTATAAATTTTATTTACAACTTGATTACATAGTTATTTTGTGATTATATATATTCGGAAACGAGTATTTCCTCTTTAAATTCGTTTTCGGCATGTAACTGCGGCTGGTCGCATGCGAGTAGTTAAAATAAAAGGAAAAAAAGATGTTAAAAATCAGATTAAAAAGAATTGGTTGCAAAAGAAATCCTGCATACAGAATTATTGTTGCAAATTCAACAACAAGACGTGAATGTGCTCCTATACAAGAGTTAGGTCATTATAATTCAAAAACTAAGGTAATGTATTTAGATAAAACAACTGCTTTAGATTGGATTTCTAAAGGTGCTCAACCTACTGAAACCGTTGCATATTTAATAAAAAATTGCAATGATGATGGTTCTTTAAATTACAAAAAAAGTGAAACAGTTAAGTTATCCAAAAAAGCTTTGGCTAAAAAACAAGCTGAAGAAGAAGCAAAAAAAGCTGCTGAAAGTGCAGAAGCAACAGAAGAAGCTCCTGCAGAAGCATAATTGTATCATAATATTTTATAAAAAACCTGTAAGTATTTATGCTTACAGGTTTTTTGCAAAAAAAAATCCGGTTTATAACCGGATTAAAATTTGTGTGTAGTAAGGAAATAAGGAAAATTTATTTATTAACTGAATAAGTTAAAACTCTTATCTGTGT
>CACYOO010000004.1 GCA_902776035.1 uncultured bacterium
TTTTTCAAAAATATTTTAAAAAAACATGAAAAATAACATGTTTTTTAGCATGTTTAAAAATAAAAAACACAGTCCATTTGTAAAATATCTACATGTTTTAGAGTTTCAAATCATCAATAAATTTTTGAATATCAGATAAATTTGATATTTTTGAAGAAAAAAAATTGTCTATAAAATAAATTCCAAACGTAGTAATTAATAAAATAACAAATAGAATTATAAAATTTTTCATAATAATCTCTTTTTTGAGTAATAAAAGCCGATGACGGGGTTCGAACCTGCGACCTACTCATTACGAATGAGTTGCTCTACCGGCTGAGCTACATCGGCTTATATTTGCATATTACTGAATTTATCAAAAAAAATATATATTTTCAATAACAATTTAATGTTATTTTATTAGCCACTTGTATCATTCTATAAAAATAAAAAAAATTGTATTATAACGATATGAGAAATATAGATATTTTACCCAATGAAGACTTAAGAATGGATGAACAATCTGTTTTAACACAACGAGAACTTGAAGACTTACATTTATTAGCTGCAGGTTTTGAAAATAATGAAATGGCAAAAATTTTCTGCGTAACAACCTCAACAATAAAAATTCAATTGAAAAATATATACAAAAAACTCCATGCTAAAAATAGAGCCAATGCCGTCTTTATAGGGCTAATAACAGGACTTATATCCATTGATAGATTTAATAAAATTATTCACTCAAACAGATTAAAAGAATTTTTGACAAAAAATAAAATTAAATAAAAAAAACACTCACCTTGTAGTGAGTGTGTGTTTTCTGCATCCTAATGGTCTCTTTTAGTGTTTATTATTTAGGAGTTTATATGTTTTCTAAAGTAAATGTATATACAATCTAGTGTTTCATTTACACTCTTTGTGTAAACATATTATTTCATAATACTTTTATTTTGTCAATATTAACTAATCATAATTTAGCAAAATTATTACCAAAAGACTTGTTTTATTGAACTAGTGTCGTTTTTACACTTCACAAAACTTAATACTTTTGTTTACGCATAACTAAAAAATAACTTGCGGAAATATATTATCAATATTATTTTCATAAATTGAAACATCCCCTGCACAAGCATAAAATTCTACGCTGTTTTCACCTAATTGCTGTAATGTGGAAACTTCAATCGGTGGGCCTGCAGGAGTTGTTCTTGCAGGATTTTTAGGATTAGAAATTATGCCTGTTGCTCTTAAAAGTGGAATTGATAATGTATTTTTAAACACCTCATATTGTGTTATTCCGTTAGTGAATATACCAAAATTATTTGCCCATACAAATCTTTGCATTGGTGCCGTATTTGTTTTTACCTCAATACCCTTTGTTTTTGGAAGATTTTTTCTTACATCATAATCAGGTTCAAAATTCCTTTCTATGAGTTCGTTAAAATCTTCAGAATAAGTTTTATAAATTTTATCATTAACCGTAAATACCGCTTTTATAACATGATTTATTTCATCATTAATCCAATCTATATTAAACCTCAAATAATCGGAATTTTTGTCTAATGAAACAATTACATCAAAAAATGACGTTTCTATTTTCAAGCTTGAACGTAAATCACCATCAATATGCTTTGATACAGATATTATATCTGCTGTTACACCTTCATCTCCTTCAACAAAACCCTCATTATAACTGTCGCCATTATCCATATAGTCAACAAATTCAAGAGTTATGTCGTTATTTATAATAATATTATTACCTATAACTTTAAGTGATATTTTAGAATTAGAAATCGAATTATCAGTAAGTTCAATATCTGTTTTTTCATCATTAGGAACAAATACACAAAGTTCACCCGTATGCATATCTTTAACTTCTGCAAGATATGTATAAATATCTGTATAATCTTCTGTTACAGGTATTTTTTGAGTATCTTGTAAGATATTATTATCAAATCCTTTTCTTGTTTTTAGCAATTGTAAATCTATAAGTTCATCTGTTGTTTCAAACTCCACAATGCCTGAGAATGTTTTATCCCCGACATTCATACCTAAAACACCTCCACCGAGTTTGAAGCGAACTTCATCAAAAATGGTTTGTGTTATTTGTAATATTTTTTTATAACGAATTTTATTTTCTCTGTGAACATCATCAGTTGAACAACCATATATGCCATCGTGTGCTTGGTTTTGCAACAATAATCTATATGCATATTTTATAAGATTATCATAGTTTAAACCAAATGTTTTTTGTAATTTATCGGCAAAAGGGAGCTTGTAACAGCATTCTGTATTAAGTTTTTTAATATCAAGGTGAGATGAAAAAGAACCTTGTAAAATGAAAGTTTTTGAATTATCAAGTAATTCATCATTCCATTCAAATTTATCAAAATTTTCTTTAGCTGCCTCAAAATAGTCAAAAGGAGTACCTAATCTGATTTGATAATCCTCCAATCTTGCATTTACTTCTCTAATCTGATTTTTAATATCTCTTTCCACTCCTAAATGGTCTGCACCTATTGGAAGAAGTAAGACATCTCCGGATTTTTGAGATATAATATCAAGATTATTTTTTATACATTCGGTTTTCTTTTCTATATCAAAAGGTGCAGAAAAAAAGTCCATAAAGTAACCTCTTACAAGGTTAACCGTATTTATTCCGCAAAATTTAAAATCGGCAGGAATTTCATCAGAACATCCTCGCCAAACGATACATTTATCAATACCAAATTCTTTAAATACTTTTGTTACATTTTTACTATGCCCAAAGGTATCTGCCAAATAACCTATAAAATCTGTACAACCTAATTGTTGAGCATATTCAATACCCATTTGCAAATTATGTTCAAAACAATTTTTGTCTGTTAAATATTCATCTACGATATTATAAAAAGGGCCGATAAATAATCGTTTTTCTGAAATAAAATTCTTTATTAAATCTAGTTTTTCAGGTCTTATTTCCAGATAATCCTGAAGGGCGGAAGTTTGTCCATCAAAGTAGAATGACGGAATAAGATTATGTTCCAGCATATCGAGTACATTATCAAATACTCTTAATAATCTTATTCTAAAAACTTCATATTCTCTATACCATTCTCTATCCCAATGAGTATGCAAATAAGCAATAACTGTTTTCTTCATTAAATAATTTCTCTTAATTATAAATTAAACTACTAAATTGTTATTTAACTAAAGCTTGAACTTCTTTAAAATGGGGATTTTTTGAAGTTTTTAATAATTCAAAAACAACTGCTTCTGTTGCCGTTATTTTTGCACCATTCTGTTCCATAAGTTTAATTCCTGATTTAAAATCGTCTTTTTTTCTGCTTGCACAGGCATCTTTTACCACGTAAACTTCAAATCCGTTATTTAATAAATCCGCAACTGTTTGATGTACACAAATATGTGCTTCTATACCGCCAATAATAATTTGTTTTTTACCAAATGATTTTAGTTTATTCAAAATATCTTCTTCTGCTAAAGCTGAGAAATAACTTTTTTCCATAACTGTTGTATTATTTTTGATATGTTCCGCAAGATAATCAACCGTTTTACCTAAACCTTGAGGATATTGCTCTGTTATAATTGAAGGTATATTCAAAATATTTGCTGTTTGTAATAATATATTGCTCTTTTTTACAACTGTATTTTTTTCTAAAGCTGCAACTAATTTTTCTTGTATATCAACTAAAAATAAAACACTATTTTCTAAATTTAACATATTCATAGAAATCCTCTTATTCTCCTCTAACATTCATTTTTATAATATCCGAAACCCAAGGCAGGTAACTATACAAGCCCAAAAAAGCTGTTGTTGTAAGATACAATATTACAGAATAAACTACAACTTGAACCGCATCACAGCCAGCCAAAAAAGGTATAGGTCTAATCAATGGAAAAACAACCAATGAAACTAATTCTCTTAAATAAGGTATTTTATCGATTATAACAAAAAGCATCATAATCAATTGATATAACAACCAATACGCAATAGCCAAGAATATTGATTGAAAAATATGGTATTTTAAAAACTTTCTTGGAGAAGATTTTGTGAATATTCCCAATATCATCCAAATAAATCCTATTAAACCGCCTGTAGGATAGCATAATGCAGCAACTAATCTTTCAATAAAATATGGTTTATCAGAACTGTTATACACCTGCGAGTAATTCTCCGCTTCTTTCTTCTACAATATAATCTTCTAACAATTGAATATACACAAGTTTATACTCATCATTTTCAGGAACAAGATTTACTGCGTACCTGTAGGATTTTAGTGAATCTTCAATTTTTGTTGCCATATAATAAGTGTTGGCAATTAAAACATGTATACCAGGATCATTTGGAGATAATGATAAAGCTCTATTATAATATTCTAGCGCCTTATCATAATCTTTCATATTAGAATACATATTACCTTCCAAAATGTATGCATTCATTTGTTGTGGATTTTCTTTTATTGCTTTATCATAAAGTTTTAAAGCACCTTTTGTGTCTTGAAAATCTGATTTTGCAATCGCATAACAAATATATGTTTTATAATTATCTCCAGGAATTTTCAATGAAATATCAAAGAATTTATAAGAATTTTCTTTATCTTTCATTAAAGAATATGTGTTTGCAATACATATCGTAACGGTTTTATTATCAGGTTTTAATTCAAAAACCTTTAAGTAATGTTTTAACGCATTTTTATAATCAAATAATTTAAAATAAATATTTCCTAAATCAATATGTGATGTTAAATTATCAGGATCAATGGATAGCGCCTTTTCGTAGTATGCTTTAGATTCTACATAATCCTCAAAATCATGATATAAAAGTGCAATAGCATTGTAAACTTCAGGGTTATTAGAATAAAAATCTATTGAACGATTATAGAATTTTAATGCTTTAGAGAAATTTTTCATCTCAGAATAAGTATTACCAAGATTGTAATATACCAAATAGTTTTCAGGATCAACATCCATTGCTTTTTGATAATATATTAGGGCTTTTTTATATTCTTTTTGGAAGAACCAAATACTTCCAAGATTTAATAATGCTAAAGAATCATCAGGATGAATATTCAACAAACTTTCATAAACAGATGTTACCTTATCATACTTTTCATCCAAAGCATAAAGACGTGCAAGATTGTGATAATTTTGAGCGTTGGTAGGATCTTGCGCCATTGCAAGAATAGTTGTATTTAAATCCTGTTCAAGTTGTTGTCTGAATTCTTTTTCTTTAATCTGCTCATCATCAACAGACGTACTTTTTTGTACCGCACGCTTTAATTCAGAATTAACTTTTTTGGTTTCAGTATTTTTTTTCTTAGCTTTATTTTTTGAATTTTTATTTTTTTTACCCATAATTTTATTTTACCGCATAATTTTTATTTATCAAAACTTTTATTGTTCGTATTCCGAATATTCTTTAGATTGTTCGAGCCAAACCTCTTGAGATATGCTGAATGCATGACTCCAAAATTTTTCTATAGCATAATTTTCACGTTCTTCTTTTTGCATTATATGTATTACAACATCTCCGTAATCAAGTAAGTTCCAACGATTTTTCAAATCATTTTCTTCTCCGCTTGGAAACCTTTTAAAAAGCTTTTTAATACGTTCCTTTGTATTATTTGTTAAAGCTTTTACCTGAGTTGTAGAATCTGCCGAGCATATAACAAAATAATCTGCAAGTGAAGAAACACTGCTAATATTTAACACGGCTATATTTTTGGCTAATTTGTCATCTAAAATACGAGCTGCAATACATGCAAACTTGTTTGAATCAATATTGTTTAAAATAGCTTCTTCCATTACTGCTCCAACATATCTAATCTTTTTTGGTGTCTTCCGCCTTCATATTCTGTACTAAGCCATCTGTCAACAATATCTATTGCAAGATCTCTTCCTGTAATTCTTTCACCTAAACATAAAACGTTAGCATTGTTATGTAATCTTGATAGCATTGCAGAATAAGGTTCATGACAAAGAGCTGCTCTTACGCCTTTTACTTTATTTGCTGCTATTGATACTCCTATTCCTGAACCACATACAAGAATACCTTTTTCTGCATCATTAGTTGATACAAGTTTTGCAACCGCTTTTGCATAAACAGGATAATCACAAGATTCAGTTGAATAAGTACCGCAATCGGTTACTTCGTATCCTTTTTCTTTTAAATATTCTACAATCTGACCTTTTAAAACAAATCCGCCATGGTCAGAACCTACAGCTATTTTTACTTTCTCCATAAAACCTCCGATAAGTATATTATACAAAACGATTTTAATTTAAGCAATATTATAAATATAAATTTTTATTATTGTAATACATCAAGAAGTTCTAAGGCAATTTCTTTTTGTAAATCATACGGTGCAGATTTAAGATATTCAAATGCCTCTTGCATTTTTCTGTCTTTATCATACCAACGTTTTAAAATATAAGTAAATGCTTCGTTCAACATACTATCTGCAGCATTTTTAACGCCGAAATTTTTTGCTTTCATAATAATATATTCAGCACATTTTATCTGTGTTTCTTCGCTTGCGCTTTTTAATAAACTAACGGCAAGACTTAAAGTAGGATCTATATCATACCAACGTTTTTGCATATTTTCTCTCTATTACTGCAGAACTATTTTACGACAAAAACAAAAACATTTCACCATACTATCAGATGAAAAAAATACTATATTTCTTTACGTTCAAATATATTGTTTTTGTAAACATCTTTTTTATTTGCTAATATACCGCATTTTGTACAAGCAAGCACCTCGTTTGTACTATCTATTGGCATAAAAACATGTTCGCATTCCTCATAATCCTCTTGATAATCAGGAGTTTCATCTGTTGCATCATACTGTTTTATACACTTTTCATCTTCTTTTATTTTTGGTTCAATATAAGTTTTGTACCAAAATTTTTTGATAACTTCAAATATATACATATAATAAATTATAAATCAAAACTCATTGGCATCAATTCATCAAGAGTATGTATATCCAAGCCGCCGTCTTCGGCTTCTAAAATAATATCAATACCACTATCAGATTTAAATTCACACATAACCTGTCTGCATAATCCGCAAGGTGCACATTTTTTCATTTTAGGACTATATATTGCAACTGCCTTAATTTTTCTTTCACCATTTGCAACTGCATTCAATATTGCACTTCTTTCCGCACATATAGTTGCTCCAAAAGATGCATTTTCAACATTTGTACCTATATAAGTCTTTCCGCTTTCTGCTAAAACACAAGCTCCTACAGGAAATTTTGAATAAGGTGAATAAGAATTTTTACTAACTTCTTTTGCTTTTTCTAATAAATTTTGATAATCCATTTATTAACTCCTTTTTAAAAATTGGCACACTAACAGAGAATATGATATAATTATATCATGAAAAAAAATTTTGGAATATTTTTATTTATATTATTAATGCTTATAATGCCTTGTTATGCCCTTAAAAGCTTTAAGGTATTAGTAATTCCAAGCAACTTGTTTGAAGATTATACTAACTACATGATATATTCTAAATCAGATGAATTGATTGCAAATGACATTGTAAACTTCTATAAGAAGAATGCTATAATGTCAGCACCATCTGTAAGTTACGTAAAAGAAGTATTAAACCAGCCGCAAAATATAAAACTTAAGAAATCTACCGTAAAATTACTTAACAATTATAGAACAAATTACTCAATTAATTTTTCAGATGTGCAAAAATTATCATCAAAGTTTAACATAAATAATGTTTTACTAATAACAACAACTATGGATGCACAAAACTATTTTATGCGTCGTACATTTTGGGATTTTGTAAATATACCGGGAGCAACAACTATTGATCCTGCTTACAGATTATCAACACAAGTTACATTAATCGATGCGAATAATCAAATAATATTATGGCAGCAAAATTTCCAAAAATTAATCAGTTCAAGAGAAAATAGAATTATACCGGAAGCTTTTTCTCCAAATACAGAACAACTTGAAAAAGTTAAACGATATTCAACAAAATTTTTAGCCCCTCAGGTTGTACAAGAAACTCAGCTTGCTTTATTAAATATGTCCCCTTATCAAAATTTAAATATACATCCTGAAATAGTAAAACCAAATAATATATCCATTGACAAAATTAAAATAGATTCAAAAAGAACTTCTGTTCGTGCAGGTAAAGCGGCAAAAGCGGCAGGTATGGCTACAGGTGCAGGTGTTGCTTCTTTAGCGGGAAAAGTAGTTGGAAAATCGGCTAAACAACTATCAAAGACAAAAAATAATGTAAATATTCCTAAAATAAATTCAAAAAAACTACAAAATGCAACTAAAAAAACAATAACAAATACTCAACAAAATATTAACAATTTGAAAAAAGATGTTCAAAATAATACAAATAACATTAAACAAAATGTTAACAAAACAGTTGAACAAACAAAAAGTCAAACAAAACAAATCGTAAATACTCAAAATTCTAAAAAACTTGAAACTACAAAAGCTGCTTCTCCAAACAAAGCAGTAAAACAGAATAATAACAAAGCAGTAGAGCAGAAAAAAACTACTTCTTCCGTTAATCAAACACAAAAACAGAATGATAATAAAACGGTAGAACCGGAAAAAACAATTGCACCTGTAAATAAAACAGTTGAGCAAGATACCAAAAACAATGTAAAAGAAAATTTACAAAAAGAAAAAGACATAAATACAATATTAAAAGAAAATAATATACAAACCAAAACAAAAACTATTATACTTTCACCATTGAATAATGCTGACAACATAAAGCCATATATAAGAATTTCTCCGGAAATAAAAGAAACAAATTACACAATAAATGATTTGTAATCTTATTATAAACGAGTGATAAATTTATAAATTTGTGGTATATATAAAATATAATAGAAGTAAGGAATATATTAATGGAAGAAAAAAGAGAACATTCAAGACGCTGGTATGATAAAGATCCAATTTTGAAAGAGGCATTAGAACTTTTACGGCTTGCACCTGGCGACAAAAGAGATGAGGCAGCAGAATTTGTAATAAAATTGCAAGAACAAGTAGCTGCGGATGTTATTGAAAAAGTCTATGATATAGTATCAGAATATCATGGCAAAGGTCGCCGCTGGTACGACAACGATCCGGTTGTAATGAAAGCAGTAGAATTGTTACGTGTTGCGCCTAAAGAAACTCAAAAAGAAGCTGCTTTAAAGTTATTAACATCATTAGAAAACAACGACGGTGGCATGGAAAATATAAAAGAATGAGAGATGTTCAAAACGACTTGGACGAAAGAGGAATTAATATACAAAAAGTAGGAATAAAGGATTTTGATATTCCTCTTAAAATCAGACGTAAAAATTTATCTAACAGAACAGTAAATGCAAAAGCAAGAGTTACTGTATCATTACCTGAAAACTATAAGGGTACACACATGTCCCGTTTTGTTGAGGTTCTTACGGATTGGCAAAATAAAGATGTCTTAGGTTCAGATTTACGAGGGTGTATTACACAAATTGCTGAAAAATTATCAGCAAAAGATGGAGAATTACAACTTGATTTTAAATATTTTATAAACAAAACAGCTCCCGTATCAAAACTTGTATCACCCTTAGGTTATGATTGTATGTTCAAGAGTATTTTGTTAAATCATAATACGGAAAATGAAAAATATAAATTCATTTTAGGTGTAAAAGTTCCTGTTACAACTTTATGTCCTTGCTCAAAAGAAATATCAGAATATGGCGCACATAATCAAAGAGCAATGGTATCTGTAAATATTTGTTATGATACATCTAAACACCATATTTGGATTGAAGATTTGATACAAGAAATTGAAAGTTGTGCTTCAAGTTCAATATATTCATTATTAAAGAGAGAAGATGAAAAATTTGTAACTGAACAAGCATATAACAATCCAAAATTTGTAGAAGATGTACTGCGTGATATTGTAACAATATTAAGAAAAAATGAAATTATAAAGTCCTTTGAAATCGAATGTGATTCTATGGAAAGTATACATAACCACTCTGCTTGGGCATATCAAAAAGAAATAAAATAAAATTTTAAAAACATTTAATATTAATTGATTTTACATTTGGCTTAAATTATAATACTTGTACAAACGTTATTGAGAGTTAAACTATGGCAACGGATAACAGAGTAGAAAAAGAAGAAAAGGACTTAAACGAAGAATATAGTGTTTTTTTAAAACATTTAAAAGCTGAAAAAGAAGAATCTTCACGCTTTGCAAAAACTATGTTCTTTATAGTCATATTTTTTTGTGCAATTGTGCTTTTACTGTTAATTGCCTCTGAATATAAGTCAGATATAATCAAAACATTCGGAGAAAATTCATTTGCTACAAAAATGCTTTTAATATTTCCTGCAAACATAAAGAATAAACAAAAAGTTAAATTCACAATGCCATTTTTACCAAGAAGGCAAAATATTTTACTTTGCGGAGTTGATGCAAACGGTTCAACAAGAGATCCATGGACGGGAGCAAGAACTGATACAATAATTGTTCTTAATGTTGATCCTGCATCTAAATCAGTAAATGCAATTTCTATACCTAGAGATAGTAAAGTTTATTTACCCGGAGATTTTGGTATACAAAAAATTAATTCTGCCCATGCAATAGGCGGTATTAATATGACAATAAAGACTATTGAACAAACACTTGGAATAAAAATTGACCATTACGTAATGGTACATGATAACGCAGTTGAGCATATTGTTGATACATTAGGCGGTATACCTATATATGTAGAAAAAAATATGTATTATAATGATTATTCAGGAGATTTACATATAAATTTATCAAAAGGTCTTAATATTTTATCCGGCAAAAATGCTGTAGGATACCTCCGTTTTAGAAAAGACGGTCTTGGTGATATTGGAAGAACACGTCGTCAACAGTGGTTTATTAAGGGATTACTTGAAAAAATACAACAACCGCAAACTATAGCAAAAATACCTGAACTTGTACAAACTGTTTCTCAATATGTTAAAACAGATATGTCTATTTATGAAATATCTCAATATGCATCTATGACAAAATCTTTTGATGCAAATAAGATAGAATTTGCAACGCTTCCGGGAGCACCAAACAAACATGGGTATATAAGTTATTGGATACTTGATCCTGAAAAAACACAAGAAATGATAAATAGGATGATATATAGAGAAAATTTTGCATCTGATAAAGATTATAATATTGGTATACGATATTCAGATGAAAACAGTTATGAAGCAGATGAATTAAAAAATAATTTAGAAAATGCAGGATTTAATGTAAATTGTTTTGGTCAATCTAAATTACCGCATTCACAATTTATAGCACATGATTCTTCTGTATCTGCAGATTTATTTAACAAATTAAAAGAATCTGCACCGTTACTGAATAAAATGCAGTTTGTATACAATCCTGATAAAGTATTTTGTACAAGCAGTGATATAACAATTTATATTGCAGGAGAATAATTTATTATGGTAGTTGTTTTAGCATCATTGGGTATAATTTTATTATTTGTTTTATATATGATAAAACTAACATTAAACTTACCAAAATATAAAGATAATGTTTTGCGGGAACTTGCAACTGTTGACTCTATACTGATAAAAAGAAATGAATTAATGATAGAAATTATAGGTTTGGTCAGAGATTATTTTCCTGAAAAATCAGTTATAATAAATGATTTATTAAAGAGCCGATTAGAATTAAACAGTTTGCCGCAAAAATTTAACAATGCAGATGAAAGACATCAGGCACAAAATAATGTTGATAAAAAATTTGCTATTTTAAGAAATGCCTTAAACAATTATCCACAGTTGAAAAAAAATATAAGACTGCAATCAATGCTTCAAGAAATGGAAATTAATGACGGTATGTTAAACATGCAAGTAGAAAAATTTAATAATGCAATTGATAAATTAGATTCTTTTATACATTCATTTCCGTCCAATATAATTGCAGCTGTAAATAAAGTTGAACTTAAGCAAAAAAAATATATAAGATAACTCAATGTTTTTAACGTCAAAAAGTGCAACAATTTTTTAACAAATTGTATAATTGTATATTGATAAACTATAATATTACTATGAGTTGGAATGTAAAAAATATTTTAATTTTTCTTTGTGTACTATCATGCATTTTTATACATTGCAACAAGTCTTTTGCTATACAGGAAGTCAAAAAAAATACAGTTGAACTTAAAACACAAGAAAATATTGTTATAAAAGAAGGCGATAATTTAACTCTTCAAGACTGTATAAATATAGCATTACAAAATAGTCCTTCTATAAAAATGTACAAAAATCTTGTAGTAAGAGCAAATGCAATAATAGGAGAAGCAAAATCATCTTATTTTCCATCTTTACAAGCAGGAACAGGATATTACGGAACATTTAGCAGAATATCCGGATTTGGAAATACATCTTCAAATTCTTATGAGTTAAATGCATCTTTAAGTCAGCTTATATACAGTTTTGGTAAAGTTGGTACACTAATTAAAAAGGCAAAATTAAATAAAATAGCCGCAGAATATGATTTAAACTATGAAACAATAAAAACTATATATGATGTAAAAAATGCTTATTTTAGTGTTTTAGCTGCTGTTGCTTTTTTAAAAGTACAGGAAGCAACTGTTTTAATAGACGAAAGAAACTTTCAACAAACACAAGCTTTTTTTGAAGAGGGGTTAAAATCAAAAATTGATGTTGTTAATGCGGAAGTATTATTGAGTAATGCAAAGATTTCATATGTAAATGCACAAAATATTTATGATTTAGCTGTTATATCTTTAAATAATGCTATGTATATTGAAAATGCACCAAGTTATTCAATTTCAAAATTGGAATCATTTAATTTTGATGATAATTTTGCAAAAATTGCCTTAAAAAATATAGAACAATTTTCTGAAAATTTTAAAGTACCGGAACTTCCTAAAGGTGCAACATATACTAGTACTGTAAAAAAATATGAGCTTATAAATCAGGATTATAATATAAAGAAATTTCCATTAACATTAGAAGAAGCCGAGCAACATGCACGAGAACACAGACCTGATTTAAAATCTTATATATCAGCAAGAGATGCATTGGCTCAAGCTTTAAAATATCAAAAAATACAACTTCTCCCTGATTTAACAGCTAATGGAGGATATTCTTTACGAACAATTGATACAAATTCGAATACATTTAATGTAAGCGGTGCACTATCATTTCCAATAATAAATTTAATGCGTTATAAAAATCAGATAATTGAAGCAAAAGCAGATTTAAATGTTGCCAATAATCAAGTTGAAAAATTGCAAAAAGATATATATTTCGAGGTTCAAGCAGCTTATGTAAGTATGGTACGGCTTGAAAAGCAAATTCCATTATCAGAAGTTGAAGTAAGACAATCTTTCGAAAATCTTGAACTAGCTTTAGGCAGATATGAAGTTGGATTAGGTAATTTTTTGGAAGTAAATACCGCAATAAATAATTATAATAAGGCACAAGAAAACTACGTGAAATTGATTTTTGATTATAACGTAGCAAGAGCAAAGGTTGAATTGGAAATAGCACAAAACGAACAGGTAAAATAAATGAAAAAAAATATATTTAAGTTAATAGTTGTTATATTAATTGTATTAGCAGTTTTATTTACTGCATCAAAAATAATCATTACAAATATAAAATCAAGTTATCAAACGGAAAAAGTAATAAGACATACAATACAACAAGAAGTTGAGGCATCAGGAACAATCAATCCTGTAAATACGGTCAGTGTAGGTTCTACAGTATCAGGTTTAATGACGGAAGTATATGTGGATTACAACTCAGTTGTAAAAAAAGGTCAATTAATAGCCCTAATGGATACAAGCTTATTTAAGGCAAATGTTGATAAGGCAAAAGGAGCATGGCTAAGTGCAAAATCAGATTACATGAAACAAAAAGCCCTTACGGATAACAGTTATAAAACATATAAAAGATATAAAAACCTTGTTGCAAGAAACTTTATGGCAAAAAGTGAATTAGATACAGCAGAAGCCACGTATTTATCAAATAAAGCACAATTGAGTGCAGCTCAGGCAAAGATTGATTCAGCAAAAGCAGACTTAGAATATGCAGAGCATACTTTATCATTTGCATACATTTATTCACCTGTAGACGGAGTAATAGTTACTCGTGCTGTTGATCCGGGACAACCCGTTGCAGCAAGCTTTCAAGCACCTGAATTATTTACGGTTGCAAAAGATTTAAAAGAAATGCAAATAGAAGTAAGTGTTTCAGAAGCAGATATAGGAAAAATAAAAGAAGGACAAGAAGTAGATTATACACTAGACGGCTATCCTGATGAAGTATTTAAGGGAAAAGTTTCTCAAGTAAGGATTTCACCAACAACAGTATCTAACGTTGTAACATATACTGTAGTTGTAAAAGTAGAAAATGAAGATTTAAAACTAAAACCGGGAATGACGGCAAATGTTTCTATTATAACTCAAAAAAGTGAAAATGCTTTATGCGTTCCTACAATTGCCTTAAAATATACACCTATGCAAAAAGGTGAAATAAAACGTTATGAAAATCAAGGAATTTGGGTTTTAAGAAAATCAAAACCTGTCAGAGTAGAAATAAAGACAGGAGCTAGTGATGATACATATACAGAAATAAAAGAAGGCGATATAGCAGAAGGTGAAAGTGTAATAGTCGGAACAGGCGGAAAGTCAAATACTCTTACAAAAAATATGAAAGGCGGAAGACCTCCGATGAGAATGTTCTAATGGCACTTATAGAAGTACGGCATGCAATAAAGACTTATGCAACAGGAGAAGCAGCATTTAATGCTTTAAATGATGTATCATTAAATATTGAAAAAGGTGAATTTGTTGCAATTATGGGTGCATCCGGCTCAGGTAAATCTACATTTATGAACATGCTTGGCACACTCGATAAGCCAAACTCAGGTACTTATTTCTTAGATGGAATTGATGTTTTACATCTTGATAGTGAAAGCTTGTCAGAAATAAGAAATCGTAAATTGGGTTTTGTTTTTCAGGGATTTAACCTTATTTCAAGAACTACTGCATTGGAAAATGTAGAACTTCCTATGATATATAAAGGTGTACCCGAAGAAGAACGAATATATAGAGCAAAAGAAGCATTAAAAATCGTTGGTTTAGAAAAAAGAGAAGACCACATGCCTAATCAAATGTCAGGCGGACAACAGCAGAGAGTTGCAATAGCAAGAGCAATTGTTAATGATGCACCTATAATACTTGCAGATGAGCCGACAGGAAATTTAGATACAAAAACAAGTATTGAAGTTATGGAATTTTTTGTAAAACTAAATGAAAAACATGGTAAAACAATCGTACTTGTTACTCATGAGCCGGATATTGCAGAATTTTGTAAACGTGTAGTGAAATTTAAAGACGGAAATATTATATCAGATGAGGTGAAAAGACAATGATAGATTTAAAAACCACATTAAAAATTGCAGTTACCTCATTAAAGATAAATAAAATGCGTTCCGCATTAACAAGTTTGGGTATAATTATCGGTGTAAGTGCAGTTATTATAATGCTTGCCGTCGGAACAGGTGCAAGAGAAAAAATTGCAAAAGATATGGAATCAATGGGCAGTAATCTGTTAATGATACGTTCATCATCTGCAAAGTCAGGCGGAGTTAGAATGGGAATGGGTACAAGACCAACACTTACTTTAAAAGATACTGAGGCAATAGAAAAAAAAGTTACAGGTATACTTGCAATAGCCCCTTATTCAGCTGAATCAAAACAATTGACTTACGGAAGTCAAAATTGGTCAACTTCAGTAGGTGGAACTACACCGTCATATATATTTATAAGAAATTATGAAATACAAGATGGACACAATTTTACTACCAGAGATATAACAAACAGTGCTAAGGTTACTATTATAGGACAAACAGTAGCGACAGAATTATTTGGCGATATGAACCCTATTGGAAAAACAATAAGGGTTGGCGGTATACCATTCAAAGTAATTGGTATACTTAAAACAAAAGGGCAATCCGGTATGGGGCAAGATCAGGATGATTTAATATTCATACCAATAACAACGGCTCAAAAAAAGCTTTTTGGAACAGATTTTCCAGGAACGGTAAGCATGATAACCGTAAAAACTCAAAATGATGAAATAATTGAAACTACTCAAAGTCAAATTGAAGAATTGTTGAAAAATAGACACCATATAGGAAAAACTAAAGATAATGATTTTGAAATAAGAAACCTTGCTCAAATGCAGGAAACAATAAAATCTTCAGCAAGGACAATGTCGATATTGTTAGGAGCAATTGCTTCTGTATCACTTTTAGTAGGCGGTATTGGGATTATGAATATCATGCTCGTATCAGTTACGGAAAGAACTAAAGAGATAGGTATAAGAATGGCTATTGGAGCTAAAGCAAGTGATATTAGAATTCAATTTTTGATTGAATCATTTTTACTATCAATGATTGGCGGTCTAATTGGTGTTGCAATAGGAGTTTTTATATCTTGGATAATCGGCTTGTCAGGTGCAATGCAGGTATCTGTATCCATGTTTTCAATAGTATTATCACTTGGTTTTTCAGGGCTTGTAGGTGTCGGATTTGGGTATTACCCTGCATATAAGGCGTCATTGTTAAATCCGATAGATGCTCTGCGTTATGAATAAAGATGATACACAATATGTAAATTATATAGCCCTTTTGATTATGATTAATGATACTGAAATTATATCCTATTGGATATAGTATTTTCTTATTTGGTAAATAGAATAAATAGTGTTGAAAATAAATTCAGTTAAAAAATCAAAAGGAGATTTACTATGAAAAAATTATTATTGGCAATGACAGTATCATTTGCAATGCTTGCAGGAACACAAGCAGTAATGGCAGATTGCGGATGTCCGCAGCCACAATCGTGTAATAAGCCGTCTTGTGAAGATTGTGCTGACAAAGCAAGAAGGTGTTATTCCGATTGCAAAGACCAAAAACGAGAAGAAATCTATTGCAGACTAAATTTAGATTCTTGTCAGAGAGATAAGGCAATGGCTATTGAAGACAGGTATGATGATGATTTAGAATGCTTAGGTGATAAAATTAAAAATGACCATGAGTGTTTATGTGATAAATTAAACGATTCATGTCTTGATAAAAAAGCTGTAAAAAATCAAGAGAAAATCTTGAAAAACGACTTAAAAGATATGAAAGATAAATTAAAAATGGTAGATAAAGATTTTAAAGAAATTTTAACCAAAGAACAAAAATCCGAATACAGAAAAATAAAGAAAGAGCTTAAATTTAGAGCAAAACATTCAATGAAATACTGCTGCAAATGTAAACGTAAGTAGCTTAAAACATAAATATTACAAAATATTACAGCACCGTAAAAAACGGTGCTGTTTTGTTAACATTACGTAACATGTATAACATAAAAAAAGCAATTTTTTATTAAAAATATACTTATATAAGTATAAGGTTTTTGAAAGATTAGAGTATGACAACAGGTTTAACAACAACAACAAATTTCATAGCTCAAAAGATAGATAGAACAATGGTTGACAGTGTTACTAATGCTATATTCCAAAGAGCAGCATCAAAATCTTCTCAAGCCGTAGAAAATTCAGTTAAAAATAATGTTTATAGCGAAGGTGCATATAGAGCTTCCGTTCAAGAAGATGTTATGTTGGAAGCACGCAGAGAGCTTACAAAAGCTGCAAATCCTTTTGCAAATAATATTTTAGCACAAGCTGCAACAGATTCTAAAGGTGGTCAAACACAAGCAGGTGCTTCTTATGTTCCAGCAAAAGTTTCCGGTACAAAAGCTCCTCGTACACAAGTTTTCAATTCAATGGCTTTACAAAACAGTATGTATACATCTGCTGTTCGTGAATCAATGATGGCACAAGCACAAGACAGTATAAGTAAAAATTATACGTTAATGTCAAGATTGCAATTCTTAAATACAAAATCAGCTATTGCAACATATCCCGCTAAAAATTTTTCATAATTGACATTTAAAGTTATATACAATAACAGGTTTGTTATTTTGAACCAACGATTTTTGAAGTGAAGAATCTCAGACAAAGAGATGTTTCGCTATTGTTCAACATGACGGAAAATTTTTACTTACAAGCATCTATCCAATGCTCTACATTTTGTAAGTCTTTTTCTGAATACATCGGATATAGGTCTTTATATTGCGTATATTTTTGTTCATGCAGGTATTCTTTAATAATTTGTTTTTCTTCGTAAAAATCTTCCAATGCAGAAGATTTATCATTAAGATAATATTTACATATACCTCTTTTTAAATAAATTCCGTTATGTTTTGAATAACCTTTTTTTATTATATAATCATAAGCTTTTATTGCACTTTCATAGTTACCTAACTTCATTTCACTATTTCCCAGAGTTGTATATAACCCTATATCACTTTTAGAAAAATGAAAATGCTTAACATTATCATATACAGATTTTCGCTTTAAGCAAGATATACCTTTTTCTGCTTCATTTTTCGCTTGTTTATACTGTTTATTATAATAGTATGTTAATGCTCTGTAGTAGTATAATTTGGAATCATTATCATGAAATGTTAAAGCTTTATCGTATTCCTGAATAGATTTGTCATACAAATCATCCTGATAATATTTGTAACCCTGTTCAATATATGATACATATTCTTTATCCGCAGCACTTACATAAAAAGGAAATTTTAAAAATATTGGGAATCCTATACTAATAATAAAAGAAACAATGCATAAACCTAATACTACTTTTAAGAAAACAGGATATTTTTTAAAATCATAGCTTGCTTTTTTAGCAAATGATAATCTTTTACCAAATTTTACATACTGTTCTATATCTTTTTTAATAATATCTGAATTACCATATATTTGATATTTAAAATTTGGTAAAAATTTAGAAATACTAATTAATCTGAGCAAAAAAGCATATGCACAAAAGGATAACGAAAAATTCGAATTTTCTGTAAATGAAATTTTATTATCTTTTGTTGTAATACTAACGTCTGTCTTACAATACATATGAGAATATGTACCTGTTATTTTATCACTAGCAAATAATACAGCTTTTACACTTTTAATATCTTCCAAATTAAGCTGATGTATTCTTTTACCCTTATTGCTTTTATATACTAAAGACAGAGTTGTATCATCAATTATTAATTCAGAAACGTATTCTTCTTTTGACATTGCATTTTTTATCCATAAAGGAATAAATATAGCAACCATTGCAATTAAACCGAATATATCACCTTCAACACGGTAACTTACATCATTTGAAGTCATTAATATATAAGCAAGCACTCCGACTATAGCAATAATAATCGCAGATATTATTACAACCGCAGTCATGGATAGTTTGCTTTGAACTTTAATACGTTTTTTCATATATTATACAGTTTCTAGATTTAATACATCAGATAATACAATAGCTGCATTTTTAACACAGTCATCACAGGAGCAAAGCATTTTTCCTGTTTCAATACCTTTTAACTCTTTGCAAATTGTTGCACCGGATTTTTCTTTAAAACTTTTAAGAATTTCTTTTGAAGATAAAGTTGTTTTTTCTCCGTTTTTTATTAAGCCGGCTGCAATGACCGCACCGCATAAAGCACCACAAGTTCCTTCCATACAACCCATACCCATGCCAAATCCTGAACCGATATTCATTAAAACATCTTTAGATACATTAAAACTGTCATTGTATGACATTAAAACCGCCTGACAGCAATTATAACCGTTGTGTTTATATTCAACTGCCGCAAGTCCTCTTTCTTCTGCGTTCATATTTTCTCCTTATATAAGTTTTTCCTTTATTATTTTTGCACAAAAACCGATAAAATGCTTACATGGTCTTTCTTTGTAATACTCATTTGTTCTTTTTGACGGTTTAAAAGATGTATCCTTGCCTGCTTCACCCAAAAGTTCTCTGCATATTATTGTTCCATACTGTTCTTTAAAAGTATTTGCCAATTCTTGTATAAGTTCATAATGCTTCTGTTTTACTACATCATCATTTGGAGCAGTATAGCCCTTTAAAATTCCTGCAATCATAAACATAACACTAACCGCACCGCAAACTTCTCTTAATCGGCCCATACCTCCTCCAAATGAAGAAGATAATTTTAGAGCGGTTTCTTTATCTAGGTTTATTTCTTTTGCAAAAGTTAAAATTACACTTTGAGCACAATTATAACCCTGTTCAAAATAATCTTCCGCTATTTTTGAATAATCTGCTTGATTAGTTAATTTATTATCCATAATGATAATTATACTCTGATAAAAACAGATTTTCACTCTTTTTTAAAGTTTTATTTGTATAATTTAAAATAAACAATAAATAAGCCCAAAAACTCCTGATATAAATGTATTATCAGGAGTTTTTTATTTTTAAACAAAAAGCTATAAATAATTATTCTTTTTTATAACCGCATTTTGGACAAACCCCTTTTACAAGTGATATTCCGCATAAAGGACATCTGTCTGTTTTGTTATTTGTATTATATTCACAACTTGCAGTATTATCACCGCTTGTAAATGTTATTTTTGATATATTTAATTCATCTTTTAATAACTCATAAACCATTTTTATCATACCCTCAGTTGTCATAGTTTCTTTAGTTACGACAAGACGGCATTCAGGATATGCAGTTGCAAGTTCGGTTTTGAAAGCAGGACCTTTCATTGTGTTTTGAGGAGCACCATTTTTTATCCCTTGTTCTTCATATACATTTAATATTGCAGGAAGAAGCGGATCATCTTCTCTCAAAACTACAGCGTGGTCAAAATTTTGTAATATATGCCAAGCTGTTTTTTTTATTTCATTACAAGGAAATACCATATTTACACCTTCATTGATACTGTCTTCAACTTCAATTGTTAAAGTTCCTGTATGACCGTGTAAAAACTGTGCCTCTCCTCTAAATCCATAAAATCTGTGTGCATATTGTAAATTTAATGTTGCAATACTTTTCATAACGCCTCCTTTAATGTTGTGATATAAAAAAATCTAAAATTAAGATAAAGATATATCAATTACCTGAACGGCTATTTTATTGCATATACAAAAATAATGATTTTGAAAAATAGTAAATAAGGTTAAGAATTGTAACAAGGTAATTTAAAATACTAAAGTTTTGAAATCGGATTGCCGATAACATAAATGTCCAAAGAAACGGAATTTAGGGTATGTGTATAAGACAAAGGATGTGTCGATATATTAGTATTTATATAATATATGTATGCATAAATATGGGGATATAATAATACTCTTGTGGTAATAGTTGCAAATAATGGCATTTGTTCATTGTAGCAGCGTAAAAAAGTTTTCAAAAAAATACTTATTTCCTTACTACACAATTTTTAAGACCTGCTGTTTAGCGGTCTTTTTTTTTGCTGTATTAAGAATTGTAACGATATGATTTATTTTGCTAAAGTTTAGAGGGAGTTATGTCGATATAGTAAGTGTTAAGGAAATGAAGTTTAGGGTGTGTGGATATGGCAATGGATTTATCAAAATTTCAATATTCAAAAGATATAGATGCACAAGCATTGCAATATACAGCAAAAAACATTCTTGCAAAATCAGTTGCAAAAACATTTGCTCATTCACAAAAATCAGTTGCCTTAGATTTGTATAACGGTCAATTGGATGTTAATGTTGCACGTCAAGTTGCAATGTCAGTATCCGGATTAGAAGTTGCACAAAGCAGCAACTTAGAAAATGCCGTAAGATTTTTAAAGAATAAAGCAGCTCTAGCTTCAAATCTTAGCAGTGAAAAAGTTGAAGTAGAAAAAGAAGAAAAAGTTGTTTCTAACAATCCATTTGCTTCAGCTTCAGTTGTTAATAATGATTACTTATTCATTAAAGCAGCATAACAAGTTTTATTAAAATACTTATTTCCTTACTACACAATTTTTAAGACCAGCTATTTAGCGGTCTTTTTTTTTGCTAAAAATAGCTCTTATAGAGATTTGATTGCGTATGCTTAAATTTTAGCTTACAAAAACTTTTATTAATTTATATATAATAACTAATTCTTCATAATTTGATTGTTTTAATAATTCAAATATTTTATTTAGTAATATTTTATGATTTTTTGTACTTTCTGTATTAAAAAACAGGTTTTTATAATCTATATCCAAAGCTTTTGCTAACTTTTCTATCAAATCAGCTTTAGGAAAACTTTTTCCTGTTTCAATATGGCTTATATGTTTTGGATCAATATCAACAAGTTCTGCAAGCTGATATTGAGTTATTCCCTTTTTATTGCGTAATTCTTTTAGTCTTAAACCAAAATCTTTTTTTAAGCTCATAGAACACATCTTTCATGAGAATAATTTGAGTGGAAAGTTTTATAAACTGCATTCAAAATAGAAAATGTAAACTGCATACCGTATTTAATATTGATTTTATACTTTCAATACGGTATTATCATGAGCAAATCTATTTTGAATAAGGAATTATAATGTCGAAAATATCTGTAGTAATACCTGTATATAATACTGAAAAATATTTACGAAATTGTCTTGATAGTGTTGTTAATTAAACATTCAAAGACATTGTAATGTCAGACCGTTTGCATATAAACTAGTAATACATTTTTATAATTTGAATTTTCTGCTTTACATTTATTTTATACAAAAGTGTTTTAGGAATTTGTAAAGTACAATACTGTTATTATAAAACCTGCCAAGAGCCGGTCTTGTCAGAGCCAACTCTTTTTATCTTTCCTTTTTGTTTTAGACTTTGAATTGCTCTTTCAATACTTCTTGGCGTTTTCTCAAGAATTTTTGCCATTTCAGAAATTGTTATTTCTTTATTTTCTTCAATCAATACTATAACCTTATCCGTTGTTTTTACATTGAAGTTTTTTATTTCCACACACACTTTATAGGTACATTAGGAGAAGAATTTTAATTTTTTATTTCATAAATTTTCAAGATACTTCAAATACGCTGTCATTATATAACTAACGGCTGTATAAATTATAATGGTAATTATGATAATTCTTCAATAACCTTATCTCGATATTCATGCAATTCTTTTAAACTTGAATATTGGTGAGTTAGGTTTACTCGTTTTGGTTTATCGATTGAGCAATCTAATTCTTTATGATTTTTTAAGTAATCAATAAAAATATCTTGTTCTTTTGCTAAAGATTGAGCATTATCTTTGTATTTACTAAATATATCTTTAACTAAATCGTGAGAGAATAAATATGAATTAACTGCAACACGTATTGTATTATTTTCATCAGGGTTTTCTACGTCAATATTTCTATTACCTATTTGCATATTTATTAATGCATTCTCTTTTCCTGATTTTGCAAATTCAACATCGTTATGTATAGAATAATTCATTCCTGAACATCTTAATACCTGTGGATCTTTACGAGATTTTAAGAGAGAACCTGTCATATTATTTACAACATTAACAAAATCCTTTTCTGTCATATCTATTATTTTTATTTCATTATTGAATGGTAACATTCTATATTTTATGTCATAATTTGTTATTTCGCTTCCTGCTCCGCCTCTTATGCCTGCGGCTTGGAATAACGAAACATCTGCTTTTTTACCGCTCTTATCTGCATAGTCAAGAATTGCATCTGCAAAATAATTGGCAATAGGATTTTCTAAATATCTTTCTTCATAGGAATTTTTAGGATTATAAGGGTTTTTAACTTTTGCTAATACTTCTTTTTTCCCTAAAATATTATTCATTAATTTACTTACATAGCTTGAGTTATTAAAGTCGTCAAGTTTTACAACCTTATTTTGGATTTTTTCTGTATTAATAACACCTTTTTCATCAAATACAACGTTTAAATAACCGGCATGTTCGTTAAGTCCTCCTGCTTGAGTAATTATGACCGGCTCATTTCTTTTTGAACTTAACAGGTTTAATCTGTGTGTTTTATCGGTTGTTTTTGTGTTAACTCCATCAATAAGAGTATGTGTATGACCGCCTACAATTATATCTATACCTTCTGTTTTTCTTGCTACTTCTAAATCACCCTTTTCACCATAGCCCAAGTGTGAACATAGTATAATTTTGTTTATTCCTTGTTCTTCTAATTTTTTTGCTTCAGTATTTATGGCTTTTATAGTTTTATCCATATCCATCGGCTTAATACTTTTTTCTGCTTTTCCGATGTATGAATCTATAGGAGAAGCTCCTATTACCGCAAATTTGTGTCCGTTCTTCATAAACACTGCAGATTTAACAAGTTTTTTATTTTTAATACTCTCTTGTAACGGATTATTTTCAGTAATATTTAAATTTGAACTTACGGCTTTAAAATCAGCATCTTTAAGTGTTTCATTAAGTGTTTTTGAACCGGCTGAAAATTCGTGATTACCAAGTGCAAGTGCATCTAAATGTATAGCATTAAATACTTTTACAAGTAATTTACTTAATTTACTGTCAGAACTGAAAATACTATCTCCACCGGATAAGGTCATGTTAGCAATATTTTTATTAGCCGATTTAAATTCGTCATGTGCTGTTTTGAATTTTCCAAGACGATAAATATCACCATGTGAATCGTTTGTATAAAAAATACCAAGCTCTGTTTCTTTATTTAGAGCTTTATTTTGTGGTTTAAAAGGATTTATTGTATTAATTGACGTCATTTTACACAAACTCTTAGCATGTATTTTAAGTTGCGTAAAAATAAAATTTGCGTTTTTAAGAAAAATTGTTAACTTTATTTAATATAATTAATAAAGTTAATAACATGGCTTGCATAATAATAAAAAAATTAGTATCCTACAGACCAATTAAAGATTTTTTTACTATCAACTGTATTGTTGTTAACTGAAGTTGTAGAATTTACTTCAGGCACTTCTATTACTTGTTTTGCCTTAGTTAAAATATTGTTTTTTTGCATTGATGTATCAACATTATTAAATGATTTCAATTTGTCCAATTTATTTTCTAAATCAGTATTTTCGTAATTATATATCATTGTTTCTTTGCTTAAATCATTTAATGTCATTTCATTTGCACTTGCAAAATAATAACTTACGGTCGTAATAGCTATAAGAACTATTAACATAATGCAAAGGGTAAAGTTTAATTTTTTGATAGCCATGTTTTTTTCGATATCCTCCGGTTGGAAAAAACCCTCTATGACTGTAGATATTTCTTCCGGTTCGTCGAATTCATAGCTTTCAAGTTCATTAAATTCATTATAATTTAAATGCAATACTTCTTGCTGCAATTTTATTACTTCCTACCCTAGATTATAAATACGCATACCCGTCTTACTTTTTTATGAACTTTGCCACTCTGAGCTTCGCACTTCTGGAAGGCGGGTTTTCTTGTAATTCTCTTTCACTTGCCGTTATCGGTTTTTTGTTTATTATTTCTAATACAGGCGGCTCGCATGTGCATATTAATTGTTCTTTTGGACAATGACATTTTGCCGAATAGTATTTGAAATGCTCTTTTACGATTTTGTCTTCAAGTGAATGAAAACTTATTACACTTATTATAGCACCATAATCTAATATGTCCAACACATCATTCAATGTATTTTTTATATTTCTTAACTCATCATTTACTTCAATTCTTATTGCCTGAAATACCCTCGTTGCAGGGTGTATATGCGATTTTATATTGGGTGTTGAATTAATTATTATATTTGCAAGCTCTAGGGTTGTATTTATTGTCTTTGAACGTCTTTCTGTAATAATTGCGTGTGCTATTCTTTTAGAAAAATGTTCTTGTCCGTATTCGCTGAATACTCTTACTAATTCATCTTCTGGATATGTATTGATAACATCTTTTGCCGAAAAATCAGATTCTTGGCTAAATCGCATGTCTAATGGTGCATCAAATCTGAAAGAAAAACCTCTTTCACCTTTAGTAAGCTGATGGTAAGAAGCTCCAAGGTCAAAAAGAATACCTCCTGTGATTTTTTTTATTTCTAAATCTGCTAAAACTTTCTTAACATTTGTATAAGAATTTTTCACAATCGTTAAGTTTTTATAAGTTCTCAGTCTGTTTTTTGAAGTTTCTATAGCATCTTCATCAACATCAAAAGATATAAGTTTACCTGATGGTTGAATTTTTTGCAAAATACTCTCACTATGCCCCCCTCCACCAAGGGTTGCATCTACGTACACAAGACCGTCTTTGCAGTTTAATGCATCGACTGCTTCTTGTTTTAAAACTGTATAATGTTTGTAATCATCCATAAACGAATTTTATCACAAACACGTTTAGTGATTGTGGACCAATTCGTCCAGAACGCTTGGGATAATAATGAAAGCGGCATAGACAATAAATCCTGTTGATACTAGTGAAAGGGTAAACATATTTGCTCCGTTAATTTTTGAAACACAATATATATATTCCACATGTACAGTTTTTTAAAACTAATTCTTTTGAGTTATAATTATAAATTATGAATGATAGATTTAAAATTTTATTTGAAAATTTATGTTGTTCAATTTGTAAATCTGATTTTAATGAAAAATCAATTAAGGTTTTACGAGAAGAAAAAAATATATTTGTAGTTGATTTATTTTGTCAAAATTGTGGCAAAGAGTTTGGAGTAGCTTTTATCGGTTTGTCTGATGAAAGTAAAAACAAATACGATACTCAATTATACATATATGATGGTTTACCTCCTATTACAAAAGATGATGTTTTAGATACACATGATTTTTTAAAGGATTTAGATGAGCATTGGATGAAGTATTTACCTTGATAGTAAATATGCAGGAAAATAAAAAATGTATATAAAAATATAGTTTATTATTAAAAATATGATATATTTTTTTTTTTGTGATATTGTATGTATATTGATGATTTTATTACAGGTGTAGAAATGGCGATATTAGAAAAAGATATAAAATGTAAGTTAAAAAATTTTCATTCACAAGTAAATAATGAGAAGATAAATATGACAGATAATGAATTGTTAGATATTGATAAAGAATACTGTACATACGGAGATAAGGTACATTCAGTACCTGTACCTAAAATTTTTAGAGATTGTAACGGTGTGTACATGTATGATTCAGAGAATATACCATATTTGGATTTGGAAATGTGGTTTGCATCTTGTAATTTGGGATACAAAAATGCAAGAATAAGAAATGCTGTTGTAGACCAAATTGATACATTACCGCAAATTTCTTCACATTTTCAATATGATTATAAAATATTACTTTCAGAAAAAATTGCAAAAGCAAATATAAAAAGATTTGGAGAAAAGGGTAGAGTTCATTTTAATGTTGGCGGTTCTCAAGTTATTGAAGATGCACTTAAATTAGTAAGAAATTATACCCATAAAAATAGAGTATTTTCATTTTTTGGCGGATTTCACGGACGTACATTAGGTGCAAGCTGTTTAACAGCCGGCTATAGATATAGAAAATCTTTTGGACATTTTTCGGATGAAGCTCATTTTGTTCCATATCCATATTGTTACAGATGTCCTTATGGAAAACATTGCGACTCTTGTAATTACTATTGTGTTCAGCAATTAAGACGTGAATTTGAGGATAATTGTTCGGGCTTATATGATAAATCTTCCAATGATTGTGCATTGGGGGCATTTTTCGTTGAACCTATACAGGGTTCAGGCGGATATATTGTTCCACCTAAAGGTTATTTCAAAGAATTGAAAAAAGTTTTGGATGACTTTGGAGTTTTATTTGTTGATGATGAAATTCAAATGGGTTTCTATAGAACAGGAAAATTATGGGCAATAGAACATTATGATGTTAAACCGGATATTATTACCTTTGGAAAATCATTGACAAACGGTTTAAATCCTCTAGGTGGTATGTGGGCAAAAGAAGAATTAATAAATCCTGAGGTTTGGCCTAGTGGAAGTACGCATTCTACATTCTGTAACAATCCTATAGGTATGAGAGCCGGTTACGAAGTTATGAAAGTTTTTGAAGAAGCTGATTTTGAAAAAGAAGTTAATAATAAGGGTAAATATTTCTTGGACGGTTTAAAATCTTTAGAAAAGAAACATAAACGTATAGGTACAGTTGATGGTTTAGGATTAGCATTAAGAATTGAATGTGTTACTGATGATGGGTATACACCTGATCCAAAATTATTAAATGATATTTTAGAAGAAGGTTTAAAAGGTAATTTAAGTTATAACGGCAAAAAATGCGGTATTATATTGAATAAAGGAAGTCATTATAATAATTCTATTACATTGGTGCCTGCTGTTACTATTTCATACGATGAAATTGATATGGCTATTTCTCTTATTGATCAATTGTTTACGAGGTTGTCATAGTGCCTAACGGTATTGACTTTGAATTGTTACATACTGAGGAAGAATATAATACAAAAAAAGATGCCATATTATTGTTTCACGGACTTACAGGAAGTCCGTTTGAAATGAAAAAATATGGCGAGTTTTTGTTTAAAAATGGGTATGATGTATTTTGCTATTCTTTTCCCGGACATGGTGAAAGAATAGATGAAATTGAATCTGTAACATGGAAAGATTGGTGTGAATTTGCTCAGAATAAATATTCAATATTAAGAAAAAATTATAATCATTTTTTTGTTTCAGGTTTGTGTCTTGGAGCTGCTATGGCGATTTATCTTGCTGAAAATAATGATGATTTGAGTGGTGTAATGGCTCTTTCTACTACTTTATTTTTGGATGGTTTCTGTATACCTTGGACTATTGTACTTTTACCTTTTGTTTTACGTACAATTATAAGATTTTATTATACATTTCCTGAAGATAAATCTTTTGGTGTAAAAAATGAACGTACAAGAAAAGGGCTTGCAAAAGTAACGGCTAAAGCTAATATTGGTATGGATAATTATCCGTTAAATTGTGTATACGGACTTTTGAGATTATCAAAAAATGTTAGAAAAAATTTGTCAAAAGTTAATTGTCCGATTTTGTGTATTCATTCAAAATTTGATAATTTATCTAGTACAAAAAGTGCAAGTGTTGTAATGAATGGTGTTTCTTCAAAAATTAAGAAATATATTGAAATTCAAGACAGTTATCACATGATTTTATATGATAACGAAAAAGAATTTGTTATGAATTCTGTTAAAAAATTTGTGGAAGAAATTAATCCGAAAGAAAAAATTTTAGAGGCAGTATGATTTTAAATATAACTATTTTATTTAATTTATTTGTTATATCTGTTTTCATACCGGGACTTTTTTTAAAATTTGAAAATCCGAACAGTAAAGCAGTTTATGGTTATACTATGGCATTTGGTATGCTTTTGTATATTATAACAATATTATTGTTTATTATTACAAATTATAAAAACAGTTATGTTTATGCAGTTTTAATTTTTTGTCTACTATCTCCTTTTATAATCGGAAAATTAGTAAGTTATAAAACTTTAAAAATTTATACTATATTTCAGATAATATGTTTTTTTGCCAGCTTTATTATTTTATTAATGTTACATCAAAATCTGATTTAAATTTTTCAAATTTTATTCTTGTATTTTTATAAGATAAAGACAATTTGTATAGTTTTTTAAATAATTATCTTCGCCTGTCAGTGGATAACCTTTATATAAAACATATCCGTATTCTTCCAACATACTTGTAACAATTTCAATTTCATTATTTAATAATTCAATAAATATAATCGGTTTATACTTTTCTATTGTTTTTCTTGCACCCTCTAAAACTTTCAATTCATGACCTTCAACATCAATTTTAATAAAATCTATGTTTTCTTCAATTCCTAAGCTGTCAACAGTTTTTACATCTATGTTACCTTTAATATTTTCATCAATTTGAGCTGCTCCCATAAATCTGATATTAAATGTTTTTATATCTGCACTTGTATTACAGTCAGATAATGCAATATTTAAGGGTTTTACAACATCTTCAAGGTGATTAATTTCAATATTCTTTTTTAAAATATTAAAAGTTTCTGTTATTGGTTCAAATGAATATATTTTTTTAGCATGTCTTTCAATTGCAAAATAAAGAGAATGATTTCCGATATTTGCACCAATATCAAGCATTACTGGATTATCAGGAATAATAGGTGCAATGTCATCAAGAGTATCCTGTTCAAAATACTTTTGGTAATTACCTATGTACTGTTGTATTACATCAATAGGGTAATTAGGCAGGTAAAATAGAGTTTTGGATATTCTAAGTATGCTGTCGGGCATACTTAACTTGTACATTATTTGTGCATTTTGAAGTGTAATATTGTTTAATTGCTGTAAAATAGTATCAACAGAATTATTGGTACTCATATTAAATTTCCTTATATTTATATAAATTTAACAAACAAAGTGCAATCCATACCCCAAATTCTTCTTTCTAACCATTTTAATCTAAATGTCATTGGTAAATTCAAACTATTTAAGAATTTTGGAATTTGTAAACAATCATCTTCTATATGATATATTGGAATTATAAGTTTCGGTTTTTGTTTAATAATAGTTTCTTTAGCTCCATACAAGGCAAAACGTTCTGCTCCTTCTATGTCTAACTTAATTAAACCCAAATTATTTATTTTATATTTTTTTACTATTTCATCAATGGTTGACATATTTTCTGCATTTTGATTTGTAACGAATGTTTTTATTGGCACTACGTCATTGTAATTGTTTAGTTCAATATTTTTTTGCAGGTATTCATAATTTTTATCATCATACTCTATAGAATATACTTTTGATGCGGGATATTTCGTTTTAAAGAAAATTGTAGCATCACCGATTGATGCACCACAATCAAATATAGATTGTGAATTTTCCGGCTCAAAATCTTTTAAAAAATATTCATTTAAAGCAAATGTGTGAGCATATTCATAACATCCTAACAATATTTTATCATCAGTAGGTCTTTCTGTATAAATCGGAGTTGGTGATAACATATTTGCTTGTTTGTCAAATATGACAACAGGTAGCGGTGTATCAATTGAAGCTCTTGATTGATATAAATGATATGTTTTTTCAAAGATTTCATCTAAAATATATTTTTCTTCGGCTGAACACGAATTAAGATTTCCAAAACGTTTAAACAGAAAGTTAACAAATGTTGTACGATCAATATCGATTAACTTTTTAAATAAGTATTTGTTTATTTCAGAGAATAATGGCTTGTACTTTTCAAGAAGAGCATCTATATCTTTGCTGTTTTGTTCTGTTCTGCAATCTTGTATCATTTTTGTTAGCGGATTTTCAGGAAGAATATTCATTCTTGATGTCATTGCTTCATAAGATTCTTCTTTATATAGTTCTTTATCTTCAAAAAGTTCCATCAGCTTTTCTTCAAGAGGTTGTGGAAACATAGTAGTTTTAATAGCTTTATCGAGTTCTTCATCCGATAATTTGTACAAATGTTCAAATAATTCTTTGTAGGCACGTTTTGATTCTTTAATACAAGTTTCAAATTCTAAAGTACTCTTTCCAAATAACCTGTAATTAACAAAGTTGCAATTAACTTGAGCATAAGGGATTTTATTTAAAATTAAAGTCATAAACCACTTATAATCTGCAATTATTTTGTAACTTTCGTCAAATGGGAATTTTTCTAAAAGAGATTTTTTACACATAACAGTTTGATGACAAACCGGCATTTGTCTGAAAGTTTTATATATTTCAGGAATCCAAGGTCCTTTATAACCTGAATCAATCATTATGTTGCATTCTGAAAAACAGAAGTCGGCTTTACTATTTTCAAGGGTTTCTACACAGTTTGCTAAACCGTACATGTTATGATAAAAATCATCAGAATTTAAAAATATAATATACTTTCCTTTTGCTAGTTTAACTCCCTTGTTAAATGCTTCAAATATACCCTTATCCGGTTCAGAGATATACTTGAGATTACATTTTTCAAATAATTTAATACTGCCGTCTTTTGAGGCATTATCTATAATTAGATGTTCTACATTTGGATACTTTTGTTTTTTTACAGATTTAACTGCTTGCAGAAAGGAAGCTTTCCTGTCGTTTTTGATAATGTTGTCAGTTGCTGTAATAACGGTTACTAAAGGTTGTTTCATAATACTTTCTCTTACTTTATGGCTATATAATATACATGTTTGTAATAATAGTATATTACAAATAAATTATTTATAATTTTCTTTGTTGTTAACAATTGTAAAAATAATAAAAAATAAACAGCAAATTTTATTATTATACGTTTTAAAACAAGTGTGAAAGTTTCTGCAATATCAAATGTAAAATATAGTATTCCTAAAGTTTCAAGTATTGAGCGTGCTGTTACAGTTCCAATAAATTCTAAAAAGCATGCAGGTGCATCTGCACTTGATTTAATGGGTATTTATAATAAGTCCTTTGTTAATTTCAAAGGATATTACGGAGATCAACAACCCGCAAAAAAATTATTCTGGATATTAAAGGGTAATAATGATGTATATGAGGATAATGAAACAAAAGTCCATTTATACAGGGGTGGAAATACAGGTTGGAAAAAATGGGTAGATACAAATCCAGAGGATCTGTTAAAAAGAACACCTTTAGATGCTATTCAATCTATTTGTACATTAAATAAAAGACCTGATTGTTATCCGGGAATTCCATCATATATTCCTACACCTGACTATGGTGATAAATGGGGACGTAGAGCAAATTATATAGAAATAAACCCAAGAACTATTGCCTTAACAGAAGGTGATAAAAAAAGTGAAGGGCTTTTAAATTTAATGAAATTGCTTCCTGCGATACCGCCATCAGGAAAGAGTAATGCTAATTGTATCGTACTTTCACAGTTGTATCCTGCAATGCATCATGAAAATGATGGTAAAACAGGACGTTCCTCTTTGTATACTGTTGAATTACATTCCGGTATATCAAAAAATTTAACATCCGATAAACTATCTCGTGATAATCAAAGAATGGGTGATGATGAACAGGTAAAAGCATTCAACGATATGGCTCATTTAAGGGGATTGAAAACAGGAATAAGAATGCCTTTGTCTGCAGGTCAAATGTCTGTAAAAGGTGAGCCGTTTAATTGGTATAAGCATGAAAAGGCATTTATTGATGCTTGTTGTTGGGCTGTAGATTTAGGATTTGATGCAATATTTTTTGATAGTGCAAAACATGTTGGAAATTATGATATGGGAAATTATTGCGGAGTAGGTGAAATACCTAATTATAAACAAATGCAATATATTACTCAGCAAATACGTTCAAAAACAGGCAGAAATGACATTGCTTTGATTGGAGAAAAATGTACAGATGATCAGAGATTTAAGGATATGGGATTGACTGCCGGAAATGATTGGGGCAGAGCTGATAATTTTGACAGTGTAATGCATGAATATGATAAGCAAAGATATAATGATGAGTATGCAGCAGGCCCTGTTATATCAGATGATAATGATATGGGTGGCATGTCTTACGGTCAGAGATTAAACAGAATTAAAAATGCGTTACATGCCTACAGAGAACCCGGTTGGAAGTTACCTGTATATATGCAAATGACAGATATATTCCCTCAAACTCCATATTCAAACACTCACACTTTAATGGAATATGGTGAAAACCGTTCTACTTATGGAGATGTTGCAAGTCATTATAATAATATTTTTGATACGTCTAATAATGCAAAAGAATATAGATATAATGTCTTTAATGAATTTTTAGATACTATGTATCAATAGAATCGCATTGCAGTTTTACTAATGATTGTTCAAATGGATAAATCAATAATTCAGTTTGATTATTGTTGTTTATTTCTTTTACATATAATAATAAGTTGTAACAACCATCTTCGATGCTTTTATACTTCTCATTAATATATTCTTTTATTTGATTGTCGGCTTCTAATTTATTATCTGCTAATATCTTTATAAATTGACCATTTAATTTTTCTAAGTCTATTGAGAATCTTGTATATAAATCATCAGTTAAATCTGTGTGAACATATTTAATATCTATTGTTTGTTTATTTTTGCATTTTTCATATAGTGTATTATAAAAATTGATTAACTCCTCATGATGCAAAGAATAATTTCTTGATATTGTAAAACTTAGATAAATTGGATTTATATGCTTTATTTCAAGACACTGAATAAAATTTTCAAATAATAAATTTATATTATCTGTATCATATTTGTAATCAAAAAATGTATCGTAGCCATTATTCGTAAAATAATCACCGTCTATTGAAAGTATTATATCTTTATTATTAAAATCAGGTAGATTATCCTCTGTGCATATATATACGTTTAATAATCTGTAATTTTTATTTTCATTAACAATTTTATTAATATCTTTTTCCTGTAAATAAGCATATTCAGCAATTATATTACTTGTTTCCTTATCTAATATAAAAGTTTGTTTAAGACATTCTATAGGTGAATATTTGTAGTTGTTATTTGTAAAATTACCGTAAAAACAAGCTCTTTTTGCTGTATACTTAATTTTTTCAAAACAATGTTCCAACATCTGAGAATTATTTAAAATTGATTTTGGTATAACCCAATAGTATTCATCAATATTATATTCATTTATAGCCCAATTAACCCAATTAGAAACGCTTATACGTTTTAGTACCTTGTTACATTTGACATCGCTATGTAAATCGAAATTTATTAATATTTTAGGAAAATAATCTTCTTTCTTTTTTATTGATTGTAAAAAATCATAGGTTTGGTTGTGATATTGACATATATCAATATATTTTGTTTTACTGAACATAAATTATATCCTTGTTATTTTTTAAATATTCTATTGAAAAATATGATAAAAGAATTTTTCATAAATTCTAATACATCTTTAATGTTTAATTTTGACTTTCCTTTAGTTCTGTCGATAAAGTTAATTGGTATTTCTGTTACTTTAGCACCATTTTTAATACATTCATAAAGGATATTCATTTGAAATGCATATCCGTTTACATTTAAATTTTGCAAACTTATTTGTTTTATTAAATCTGCTGATATTGCTCTAAATCCGGAAGTACAATCTTTTACCGAGTATAGACCTGCAATAAATCTTGCAAAAATATTACCGTATTTACTGTTTAATTTTCTGATTAATGCCCAATTGTCAGGAATAGAGCCACCTTTTATATATCTTGAGCCAATAACAAAAGTATATCCTTGATTAATCATATTTAGTAATTCAGGGATTTTATCAGGAGAATGAGAAAAATCTGAATCCATTTCAATTAAAATATCAGAATTTAAATTTTCTAAAGCATGTTTGAAACCTGATTTATATGCATTACCTAATCCACGTACAGGATTGTTTATCAAAAAAACTCGTTTATTATTTTCCATTATTTTTTTGACAATATCAGAAGTTCCATCAGGAGAATAGTCATCTACAACAAGCATTTTTACATCAAAATCTTCAATCTTTTCTACAACTGTTGTTACGGCATTTAAGAAATCTTCAATGTTTTCTGCTTCGTTGTATGTAGGTAAAACTATAGTTACATGCTTCATATAAAATACTTTCAATTAATTTTATTATAAAATACTATTCAATTTTACTTAATAGTTCATTATATATATTTATGGTATCAAGACAAATTTTTAATTTTCTGTCAATTAAACTTTTTATAGTATAACTGTAACATTCCAGCAGTGATTTATCCAGCCCGTTTTCTTGAGGTAGAATTGATAAAATTTTTTCTCGCCAAATTTTATCTCTTGTTTCTGCTTCTATTTTATCAGCCAAAAATATTATTTTTTCAAATGTGGTCATATTTAATTTACCAATTGTATGGTGATGAATTGCTGATAAAATTTCTTCATCATTAATTCCTAATTCATGCTTTGCAACGTAAGCTCCTGCCGGAGAATGATATGTTTTAGGATTTATTAAAGCATTTTTTTCAAATGACATATTATTTACAAGAATATTTTCTAATTGTTCATTAGAATAACACTTTGCACAATCATGAACTAAGCCGGCTAAATAAGCTTTTTCTTCATCAAGATTATACATTTTTGCAAGTTTTTTTGCACTATCGGCACACCCTAAAGAATGTATATATCTTTCATTATTTAGATGCTCTTTTAACCAATTTTTTACTTCATAAACTGTTTTCATCGCTAACGTATAAACCATTCTTTTCTATATAATTACGTACACTTTCAGGAATTAAACTTCCTATTGATTTCTCATTTCTTATTCTGCTTCTTAAAACAGTAGAAGATAAATTAATAAAAGGCATATTTACAATGTCAAATTCATATCCGTTTTCTCTTAATCTTTCAATTCTACCCTGTTTTGGGTTAAATTTTTCTTCTCTCGGAAATACTAAAAATTTAACAAGAGTTTTTAATACATTTGCTTGATGCCAATCTTCTATTTTTAAAAAAGCATCTGTTCCTATAATAAAACTTATTTTACCTTCTATATTAGGGTACATATTGTAAAGTTCTTTTATTGTATTAACTGTATAAGAATATTTTTCATGTCTAAATTCTATACTACTTATATTAAACTTACTTTCTCCGCTAATTGCAAGCTTTACCATATTGTATCTGTGATTTGCAAGTTCATCATCAATTTGTTTGTGAGGTGGTTTGTATGCAGGTATAAAAAGTATCATGTCAAAATTAAAATGATTTCTGACATAATTTGCCATTGCTAAATGTACATTATGTATAGGGTTAAAAGTTCCGCAAAACACGCAAAGTTTCATATTGTTATCCTTATTTATATCATATATTATATGATTTTAATATTATATACATCATTAATATAGTTTAAATTAAAACATTTATTTAAAAATAAAAATATAAAAATCCATTTATGAAAATTTTATTAATTTTTCAGATATGATTTGTTTTTGCGTTAAAATATAAATGTAGTTATATAATGAAAGCAGGTTAATATGTGGGATTATTCCGAAAAAGTTATGGAACACTATAGAAATCCGAAAAATGTTGGTAAGATTGATAATGCAGATGCTATAGGAGAAGCCGGCTCTCTTGCTTGCGGTGATTCTTTGAAATTATATTTAAAAATAGAAAACGGTATTGTAACCGATGCTAAATTTCAAACATTCGGATGTGGTTCAGCCGTTGCAAGTTCAAGTATTTTAACGGAAATGATTATTGGAAAACCAATAGAAGAAGTCAGAAAAATTACAAATAAAGATATTGCTGATGAACTTGGCGGATTACCTCCTGAAAAAATGCATTGTTCTGTTATGGGACATGAAGCATTAGAAGATGCTTTGAAAAAATATTTTAATGAAGAAATCGAATTTAATTTGTCAGAAAAACAAGATAAGCTCATTTGTCAATGTTTTGACGTACATGAAAGTCAAATTTTGGAAGCCGTAAAAACAAATAATCTACGAACTGTTGATGAAGTAACTAATTATACAAAAGCAGGCGGTGCATGCGGAAAATGCCGAAGCACAATTAAAACAATAATTGATAAGTATTGGGCAGAAAAAGATAAGGATAAACCTAAACTGACTCAAACACAAAAGATTTTAAAAATAAATAGTGTTATAGAAAATCAAATATCTGCGGAACTTCAAAAAGATGGTGGTGATATAGAACTTGTTGATATAGAGGATAACAAGGTTTATGTTAAGCTTCATGGAAAATGTTCGGGGTGTAAAAATTCACACATGACTTTAAAAGTGTTTGTTGAACAAACTTTACGAGAAACAGTTTCTGAACAAATTGAGGTTATAGAGGTCGAATAATGGAAAATAAAAAATTAATATATTTGGATAATAATGCAACAACAAAAGTTGATGAAAAAGTTCTTGATGTAATGCTCCCATATTTACAATCAGAATATGCCAACCCATCAAGTATGTATGATTTTGCAGTTAATTCGGCTAATGCAATAAAAACTGCAAGAAAACAAGTTCAAGAATTTTTAGGTGCAGATAGTGATAAAGAAATAATATTCACTTCTTGTGGTTCTGAAAGTGCTAATACTGCTATAAAAGGTGCATTGGCTAATAACAAAACAAAAAAACACATAATTACAACAGCAGTAGAACATCCTTGTGTAATGAATGTTTATAAATATTATGAAAAACAGGGTTATAAAGTTGATTACATTGGAGTAAATTCAAATGGAGAATTAAATGTAGAAGAATTACTTGAAAAAGTAAATAAAGATACAGCTTTAGTTTCTGTTATGTGGGCAAATAATGAAACAGGCGTTGTATTCCCTGTAAAAGAAATAGCAGATGAAATAAAAAAGAAAAATCCATCTGTTATAGTTTATGTTGATGCGGTTCAAGCAGCAGGAAAAGTAAAGATAGATGTAAAAAATACAAAAATAGATATGTTAGGAGTTTCCGGACATAAATTCCATGCACCAAAGGGTGTGGGTGTGCTTTATGTACGGACAGGTACGGTTCTTTCACCTTTAATTATAGGCGGTCATCAAGAACGTGGTAAACGTGCAGGAACAGAAAATGTTCCGTATATTGCAGGTATCGGTAAAGCTTGTGAACTTGCCAATGAAAATTTAGATTATGAATTATCAGAAGTTAAACGCTTACGTGATAAATTAGAAGCCGGTATTTTAAAAAATGTATTCAATGCAAGATTGAATACCTCAGTGTCAAATCGTGTTCCTAACACCACAAATATTGGTTTTCAATATATAGAGGGTGAATTGATTTTACTCCATTTGGCAGATGCAGGAATTTGTGCAAGTTCAGGAAGTGCTTGTACATCCGGTTCATTAGAACCGAGCCATGTCTTAAGAGCAATGGGAGTTCCGTTTACATCCCTTCATGGTAGTATAAGATTTTCTTTAAGCAGATTTACTACAGAAGATGATGTTGATTATGTAATAAAAACTATTCCTGAAATTATAGATAAATTAAATAAAATTTCACCATATCAAGATGAACTTGAGGCACTTAGAAATCTGAAAAAATAATATTGAAATATTATTATAATAATTATCAAAAAAATTAAGATAAATATTTATTAAATAATTATCTTAATTTTTTATTGGAAATCATTCTTAAAATTGTTTAAAATATTAAAGCATATTTTAAAGGAGTAATTTTAATGAAATCAAAAATTAATATTTAATATTGGTAATGAATAATAGGTGCATAAGGTGCATGCATTAATTTTGCAGTCAAAAATGATATTCTGAATACTATCAAATCAATTAAAATAAAAATGATTGCAGTCCAATACAAAACGGTTCTTGTTTCTAGTTGCATTGTTATATTGTTATAAGACTTTAAAATTTTTATTATTCTTAAAAAGTACTCAATGGCAAAAGTGCTTAAAATAAAAATAAGCCAAATAAAAAAGACGTAATAAACATATTTTAGATAATAATAAAATAGTACTACAGCATGGGCATTTTTTATTGGTAAAAAACAACAACAAATTAATATAAGGATATTTCCTGCTAATGAACTCCACAATAACAAGTTAACTGTGTAAAATTTACTTAAATTAAAAATATGCATAAAATAATTTTAACATGAAAGGAAAATAACAAATGACTTACTTAATAATCTAAAATAAAACGGCAAATTTTATAAAATTAACCTTTACCATAAATATATTCGCATAAGTTTACAGCTATATAATATAAGTATGCAACAGCCGGATAAAATGAAATTGCAATCATAATGATAAAAAATCTTAAAAATTTAGGCATTGTAACCTTATTAGTGAGATTTTTATTATTATTCTTTACATAAACAATTTCTATAATAATACCAATAACAAGAAAAAATGCGATTAAAAAGTATAAATATATTTGCAAATACAAAATAGCAAATTCACCGTAAACACGAGTCCATGTCTCATTTGAATAGAATATTTTAATAAAGTATAAAAAAGGAACTAAGGGAATTATTATAGAATACCATAAAAAAATATTAACTATATTGTATTTACTTACATAAAAGCGATGCATAATTTTATTTTAACATAATGAGGATAAAAAATGAAAAAACATATTAATTTACTTCATAACTTGGAAAATTCTGAGGAAGCTAAAATAAAAAAAAATGAATATTTTAATGATACCGTAAAATATCAGAGAAAATATGGGTTTCAAATGGGAACAGGGCAACACGCAACATGGAATAATGAGGCAGATGCATTTAAACATGCTTATTGGCAAGCTAATGAGTATGTTTTTGAGAATAATTATAAAAGTTTGTTTGAAGGCATTTTACATGAAATGTCAAATCCAAAACAACCTAAAGGGGAATTAAATATGGATTTATGGAATAATCAGGTTGGACAAGAAATTGGTGCTGAAGTTAAAGATGCAATTTCTAATTCACAATATAAACCTACAAAAAGTGAAATTAAAGACTATATTGCACATAAGGTAATGCAAAGAATGAGAGCAGGCGATTTAATCACTAATCCTAATGATCCTCGCAAATTCAGCGATTATCATAAAATAAAAGCAAGAAAAGATGAATTAGTTCCTAAATATAATGCAAATCGCAATGATTTTAGTAATCCCGCTTCATTATTAAAATATAAAAGAGGGTACTATAAAGGATTTATAAATGATGAAAACGGAAAAGACATAATTTATACAGTAGAAAATATCGGAGCAATGTCTGATGAAGAATATAATAATAACAAAAAAGTTTTAAATGCACAAATTAAAAAGATAGGTTTACCATCTAATCATGACCTTAGGCGACCAAGTTCAACAGGTGATGTGTATGTACACTC
Organism: uncultured bacterium; assembly: GCA_902776035.1. GTDB lineage: Bacteria > Cyanobacteriota > Vampirovibrionia > Gastranaerophilales > Gastranaerophilaceae > UBA6984. Next base: position 40,631 of record CACYOO010000004.1, read on the forward strand.
TTATACAAAAGGTGATGGAACATACGTAACAAGCCATTATAGAAGTCGTCCTAATTAATAAATAATGGAGATTATATATTTGTTTATATAAGAATATGTAACACTATGTTAAAAAGGTTTTATATAAAGCTTTCTTATTATTGATGAAGCTTATCATACTGTTGTACATAGTATTTTACGCCGTCAGTTATATAAAGTTTTGGTTCGTTCATTATAAATTCATCCAGAATATTTATTCCAGCTTTTTTTTGCCCCATTGCAATATAAATAAGACCTATTTTTATATCATCTAATGGTGTGTGCTTATGTTTTTTAAGTTTTGATAACTCAGATTTTAGTTTACCTTGATATTGATATGATGTAACTAAATCAAGGTAAAATTTAAAATTATGAGGATTATAATATATTGCCCGCTCAAAGCAATCTTGTGCATCTCTGTAGTTACCAAGCTGCATATATAAATCCCCAAGATTACCATAATAAACAGATGTTGCCTGTGTATTAGGATTTAAAGCTATGGCTATTTTAAATTCTTGGATTGCAGCGTAGTATTGTCCTACTTCTACGTATGATAAGCCCCTGTTATTATGTACATAGGCGTTATGTTCCGGCTTATACTCACTTATACCTAATTGCATAACTTTTGTTTCTGCATTAGTTGTATTAGAAAATAATAATAAAGAAAAAATTATTATTAATATTTTGAGTTTCATAAAAGATTTATTTCCATACCTTCTTGAGCGAAGTCAGCTTTATCTGCAATATCACCGTATAATTTTGCAATAGAATCAAGTTTTTCATCATCATAAGACGGATTATAATGGAAAAATATTACTTTACCTGCCTTGCATGCATCTTGTGCTTCCAATGCCATATCAAATGTGGAATGTCCAAAACCCTGTTTTGGTGCATGAGGATTTAAGTAATCTTCTGTTGTGTATTGTGCATCATGAATTAATAAATCACAGCCCCTTGCAAAGCTTGACAGTTTTTGATCTCCACCAAAATAAGTTTCTTTATCTGTTGCATATACAACACTTTTACCTTTATATGTAATTCTGTATATTACAACACCCTCCTGAGGATGAGCATAAGATTTGTATGACGTTATTACAACATCATCTTCTCTTATATCTTCATCAAAATCTGCTATTCTTTTTACTATTGGCGCAGAATTATCTCTTAAAATAATTTGTTCTGTTTCACTTATATCACATATATTCAAATTTGCAGCTATATCACCTAAATCGATAGGAAATGACTTTGTAAATAACAATTGTGCTAAATCATCCGCTAGATTTTCATTGTAATCAGACATTCCAAATACATTTAATTCTGTTGTAGGGATATGATTTGGAGAAAAGAATGTAAAACCTAAAATATGATCTTGATGAATATGACTCAAAAGTAATGTTGCTCTGATAGGTTTTCTTTCTTTTAAATTAGAACCGGACATTATATGATTTTTTAGTAATTCATTACCTAAATCTATTAAACCGGTTCCTGCATCAAGAATTATTAAATGATTTCCGGCATGAACTTCAACACAGGATGTATTTCCTCCATACGTCATAAATTTCCTATTTGCACAAGGGTAACTTCCTCTTACGCCTCTAAATTTAATTTTGAATTCATTTGTCATTATTTTTCCCCTTATCAATTGTTATTGTTACTGTTCTGTCGTCTTCATCTCCATAATACATAGATGAATGGAATACAAGTAGTTTTGCTTTCTTTTGTATTTCTTTTAATCTTGTTGGCATATATTCTATACTAAATACAGATTTATCTTTATAATTTTTAACCGTAACTATTCTAAAAGCATTAGGATAAGATATTAATGCAGGTGTACTAACATGTAAAATATTACCATCTTGAGTAACTTTTGTTGTATGATAATGCCCTGTAAATATTGCTATAGGGTTATTATATTTTCTTAAAATCCTATACATACTTTCAGCATTAACTAATCTGTGCGAATCACTTGAAAATGGTTGTTTTAAAGGAACATGCATAAAAATTAAAACTGTATTATTACCGGAACGAGATAGTTCTAAATCTAAAAATTCTAACTGTTCTTTAGGAAGCTCGCCCTGTGCGGTTATTTTCGTATCTATAATTGGATCGAGTGCTATAATTTTATATCCTACTTTTGGAGAAAATGAATAATATGTTTTTTTGAATTTGAATGTAGGATTATATTCATTAAGCATTTTTACAAACCTTTTTTTATCAAGATAACCGCCGTAACATATATCATGGTTTCCAGGCACAACATAGTATTTGTATTTTAGTCTGTTTGCGTGGTCAAAAAACAGTCTTAAATTTTTTTCATAAGGAACGTCAATAACATCTCCTGTAAAAAATACAAAATCTAAATCAGGGGTTTCATTTATCACATCAATAGCATCATCAAGCAATTGAGCAGAACTTGCGGTCATCCTATATGATTTATTTACTTTTTCTACTGATAAATGGTCATCACTTATTTGTGCAAATCTTAAAACATTTACAGACTTCCCGATAGCGGTATTATTTGTGTAAACAATCATTATTCCTGCTGTTGCTATTGCAACAGTAAGTGTGAAAATTGTATTTAAAATTTTCGAAAACAGATTTCCTTTTTTTCTTTTATTTTGTCTATGCATTTGTATTAAATCTCTTTTCTATTTTTATTTTCATACTATTATAGCCGGCATTATCATTTAATCTTTCGTATAAATTCATAAGAGCCAAATATAATGTTTTATTGTTAGGATTCATTTCTATACCGTTTTCTAATATTTTTATAGCAAGATTGTATTTTCCTGTATTATAATAAATACAGCTTAAATCAATGTAATCCAAAGGACTTATTGGTGTAACCTGAAGTGCAATATTTAAATATTGTACATATTTTAGCTTATCATCAAGTTCTTTATAGCATTGAGAAAGGTTATAGTAATATATAGGTCGTCTGCTGTCTGCTACGATTGCTTTATTAAAATTAAGTATAGCAAGCTCATATCTTCGCATTGCAAGGTTACATAAGCCCATGTAGTTATAAACATCTGCATAAGGATATTCCGGCTCAACTATTTCAAGATTAAATAAAGCATTTTGATAATCTGAAGTATTATATTCTATTTTAGCAAGTTCCAATCTGTAAATTGTTGTAGGATTTAATTTTACAGCTTTTTTCATGCAATTTTTCGCATTTTGATAATCTCCGAGTAAATAATAATTTTTTGCAAACATTGAATATGCAAAATCGGATGTCGGATTGAGTATAATATAATTTTTTAATGTATCAATAGATTTTTCATATTTATCTGTTTTAAAGTATGATATTGCAAGTGCCAATTGTGAAGGTGCAAAATTAGAATTTAAATTTACAGATTTTATGTAATATGGTATTGCTTCAGGATAATCGTCTTTTGATGTATAATAATCACCTATCAAATAGTGTGTTCTATAATCTTCAGGATTAACTTTTAACGCTTTTTTCAGGTATGACAAATATTTGTCGTTATCACCTTTTTGTTTGTATAAAAGTGCTAAATTTATATATGGTTGAATATATGTTTTGCTGACTGATGCAGATTTTTTAAAATATTTTTCTGCTGCCGTAAGATTATTTTTAACCATATATGTCATACCAAGATTATTGTATGCTATATAATTTTTGTTATCTTCCGATACTGCCATAAAAAAGTTTTTTATAGCATTGTCGTAATCTTGACTTAAATAATACTGCTTACCCTGTCGGTTATAATATTCTGAAGTGTTTACGGGTTGATAAATAACACTTTTAGGAATATCAATAATAGATAAATTGCTTAACTGTTTTTGTTTATCAAGAGTCATTTTTGTTCTTGATAAATCATCATTTGTTGCAAGAGGTAAAATCCTGTTTTTCATTTCTATTGCTTTAGAATATTTAGAATCAATGATAAGAACATAGTTTAAATATTCAAGTGCCTTTGATGTTTCACCTGCTGTAAGGTAGTTTTCAGCCATGTCAAAATAATCATCAGCCAATTCATCACTATAACAAGGCAAAATAAGTATTAATAGTATAAGAATAAATAATGGTATCTTTTTCATTGCTTCCTCTGATTTAGTCTTATATCTTCGATAATACTAATTGTTTTTTTTACTAAGCACGCTGAACAAGAATTCCAAATAAATGTTTGCAATTCTTCTTGCATATTACGTCCTTTAAATTCGTAATTACAAGTTCCTTTTATCATATTTTGACTTCCGTCAATAAGACTTTGAAAATACTCACAGCAATAACATATTTTTAATTGAAATCCATAATCATTTAATTTTGTTGTTAATTCATTAAGAGCTTCTATTATTCTTATTTGCTTGCTTGATTTAAATTTTTTCTTTTTAAATGAAAATACAACCATAGCAAGTCCGTTTTCAGAAATAAAATCAAGTTTACAAGGTATATTTGATTTTCCGTTTGTAGCAAGAACTTTTACTGTATATTTTTGAACATTTTTCTTATCTGAACTTTTAAAAAAGTATTTTCTTACAAATCTGCAAGGCGGGAAATTAGATATAATATGCCCTATAGAATAAATAGGATATAACATAAGATACCAAAAATCACCTGCATACATTTCAGATTTAACTATACTTATTGCAAAACTCAACAGTAACACTGAAAATATGGCAAATACAATTATAAAATTAAACATAAAGTAGAATTTATATGAAACATATAAATAAAAAACGGATAAAAACGATATAACCAATGCACTCGGTGCTACAAGTGATAGAATATGCTCAATAAATTTAAATTTAAACGAAAACAGACTTTTAAAACATTGTTTAAATAACTTTAACCTGTAACTTAAAGATGGTTTTTCGATTTTATAATTGTATGGTTTTACGTATGCCTTTACGTAAGGCACATAAAGACATGGATAACCAATACTTGAAAGCAAAATGCTGTATTTTAATTCTGCGTTTATATCCTTTATATCAAGTGCATCCACCTGTTCTACAAAGTCTTTTCTTATTGCAAACAGATTTCCGTCAACTTTATCTGAAAGTTTTAGTAAAGCACGAGATTTTCTAATGAATTTATTCATATACTTTGTATATGTAAATACCATTTTCTCTGAAAAATTCATGTTTTCATTATCTATAATAACCGTTTGTCCTGTAATAACAGGAGAAGAATTTAATGCGGCATTGACATTTGTTAAAAAGTCTTTTTCTATATACCTGTCAACATCTACAAAAACATAAGATTTTATAAACTTATCTTCTCTTATGCTTTCTAATAATATAGATATAGCTTGGCTTTTTCCGACTGTTACACCGTCATTTAAATTTAAAACTCTTATATTGGTATCGACAGGAATTATATCTTCCGAATGGTCATTACAATTATCTAAAATAACGTGTATAATAAAATTTTGTACCGGATAATTTTGTGAAAATAGCATTTTCAACATATTTGTCAATGCTTCATGCTGATTATGTACGTATAAAATAACACAAAGCGTTTCAGGTTCAATTAAAGGCGCACCTTGTTTTTCTCGCATTAAACGCTTGCTATTTAAGCTTTTTATGGCTAAAACAAAGAAATAAAACGAAAATATTATTACATATATATATATTAAGTCTAAGATAAATTCCATAGCTCTGCGCCTATACAAAATTATAGTACAAAAAAACAATAAAAAAAGTGTTTAAGATAAAAATCCGTAATATTAAGAAATATTTTATTTTAATTTTCCCTATTTTATGTAATTATGAAAAAAACTCGTAAGGAGGAAATATGGCAGAGTATATGTATTTAGACGGTAAATTTGTTGAGTCGGAAAAAGCTTCAATTCCTGTAATGACACATGCATTTTTATATGGTACAGCTGTTTTTGAGGGATTAAGAGCATATTATAATGAAGAAGAAGGACAGTTATATGTTTTCAGAGCAAAAGAACATTTTGAAAGAATGTTTAAAAGTGCAAAAATAATGTATATGGATACTGTCTATACATTAGAAGAACATTTGGATATACTGAAAAAATTATTAAAGAAAAACAATTATAAACATGATGTTTATATAAGACCAATAATTTATAAATCTGCAAACAGAATAGGACCTCATTTGATTGATAATCCTGATAAATATTTAATATTTTCATTCCCTATGGACGGATATTTTGCAGACAAGGGTTTAAAATGTTGTGTATCATCATGGAGAAGAAATTCTGACAACTCTATACCTCCAAGAGCAAAAATAAACGGAGCTTATGTCAATGCATCACTTATTTCAACAGATGCAAGACTGAACGGTTTTGATGAAGCTATTGTCTTATCTCAGTCAGGCAAAGTTGCAGAGGGTGCAGCTATGAATTTATTCTTAATCATGGATGGAAAACTTGTTACAACATCCACCACATCTGATATGTTAACAGGTGTTACCAGAAATACAGTAATTCAACTTGCAAAAGAAGTTTTTAACATGCCTGTTGAAGAAAGAACGATAGACAGAAGTGAATTATATACGGCTGATGAAGCATTTTTCTCAGGTACAGGAGCTCAAATTGTACCTATTTGTTCTATCGACAATAGGGCGGTAGGTAACGGTGAAGTCGGAGAAAAAGTAAAAGAGATACAAGATTTATATTACAATGTTGTGAAGGGAAAAGTTCCTAAGTATAAAGAATGGTGTACTGCTATATATGATTAGTTTCTTTGGTCTTTGCGTTCAAAATTTAATAACATCTGTAAAATATTTATTGTCAGGAGAAATGCGGTTAAAAAATATGCTTAATCAAGCTGCGGCTATAAGTTATGATTCACTGCCAATATCATTAATTATATCTTTTATTGCTGCTGCTGTCATTGCAATACAAGTATCAAAACAATTTTTAATGACAGGTGCTGATACTTATATTGGCGGTACAATTACACTTGTTATAATAAGAGAAATTGCACCGGGATTTACCGCTTTAGCCATAAGTGCAAGAGCAGGTACATCAATTTCTGCTGAAATTGCAAATATGCAGGTAACTTCTCAAGTTGATGCAATAAAAACATCAAAAGTTAATCCTGTAGGATATTTTTTTACTCCAAGAATAACCGCAGGCATGTTAACTGTTCCTCTTGTTGTTATTATTACTGAATTAATAGGCATAATAGGCGGAATGATTGTTTCTTATGCAACAATCGGACTGCATCCTAACAGATATATAAACTCTGTATGGTTATGGCTTCAAACAAGAGATATTTATATTAGTTTAATTAAAGCAAGCGTATTTGGCGGAATTGTAGCACTTGTATGTGCAACACAGGGATATTTAACTCATGGCGGTGCAAAAGATGTAGGCAAATCTACAACTCAAGCAGCTATAAAATCTACGATAATTCTATTGATAGCAGATTTTGTAATTAATATCTTATTCTATCTAAATCGTAGTATTTTGTAATATGCAACCATTACAATTATATGGTGCATTCATGTTTATATATTTTTTCTGTACCAAACTTCAAACTTTTCAATTTGTTCTTTTAAATCACTGTAATTACCATTAAAATTAATACACCTGTCATCAATAATTAAGTATGCCGGAACTTTTACATTAGTTACATTTTCGACATACAAATCAAGACCATTTTCTACAATCCATTTTGATGCAATTAAAGAAAATCATAAGCTCCTTCTTTTATATTCGGTATAAAATTTTCGTCATATTTTCCGTCATAAGTGTTTAAAACACCATCTAAATCAAATAATATCGTTTTTTTAAATTTATTCATACTTCTTTCCGTTACACGTGTGTAATGATTTATAAAAATTATAGCATTATTATTACATATATGCAACAGGTTGACAAAGAAAATCTAAAATCATTTGGAAAAATGATTAAACAATTAAGAATGGCTAAATCATTGTCATTAAATAAATTAGCATTTTCTACAGATGGAGTTACATCTGCAACATTGAGCAGAATTGAAAACGGTCAAGTTGATTTTAAATTTTCTACCTTGATAAGATTATCTCAAACACTTGATATACCATTATCACAACTTTTTGACGGCTATGTTTATCAAAATATATCTGATGAGCTTAGTTAATATTTTTAAATATTATTTAATGAGATACTTCGTACTATATAAAATCCATAACATTTGATGTAGGGGCATAACCTTTATCAATAATACCCTGTTTACGTTTTTTACGGTATAACATATCAACAAATGCCTCTAATCTTGTTATAAAGCCGGCTTCACCCGTATGTTCATCTATTGTTAGATTTAGTAACGGCTTTTTAAATTGTTTTGAACGTCTTGTAATTCTTTCAATCATTAATGAATCAGGACCGCATCCAAAAGCAGTTATTGTGATAAGTCCGTCAATTTTATTATCTCTTAAATAATGTCCTGCACAGCCGGTCATTTCTGTTTCGTTTGCCCAATATATTTGCTGTCCTAAGGAACTAACTCCTTCTTCAAGTTGTTCATCAGTCAATTGATATGCTGTATAAACCTTAACTCCCATTTTATTAAGCTTGTCTATAACTTTCATTGAAGCTCTTTCGTCATAAATATTATATCCATGCGATACAAGAGCAACAGATATTGGATATTCTGTTTCATCTTTTTCAATTGTAAGTTTACCTTTTATAGCATTTTTTAGGGCATTATCGTATGACATACCTGATTTCAGCATAACTTGAAAGTTATTATAAACTTTCCAGCCGGCTTTTGATGCATTTTTAATTCTTTCCATGTCAAATATACCAAAAGGACTGACACATTCTTGCAAAAACGAATATAATCCCTTTCCGTTTTCTGATTTATCAAGAGTTGGTTCAATCATTTGAAAATCCTGTTTTACAACATTTCTGATTAAATCAGGTAATCCCCTGATTTTTGAGCAGTTATATATTTTAGGAATGAAAGATTGTAAGGACGGTACAAGTATTTTTTCAACACCTTTTTCAATAAGGTTTAATACGTGCCCTACAAAGATTTTTACAGGCAGACAGGTTTCGGTTACAACCAGTGCAGAACCACTTGTTAATGTTTTTTTTGTGGTTTTATCTGATAAAATAACTTCTATACCTATAGCTGAAAAAAATCCGTATAAAAACGGGTATATATTGTAATATGATAATCCTCTTGGAATCCCTATTTTCATATCAACCTTCCATTTTGTCTATATTTAAATAATATCTTAAACAAAAAAAAATATCTATATTGTTTATTTTGCTTTTAATTTTTTACGTCTTTCAATTATTTTAGCCATTATCTCATCTATATTATCAGCCCATATTTTCATAAGGTTTAAAATATTTTCCGTGCATAATGCCATTGAATTTAGCGAAACAAATTCTTCTTTTGAATGGAAATTCACACCACCTGTTCCTAAATTTGGTGTTAAAAGACCTCTTACTGTGAGCATTGCTCCGTCTGTTCCGCCTCTTACCGGTGGTTCTTGCGGTACAAGTCCTGTTCTTGCAATTGCATGTCTTGCATATTCTATTACTTCAGGAAATTCTTCTAAATATGCTTTCATATTTTTGTATGCTTCAATTTTATTAAATGTTATTTTTATACCGTTAAATTCTTCGCCAATTTTTTCTAAACATTCTTGTAAATATTTAATTCTTTGTTTTGCCTTTTCATAATCAAAATCTCTTACAATCATTTTTACGGTAGTTTTGCTTACATCTCCTGATATGTTGTAAACATGATAGAAGCCCTCTCTATCCTGAGTTTTTTCCGGCTTTTCTTCTTTTGGTAATCTTGATAAAAATAATGCTGCAGCATCAATTGAATTAATCATTTTATTGTATGCATAACCACTATGTACGGGAATACCTTCAAATGTTATTTCAGGATTAAAAGCGTTAAATGTTTCGGATTCTATATTACATGCGTTTGAACCATCTACAGTATAAGCTAAATCAGCTCCAAATGTTTTTATATTAAAAAATGAAACACCATAGCCAATTTCCTCATCAGGAGTAAATGCAAGTTTTATATTCGGATGTTTTATATCCTTGTGTTCTTTTAATATAGTTACTGCCTCAATAATTTCCGCAATACCGGCTTTATCGTCTGCACCAAGTAAAGTTGTACCGTCAGATGTTATTATTAAATCATTTTTGTATGGTTCTAAAACTTTTTCTAAAATAATAGTGTCATCTTTTAATTGTATATTTCCACCGGTATAATCGTGTGTTAAAACTTTGACAGGGCCTGTCGGTGCTTGCTCGCTTGTATCCATGTGGGCAATCAAACCAATAGATAAATCAGAGTCAATGTTGCCTTTTAATTCTGCGGTAACTATACCTGTTTTATTTTCAAGTTTTACGTTTTGTAATCCGATATATCTTAAGTAATTGGCAAGCTTTTTAGCAAATTGCATTTGTTTTTTAGTACTTGGTTTTTCATCTTTTTTTGAAGTTTCGCAAGAACCGGTATCTATTTCAGCCATTCTTATGAATAGTTTTTTTAAACGTTCTTTGTTAATATATTGTGAATATTCTGCCATTTTTTATCACTCCTTAACTTTTTTGTATTATTATATACTAAAAAGAAAGGGATATAAATGAAATATTTGTGGCTTTATATTATTGCAATAGTAACTTCTCTGGGAGGACTTTTATCCGGATATGATACAGGTGTAATTTCAGGTGCATTGTTATTTATAAATGAGAGTTGGAATTTGTCAGATTCTTTGCAGGGTATGCTTGTAAGTTCTGTTTTGATAGGTGCGGTTATAGGTGCTGCTACAAATGGGATTTTAGCAGATATTTTCGGAAGAAAAAAGATAATTATAATGACTGCTTTGATATTTATTTTCGGTTCTATTGCCTGTGCTTTTGCACCTAATATTATAGTATTAATAATTTCAAGATTATGTGTAGGTTTTGCTGTCGGTATTGTGAATTTTGTAGTCCCTCTTTATTTATCGGAAATTTCACCAAAACAAATGAGAGGAACATTAGTTTCACTATACCAATGGGCTATCACAGCAGGTATTTTGTTTTCATACTTTATAAATGCTGTATTTGCAAAATCAGTTTATAATTGGCGTTGGATGCTTTTTGCAGGTGTTGTTCCCGGTGTAATATTGTTTATAGGTATGCTGTTTATGAAAGATACACCTCGCTGGCTTGTAAGTAAAAACAGGTACGATGAAGCCAAAGAGGTATTTAAAAAACTTGAACCAAATAAGAATGCGGATGAAGCAGTAAAGGAAGTTGAACAAACTATTAAATCCGGTGAAAATAAAGACGGTAAATTTGTTTTTGAAAAATGGATGATTATGCCTTTTGTGGTTGGAATTGGTATTATGTTTGCACAAATTTGTACAGGTATTAATACAATTATTTATTATGCCCCTACAATATTTAAATCTGCCGGTTTTGACAGTAATATTACTGCTATATATGCAACTGCTGGTATAGGTATAATCAATTTTTTAATGACAATAGTTGCAATTTATTTTACGGACAGATTAGGAAGAAAGCCGCTTCTGTATTTTGGTTTAACAGGTGTTATGCTTAGTTTATTTGCAATCGGATGTTCTTTTCAGTTTGCAGATGCTTTAGGTGATAATCAAAAATGGGTTGCTGTCGGAAGTTTGGTTACATACATTATTTGTTTTGCGGTAAGTTTAGGACCTGTCGGATGGATATTGATTTCAGAGGTATTTCCTTTAAAAATAAGAGGTATTTCAATGAGTATTTGTACAGTTTCAAACTTTGCATTTAACTTTTTTGTAGTTGCAAGCTTCCCTGTGTTGTTAAATAGAATTGGCGGAGCATATACTTTTTGGATATTTGGAATTGTATCAATATTGTGTCTGGTGTTTGTATACTTTTTTGTTCCTGAAACAAAGGGGATATCTTTGGAAACTATTGAAAATAATTGGATAAATGGTATTAAGCCAAGAAAATTTTAAATTAATATAAGGAGAATAAAAATGTGTGAAGAAGAAAATAAAACTTTAAGTATAGAAGAACAAAAGTTGTTATTTGAACAGTATAAACTTTATACAGAGCAAAAAGATAAATATACTGATAGAACATTTTTAATAAACAGATTTTATGTAGTTATGCTGACATTGTTAATAGTTTTAGTTTTTGCATATAAAGATGTTTTAATAGGACGTTTATCAATAATTTTGGTACTCTCTGTCTTAGGTATGCTGCTTTGTGCTTTATGGTGGATTAATATCGATACATACAATATTTTGATAAAGATGAAATTATCCAAAGTTGTGGAAGAACTAGAGAAAAAACTTCCGGCACAACCTTTTCAAATGGAATTTAATGCAATGAAAAAATTCCGTGAAAATAAAAAAGAATTTATCTTTTCTGATATACAAAAGGTTATAGCCATATTTGTTTTCTTAGTATTTTTTGTATTATTCCTTGCGGGATGTGTTCCAATATTTCTCTTTTAACAAAGAATTAACAATTGACCTTAAAAATTAATTTATTGTTAAAAACTCCGTTATTTTCAAAAAAAAGAGTTATAACATAATTGTAAGGAGAAAATGAAAAGAGAAAACGGAGGTATAAATATGAAATTCAATGTTATTGAAAGAGAACCTGATTATTGCTTTTCAGGAATAAGAAGCAATTTGGAAAATTTACTCAATGCTGTTATGGTTGATGATGTAAAAGATATGGGAAACAGAATTTATCAACCGTTAAGTGAAGTCAGAGAAAATGAAAAAGAATACAAAGTAAGTATTCAGTTACCTGGTGTAAAAAAAGAAGATATCAATATAGAATTAGATAATAACACTATGATAATTAGTGCAGAAAGCAAATTTGAAGAAGCAAAAGAAAATGAAAATGAAAATATTCATTATTCTCAATTATCTTACGGTAAATTTAGTAAAACTATTGAATTTGCAAAGGATATTGATGCAGAACATTCAACTTGTGAATATAAAGACGGAATTTTACAAGTTACTTTAAGAAAACTTGAAGAAAAAAAGACAACTAAAACTTTAAAAATTCAATAATCACATTGAAAAATAAAATAAAAACCTGATTTTGGAATTTATCAAAATCAGGTTTTTATTTTGTTATATTAAAAATCTAAGGTATATATAAATTGAAGAAGCGGTTAACGATATAAATACCGCAACTGAACCGTATAATAAATATTTAACAAATGAAATAGGATACCCATGAGCAGCAGAAGATTCAGATATTACAACATTTGCTGCAGCTCCTATAATAGTAAGGTTTCCACCTAAGCAAGCACCTAAAGACAAACACCACCAAAGCGGATGAGCATATTCAGCACCCATTACACTTTGAATATTTGCAATTAAAGGTGTCATTGTAACTGTATAAGGGATATTGTCAACAATTCCCGATAATATACCGGATGCCCATAAAATAACCATTGCTGTTGCTTTTTCAGAACCGTTAGTTATTTTTAAAAGCCATTCTGCCATAAGATTTATTCCGCCCGTTGCTTCTAAACCGCCTATGATAATAAATAAACCAATAAAGAAGAAAATAGTATTCCATTCAACTTCTTTTATTGTATGTTTAGGATCATCAAACATAAGAAGAACACATGCACCAATCATTGCACATAAACTTGCAGGAATTTTTGTTATATCGTGTGTAATAAAACCAATTATTACAAATGATAAAACGGCTAAGCTTAAGTACATTCTCGGATAATTTTCTATTGTATGTGAATTATCTAATTTAGCTATTTCAGCCATTTTTTCAGGTGTTGTTTTTAGTTGTTTTCTAAAGAATAAGAACATAATAAATACAACTAATGCCAATATAATAAGAACTATTCCTGTTAATTCTTTTAAAAATGTTAAAAAAGAAAATCCGGCTGCACTTCCGATAATTATATTAGGAGGATCTCCTATTAATGTAGCTGTACCTCCGATATTTGACGATAATATTTCTGTTATCAAATATGGCTCAGGATGTATGTCAAGCTTTTTAGCAATATAAAAAGTTACAGGCATTATTAAAATTACAGTTGTAACATTATCCAAAAATGCGGATACAACAGCTGTAAATATTGCTAATACAATAAGTATAGATACAGGATGTCCTTTGGTAAACTTCAGAAGTTCATTTGCTGCCCAATTAAACATACCTGTTTTTGCTGATATATTTACAACTATCATCATTGATACAAGTAAAAATACAACATTAAAATCTATAAAATTTATGAAATAATGAGGGTCTAATTCACCTGTCGGCAGAACCTTGTCTACACTGACAAGTCCTAATATCATTGTTAATGATGCACCTATTAAGGCAATTGTAACTTTTGGTATTTTTTCAAGTGCTATAAAGATATACGCAGCAATCAATATAAAAGCTGCTATCGCAACACCATGTAATTGTACGTAGTTTTGTATGAATTCCATTTAACCCTTCCTTATATGTTTTCAAATATTCTTGTGTGTGTTGAATTTTATATTAGCATAAACAAAAATATTTGAATATAAGGGAGTAAATTATTTATTCAATTTCTTCATCATTTTCTTTTATTTTATCAACAACAAGTTTAGCCATTTCTTTAGCTATAACACCCTGAGTTGCTTCATTACAATTTTGAAGCATTGTCATTGCAGTTTTTAATGTGTCATTAATATCGTACCAACGACCATTTTTTGAATTACCCTGACCTGATTGAACGGCAGTCATAATATCTTCTACGGATTCATATTTTTCACTTTCAATATTATGTTCAATGATTATTTTAATAAGATTTAATGCAATCTTAATTTGAGTATCATCATCCGAATGTTCTAATGTATTCATAGCTTGTGATAAAACCGGATCTTTATCATACCAACGTCTATGTTGATTTGAATATTCTTCTTTCATATCGTCTGCCATCTTTTTCTCCTCTCAGGGGTTAACCCTGCTTAAATATTACACCTTTATTACCGCTTGGGTATTTCCATTCAATACATTGTTTTTCGCATGCTATTCTACAAGCACCGCATTCCAAACAATTTTCAAAATTTATATGCATTGAATTGGAATTTTCATTCCATTGCCATACATTTGCCGGACAAATATATGTACATGCTTTTGTTTTACAATTTTTACACTTTTCTTCATTAGTTGTCAAGTGTGAAATATTATCGCAATTATATTTTACTTTTGATAATTTGTCATCTATACTCATTTTATTGCTCCAAATAAGAGTTTTAAAACTGCCAGCCCATCTTGAAGAAGAACAAATATATTTCTATCTGTAAATATACTCTTTATAAATTGTCTGAATTTTGTTCGTTTTGGTACGCTGTCAACAGATGTAAACATTTTGAAAAATGCATTTACTTTTTTTATATAATAACCTGTAAATGATTTTTCTCTTTTATGCATTACAGGCATCAAATTTTTGTAAGACTTTAAGTCCTTGATAATAAAAGAATTGTTCAATTTTTCATTATAAAGTTTTAAACAATCCGCTGAAAAATTATTATTGTTAATAGCATATATTGCTGTTTCTGCTGCAAACTTACCGCTCATCATTGCAAGGTTTGTACCTTCCCAATGAATGTTATCAACAAGCATTGCGGCATCACCAACGACTAATACTCCGTTACCATACAACTTAGGAAGTTTTTTGAAACCTCCTTCCGGTATAAGGTGGGCTGAATATTCCGTTACTTCACCGTCTTTTATTAGTGTTGATATGGAAGGATGTTCTTTTAATTTATCTAAAAGTTCGTATGGCTTTAATTTTCTTTTTACAAGTTCATCGAGTGCTATACCAAAACCTACAACGATACTATCTTTGTTTGTATAAATATATCCCAAACCTAACATTTCAGACATAGGATATCCGATTATCTCGGATATAGAGCCGGTATCATCTGTTAAATTAAACCTTTCATTTATTTTATCCGAACCGATTTTAATAACTTCTTTTACTCCCAAAGCCACGTCTTTTGGTTCTATTCTTTTTCTTAAACCAATTTGTCTTGCAAGTAATGAATTTACACCATCTGCTAAAATAACTATATCAGAATAATAATCTTCAAGTTCTGTTTTGACTCCGACTACTTTTTTATCTTTGACTATTAGCTCTTTTACAACTGTTTCAGTTGCTATTACAACACCTGCTTTTTTAGCTTCTTCTGCCATCCAACGGTCAAATTTCCCTCTAACTACAGAGTATGAAGTGTTAGCTTCCACATCAAAATGAGATATTACAGTGGATTCTTTTTCCGTTAAAAGCATATAATTATGTTTAACAGTTTTTCTTTCTATCGGTGCATTTGCTTCAAAATCCGGAAAAATTTCTTTTGTCGGCTGCGTATATATTGCTCCGCCAAACATATTTTTACTTCCGCAATATGAACCACGCTCAAGTATAATTACATCTATACCGGAACGAGCAAGTGTAATTCCTGCGGATATTCCGGCAGGCCCTCCGCCTACTATTAAAACTTGTGCTTTATTATCCATAACAATATTATAACTATCTGCTATATTTTTGTAAATAGTATTTTTATGCTTATACTGTAATTTTTAGTAACCTATTTTAATCTACGGAGAAGATTTCTTTAATGTCGTCTATCGTAAGTGATTTTGTAATATTTCTATCAACGGAAATTACACTGTCAACAAGGTTACGTTTCATAGATTTAAGTTTTTGTATTTTTTCTTCAACAGTATTCTTTGTAATAATTCTGTATACAAATACTTTTTTCGTTTGTCCGATACGATAAGCACGGTCTGTTGCCTGATCTTCAACTGCAGGATTCCACCAAGGATCGTAGTGTATTACGTAATCCGCACCTGTTAAATTCAAACCTGTACCACCTGCTTTTAAACTGATTAAGAATATTGGAATACTTGTATCGCTATTAAATCTTTCAACAGCACCTTGTCTGTCTTTTGTCTTACCTGTTAAATATTCGTAAGAAATACCTGTTCGTTCCAACCAGCCCTTAATAATGTCAAGCATATCCACAAATTGGCTGAACAATAGTATTCTATGTCCTTCTGATATAATTTGTTCCAGCATTCCTTTTAAGTATTCAAATTTACCTGATTGTATTACACCTTTAACCATTTCTTTATCATATAATCTCGGATGACAGCAGATTTGACGTAATCTCAAAAGTGCAGAGAATATTGACATTCTGCTCTTTTCTAATCCGTTCATTTCTATAGATTTAAATAATTCTTCTTTTGTACTGTCTAATACATCTAAATAGAAATCTTTTTGTTCAGGTGTCATTTCACAGTATGCAAGGTTTTCTACTTTATCAGGTAAATCTTTTGCTACATCACGTTTCATACGACGAAGTATAAACGGATATATTTGAACTTTCAAACGTTTTTCAACCGTTTTATCCTGTCTTTCCATAATCGGATTAACATATCGTGCATTAAATTCAGGAACTGTAAATAAAAATCCCGGCATAAGAAAATCAAATACTGACCATAATTCTTCTAATCTGTTTTCTATAGGTGTGCCTGAAAGAGCAAGTTTGTGTTCTGCATTCAATAATTTTACGGATTGTGCTGTTTGGCTTAATGCATTTTTAATATTTTGTGATTCGTCAAGTATTACATATCTGAATTGGTATTTTTTCAAATCATCTATATCACGTCTGATTAATGCATAGCTTGTAATTACAATGTCATAATCTTCTATTTTTTCAAACAAGTTTTTTCTATCAACACCTGATAATTTTAAACACTTTAATTCAGGTGTAAACTTTTCGATTTCTGATTCCCAGTTAAATACAACTGATGTTGGACAAATTACAAGTACCGGTTTACTTCCGTCTTCGTCTTTTGCTTTTTGTATCAATGTAAGTGCTTGCAAAGTTTTACCTAAACCCATATCATCAGCAAGAATACCATTCAAACCATACTTATATAAAAACCATAACCAATTAAAGCCCTTTAATTGATATTCCCTTAAATCTGCATTAACACTTGCAGGTATTTCCAATGTTTCTCCTGTTGAGAAGGTTGATATTTGCGACCAGAATTTTTCAAACTCATCGCTTAATATAAGTTTAAAGCCCCTGTTTTTTAACTCTTGAACTAAACCGACACGATATGTTTTTACTAAAAATTGGTTTTCATCATTTCTATATGCATCAAATGAATTGAAAGATTTCATCATTGCATAGATATCTTCCGCAGGGTATTCAACAAATCCTAAACTTCTAACTCGACTGTATTTTTCATTATTTTGTATTGTTTCATAGATTTCATCAAAATTGATAATATCTTCTCCAACCTGACCATATAATTGAATTTCAAAACTATCTTTCATTTCTTTTGAAAAATCAATCTTTGCACACATATTAAACGGTTCTTCAATAAGTTTAAAGAAACTTATATCATCTTTTTCTTCAAATATCCAGCCCTCTCCTGCTTTACTCATATAGAAATTATAAAAATCTATTGCATTTTCTTTTTCCATACCGAGATTGTTAGTTTGCATAGGAACAAACCTGCATGCTAAAAGCATTCTGTATGCATCTTGTTCATGTTGAATATTTCTTTTTATCCAATAAATAGTATCTTTATCTTTTATTGTAATATATGGTGTTTTTTCAGCCGTCTTTGAAAAAGGAACTCTTACTCCGTCATAATCAAATTCTAACGATGCTTTCAATGATTCATCATAATCTATTCCTAGTGTTACAATTTTTTTAGGTAATTTTTCTTCTAAAAGCATTTTACTGATATTATCCGGCATTTCAATATCAATAACTTCTTTTAGTTTAGGAAGTTCCTCATAGATAAATTTTCCGCTGTCCGATTCTTTTAAATCAGTAAAAGTTGATTTTATAAAGCTTTGAGGCATTACATTCATTGAAACATTCGTAGGGAATATAACATTTTTATATCTGCCCCATTTTATTTGTCTTGAAAAATATCGTACTTCTTCAAACGGTATAATATCATCCTTATCAGGTCTTTTCCAATATAATTCCAAAGAGATACCGCCTGATTGAGATGTTGTAACAGACATTACAAGACGCCATTCTTTTTCTGTAAATTTTATTCTCTTTTTAGATTTTTCATCTAAAACTTCATCTGCTGCTGCCATTAATGGAAACATCGGTGCAAATTTAGGAATTGGTATATCATACCAGCCCGCTTTTTTATCCTGTCTTGCTGTTGTTAATATTTGCTTAAAAATTTCAACTTCTACTTTTTGTGAATTATTTAAAATAAATGTAGAATCATTTTTTTGTGCTTCTATAAGCCCCAAAAGAATTGGTTCTATGGCTCTTACAACTTTTCCTGTACTTCTGGACATAATCAGTATCGAAAAGAAATTTGGTTTTCTTTTAGGATTAAAGTGGAAGATATAATTACCTTTCGGTGCTTCAACCATAGATGTATCTTCATCACTAAAATCAGATTCTATTTTAAATTTAGTTTCAAGCCAATCTTCGTAAGCATGGTCGTTTATTGCTTTTATGGCTACTGCAACAGAATGTTTACACCATTCTTCTTTTAAAGGACAACTGCAACGAGCTTCAACTTTGTTTTTTTTGAAAATCAAATCTGTATTATATGAATCTTGAAAACTGCCTTTTACTTTACCCATGTAGAAATTTTTTTCAGGATAAGTGCTAAGTACCATTTCTTTTGTATAGTACTCATAGCCCCTGCGCCAACTACCCGGAGTTGCATTATCTCTTAAGAATTTAAAATTAAAATTAAACACACTCATCTACTTGAGTATAACTTCCTATTTTTTACAATATATACACGGTAAAAGACAAAAAAAACGTCCAAAAGATTACCTTAAGTGTATTATTTCACGAATGTTTTTAAAATGCAATAAATAATCATTGTAATATTTACATAAAGCCATGTTTTATTCGTATTTTTAATATTTTTATATTAAGAAATGTAAATAAACAATAAAATATTTTTAAACAAATGAACTTTTTAAAATTTATATCGTTATTTACATGTAACGAGGTAAAAATTATGACAGAAAAAAAATGTACAAAATATGAAAGTTTATTTACATTTAGTTCTGAGGAAGAATTAAAAGAGCATTTAGACGAATGTGAGGATTGCAGACGTGAACAGGAAGAAATGGATAAGATTTCGGAATTAATACAGGAGGTAAGACCTTATTACTTTCAAAAGAGAAGAAATTCAATTAATTCGTTTAAAGTCGCATGTGTATTGTTTATTGGTCTTTTTGCGGGAACTTTACTCGGATATTTTGTACAGTTTCCGTATGTTGATTCTTCAAGTTATACTGTATCATCAACATCATCAGTATCAAATGTAAACGAATATGGTATGGCTCTTGATAATTATGGACTTATTACGGTGAACTAATGAATTTTAAAGAAATAATAAATCAAAATAAAAATAATGTTAAAAAAATAATTAAATTGATAACAAAAGATGAAAACGAAGATATAGAACAGGAAGTTTATATCAAAGTTTGGAAAAAATCCGATTCTTACGAAGAAAGGGGGAAGATAACGGGTTGGATTGGAACTATAGCAAAGAATTTTTCAAAGGATTATTTAAAATCATCAGAAAAGAAATTACAGGACAATCTTGAAGAAGATGAAAATAAAATAATTAATATAAAAGATAGAGCAGATAATCCGGAGTCAGCTCTAATAAGAAAAGAAAGACAAAAAAGGATAATCAGTGCAATAAATCACTTAAAACCTAAATTTAAAGAAGTAATATTGATGTATGAAATATATGGTTTAAGTTATGAGGATATTGCAAGAACAATAGAATGTCCTGTAGGTACGGTAAAATCAAGAATTTATCATGCAAAAAAAGAATTAGCCGAAGAATTGAGAGAGTTATTATAAAAAAGAAAGGAAAAAGTTATGAAGAAATTACTAATTATGTGTGCAATAGCAGCACTTGCTACTACAACATCAGTTTATGCTGCAACAACATCATCCACAACTACAACTGAAAAGGCAAATCCTCAAAAATGCGAGCGTCCGTGTAAAGGTTTTAATCCTGAATTTAAAGGACAAAAAGGCAAAGCTGAATTTGAAAAACGTTTAAACTTAACAGAAGCTCAAAAAGCAAAAATAAAGAAAAACCATGAAGCAGACAGGGCAAAAATGGAACCAATTATGCAAAAATTGCATGAAAAAGAGAAAGCTAAATTTGAAATAACAAATCCTGAACTTCAAAAGTTAAATAAAGAAATTAAAGCATTAAAAGAACAGCGTCATAAATTAATGGAACAAAACAAAAAATCTTTTGAAGCATTATTAACAAAAGAACAAAAAGCAGAGTTAGAAAAAATGAAGGCAGAACGTAAAAGCCAAAGACCTGAAAGACATGGACACAGATACGGAATGCCTCCAAAGCAAGAAATAAAATAAAATAAAAATGATTTAAACATAAAAAGGTTGACATCTTAGTTAACCTTTTTGTGTTTGTGATTTGTAATTAAAAAAGATATGTATGGTACAAAAATAATAGTAGCCAGCAATTCCGAAAATAAAACATTATTTGACATTAAATGTATATATATTGTATAAATAAATGATATATATATTTAAATAGGAGTTATTTAATGAAAACTGTTTTAATAAGCTTTATATATCTTGCAGTATCTTTATTAATATTAATATTTGCAAGATTTATCTTTAAAAAATTCGTAAAATACGATTTAACAGAGGAGGCAAAATCTTGTAATGCTACTGCTATAGTTCCTTATGGCGGATTTTTATTTGGTATGGTGTTTATTCTTGCAGCTGCTTATTCAGGAAATAGCGTTAATGCTTTTTATATTGACTTATTAACATATATTGGCTATTCTATTTTGGGTTTATGTTTAATGATTTTTTCCGGTTGGATAGTCGAAAAAACTGTACTTTATAAATTCAATAATGTTGATGAAATTGTTAGAGATAGGAATATGGGTACGGCTGCGGTTCATTTTGGAATTTATGTTGCATCGGGCTTGATAATATCTGCATGTATTGCGGGGGATAATCAAAGCGTACATAATTTAAAATATTATGGATTTATTTCGACAATAGTCTATTATTGTTTGGGTATTTTGTTCTTAACATTTTTTACCAAACTTTATGATATTATGACACCATTTTCTTTATTGGAAGAAATTGAAAAAGATAATGTTGCTGTTGGAGTTGCTTTTGGTGGAAATATTATTGCTATAGGTATTATACTTATGAAAGCTACGTTAGGTGATGTTGGAACTTGGCAGCATGGGTTATTATTATATTTTATTGATTTATCCGCAATTATATTAATATTACCTTGTGTAAGGTATGTGCTTGATAAGTTTATTGTTCAATCAATAAAAATAGGAGAGGAAATAAAAAATAATAATATTGCAGCAGGTTTTACAGAAGCATTCGCTATTATTTGTTTTGCGTTGTTGATTTTCTTTATAATAGATTTTGTTAATATGGTGTAGTGTATGAAAATTGAAAAAATTGATATTTTCGAAAAAGATTTGTTTATAAATAATATTTGCATTATTATTTCAATTTTCTGTTTATTATTTTTTATAACGGCATTTAAAATAGATAGTTCTGTAGAAGCAAGTAAAAAGTATTATGATATCTCTGAGGGAGCTTATTATGGTCCTATAGTAATAAAAGATAAGCCCAAAGTGTGTACAATACATGCATCAACTTATGGTTTGAATAACAGTAGTTTTTATTTGTCAGGAGAGGTTCTTGATGAAGATAAAGAAACTTTATTTGAATTTGGTAAAGAATTTTGGCATGAAGACGGTTACGACAGTGAGGGTTATTATTCTGAAGGGGATTACAATTCTGATATTGACCTTACTTTTGATAAAGCCGGAAAATATTATATACAATTTCATTCAAATAATGTTTTAAAAACTGAAAAAATGCCTCATGATGTGAGCATTAAAATAGAACTTAAAAAGGGAAGTGCTTTACCTTATTTATATTTTGGAATATTAGGTGTAATAATTGCAATTTTTGTATTTTTCTCTAATGCTTCAAACCGTGAATGGTATAATGAGTTTATGGAAGAGCATTTGTTGGAGGATTAAGTATGAGAAAACGAAAAGTTTTTTATATGGTTTGCTATATATTACTAATCCTGTTCTGTATGTCTTTATATACGGCTTGTGGTAAGATGTCCGCAAGAGGGTACGGTTATCCGGGATATGGCGGGTTTTACAGACATCATTATTTTTATTATACCAATTCGGATTTATACTACTATGGAAAAAGTAATCGTGAAAACAGTCTTTCCGGTTCAAAATACTCTCAAAGAGGTATAAATGGAGGAAAGTAAAAAAAGTTTTTTATCAAACAAAGATGCTCTTGTACTATTATTTTGTGTGTTTATAACAGGATATTGTACGATTATTTATGAACTTCTAATCGGGAGTATTTCTTCCTATTTTATAGGAGATAGTATAAAACAATTTTCTATTACTATAGGTCTTACAATGACAGCTATGGGAATTGGAACACTTGTTTCAAGATTTGTAAAAAACAATTTGATATACAAATTTATTGTTGTTGAAGTTGTGCTTGCAATATTTGGTGGATTTTCCGTGCCAATTTTGTATTATATTTACTCGTTACAAATATTTTACTATCCTGTAATGTGTTTTTTGATAATTATAATAGGAACTCTTATAGGGCTTGAAATACCTCTTTTGACAAGAATTTTAGAAAAATATTTTCAATTGAGAGAAAATATTTCAAATGTTTTATCTCTTGATTATTTGGGAGCATTTATTGCATCTCTTATTTTTCCATTTATTTTATTGCCAATTGTCGGTATATTTAATACATCTGTTTTGACGGGTTTGTTAAATATGGTTATCGCAATATTTGCATTTAACAGATTTAAAAATAAGTTAACTCGTAAAAAGCAGATTATAGTTATAAACCAATGTATTTTTATTACATTTTTTTTGATAGCTTTTTTAATATTTTCTAAAGGTATATCTACATATCTTGAAAAATCAATGTATGATGATAGAGTTATATTTACAAAACAGACAAAATATCAAAAACTTGTAATTACTAAAAATAAGGCAGATATTAGATTATTTATAGATGGAAATGTTCAATTTTCGACTATTGATGAATACAGGTATCATGAATTATTAGTGCATATACCGATGTCTTTTGCTAAAAATCATGAAAATATACTTGTTCTTGGTGGCGGAGATGGCTTAGCCGCAAGAGAAATTTTAAAATACAATGACGTAAAAAATATTACAGTTGTTGATTTGGATAAAGAAATGACTGATTTAGCAGTTAATAATAAGATTTTTGCTCAATTAAATAATAATAGTTTTAAAAATTCTAAAGTAAAAGTGATAAATACGGATGCATTCAAATTTTTGGAAAATTCCGATACTTTTTATGATGTAATAATAGTAGATTTGCCTGATCCCAACAATTCTTCGTTAGCAAGATTATACAGTAGGGAATTTTATAAAACCGCAAGAAAAAAACTTGCAAAAAATGGTATTTTAGTAACACAGGCAACAAGTCCTTTCTTTTCACCTGAGGCATATTGGTGTGTCAGTGAAACTTTAAAATCTGCGGGCTTTAAGTTTGTAAAGCCGTATCATACTTATGTTCCGTCATTTGGTGATTGGGGATTTGTCTTAGCAAGTAATTTGCCGATAAATATTTCAAAAATAGATATAAAAGTTCCTGCAAAATATATTGAGAATAAGGCAATAGAAAATTATTTTTATATAGAAAAAGATTTATACAGAAAAAATATAAAACCATCCACTCTTGATAAACCAAAAATTTTGGAATACTACTTAAATGGCTGGAGATATTGGAACTGAGATTTAATTAATTTAAAAAACAGGCAGAGCAATGATTTTCTCCAACATGTCTTAAATCAGGTATTTTTTTACAACATAAATCTGGCATGTTAAACTCACATCTATTGTGGAATTTACAACCTTTGATATTATCGTTTATCATTGGGGGATGTCCTTTTATTGCAAAGAGTTTTTTATTTCTGTTTTCAGGTAATGATTTTAAAAGACCTATAGAATAAGGATGGTTTGTATTTTTAAAAAACTCATCCGTTTTTGCGTTTTCTACAATATTTCCTGCATACATAACCGATACTTCATCTGCATTTTGGTAAACTACGGCTAAATCATGAGTGATAAGTAAAATAGCTGTATTTTTTTCTTTTTTAATATCTTTCAAAATTTGCATTATTTGTGCCTGAATAGTTACATCTAGTGCTGTTGTCGGTTCGTCTGCAATTATTAATTCTGCATTACATGCAAGAGCCATTGCAATAATTGCACGCTGACGCATACCACCTGAAAATTCATACGGATATTGATTAAATCGTTCTTTTGCTGAAGGTATTTTTACATTATCTAATGCCTCTATAGCAGCTCTTTTTGCCTCATTACCATACAAATTTTGGTGAAGTTCTATTATTTCAACAAGTTGATTTCCAACAGTGTATAATGGATTGAGTGAAGTCATTGGATCTTGAGGAATTAGTGCTATATGAGCACCTCTGTAATCTTTTAATTCTGATTGAGAAATTCCAAGCAAATTTTTGCCTTTAAATAAAATTTCTCCATCGGTTATTTTAGCTGTTTTAGGAATTAATCCAAGAATACTCATAGCCGTTATAGATTTTCCGCAACCTGATTCACCTACAAGTGCATGTGTTTCACCTGTGTGTATTTTAAGTGAAACATTATTTAATGCATTGAAATAACCTTTTTCTGTATTAAATCCTAAAACAAGATTGTTAATCTCCAATAAATCCATAATACAATTATACACGATATAAATAAAAATACATTATCTTTAGAGAGGATTTTTATGTGATAAATTTAAAACACATTTCTCTTTACAAAAATTTACATGTGTTAAAGATTATCATAAATCCTGTCGATATACATGAGGTATAGTAGAAAATAAAATAAGGAGTGTATAGTATGGTAGATGGAATTAATAGTAATCAAAGTTCAGAGATTTATAAAAAGCAAAATACAAGCAGTACTAGTTCTTCATCTGGTGTGAACAGTACATCTGACTGGGAGTTAAAAGCACAAGCATCTGTTGAATCATGGCTTGCAAATTTGCCGGAATCAAGTGATGAGGGAGATGTAACTTATGATACAACAGTCGAGGATTTAAAGAAACAACTCGAAGAACTTAAAAATCTTCAAAATACTGAACCATCTGGATTTGAAAAAGGAATACAGATTGCAAGTACACTTGCATCAGGTGCAACACAGATATTATCGGCTCTAAATACAGGTGGTGATGGCAGTACAAGCGGTCCATCAAATCTTGAAAGTGCTATGAAGGCATGCCAAGCTGATAATCCTACACAATCTGATGTTACGGCTTTAAATAAATATATAACAAAAGCTGAAAATAAACTTAATAAAAAATTGTCTGATATGACAAAAAATAGCGCACAACTGCAAAATTTACAGAATTCACTTGCATCTGATATAGTTAAGCAGGAACGAAACATTCAAAACATTGATAATGCATTAAGTAACATTAATCAACAGGCAACTTCTGTTGAAGTTGAAATTGATGGTGTTTCTCAACAAATATCTGCAAATGAAGAAGCTACAGGTGAAAAAAAGACGACGATAGAAAAATATGCCGGAGCACAACAAGAAGGAGAAACAAAATTAAGCCAACTTGGTAGAGCATTAACTAAGGCAAATGGAGATAAAGACTTAAAACAAGCTGAAATTAACTCTCTTAAAGTGCCAAATCAGAATGATTATTATGAAGAACAAACTGTAACAAAAAGTGATGGCACGACAGAAACAAAAAAGGTTCTAAATTCAGATAAATATGAGCAAGCAAAAAAAGCTTATGAAGACACAAAAGCTGAAAAAGAAAGAGAATTAGATAAAATAAAAAATGATATAGCTGATTTACAATCTTGTATTCAAGTAGGAAATCAAACAATGGCTCAAATAGCCGAAAGTAGAGATAAAGCAGATGGTGAATTAGACATGCTGCTTAACTCTAACTCTGAGTTAAAGGGTAATCAGGATAAATTACAAGCTGAAAAAACACGTCTAAAAAATGAAGCTTCAAATGCACAATCAAGTAGAACTGATGCAGCAACAGCAAAGACACAAACAGAACAAGATAAAGCAAAAGCAGAAAAAGAACTTCAAAAATCAAGAGAAAAATTAGATGAATTGTATAATGAAAAGCAGCAAATAGACAATGCAAAAGCAATACGTGATGCTGCTCAGGCAAAAATTAACGGTGGTACGCCAAGTACGACTGCAAAGGGTAACACCGGTAAACCAAGTACAACTACAACTGGTACACCGGGTGCAACGACTACAGGTACACCAAGTACAACTACACCTAGTACTACAAGCAGGGCTCCTAATGAATTATCTGAAGTTGTTGTAACAGCTAAACGTATGGCAAATGGAGAAACCAGAGAAGCTACAGCAGATGACGGAACAAAGGTTAAAATAACCAAAGTTGCTGATGGACAATATACTGTAGCAGATGTAAACGGACAAGTTATAAAACGAGGTGATACAAGCGTTTTAGAGGGTTATGGTTTTGCTAATCTGACTCCGTGATTATATTGAATAAAATAAAAAAGTCCAAGAAATTATTCTTGGACTTTTTTATATATCTTATTTATGAGTTATTTTACGTTTTTAACTCCGTCAAACATTTGTTTTATACCATCAACAGAGGATAATACTCCTGTTGCTTCATAAGGCATGTAAACAACTTTGTTATTTTGTCCTGATGCAATACCCTTTAGTGTTTCTAAATATTTCATAGCTATTAAATATTGGTCAGGTTTACCATTGTTACCTATTGCATCAATTATCATTTGTACTGCCTGCTTTTCACCTTCAGCTTCCAATACTCTTGCTTTTGCAATACCGTCTGCTTTTAAGATTGCAGCTTGTTTTTCACCTTCTGCTCTGTTAATTGCAGCTTCTTTTTCACCTTGTGCTTTTAAAATCATTGACTGTTTTTGTCCTTCGGATTCAAGTATAACCGCACGTTTTTCTCTCTCTGCTTTCATTTGTTTTTCCATTGCCTGTTGTATATCAGCAGGAGGGTTGATGTCTTGAAGTTCTACTCTGTTTACTTTTACACCCCATTTGCTTGTAGCATCATCAAGTATTTGTCTTAATTCTTTGTTAATTTTATCTCTTGAAATAAGAGTTTCATCCAAATCTAATTGACCTACAAGGTTTCTTAAGTTTGTTTGTGTTAATTTTTCGATTGCATCTATTAAATTTGATATTTCATATACTGCTGATTTTGCGTCAACTATTTGAAAATATAAAAGAGCATTTATACTAATTGTAACATTATCCTTTGTGATTACGTTTTGTCTTTTAAAATCATGAACAGACTCTCTTTTATCAATTCTGTGTAAAACTTTTGTATATGAATATACCTGTCCTTCAGGACCTATTTGTGATACTTTCCAATTCATGTTAGCAGGTGTATCAACAAACGGTATAATAAAATTTAAACCCGGTGTAAGTGTTCTGTGATACTTTCCGAAACGTTCTATAATTACTTCTTCCATTTGTTGAACAATGACAACACCTTTTAAAATATATACTACTGCTAGTACAAATACCATAGTCATTAAAAAAGACATTTAAATTTCTCCTTATAAAACTTATTATCTAACACTCTTAACATACATTGTAAGCTGTTCATTTCTTACAATTTCAACTTCACATCCTTCTGCAAAAACATCATTTTGTTCTATAGAACGAGCATCCCAGCGTTCACCGTAAATAGATATAGCACCGTCAGAATTTGTAACCTCTTTTATTACTTTTGCTTTTTTACCTATATATTGTCCTGAAATACCTGTTTCTTTTGACTTTTCATCTTCCGGTTTATCTTTTGCCAAGAATGGGCGAAAGATAAGAAGTGATAAAACAGATGAAACCGCAAAAATCAAAACCAAAATAGGAACGGAACTGATAAATCCCGAAAAAATTGAGGTTACAAATGCGCCAATTGCCATTGCAAGAAAGAATTGAAACGGAAAAAATAATTCCAATAACAAAAATAACAAGCCGGCAAAAATGCAAAACTGCCATAATGTCATAGAAAATTATTCTCCGATAACTTCGTTCATTTCTTTAACCATAGCATCAATATCTATGCCATGAACTTTAGCTCCTGCTTCCAAATTTTCAAAATGTGCTGCAGCACAGCCAATACATCCCATTCCAAATTTTTGAAAAATTTCAACTGTTTCAGGGTGTTCTTGTACAATATCCATAATTCCCATTTCTTTTGTTATTTTTGACATATTTTTACTCCTTTTGTTGACTTTAAAAAACACATCATTAAATAAATTATATAACAAAATAGATTATATAACAAAAATGGAAAAGGGGAAGAGGATTATGGAACAATTTTTAAAAAACTTTTTTAATGACAATTCTTTATGCGTTGGCTTATGCGATTTATCAAGAAAAACTGATGAAATTTTAACAGCAAATGTTTATAAATCAGAAAATTTATTAAAACCGCAAGCTGCACCTGAATATATTAAGCCGCAACAAAAAATTGAAGAACCACAAATTCAAAAAGCAAAACAAACATTAGCACAATACTTTTTAGCACAACAACAGGAATATGCTGAAAAACAAAAAGTTTTACAACAAAATCAAATGCAAAATACAATAGTTAATCAAACTGTAAATGTTGTAAAAACTCAACCTCAAGATACATTAAAAAAACAAGCAGAGAACAGCAGATTAAGCTGGGCTGCACAATATCTTAATTCAAAACCAAATAATTTTGTTCCTCAAAAACAAGAAGTAAAAAATATTATACCAAAAACAACGACAATAATAGAAGGAAGCAGAAAAAAAGTTATTTCTGCAGCTGTCCCAACAAGGATAGTCGGAAGGTAAAAAGGAAGTAAGTGTTGCAAAAACCTTGAAAGTTTATGAGCTTTTAAGGTTTTTTGCGTATAGCTGTATATATAAAACCTGCATAAATATCATTTGCATAATTTGTTTTTTGATTTAAAATTAATGTGTTAGTTACTTCAAAAAAGGAGATTTCAAATGAGTGAAAGAAAATTGGTTGGAACAGAAGAAATGTTTAAAAAAGCTCTTGCAGGAAAATATGCAATAGGTGCTTATAATGTAAATAACATGGAAATTGTTCAAGGTATTACAGAAGCAGCTGAAGAAACACGCTCTCCTATTATATTGCAAGTTTCTGCAGGTGCAAGAAAATATGCAAACCAAACATATTTAGTAAAATTAGTAGAAGCAGCTTTAGCAACAACAACAGTTCCTATAGCTTTGCACTTGGATCACGGAGCTGATTTTGAAATTTGCAAATCTTGTATTGATGGCGGATTTTCATCAGTTATGATTGACGGAAGCAGATTTCCATTAGAAGAAAATATTAAAGTTACAAAACAAGTTGTAGATTATGCTCATGCTCACGGTGTTTCAGTTGAAGCAGAACTTGGTAAATTAGCAGGTGTTGAAGATGATGTAAAAGTTAAAGCAGCAGATTCAACTTATACAGATCCTGCAGAAGCAGCAAGATTTGTAAAAGAAACAGGTTGTGATTCATTGGCTATTGCAATCGGAACTTCTCACGGTGCTTATAAATTTACAGGTGCAGCAAAATTAGACTTTGATAGATTGAAAGCTTGTAAAGAAGCAATTAATGATGCTGCAGGTTACGATTTCCCTATTGTATTACACGGTTCTTCTTCAGTTCCTCAAGACCTTGTAGAAAAATGTAATAAATATGGCGGTAACTTGCCAAATGCTCAAGGTGTTCCTGAAGATATGTTGAACTATGCATCTAAACATGGTGTTGCTAAGATTAACATTGATACAGACTTACGTCTTGCCTTAACTTCAACTATCAGAGAATTCTTTGTTGAACATCCTGATAAATTCGATCCTAGAGAATACTTAGGACCTGGCAGAACTGCTGTTAAAGAACTTGTTATCCACAAAATGAGAGATGTATTAGGTACAGCAGGTCATGCTGATGACTAATTAAAATTTCTGAACAGAGGGTGTCTAAAAAAGTCGAAATTTACAGAAAAAAGGAGATGTTTCGCTATCACTCAACATGACAAAGTCGTCATTTTGAGGATGAAATCCGATGAATCTTCGTAGAATGACTTTATAGATACCCTCTGTTTTTTTATGAATTGTTAAAGTCAGTTTACAATTAAGCAATTTTTATTTTTTTTTTACTTTTAATACAAGTACTAGTTTAGGTTCTTATGCAAATTCTTAATATTGGATTAAAAATTCCACAAATAAAATTTAAATCAAATTGTGTTAATTATTCAAAAACAAATCTAAAATCAGATGTTTTTGAATCTTCAAAGCCATCTCTTAAACAAGTTGTTACAGAACTGAAACAGATAAAAACATCTTCAGGAAAAGAAAGATTTTCTAAAGATGAAATTAGTGATTTCTCTGAAATGTATAAGAAAAACAAAATCGATTTTGAAACAGTAAAAACTTTTGCTGATACAAATTTAAATATGTATAATATGAGTTCAATTTATAAAATGTATCAAAAATCTTTAAAAGATAATATTGATATGAAAAAAAATACTTACGGTTTAATCCGTAGTGAAGTAAAAAATATTGAAGCTCAAGGACATGAAGCATCTGTTTGTGAAAGCATGTTCGATAATAAAAATGAATTTGTTATAAAGGATAAAACTGATAATATAGATTTTACTTATTCCAAAAATGGAGAAAAACTTGCAAAATCATATTTTGAAGATAAGGAAATTGAAGGAAAAACAATACGTAAAGTTACAACTGAGGATTACAGAGCAAATTCTGTAAATGTTGCATTCAAGAATACTGAAAAAAATAAATACACAAATAGAGTAGAAAGAAGTTATACATATAAAGAAATTATTGATTATAAGGATGATAACGGAAATACAAAATATAAAAAAGTTTCGACAAAATCAAAAGATGTTCCGGGAAATGTTAATATACAAATGATATATCCTGACGGAAAAATAAAGGATATAGTAAAATCATCAAAAGATGAAAAAACAGGTATTGTTACGATTAAAAAAGATATGATTTCTCCTGACGGAACAAAAACTCAATACTTATATGAGGATGATCCGCAAGGTAACAGGATTATTGATTATAAAATAACTGATAATAACGGTAAGGTTTTATATCAAAATTCTCAGACTTTTGAAAAGATTTCTGATACAAAGTTTATCAGTTCAAATGACGGAAGAAAATATGAAATAAATATTGATAATCAATCTATTTCTGTTAAGGATACGGGACTTGGTAAAGAAGAAACAATAAAATTTAAAAAGAAGATCGAAAAATTCAATAGAGAAGAAATGATAAATCTTTTGAAAAAAGTTCCGGGTAATATGCTTATGGAAGCGGCACAGGATGTAAAAAAATATAATGGGCTGCAAAAAGATGAAGCAACGCTTGCATATTCTATACCGAGCCAAAAAATAATCGCATCTGCCGATAATTTATTTATATTTTTACATGAATTAGGTCATATAAAAGATTCTGAAACGTTAAAAAGTAAAGACAGAATAGAAAGACATAATGAAGAAATGCAATATTCCGGTAATAAAAAAATACAAAATACTTATATGGAAGAATTAAGTAATTTTGTAAAAAAATACCCTCATGAACAAAGAAAAGAAGCAGGTTACTTTTTGGAAAATGAAGGTCATTATGGCGGTAAATGGGGTGCATTGTGCGAAGTTGTGGCTGAAACAAATGCAATAGGTTCTGCTGTTACCAATGAATGCTCTGATGAGATTATATTACGAGCAGAATATCTTCAAGAAAACTTTCCTAAGACAATTGCTGAAATCAAAAATGCAATGCGTTGGAAAGATGATATTGATGCTATAGAGTTTTATGGTACGTAAAGTGTTAAGGATTTTTTATGAGTGATTTTAGTATAAGTTTTTCTGAAGTTAAATCAAACCAACAATATAATAGTTTAAAATCAAAAACAGAAGCTCAAAGTTTATCGGATGTGAGCATTTTTTCAGCAGATAATAATCCGGATAATGCTCCTAAGACATTAACCAAAGAAGAACTAAAAACACAAAAAAAACAACAGAAAGCAGAAGCAAAAGCAGAACGTAAAAGGATAGCAAATACTCCTGATGGGGTAATTCAAGGAGGAAAGCAGGGTTCAACAGCAGGAGATTGCTGGCTTTTAGCAGAAATGAATTCAATGTCAAAAACCGATTGGGGTAAAAAAGCCCTAAAAGAAGCTATAACAACAGATGATGAAGGTAATTTTACTGTTCATTTTAAGGGAATAAATAAAGATATAAAAATTACTAAAAAAGAATTTGAAAAAGCTCAAAAAAATTCTGATTACTCATCAGGAGATGCAGATGCACTTTTGTTAGAAATTGCTGTTGAACGACATTTTAGTGAAACAAACCTAAATAACGGTTCGATAAAGGGTAATGATTTAGCAGGAGAAGACTCTTTACAGTATTTATTAACGGGTAAAAAAGGCAGGCAAACAAATCAATCACATGAAATGGAAATATTATTAAAAGCTATGGGTAAAAATCCTGAAAATAATAATGGTATTTCAGCAACTTACATTTATCATGACAACAATCCTGATAATGCAGGAGATATGGATCATGCAATGTCAATTCAAAGAGTTATATTGGATGATAAAGGAAATATTGATAAGGTTGTTGTTTTAGATTCATATCATCCTGAAAAAACACAAGAATTAAGCTATAAAA
This sequence comes from uncultured bacterium, assembly GCA_902776035.1. Lineage (GTDB taxonomy): Bacteria > Cyanobacteriota > Vampirovibrionia > Gastranaerophilales > Gastranaerophilaceae > UBA6984. Next base: position 74,398 of record CACYOO010000004.1, read on the forward strand.
CGTTTATAAATAATGTGAAACTCTTTGGTTATGTTACTACACCTGAAGAGAAATCAAAATAGAAAAGAATCTGTTTTATATTTATTCCAAGTAATCTTTAAAATTTTTATGTTTTATTCGATAACCGCATCCTTCCGGAAATTTTGCATAAAATCTTGTTTTCTTTCCCGGATATTTTCTGCACATAGGAAGCCGTTTGTTATAAACAGTACATAAGCCCTCAGGTGATACAAGTTTACATGCAAATATCAACCTGCCGTCATCATCTTTACCTTTTATATAAAATCTCTTGTATGCTGGAAAAAGAAATTGCATTATTTTAAATTCTTTTTCGGTATAAGTATCTACACTATACATATAGTTACAGCACTTACCACATTTATTACATTCGCCCTCTATATCATAAACTATACGTTCAGGAACAAAATAAGAGCGAACTTCATTTATAAATGATACAATAAAATCAAACATGCTGTTTACAATTCACTTTTTCATATATAATAGTTATAAATGTATTATAAAACTGAAATATATTAAAGGCAATATTATAAATGTATAATTTTATTGTACCTAAACAAATAAAAAAAGCTAAAAAAAATAAATTCAAAACAGCAATTATATATGGCATTAGTATGTTCTTGGCAATAGCTATAGCCGGTATGGTAGCGTTTAAGTTGTATTTATTATCGCTTCCTCCAATAAATAATTTAGAGGAATTTAAACCAAACATTATTACCAGATTTTATTCCGCAGATGGAGAAATAATTAAGACCTTTACTGCTTATACATTTAAAAGTGTTGAATTGGAAGAAATTCCAGAAACAATGATACAGGCGATAATTGCAACAGAAGATAAAAATTTTTATCACCATGACGGATATGATTTATTTGGACTAGCACGTTCTATTATTGCTAATGTAATGGCAGGACGTGTTGTTCAAGGGGCAAGTACAATAACACAGCAGCTTTCAAGAATATTATTTTTATCTAACGAAAAAACTTTTGATAGAAAGATAAAAGAATTTATTATTGCTGCAAGAATTGAAAAAACAATATCAAAAGATAAAATCTTGGAAATGTATTTGAATAATGTGTATTTAGGTTCAGGAGCTTATGGTGTTGAAGGTGCATCTCAAATATACTTCAACAAGCATTTATCTGAATTAACACTTGGAGAAACAGCTTTGATTGCTGGTTTACCTCAAGCACCGTCTGTATATTCTCCGTTTAATAATATAGAACTTGCACAAAAAAGAAGAAATCAAGTTTTAAAACGTATGTATAAAATGAGATACATAGATAAAGAACAGTATAAAGCTGCAAAACATGAAAGGATTGTTTTGGGTTCTTTACCTCAATTTTATACTTTTAACAAAGCGCCATATTTTTGTGATTATGCAATGAATGAACTTGAAAAACTCGGATTTGATGAAACAGATATATCTCAAGGCGGATATAAAATAGTTACAACACTGGATTATAAAACACAAGATGCCGCAAATAAAGCTGTTATAAAAGAAATGGATGCTTGGGGTTTAAAAAAGGATAATCAGCAGGCAGCTTTAATGACATTAAACCATACTAACGGAAAAATAATTGCTTATGTAGGTGGAAAAGACTATACAAAATCTCAATTTGATAGAGTTACACAAGCCATAAGACCACCCGGCTCTGCATTTAAACCATTTGTTTATGCTGCAGCTATTGAAAAGGGCTTAACTCCAAACGATATGGTTCAAGACTTACCTGTAAAAATAGTTAATTGGGCACCTCATAACTATGGAAATAAATATCGAGGAGAAATTCCTTTATATACGGCATTGATGATATCATCAAATGTATGTGCTGCAAGACTTATAGAATATGTTGGTATAAGACCTGTTATACAATTAGCAAGAGTAATGGGTATAACTACACCTCTTGAATACGACTATACGATTGCATTAGGTTCAAATGGTGTAAAATTGTTTGAAATGACAAGAGCATACGGAGTATTTGCAAATGGCGGATATAAAGTTGAGCCATATGCTATAGAAAGTATTGAAACTTCTCGTGGAAAAGTAATTTATACTGCACCTAAAGCAAGGTCATCTAAAGTTATGGCTGTAGAAACAGCAGCAGCAATGACTGCAATGTTAAAAATGGTAATCTCAAACGGTACAGGTATGTCTGCTAATATTGGAAAACCTGCTGCTGCAAAAACAGGTACTACAGATGATTCAAAAGATGCAACATTCTTCGGTTATACTCCTGATTTAGTTACAGGAGTATGGGTTGGTAATGATGATAATAAAAACTTGGGTAATATAACAGGTGGAACAGTTCCTGCTATTATATGGAAAGATGTTATGAAAGTTGCAACCGCTCCTTATGGTAATAAAGATTTTGGCTATGATAAAATAGAACTTAAACCGTTCAAAATTGGAAAAAGTGTTGTAATTAGCCCTGATTCCGCTCAAAAAGAATTTAATAAAGAAGAAGATGAATTAAATAATACTACCGCTGATACCAATAATAGCGGTAATAGTAATGAAGCTGTGCCGGAAAATATTGAAAGTCACAGTGAAAACAATAGTGAAAATGTTATAACAGAACCTGCAAAAGTAAATGTAACAAAATTAAATGTACCAAAACCTAAACGTCAATCTAAGAAAGTTGATGTAAAGCCGGTTAAGGTGGATATACCGGGTAGTTCTTCAACTGAAACTAACTTGGCACCAATTCCTCCTGCTAGTCCAATCAGATAGAAGTTTTTAAATAAAAAAGGATAATAATTATGACGGAAGAAATGACTACAACAAAAGAAGAAACAAAAAATGCCTCTATTTCACCTAAGGAAAATATCAGACAGGCAAGAGTTCAAAAGTTGGCTGATTTTGCGGATTTGGGAATAAATCCTTATCCTTATAAATATGAAAAATCAGCAACTGCTCAAGAATTACAGGATAAATATAAGGATTTACCTGCAGGAGAAGAAACTGATGATGAATGTTCTGTTGCCGGACGTGTTATGGCAATAAGAAATACAGGCATGTTTATTGATTTAATGGATGCATCAGGAAAAATTCAGATTTTTACACACAAACAAAATGTAGGTGCTGACAAGTTTAAACAATTAAAGCTTATAGATGTTGGTGATATTATGGGCTTTAAAGGTACTATCAGAAGAACACCTCGTGGTGAACTATCCATTAAAACAACAGAATATACAATACTTTCAAAATCATTGTTATCTTTGCCTGAAAAATTTCACGGTTTAACTGACGTTGAAACAAAGTACAGACAACGTTATATTGATTTGATTGTTAATGAAACAACAAGAGATACATTCAGAAAGAGAAGTTTGATAATTTCAAAAATACGAGAATATCTTGCAAATTTGAATTATCTTGAAGTAGAAACACCTATTTTACAAACGATTGCTTCAGGAGCTAATGCAAGACCGTTTAACACTCATCACAATGCTCTTGATATGGATATGACAATGCGTATTGCGTTAGAACTATATTTAAAACGATTAATTGTAGGCGGGGTATCAGAAAGAGTTTATGAAATAGGAAAATGCTTCAGAAATGAGGGTATCGATACACGTCATAATCCTGAATTTACAATGATAGAACTATATCAAGCTTATGCTGATTATAATGATATGATGACATTAACGGAAAATATGGTTGCTTATGTTGCACAAGAAGTATTGGGAACTACAAAAATTACTTACGGTGAAAATGAAATTGATTTAACACCTCCTTGGGACAGAAAGACAATGTTAGGTGCTGTAAAAGAATATACAGGACTTGATTTTAATGAATGTTTTACTGCTGATGAAGCAAGAAAAATGGCAGAGTCTGTAGGTGTTCATACTGATGAAAATGATTCTTGGGGTAAAGTAATTGATAAGATATTTGAGGAAAAGGTAGAACCACATCTTATACAACCTATTCATATTACTGATTATCCAAGAGAAATATCTCCTCTTGCAAAAGTTCACAGAGATAATAAACGATTAACCGAGCGTTTTGAAACGAGAGTTAATGGTTGGGAAATTGCAAATGCATTCTCTGAATTAACTGATCCAATTGATCAGAGAGCGAGATTTGAAGCACAAGCTTTAGAAAAGGCAAACGGAGATGAAGAAGCAATGGAAATTGATGAGGACTTTATTGAGGCACTTGAATACGGTATGCCTCCTACAGGCGGAATGGGAATGGGCATTGATCGGCTTGTAATGTTACTTACAAACTCTATGACAATAAGAGATGTAATTGCTTTCCCTACAATGAAACCTATTGAAAAATAGTAAAATAAAAGTTATAAACAAATCCAATTATCAGGTAGAATGTCGAATCCGTTTCGGCATTCTACAGTTTTTTGCCAATATTTTGGTGCAATAACTACTTTTTCTTTGTTATTGTTAAGCCATGCACCCCACCAGCTGAATGAAGAATTTGCAATAACATTATGCTTACAATTTTTCATCAACTCTAAATCAAAATACCCTTGTTTACCTGAATTAACATCTACAAAAACTGTTTCATATTTAAATTTGTATTCTTTTTTTATTCTGTTAATATCATCTGAAAATATAAATAATACCGGCTTTTCGTTCGTTATATTTACAATTTTTTCTATTCCTTCAAAATAATATTGAGGTGTTATTGTACCAAAAATATCAGAAACTCTTTTCTTTAAATAATCTCCCATTCTGAAATGTACGGAAACTGAGTTTGTATTTTTTATTTTTTCCAATATTTCATTATTTTTTTTATTTAGATTTTTTTTCAATTCAAAATCGGATAAAAGAGTTTCCCTTATATCCATAAAATATTTTTCTGTCTGAAAAAAACCGCTAATATAGGCAGGTGCTTCTTTTTCTAATAAATCGGGTTCGTAAACAAAACATTTTTTTTCATTGAAATGTTTATATTCATTAAATTTCATCTCGGTTAAATTATTTCTTAAATTTCTGAAAGGTATAGTCTTTCTTAAAAATTTATTAAAAAAACTTTTTTTGACAAGCTTTAAATCTTTAGTCAATTTAAAACAACCAAGTTTTAATGTTTCTCTACTATCATCAAAGCAAGGCATTATGTTAGTTTGTTTTTGATATGCCCTGCCAAATGCCCATTGAAACATTTGGTTTGCCATTCTGCCGTCAAATTTAATTATAACTTGTTCGTCTTTATACATTATCCAACCTTAATATGAAGCCCTAATAAATGTAAAACCTTATGCATTCCCTTATTTTTAATAGGCATACAGTTTTTTTCGACAAATCTTACAAAACTGTTACGCTGTCTTACATAGGGCTTATTACCTTTTTCTATAATATTTATTAAAAAGTTTGATAATTTTTTTCTGTAATCAAAATCAAAATTTTCCTGCATTGCAGGTTGTCTAAGCATTTCCATATACTTGTCATTGTTATTATCTAATTCTTTTACAACTTCAATAACTTCATCAAAATTTTTATAATCATTGCAATTTATAAAAGCTTTCGGATTAAAGTCCTCACAAACTGCAGGATTACCCATGTATATAGGAATAGAATTTGCCATTAATGGCTGATACAGTTTTTCTGTTGTATATCCATTCGTAAATCTGTTTTCAAAGGCAATTGTAAATTTATAATTTTTTAATAACTCTATCTTACTCTCAGCCCAATTTCCTGTACGGGATTCAAAATTCAAATCTATATTATGCAAAACTTTACCTGCACAGTCAACAAATTTATACTCTTGCAGTTTTTTACAAAAATCTATTCTTAATTTTGCACCTTCACCGTTTTTTGAGTTTGAATATATGAAATTACAAAATTTTCTGTTAGCAAGTGAATTATCTAAATTTTCTTTGTTTTGAATTTCAGGTGTGAGTTTAAAGAAATATTCAGGAAATCTAAGGTATCTATCATCAAATTTTATATTATTAAAACCTATACCATAATCAGTTTCATTAAAATCAGGTACAATGTTTTCGTTTGTGAAAAATATTTTTACACAATTTGAGAACTTTTTGTAGTTATCTCCAAAGCAAGAATAAAATAAAAAATCCGGCTTATTGGATATTTCAACATTATAATTTTCTCTTAAAATATCAAGAAAAAGATTATTTTCATTATTAAAATAACCTTTTTCCGTATCAATAAAATTTATTTTTATAGTTTTTGTCATAATATATTAATTACGTTCCCAATATTTATCAAGCCATTTTGTAGCTTTGATAAATCTAAAACCACATTTTCCGAAATAACCTTTATAAGCTTGTTCAGGATTTGGCTTGCCGTGAAAAATGAGAATTTTTGCTTCTTCCGGATCACGAGGTGCTTTAATCCAATTCATCGGAAATTTTTGCAGACAACATCTTTTAAAACTAACGCACCAATCTTTATCCCAATATTGTAAAATACCTCTTTCGTACATTTCATAAGATAAAAATGCCTGTTCATTTTGGAAATGTCGTCTTATTGCAGTACCTAAACCGTAAAAATGGTCTAAGATTTCAGGATATTTTCCTATTTCAAATCTGAATACAGAGGAATTTCCGATAATGTCATTAGGAAAATCCCAATCTTTTATTATTCTGAAATCTCCGTCAACTTCAAAAAATGCATCAATGTTTTGTCGGATTACAATATCTAAATCTAAAAATAAAGCTGTACCGTGTAAATCTGAAAGTTCTTTATTGAAAACAGTTAATTTTTTCCACATTCTATCCGGTATACCATCCTCTTTTAAAGGTGGTATCGGTCTTATTTCTATGTTTTCATTAATACCTGTTCCGTCATCTGTGAAACATACAAATCTGTGAGGTATAGTTATATTTTTTTCAACCATTTTATAAAGTCGGTTGACATATCCTGCATCAAATTTCTTACCCCATTTCATACAGATAATATTTTTATCGCTATCCATTAAAATCTCCTTGTAATAATATAATTAAACCTGAAACATAGGTTTTTGTAAAGAAAAATAAGTCAGGTGTTATTTTAAAAATATGCTAATCATAATTATTTTTGTACAAATGATATTCTTTATATAATAAATTCAAAACATAATTAGTTACTATTAGAAACTTCTTTTGTACTCTTTTTAATAATTAATTTATCATTATCCATAGTATAATTTACCATATTTACTTCAGGGTTTATATCTAAAAAGTCAAGTATTGTTTTGTTAATACTTAATGCCCAACCATTACCGTTTCTCATTAATTTTCTATCATAACTCATATATTAATTTAACCTTACATTGACATTACATTGTACTTGACAATATAATATACTTCTATTACCATAAATAATAATCTGATATAGTATGGTTATTTGTATGTACATATCTTAAGATTAAATGTTTATAAAATATAAGTTTAATAATAATTTTTACGGTAATAAATTATGAATAAATTTAAAAAAACGATATTATTTGATTTAGATGGTGTTTTAAACACTTACGACGGAAAATATGACGAAAATTTTATACCGAATATAAAAGAATGAGCTTATGACTTAATAAAAGAATTGTCAAATAATTATAAAATAGTTATTTTTACAACAAGAAATTCTTTAATTGCATCAAAATGGATTGTAGAAAATGGTCTTGATTTGGAGTGTAACCCGTAAGAGCAACAGCCAATTGCGAAGTTACTAAAATTGCGACAGCAATTTATACGAGCAATGAGGCGGTGCGTACCCGAATAATCCAAGAAATAAGTGTATTAATTTTAATGGTAATTACAGTGATTTAAAAGAACAAATTGAAAAGTTTGAAGTTTGGTATAAAACAGGAAAAAGTATTGTAAATAGTAAAAAATAAAACTTCTCTACAATATTTATCGTGCTATTGATAAGTCAGCTTAAATTTAAGCTGTGGCATAAACTCCCGTAAAGAAACTTATTACCATTAAGCCGGCTATAATACAGTAGTATGCAAAAAAGTTCATTGAAAATTTTGCTACAAATTTTAAAAAATATTTTATACAAAAATATCCTACAATCGCAGATACTACTGTTCCGATTAAAATAGCAGTCCAATTATATGTTAACAGTTCACTTGCTTCAATCTCAAGCATAGGATAAAAAACAGATGTACCAATAATAATAGGTACAACAAGTAAAAATGAAAATTTTGTGCTTGTTACTCTGTCAAGTCCTGAAAATAGTCCGGATGCAATTGTCCAGCCGGAACGTGAAAAACCGGGAAATGCTGCTAAACCTTGAGCCAAACCTATTATTATTGCAGTTTTCCATGATAATTTATTGGTATGTTCTTTCATGTGTTTGGATTTAAATTCACTAAAGAATAGAACAAAACCTGTTAATATAAGTAAAAATGCAACTATCATAGGCGATGTTACAAGTTTTTCCGATATGTCTTTTAATGGATATGCAACTAATATTGTAAAAAATGTGCCAACAAGTATGTATAAGCCAAACATTGCTTCAGGTTTTGAAAAATCTCGTTTTAAAATGGCAATACAAAATTCTTTGCAAATTGTCCATATTTCTTTCCAAAAGAAAGCAAATATAGAAACGAGAGTTCCGAGATGAAGCATTATACCTAATACAACCTGTTGCTGCGTGTTAGCATCAACAGTTGTTCCTGTAAAAATTTTATAAATACTTTCTACAAATACAATATGCGCAGAACTTGATATAGGTAAAAATTCACTTAGCCCCTGAACAATACCCAGAACAATCGTTTCAAATATATCCATTAGTCATGATCCTCTATATAACTTGCACAAGATTCTCTTGTTTCCCATACAGAAATCTTAAATAATTCAACATATTTTTCTTTTAATCTTGTATAAATATAGTTTGCAATAAATTCACTGCTTGGACTTTCATTTTTGAATGCAGGTAATTCATTCAAATCTTTATGATCCATTTCATCTAAGATGATTTTTAAATCTCTTTTTAATGCCTTAAAATCAACAAGTATATTGCTTTGGTCAAGCATTGTTCCTCTTACAAATGCTTCTACTAACCAATTATGACCATGTTGATGTTCACATTTACCCTCATAATCAAGTAAGTGATGTGCTGCTGAAAATTCTACCTGTGCTTTTATTTCGTACATATTTTTTCTCCTATTTTCCTTCTGAAACTGTATATTCTTTCTTGATATCTTTTGCCTCAAGAACAAAATCCGTTAACTCTCTTACTGCACCTTTACCACCATTTTTTGTTGAGATGAAGTTACATATACTTTTTACTTCATCAACTGCATCATTAGGACAGCATTTTAAACCAACTTTTTCTAAAATACATATATCGGGCAAATCATCTCCCATATATGAAACTTCATCATAAGTTAAATTATATTTTTTCATAATTTCTTCCAAAGCAGGTAATTTATATTTTTGTCCCTGATACAATTCTGTTATATGCAGGTTTTTTGCTCTGTGTTCGACAGTACCGTTATTTCTTGCAGTGATAATTGCTGTAATAATACCTGCATTTTGTATTCTTACCAGACCATGTCCGTCTTTTACGTTGAAAGTTTTGTACTCAACTCCGTTTTCATCATACGTAACATCACCCTGTGTCATTACTCCATCAACGTCAAATGCCATTAATTTTATCTTTGAAGCTTTTTCTTTTATTAAATCGTTCATTAAACAATACCTGCTCTTAGTAAATCGTGTATATGCAATATGCCTTCCGGTTTTTTATCTTTATTAACAATAGGAAGTGCAGTTATTGAATACTTTTCCATAATATGTAATGCTTCTTCTGCGTATGAGGATGCTTTTACTGTCTTAGGAGATTTTGTCATTGCATCTGTTACTTTTAAATTTGAAACATTACCATATTTTATGAGATTTCTTCTTATATCACCATCTGTAAGTATTCCTGTTAATTCCTTATTATTATTAACAATTAGGGCAAGTCCTAATTTGTGGGCAGATATTATTTCAATAACATCTGTGAACATTGAGTTTTCATCTGCTATAGGCAGATTATCCTTTTTCATAAGGTCTGATACTCTGTAAATTAATCCCTTTCCTAAAGCACCGGATGGATGAAAGATTAAAAAGTCTTCTTCTGTAAATCCCCTTTTTTCCATTAAACAAATTGCTAAAGCATCACCTAATGCAAGAGTTGTTGTTGTTGATGCAGTTGGTGCTTTAACTATTTTACAAGCTTCCTTTTCAACGGATATATCAATAAATATATCTGCACTTTTGCCAAGAGTGGATTCTCTATTGCTTGTCATTGCAATAAGTGGTATTCCAAAACGTTTTATCAAAGGCATTAAATTTAATAATTCCTGTGTTTCACCACTGTAGGAAATTGCTATTATAATATCTTGTTTTGTAACAAGTCCTGAATCACCATGTGTGCTTTCTGCAGGATGTAGAAAATATGATGGTGTACCTGTTGAAGATAAAGTTGCTGCTATTTTTTTACCGATATGACCTGATTTGCCCATACCTGTTACAATTACTCGTCCTTTGCAGTTGTATATATAATCAATTGCTTTATTAAATTCTACAGTATCGAGATTTTCCCTGCTTTTTAAAATAGCATTTGCCTCAATATCAAGAACTTTTTTTGCTGTATCGGTTAAATCAACAGTAAGCATTTAATTCTCCTTTTATCTAATTATACAATAATATCATTTAAATGGTGTAGTTTTAAATAAAAAATAAAATTTTTGTAATAATTTTACGATAAAAAATTTGAAAAGAGAGTTAAATAATATGTTACAATTAAAAGTCCAAACTAATTACGATACCTCAGTCAACAAAAATACAAAAGATACTTTGAAAAATATTAAGCATTCAATTAAAAAAAGTAAAGTTTCTAATATGGAATTTGATATTTCTAATTTGAATATTATTGATGCAACAAAAGTTGCTACATTGGCATCAACATATCATTATTTGAAATTTAATGACGGATATATAAATTGGATTGTAAATTCAAGAGAAGTTGAAAACATGCTTCGTCCTTTAAATCTTGGAAACTCTAAGTTTTGTTGTTGTTAAACTTAAATAATTAGAAAATAATTGTGTCTAAAAAGTAAAAAAGAACTTTCTCACAATTGACAAATGGAGATACTTCGGTCGTTTCACTCCCTCAGTATGACAACGCTTTCATCCAAAATACAACACGGCTTTCTTCTTGTTAAGAAAGCCGGCAAAGAAACACCGACCACGCAAGCTTTTCACGAAAATATAACCGTTCATCCTTTTAACCGCTCATAACTGCAGCACTTCAAACAGATGAGCTTAGTTAATATTAAAATTAATTACTACTAATTCACGGATATTTTCGGCAAAGCTTGCTATCGTCGGAAGATTTTTAAATAAAAAATAATTTTCTTCCCCGGATGGGGGAGCGGATTTGCGGACGGACGTAGTGTAACGAGTTCGGATAGCGAACAGATTGAACGGACAGGGCGAAGCCCGAAAGTGAAACTCTGTGAGCGTGGAGCAAATCCAAGACAGATACAGAGGGGGTGATTTTCTTTAAGGAAAAATGTCATTCTTGTATAAGTTACATAATTTGATGACAACTATTTTTCACTTTCAACCAAAATACTATACGGCTTTCTTCTTGTTAAGAAAGCCGGCAAAGAAACACCGACACGCAAGCTTTTCATGAAAATATAACCGTTCATACTTTTAACCGTTCATAACTTGTGCTTGGCAGCACTTCAAACAGATGAGCTTAGTTAGTACATGAAGTTAATTACTACAAATTCACGGATATTTTCGGCAAAGCTTGCTATCGTCGGAAAAAACTATTTCACAATTCTTGTACCAAATGTTAATTTTAATGTGAAGAATCTATTTTAGTATTTTTTGGGGGACACCATCTTTATTTATTGCAAAATTTTAAAGATATTTATTATTAATAAATACTTATGTTATAATAAAGTAATGGAACATTTAAATTTAGACGAAAGCATAAAAAAATCAAAAAGTATTTTAATAATTTCTCACATAAATCCTGATGGAGATACGTTAGGTTCTATGCTTGCGTTGAGGGATTTGATATACTTAAATTACAAAATAAAACCTGAAATGATGAACATTTCAAAAATTCCTAAAATATATGAATTTTTGAATGGAATAAAAGATATAAAACATATATACGAATTTGATAAATCAAGAATATATGATATGGTTATACTTGTTGATATTGCTGCATTAGATAGAATTTGTGATGCACAAATATTTTATGAAAAAGCATTTATAAAAGTATCTATTGATCACCATAAAACAAATAATTATGATGCAAATATAAGATATGTAGAAAGTGATTCAAGTTCGACAGGAGAAGTTTTATATAAAATAGCAGAAAATCATGGCTGGAAATTTGACGAAAATATTTCAGAAGCACTTTATACTGCTATTTTGACAGATACTGGCGGATTTAGATTTGAAAATACACATGCGTTGACTTTGAAAATTGCTTCAAAACTTGTTGCATTAGGTGCTAAGCCGCAAAAAATATTCAAAAATTGTTATGAATCAAAATCAAAGGCATTTGTTATGTTTAGAGCATATTGTTTGAATAAAGCAGTATTTCTAAAAAATGACAAAGTTGCTTATGTAATTGTTTATAAAAAAGATTTAGAAAAATTTGGCAATGAGGATGATTTAACGGAAGGTCTTGTAGAGCTTTTACGTGATATAGATACCGTAGAAGTTGCATTTTTATTAAAAGAAATTGACAAAAACAAATTTAAAGTTTCGACAAGAAGTAAAAATATAGATGTAGCACAAGTGTGTTCAGCATTTAATGGCGGAGGACATCAGTTTGCTGCCGGATGTGTTATAAAATATTCAGCAGAAGATTCAGTTAAGCATATCTTAGAGGAAATAGAAAAACAAGGTTTGTAATGAAAAAATCAATTGTATATTTAAAGCGCTTGATAAATGCTGTTGTATCAAATGATTTTTTTGGAATGGCATCAGAAATGGGTTTTATGAGTGTTCTTGGCATATTTCCTGCTATGCTGTTTTTAACTGCTGTTTGTGCATGGGTAGGAAAGCATGAATTTATGGCTCCCGTTTTTGCAACAATGTCCACATTTATGCCGGATGACGTTTATAACTTAATTATTACTGTTTTAAATGAAGTTATGTTTTATTCAAAAGGTGGTTTTTGGGCTGCTTTAGGATTTATTATTACTCTTATTTTGACAACAAATACGGTTGCTATTATTTTGAAAGGAATGAATAGGGCATATCAGGTAGAAGAAACACGTTCTTTTTTATATACAAGAATGTTATCACTTTTAATGGTTATAGTTGATACAGTCTTATTCTTTTTTGCAATAGATATGATTATCTTTGGAAAATTGTTTTTAAATTTCTGTGTAAATTACTTGAATTTAGGGAAAGATGCAGCTGATTTATGGATGTTTTTAAGATGGCCTGTTTCTTTTGTATTCTTATATGTTATTGCCTTTTTACAATATTATATTTTACCTGATTTGAAAGGCCCTGAAATTTTAAAGCTAAAAAGTACGGTTCCGGGTACATTCTTTTTCTGTATATTTTGGTTAGTCGGCTCTTGGGGGTTTTCTGTATATATAAATAGTTGGCATACTTATAATTTTGTGTATGGAACAATTGGTGCATTTGCAGTGCTGATGGTATGGATGTATTATTCATCAATACTAATTTTAATCGGAGCAGAGATTAATTCACAGGTATATAACAGATTAGAAATAACGGAAAACTCCAAATAGTAGTATTGCTTTTTTGAAATCACTTTGTTATAATTATTTCAAAATAGGAGAAATTATGAGAAATATTGTTGTTTATACAAATAAAAAGACTTCTGAAGTAAAGGATACTCTTGAAAACCTGGATAATATTGAAGAATTAGACATAAGAGTTGAATTATCAGATGATTTAAAAAATTATGAACTTACAAATCCTTCTTTGGTAGTTATTGAAAATGTACCTAATTTAAAAGATGTTTTAATGACAACTAAATTTAAAGTTCCTGTTTTGTTTGTTGGGGATGTTATCACGGATGTTACTGTTAGAGCGTTAAGCTTTGACTATATTTCAAAACCGTTTAACAAAGATTTACTTGTAATAAGAGTACAATCTTTATTAAAAGTAAAAGAATTTCATGATAAAATTGAGCAAGTTTCAACAACAGATGAACTTACCGGTTTACATAACCGTAAATATCTGCAAGAACGTTTGGATGCAGAAATTTCACGTGCAAGACGTTACAAAACTCCTCTATCATGCTTATTATTTGATATAGACTTTTTCAAAGTTGTAAATGATATGTATGGTTACGAGTGGGGCGATGTATTACTTAAGAATTTTGCAGATAAATTAAGAGTAATGATAAGAAAAGAAGATGTATTGACAAGATATGGTGATGAAGAATTTATTGTAATACTTCCAAATACAACAGAAGACAATGCATTTTTATTTGCAGAACGTTTTAGACGTAATATTGAGAAAATGGACTTTATTCCTGCAGGAGAAGAAGAAAGACACCCAATTACAGTTTCAGGAGGTATTTCTACTTACCCATGCTTGGCTAATGTGGATGAAGATGCAAATACTATTATAAGATATGCTGAACATGCTCTTTACAACGCTAAAAAACGTGGTAAAAATAAGATTGTTCAATTCTCTCAAATTAATCTGGAATTTTAGTTAATAATTTTATTTATAATTCAAAAACACCTGCTTACAAAATGTAACAGGTGTTTTTGTTATATATAAATAATAATATTAAAATCTAAAATCACGTTCTCCGTGTTCTATTTGATTTAAAATTTCTTTTGTTTTTTCTTGAATTTTTTCATTTGTTAATGTAGGAATTTCTTTTTGAATAAGTTTTTCACCTACTTCTTTTGTTGAATTTGAAGCATAATCTTCCAAATATTCTTTCAACGTTATAATTGCATTAGGATGACAGCAGTTTTGAATTTGTTTAGATTTACATATTTCCATAAACCTTTCACCTGTTCTGCCTTCACGGTAGCATGCAGTACAAAAACTAGGTAAATATCCTATTTCCATAAGCCATTTCATAACCTCATCCAATGTTCTTGTATCACTTACATCAAATTGAGAAGAATCTTCTTCAGTGTAGTCTTGTTCATCGTATCCGCCTACAGATGTTTTTGAACCGCCTGAAATTTGGGATATGCCAAGATGTAAAACTTTTGCTCTGATATCTTTTGTTTCTCTTGTAGAACAAATCATACCTGTATACGGAACTGCTATTCTGATACATGCTACAATTTTACAGAAAGTATCGTCATCGATACCGTTTTCAAAAGAACTCGGATCAATATCATTTGCCTTTCTTATTCTAGGAACACTGATTGTATGAGGTCCTACGTTATGTACTGCTTCTAAGTGTTCAGCATGCATTAACAGACCTGCAAATTCATATTTATAAGTTGATAGTCCAAATAATACACCTAAGCCGACATCATCTATACCGCCTTCCATAGCTCTGTCCATTGCTTCTGTATGATAATCATAATTATGCTTTGGACCTGTAGGATGAAGTATTTCATAGCGTTTTTTGTCATAGGTTTCTTGGAAAAGAATATAGGTGCCTATTCCTGCCTCTTTTAATTTTCTGTAATTTTCTACTGTAGTTGCTGCAATATTTACGTTAGCACGTCTTATTGCTCCGTTTTTATGTTTTACACTGTATATTGTTTTCAAACTTTCCAAAACATATTCGATAGGATTATTAACAGGATCTTCTCCTGTTTCTATTGCAATACGCTTGTGTCCCATATCTTGTAGTGCAATAACTTCTCTTTTTATTTCATCTTGTGTCATTTTTTTACGTGGAATATCTTTGTTTTTTGCATGATATGGACAGTATATACATCCGTTTACACAGTAATTTGAAAGATAAAGAGGCGCAAATAAAACTATTCTGTTTCCATAAAAATCTTTTTTAATTTGCTCTGCAAGTTTATTTATTTCTCTATTTTTATCTTCAAGTTCACAAGCTAATAAAACGGATGCTTCTCTATGAGAAAGTCCTTTTCTTTCTTTTGCTTTTTCCAAAATTTTGTCTATTAATTCAATATTATTTTTATTCTCATCCGCATATTTTAAAGTTTCTTTTATTTCTTCATCAGAAATAAATTCCTCTGCTTTTAAAGATTTTACATCATACATAAATTTTCTTCTTTCTTTTTTTATATTTTTGAATACACTGTTTTTGCATTAACATGCTCCAATTTACCTATTTTACCTGTTAATGCGTTGATTATATCTGTTTCTGCATCAAGAACAACACTTATTATGCAAATATTCTTTTTATGGTATGGTATTCCCATTCTGCCAATAATATATCTTGAATACTCTGACAATAATTTTTGAACATCAGGTACTACAACATTGTTTTCAATCATTATAGCTATTACGGCAACTCTTGTTTCTGTCATATTTTTCCTTTCACAAAAAAAAATTCATACCCACAAAAGATATGAAATACATGCTCAATTAAAAATTCTTAAACATAAAATAATTTCTTATCTTTCCTTAAAGAAAACATCTCGAAGGTTAGGTATATAACAGTTTTATTTCAAAAAAAAAATTTGTCAAATGTTTATTTTATATAAAAATAAATTAATATTTTTTCTACTACAGAAAGAGTATTTTTAATAAAATTTGTGTAAAAAAATGTTAAGTTTCCGTATAATAAACATGAGTATTATTGACTTTTAGCTAAACATTCTTAAAAAGAATATAGCAAAAATAATCAAATATGCAAACATGTTATATTACATAATAAAAGGAGAGTAGCTTATGGGCATGGCAGCATCACAGGCAAGATATTTAGGTCTTACCGCAAGAAAAACAAACGTAGAGTATGAAGGACAGCAAATCAATCAGGCAAGAACGGCTTTAAGTAATCAATCTGCATCCTTATGGAATCAGATGTTGTCGTTATCCGTACCTACTGTACCTGAAATAACAGAATATACAACACATCAATATTCTTTTTCAGATGGTTATAATAATTATACATTATCAAATATTCAAACCGTTGACCATGAAGAAGATGGTGTAAAATACAATGCACAGGTTACATACTATTATAATCAAGATTCATATAAATCTGTTCAATCAAGAAATACAAATCCACAAGTACAGAGTGTAACTTCTGCTAAAGTTGTAGATACTAAGAGTTTTGGTCTTCAATATACAACTACAGCAGGTACTGTTAAAATTACAAGTGGTACGGATGATCAAGGTCAAAGTTTAGCAGGTACGAATGCTACGGTTACAAAGATTACTGATACATCTTCTGATGCATATAAAAATTATTTAAAAGCAAATAATTTAACAGAATTACCGGAAGGAACAAATTTATTTACAATAACTTATCAGGATACTGCAGGTAATTCTGTTACAAGATATACTACAAGTTCAACCGATATATCAAGTCAGACAACAGAAGATTCAATTACTCTTCAAACTGAAAATATAAATAATGATCCATATTACATGTTAGGTAATACTAAAGCAGAAAAATATGTAGCAGGAGCAGATATTGAGTTAGATGCTGCCTATGAACAAATATTGTTTGATTTCCCTAATTTACAAGGAAAAGAAATGTGGGTATACGAAAAGAATGGTCATAGAGTATTTGCTACAAAAGAAGAATTAGATGCATGTATTGCCAGCGGTCAAGATTCAGTAAAAGAAGATGAATTTAAAATATCATCATCAATAGATTATCAAGATCCGTTGAATCAATATTATGCAGCAACAATCAGCCAGAGAATGGAAGTAAAAGATTATGCAATCTTAGATGATGCAACCGGCTCTGGCAGATATGCAAATATCAAATTAAGAGATTTCAGCGAAAATTTTGATTTAAAATCAGAAGAAGTAACCGATCAAAATTCATATAATGATGCAATGAATCAATACTATTATGATGTTGCACAATATGAAAAACAAATGACAGATATTAATGCTAAAACATCAATAATTCAAGAACAAGATAGAACTCTTGAATTACGATTAAAGCAGTTAGATACCGAACAAAAGGCATTAACTACAGAAATGGATGCAGTAAAAGGTATTATTCAAAAGAACGTCGAATCAACATTCAAGACATTTGGCGGTTAATAATTAAACGGTTAAAAAAAATATTGCAGGAAAAACAGTACATTACATAACATAAAGAGGTCGAATATGTCATATAAAAATGATAGTTTATTAGTAATAGCAAACAAATTTGGTTCTGCATCAAGTGATGCAAAAGTTCAATTGTACGAAACTTATGACAGATTAAGAGATTTAACAGTATCCGGATCTGCAAGTTCCGGTACAGGTTTTGAACTTGCAGGCGGTGCATTGTATAAATTAGCAAGTTTATTTGCTCCGTCATCATTTATGACAACAATGGGTGGTACAGATTCGTTTAATATTCCGGGTACATCCTATTGGTCTCCTATTACCGGTTCAACAGCTCAGGTAAATGGTGCGACTTCTGCATTTGGTATTGGTAACTTAGGCAACTTCTCCGGATTTCCAAGCGGTGCATCAGGTATTTCTAATAGCGGATTTACAACAGGCGGTGCATCAGGTATTAACAATTTACTTTCAGGACTTGGTACTTCATCCGGAGTTGTAACAGGTGGTGCTTCTTCTATAGGTGGAATTGCAGATATTGCAAGTGCTACTGCTTACGGTGTAGGTACAGCCAATGGTTACGGTATCGGTATGCAAAATGTTGTAATGCCTGTTGCCGGTATAATTTCAGGATGGGGCGGCATTATGACAGCAGCCGCTCCATACTTGGGTGAATACGGACTTCCTGCAATAGTTATGGGTAACTTGATGCAGGGTACTTCTTCTGCCGCATTAGCAGCTTACCAAAATGTTTCTGCAAATATTTTATCTAATGCTGATACAATTCTGTCAAACAAAGTAAGAAATATTGAAACTGTTTGCAAAATGCTTGATACTCAAGGTGAAATTGTAAGAAAAATGCTAAAAGAAGGTATGGATTCAGATTCAAAAGCTATTCAAAACTTATAGGATAAAATTATGGAAAGACGTACATATTTAAGATGTGCTATAAATGCATTATTTGTAAATAATTTCTTTATACAGTTAATTAAACACATTGTAAATTTTTATTACGATTTGTTCACATTTGTACCTGAACAATTAAAGGTTTCAAAAAATGTGCCGATAAAGAATAATGTGAATACAAAAAACGATATAGTTTTTTTAAGTATCACGGGAGACAAGATGACCGTACATGATTAAGACATGTTACAAAACAGTTAAAATTTAGGCAATAATTAGCCAAAACATGTTTTTAATAAAGTGAAGGTCAATCTATAAAGTAAAACAAAGGGGAACATTATGGTTCAAGTAGAAGCTTTACAGACTAACCTTAAAAGATTAACTAATTTTTTAGTATATACAAAGAATTATTTAATCAGACATAATCCGATAAAAGAAGCATTGGATTCTATTGTAGCAAGTCTTAAAGAAGCTCTTACAGTACGTAAAAAGTTAAAAATGGCTCGTTACAGAGTTAATTACAATTTATACAGATTTAACAAATTAGAATCACAAATTGCTGAAAATAGTCAACATGCTTTCTTAACGGGTAAAAACTTAAACGCAACCAGATAAGGAATAAAAAAATGGGTTTATTGACAGCTTCTTTGAGAATGTTCTCATTGAATTCACAGAGATTAGACTTAGAATACAAGGTTCAGCTTGTATCTCAGGCAAAGACAGAAATTGCAGCACAAAGTGCTCAGTTGGTTCAAGCAGGAACTGATTTGTCTGCCGATAGTCCGGTGTTGAAACAGCTTGAAGCAAGAAAAGAAAGGTTACATTTGTTAGAAAAGAAATTGGATCAGCAAATGTTGCACTATCAATCTCAGCTTGCAATGATTAATACTGAGTATGCATCCTGTCAAAAACAGTTTGAGTCTAATGTAAAATCAAGTTGTTCTTATTAGTAAATAATTAAAAAATTTATAAAACAAGCTAAAATACGATGCGAACATAATAGTTCTCATCGTATTTTAGTCTGTTTTGTAATGTAAGCATATCTTTATCTAAATGTATATATGATAATATTTTTGCGCATTTTTCACGAATGGTATATTCTTTTATATTAGAACATTTTTTTAAAATTTCTTTTAAAGAAGAATAATCGGCATGTTCATGAAAATATTCTAATATCATAAGACACCAATAAATCTTAAATATTTGCTTATTTATCTTGTATTTTCTATCTCTAAATGTAAATTTTGAGATTTCGTCGAGTGCATTATTAATTATATCTATTGCTGATTTAGCATAGGATTTTGAAAATGCTATATTGCTTTCTAAATTTTTTACTGCTTCTATAACATTTCTGCAAACATTTCCGTCTATATCAATTGAGGCATTTGCGAATATTTCATAGTTTTTCTCATCATAAAATAATTCCGGCTGTTTGTTGATAAATTCATTTAACCTGTATGATACCGGCTCTCTAACTTTTCCGTCAATTCCTGTCAGATTTGACACTAATAAATTTGCTTCATATTTATTTTTAATTGTATCCAAATTTAATATTGCATACTGTTTTTCAATAATATTACCAATTTCCAATAAATTTATTAATTCATCATGTGAAAAATGTTTTTCAAATATATTATAAATTTCTTTATTATTTGTCTTGGCTTTTATCATAAAAAAATTATAGCATAATTTTATATATCTTTTCGACTAAATAAAATAGTATTTTAGAATGATAAATTTTTATGAATAGTGTTATATACTTGGCTGTAAATAAGGGGGAAATAATATGGGAATTTTTGAAATATTAAAGCAATCACTTTCAATGAAGAATGATGAAAAAATGAGAATAGGACTTTCTAGTTTTAAAACAAATACAAAGAAGATAGAAAATGCAACAGCACTTTCTCAATCAATTACAAATAAGGATATAAGATTATCTGATTTGATGAGAAGAACAAGCTGCTATTAAATCTGTTGTAAAGCTTTAGCCAACTAAAATACCTGCAATAGCAGCAGATATAAAGCATGTAAAAGTACCGCAAATTAATGCTCTCATTCCAAGTCGGGCTATATTTTTTCTTTGGTTAGGTGCTAATTGACCAATACCTCCAATTTGAGATGCAATAGAACCGAAATTACCAAAAGAGCAAATTGCAAATGAGCATATAACAAAAGCTTTGTGGCTTAAAACATCTTTTATTGCAACTAAATCTGTGTATGCAAACATTTCATTTACCATAATCTTAGTACCGATAACACCACCGACATTGAATATATCATGCATTGGAGTTCCCATAATAAGGGCAAATATTGCGAAGAACTTACCTAAAATCATTTTAACGGATAAATGAGGCAAGTCTAAGCCCAAAACAGGCCCTGTTAAATGACATGTGTTGTAAATTAAACTACCGCCCCATGCTAAGATATAGTCAAGCATTGAAATTAAAGCAACCATTGCAAGTAACATTGCCACAACATTAAGTGAAACCATCATACCTTCGGATGCACCTGATGCAATTGCATCAAATACATTTGAATGAGTTTTCCTTCTGCTTATTTTTATGTTTTCCATTGTTTCCGGCTCACCTGTTTCCGGATATACAAGCTTTGTTAAAACTAAAGCTCCCGGAACAGCCATTACTGCTGAAGCCAAAACATATTCTGCAGGTATACCCATTGAAATATATATTGGCATCATTGCTCCTGAAGTACATGCCATTGAACCTGCCATTGATGATAATAATTCAGAACGTGTTAATTTTGCCAAATATGGTTTAATCATGATTTGTGCAGTTATTTGACCAACTAAAGCACTTGCAACGTTTGATAATGCTTCTGCTCCTGATACATGCATTATTTTATTCATTGCTTTTCCCAAAACGGTTACTATCTTTTGCATTATGCCATAATAGTAAAGAATATTTACTACCATCATCATAAATATTGTTGCACTTATTAGTTGTAATGCAAAAACACTTGCTCCTTCACCAAATACCGCAGGAAATTTTGCACCGTCTAATAACGGTCCAAATACAAATTTGCCGCCAATTGTTGCAAATTCAAGCATTTTTTGAATTGCAATACCTATTCCTAAAAATATTTTTTGACCTAACGGAACTTTAAATATAAAAATTGCGAATAAAACCTGTAATGCAAAACCTACACCTACTGTTTTATAATTAATTGCTTTTTTATTGTTAGAAATTGCAAACGCAATAGCCAACATTATAATTATACCTATGATACCGATAAGTTTTTCCATATTAACTCCTTTTTAATAATTCAATTGTACTAAAAATGATAAAAATTTGCATAATTATTTTATAAATTCTTTATTTAATGCAATGAATATTTACAAATGAATAAATTTTTTTAAATAAACGCTTTAAATACTGTTTGTAATATGTTATAATATATTATATTGTATCTTAAATGGGAGTAGGGCTTATTATAAATAAATTTTTTTCTGCAATATTATTATTGTTTATTTGTGTATGCATGAATTATGTACTTTTTTTGCAAGTAAAAGGATTACCTGTGCAAGCTCAAGAAAGTAGTGCAAACAGTGAAATGCCTGTGGTATACTTTCTCGGTAAAAAATACTTACTGAGATATGCAAATACGATAAGAAATGATGTAAGTATAAACGGATTTTTAAATATACTAACGATAAACAAGAAATCTTCTAGAAACAGTAATGATTTTATTGAATTGTTTCAGGTTGATGACAATTTTGATGAATATTACAATATTGAATACGAAAAATCTATTTTATTTTCTTTAGGAATAAATAATAATATGGAAAAATATTATTTTAATGATTTCGGATTAAGTCAACAAAAATTTATATTAACTAATAAAAAAGAACATGGAGTTTATATAATTTCATATTTAACACCTTCTGATGACGGTAGTTATACGGAGTATAATGTTTATAAATATATATGTAGCAATGGATTTTATGGTATAAAATATTCAAGAAAATATTATAGAAATAATGATTTTAAATCGCAAAAATTAAGGTCAGAGTTATATAGTATTGTAAAGGATGATATATACTATACAAGTATTATAAAAAAACTCCCAATACCTCAAATGTACAATGAAAAATATGGAAGTTTATAGTTTCTATTTTTTTATACCTAAAAATCGTAGGTTTTTAAAAGATTTACTTATTTACGTCATACAATTGAAATAATTTATATTTTTTGTGGTAAAATCATATATACAAAGGAGTTTGGATATGATAAAAACTGCAGTTTGCGGAGCAAACGGAAAAGTTGGCAAAGAGGTTGTTGAGGCGGTTCAATTAGCAGAAGATACGGAACTTGTTGCAAAAATTGATATAAACAATGGTGAATATGTATCTGTAAAAGATGCTTTAGAACATACAAAAATTGATGTTGTTGTTGATTTTACACAGCCAAAAGCTATTTTTGAAAATGCAAAATATTGCCTGAATAATGGTATAAATATTGTTATAGGAACAACCGGCTTAAGTGAGGAACAATTAGCAGAATTAAAAGATTTATCACAAAAGAACAAAATAAGTTGTTTTGTTGCACCAAATTTTTCAACAGGTGCTGTTTTGATGATGAAATTTGCTCGTGAGGCAGCAAAATATTTTGATAATGCAGAAATAATTGAAATGCATCATAATCAAAAAAAAGATGCACCGTCAGGTACAGCAATTAAAACAGCAAAAATGATTGCTGAAACAAATAAGTTATATACTAACGGTAACTGTGATGAAATAGAAACTGTAGACGGTGCAAGAGGAGCAGAAAGTTTTGGGAATGTACATATACATTCTGTAAGGATGCCCGGCTTTTCAGCTTCACAGGAAGTTCTGTTTGGTTCTGACGGACAAACCCTTTCAATCAGGCATGATACTTCAAATAGAAAATGTTATATGCAAGGTGTTATGCTTGCGTTAAGATATGCATATAACCATAAAGAATTTGTTTACGGATTAGATAATATTTTATAAGAGGAAAAATGATGAAAAAACCAAATATAGCAGTTTTAGGTGCAACAGGTGTTGTAGGAAGACATATATTAGAAATTATGCAAAATATGCATATTGAATATGAAAATTTAAAGCTCCTTTCGAGTGTAAAAAGTGCAGGAACAAAAATGACAGTTAACGGTCGGGAATATACTCTTGAAGAAGCAAAACCGGAATCTTTCGATGATGTAAATATAGTTTTAGCATCGGCAGGAGCAAGTACGAGTAAATTATTTGCCCCTGAAATTGTAAAACGTGGCGGAGTTTTGATAGATAATTCAAGTGCATTTAGAATGGAAAAAGATGTTCCGCTTGTTATTGTCGGAATGAATGATGAAGATTTAAAAAATCATAAAGGTATTATTTCAAACCCTAATTGTTCTACTTCTCAACTTATATTAGCATTAAAACCATTACATGAACTAGCTAAAATAAAAAGAATGATAGTAACAACTTATCAATCGGTTAGCGGAGCAGGTCTTGCTGCGATAAACGAATTAAAAGAAAATACAAAAGCCAAATTGGAAAATAAAGATTTTACTCCTGTAAAATTTGTTCAGCCAATTGCTTTTAATGTAATTCCTCAAATAGACAGCTTTACAGAAAACGGATATACAAAAGAGGAAATGAAAGTAGTAAACGAAACAAAAAAAATTATGCATCTTGATTCGGATGTTCAAATTTCTTGTACTGCTGCAAGAGTTCCTGTTTTTGTAAGTCATTCGGAAGCTGTTGATGTGGAATTTGTTGAAAATATATCTGTAGTTGAAGCAAGAAATGCACTTTCTAACAGTTTTGGAGTTACAGTAGTTGACGATATTGATAATATGAAATTCCCAACAGCAATTCAGGCAGAAGGTAAAGATCCTGTGTACGTTGGAAGAATAAGACAAAATCTTGCATTTGGAAATAAAGGTTTATCTTTCTGGTGCGTAGGAGATAATTTAAGAATAGGAGCTGCTTTAAATACGGTTAGAATTTGTAAACGTGTAACAGAAATGGAATTATTCTAATGGGTGAACTTTTAACGGCTGAAAATGCCGCAGAAAAAATTAAAGAACTTCAATCAAAAAACAAAATAATTGTAACAACAAACGGTTGTTATGATATTTTACATGTAGGGCATGTAAGATATTTACAAAAATCAAAAAGTTATGGTGATTATTTGTTTGTAATGCTTAATTCTGACAGTTCCGTAAAAATTAATAAAGGAGAAAGCCGTCCGATTAACAATGAAAATGATAGAGCAGAAATTTTATGTGCTTTATCTTGTGTTGATTATGTGGTATTATTTAATGAAAAATCACCATATATGTTGTTAGATATGTTAAAACCAAATATTCACACAAAAGGTGCAGATTATAATCTTAACACATTGCCCGATGAAGAAAAAAATGTTATTCTTAAAAACAAGATTGATGTAAAATTCATAGAATTTATAGAAGGTAAATCTACTACAAGCACAATTGAAAAAATAGAAAAGTTAAAAAAGGAGAAAACGGAATGAAGAAATTTTCAGTAGAAGAAATTTCACAAATAGTAGGCGGAATGCTTACAAAAGCTCAGGATGCAGAAATAACAATGATTGCTCCGCCTTTGTTGTGTGATGAAAATATGCTTGCACTCGCTTTAGGTGAAGAAGAAATAAATAATCTTGCAAAAACTAAAGCAAAGGCAGCACTTGTTCCGTTAGGTGTAAATATAGACGGTATGACTACAATTGAGGTTGAAAGACCTCGCCTTGCAATGATGAAATTGTTAACTTTATTTTATGAAGAACCACGTGTAAATGACGGTTATCATCCTACAGCAGTTATTCATCCGGAAGCACAAGTTGCAGAAAATGCTCAAATCGGTGCAAATGTAGTTATATCTAAAGGTGCTGTAATAGGTGAACATACAAAGATTTTACCTAATTCATATATTGGTAATAATGCAAAAATAGGTAATAACTGTTTCTTCCATGCAGGTGTAAATATTGGAGATAGAGTTGTTGTCGGTAATGATTGTATCTTACATCATGGTGTTTCTTTAGGTGCAGATGGCTTCAGTTTTGTAACAGAAAATCCTAATAATATTGAACAGGCAAGAAAAGACGGTGGTGAAATAAAAGAAGAAAATACAGAACAAAAGATTTTTAAAATACCTTCTTTAGGTTCAGTTGTAGTAGGTAATAATGTAGAAATTGGTGCTAATACGACAATAGACAGAGGTACAATTGAAAATACGACAATTGGCGACAATACAAAAATTGATGATCTTGTTATGATTGGTCATAATTGCAGAATTGGACAAGGTTGCATGATAGTATCTCAAGTAGGTATTGCAGGAAGCTGCGTGATAGGGGATAGAGTTGTCATTGCAGGTCAAGCCGGTTTAGCTGATCATATTCATATAGGTAACGATAGTATTATTGCCGCAAAAGCAGGTGTTTCAAAATCATTCCCTGAAAAATCTATTGTAGTAGGTATTCCTGCTGTTCCTAGAAAAGAATTTATTAAACAGTTAAAAACAATGAAAGATGCAGGCGATTTGATTGCAAACTTTAAAAAGTATGAACCGTTACTTAGAAGCTTTTTAGAAGATTCGGAAGAAAATTAAAATTATGGGAACATTAAAAAAAGAACTTACAATAAAAGGTAATGGCTTGATGAAAAATCAAGAATGTACTGTTGTAATAAAACCTTCAACTTCAGGTAAAATAAAATTTTATCTTGGTGATGATGATATAAATTTTGTTGTGGCTGATGCTGATAATATCACATCAACTACTCATTGTGTTTGTATTGGTATAAACGGTAAAGAGATAATGCTTATTGAACATTTCATGGCTGCATGTGCATTTTGTCAAATTGATTCAATAGATGTTTTCTTATCTGCACCTGAAATGCCAATTTTAGACGGAAGTTCTTTAGAATGGGTAAAAGCATTCAAAAAAACAGGTATAGAAAAGAATAAACCTATTAAGTATACAGTTCTTGAGCCGGTTTATTATTTAAATGGAAAGACACATGCTGTTATAGTTCCTGATGATGATTTGTATATTTCGTATGGAGTAAATTATGACCATGCTGATTATAAACAACGCTGGGCAAGTTTCGATAATAAAAAACAAAATGAAATAATAGAGGCAAGAACATTTGGATTTTTGCATGATTTGAAAAAATTTCAATTTTTCGGATATGCTAAAGGCGTTACTCAGGAAAATACTGTAGGGTTTACGGATGATGGCGGATATACAACAAAATTAAGAAGCGATAGAGAACCTATTAAACATAAAATATTAGATATAATAGGTGATTTATATTTGACAGGTGTTAATCCGCTCGATTTAAAAGCTCAAATAATAGTAAAAGAAGCAGGACATGCTGTTCATGTAAAACTTGCGAAAAAATTAAAATCAAAGTTAATTAAATGTGAATAAGGAGAGTTTAGATGACTGAAAATTTCCAAGATGAAAAGAAAATTTTAAGCTATGATGCAATGGATATTTTAAAATTAATTCCGCACAGATATCCGTTTTTACTCGTTGATAGAATTACTGAATGTGTTCCGGGTGAATATGCAATAGGTTATAAAAATTTAACCTGGAATGAACCGTTCTTTCAAGGTCATTTCCCTGAAAACCCTATAATGCCGGGAGTTTTACAGGTTGAAGCAATGGCTCAATGCTCTGCTCCTCTATTGCTTTCTATGGAAAAATTTCAAGGTAAATTAGCACTTTTTGCAGCAATGGATAATGTAAGATTTAAAGGTATTGTTCGTCCCGGTGATAGACTAGATATGAGAATTGAATTATTAAAGTTAAAAGGTGTTATAGGAAAATCTCACGGTGTTGGCATGGTAGATGGAAAGATTGTCGTAGAAGCAGATATGACAGTTTGCATGAAATAATTATTATTGTAAACAAATGTAAATATTTTTAGCCATGCTGAAATCGAGAATAAAAAAAATACTTTATTATAATGTAGAATGTTAAGCGTGATGGAGGTCGATATGGACCAAAACAATCCAAATACTCATTTTGGTTCTCTTATTAGAGCTCATAAAGATGACTTTGAGTTTATCGGCAGAAAAGATAGACGTATGAGATTTAATAATGCGAAAGATCCTATATATTATGTTTTCGACGTAGTTGAAAACAGACCTCTACAAGCTATTGCAAAGGATTTTGTTAAAGATTCATTTTCAGAAATAGCTAATTTTATTTCTAAAGCTGTAAGGTAATTTTTATTGAACTATATTTAAAATATTACCTTTATTATTTGGTAAAGCTGTTTTTTGTTTCTTTTTGTTTTCAAATGACTCTACATTATGGGTAATTTTAGCGTGTATAAAATTTGCTTTATTGACATAAGATGTTAATTTTTCGTATCTTCCTGTCATTCCGCCAAAAGGAATACGTAAGCTTATTAGTTCGTCTACACTTTTATTTATATCAGTCAGTTTTCTTAGTGATTGCTGCATTTCAAATATGAAATGCATTCGTTTTGATATAATGGGAAGTATATAATTTAGTATTTTATTTTTGATTTTAGATAAAAATGGCTCTTTTCCATTTTTATTAAGTCGAAACATATTTGAAATAATACTTGTTATTTTTGACATTATTCCTATATTATAGTATTTTTCGTTTAAAATTTTAATTTCTTTTTCTATTACATCCTTTTTATTTTCCAATAAGCTTAATCTTGAAAAATCATCAATATTTTTTGCTGTTTTTATTTCATCTTTTATGATTTGTAGGTTGTTTTCAAGTGTATTTAAGCGATATTCAAGTTTTAGCATATTATTATCAAGTTTTAAATATGCTCTGTCTTCAAGTATTGTTGTATCATAACCATCTATTAAAAATGGGCTTGTTGCCTGTTTTAATTTTTCATTATCAAACGGATTAGAATTATTTTTCATAATTTCATTATTAATAAAAATCCTCTTTTTAGTACCACTAAAAAGAGGATTTTTATTATCTGAATTTAAAAATATTAATTACTTAATATTAGCGAAAGTCCAAGCATCAAAAGTAGGACGTGTTAAGTTAACATCTGATTTGTCTTTTCCTGCACCTTCTGTATCGTGAGCTATTGAACGATATAATCTGTTATAGTATTCAATAACCATTCTGTCAGAATTGAAGTATGCTTCAGATGTTCTTACAGCTTGACGCATTAATCTGCCCCATTCTTCTTTATTATGATAATAAGTAGGAACGATTTCTTTTTCGATAATATTCATCATGTATTCATGGTCTTTCCAATGACGTTCTTCCCAAGGAATTTCATCATCCAATCCCTCATACTCAATTGTATAACCGTTTATTCCATTGAAAGTACCTTCAACTGTCCAACCGTCATAAGTAGACAAGTGTAATGCACCGTTTGCATTCGCACTCATTCCTGAAGTACCGGATGCTTCAAATGGTCTTAAAGGTGTATTCAACCAAATATCTGAACCACGTTTTAACATTCCGCTCAATTGCAATTCATATCCAGGTAGTACAACAACATTTTTCATTGTATGAGAACGATTTAATAATTTATTAAACATTTCTCTGCCCATTGTATCATCCGGATGGAATTTACCTGCAAAAATTAATTGTAACTTATCTGCTTCTAACAAACGCATAATTCTATCTTTGTCCATCAATATTAACCAAGCACGTTTGTAATCCGCAAATCTTCTTGCCCAAGTAATAGTCAATACATCAGGATTAAATCTCTTACCTGCTTTATTAGCTATATATTTGAACAATTCAGCTTTCATATCGTGTTTTGCTTTTAATAATTCGTCAAAAGATTTTTGACCGTTAACACGTTTATCTTGCCAATAATGAAGGTTTACTGCATTTGTTATGGCTCTGATAGGGCATCTTCCATCAACCCAATCCCACATCTTGTTTGCAACAAGACCGTGTAATTGTGATACTGCATTTGCAATTCTACTCATTCTCAAAGCTGCAACTGTTAATGAGAAGTTTTCTCCGCCTAGTTCTATAGCTCTTTCTCTTGAAGCACCTGCAAAGAAACCACCTTCCATTAGTGTATCTACCCAGTGTACTTCGTTTCCTGCTGCTACAGGAGTATGTGTTGTAAATACAAGATGTTTTTTAACTTCTTCCAAATCACCTTTGTATTGTCTTAATAATTCAAATGCTGCAGGAAGTGCATGACCTTCATTCATGTGAACTACGTCAAATTTAAAGCGCATTGCTTGTAATATTTTTATACCGCCTACACCTAATATTGTTTCTTGAGCAATTCTTATCTTTTCATTTCCATCATACAAGCGGTGAGAAATGCTTCTTGCCCAATCACTGTTTCCGTCAATATCTGTTGTTAAGAAGTATACAGGACAAGAACCAAATAATTCCGGCTCAACTCTATATGCTTTTACTTTTACTCTTTCGCCAAATGTATCAACGTCAACTTGTACGCCTACATCAGTTAGAAAATCATAATATTTTCTTATGTAAGCAACTTCTACTTGTCCATTGTGATCTATTCGTTGATCATAGTAGCCGTAAGACCATAACATTGTTACACCAACCATTGGCATTTGAAGATATCCTGCCGATAACATGTGTGAGCCGGCTAAAAATCCTAAACCACCTGAGTAAGTGCTTAAAGATTGGTCTAATGCAATTTCCATAGACAAATATGCAACTGATGGTAATCCCATAATCCTTAATTCCCCTTTTTCTCTGTGTACTACTATAGATTTTTCTTCAATCTACTCTTTATAGCATATCATAAATTGAATTTATTTTCCATTTTATATTATAAATTATTGTATAATTTCCGTTTAGCAAGAAATATCCTATAAAAAGATATTAAGAAATGTTACTTTTTATCACGTTATTTAATTTAAGTATTTTATTGCGAAAAAATTATTTAATTCTATAATCATATATATGGATAGAGTAAGAAAACATTATGTGGCTATACTTATTTTATTAATAACGTTTTTCGGTATTGATTTAAGGATTGCGATTATTAATTGTCCGCTTTGGTATGATGAAGGACATTCAATTCTTTCTGCTATCCAAAGTTTTCCTTTTGGTATAGACAATTTTTTATATACAAAGGATTTTCAGCATACTCCGTTTTATTTTTATTTTTTACATTTTTGGATAAAAATATTTGGTACATCAGAAATTATGTTAAGATTATCTTCTACAATATTTGGAGTTGCCATTATACCTTTAACTTATGTTGTTGCTAAAAAAATATATAAAAACGATAAAATTGTAGCAATTATTTCTGCAATACTTGTTTCAGTGAGTCCGTTAATGGTTTATTATTCAAATGAAATCAGGATGTATATTGCTGTAACTTTTTTGGCAGTTTTATCTGTCAATTATTTACTTGATTATGATGAAAAAGCGGACAAAAAATCTTTAATAAAATTATTGATTACAAATACGCTTATTCCTTATCTTTTGATAGGTGGCATTGTATTTAATATAGGACAGGCATTTGCTTATATTGTATATCTGTTTGAAACTCAGAAAGAGAATAAATCAAAAATTAAAGAATATTTAAATTATCGGGTGTATCAGTTTATTCTACTAATTCCATACTTCTTTATAGCATTTTACTATATTTATAAGAGAAGTCAGTTCATAATGTTCCATATTCCAAATTTTCAATTTATGAATTTTGTCGGTAATGTACAAAACTTTTTTGGAGCTCAGGTAGGGATGATTTATTGGACAACTTACTTACCTTACACTATAGATTTCATGTTCTTTTTATCTGTAATAATACCTGTAATATATTTTATAAATGCTTTAATTAGGGCATTTAAAGAAAAAGATAATAAATTATATTTGATATTTTTAATGATATTTGTTTCATATTCATTAGTTTTAATATCTTGTATGTTAAAAATAATAGTGTTAGTACCAAGATATATAATTTTTATACTGCCTTTTGTTATGATACTTTCAGCTGTGGGGCTTTCTAAATTAAAAAAATGGAACACGGCATTGTTTTTAATTATATTTTCTTCATTAAGTATGTATTATATTTTTACGAGTACAGCGTACTATAGTATGAAGTATAATGCAATAATAGATGCTAACAACTATTTTGAAGAACATAAATTAAATAATAATGATAGAGTATTCAGACCTTTTGCATCTAGTGTATCCTTTATTTATGCTGATAAAAACAGTCCTATAACACCATCTTTTGAGGCGTTGCATGAATTTAGAAAGCCGGATAATAAACTTGTTTATGATGATGAACAAATAAAAATGATGAAGCTTGGACAAGTTGATAAATTATGGCTTAATTTAATACAGTCTGATGTACATGTTTCTAAAAGATACTATGATTTTTTAAAAAAGAATTTTATAGAGCCAATCAAATCAGGTAGGTATATAGTATTTGTCATATATGGGCCTGATAATCAGGCACTTATGAAAAAAGAACAATACAGAAAAATGTTTAATACTGAAGAAGCTGTCCGTAATGAAAGAGTTCTTGCTAGTATGGCAAAAATCTTTGACGATACGATTAATATATTTTTAGAAGACTGTGATTTAATAGAAACAAAAACTGAAAATGAAAATACATATATTTTGTTTCAAAAGAAATAATTTATACAGATGTTTTCTGTTTTGAAATAACTTCTTCCAGTGCTCTTGCTAATTGGTCAGGACAGGATGTGCCGTTGTTTCTTCTTGCACATTCCGTACCTTTTAGAGTTTTAATAATTTCTTCTGCAGGTTTATTTTTAACTAATTTACATATACCTAATGTGTTACCCGGACATCCGTCTACGATATTTACATGATGTATGATGTTATTTTCATCTATGGCAATTTCTATGGAGGAAGCACAAATACCTGTCGGTTCATAAATATACATGCTGATTTGTTTACCATCGCTATCTTGATATTCGGTTTGTTTATCTGCATTGTTTTTTGTATTACAACCCGAAAGGAATATTGCTCCAAGTGCTGCTAAGGCAGAATTAAATATAAAATTTCTTCTTTTCATTTTTATATACCTCGTATAATATGATATTACATCTTTTCAGGAGCTGTAACAGCAAGTATTGAAAGCCCTGTTTCAAGAACTGTTTTAACTGCTATTACAAGTGCCAAGCGAGCAAGTGTTGTATTTTTATCTTCTGTTATTACTCTCTTTGCGTTATAGAAAGAATGAAATTCTGCTGCTAATTCTTGAACATATCTGCAAATAGTATAAACGGTTCTATTTTCTGCAGATGAAATTATTGTTGATTTAAATTCTTCTAGTTTCAATATAAGTTTTTTCTCATTTTCAACGTCATTTGCAATAATATTTCTGTCAAAGTTGTTTTTTAAATTATCCAAATCTTCTTGATTTAATAATGCAGGAGAAGTTTCACCCGTTTGTAAATCCTGTTTTTCTTTGAGGGCATTTCTTAATATAGAGCATGCTCTTGCATGGGCATATTGAACATAAAATACAGGATTTTCATCCGTTGATTTTTTAGCCAATTCAATATCAAAATCAAGAGTATTGTTTATATCTCTCATACACATCCAAAAACGTGTTGCATCAACTCCTACATCTTCTATCAAATCATCAAGGGTAATCATGTTTTTACGTTTACCCATTCTGGTTTGATTACCGTCAATAATTAAGTTTACAAGCTGACCGAGTAAGATTTCTAATTTTGATGAATCATATCCTAGAGCTTCCATAGAAGCTTTTACACGGGCAACATAACCATGATGATCAGCTCCCCAAATATTTATTAATCTGTCAAAACCCCTGTCAACTTTGTCTTTATGATAAGCTATATCTGATGTTAAATATGTTTTAAGTCCGTCTGCTTTTATTATTACTCTATCTTCATCATCGCCGTAGTCTGAAGATTTAAACCATACTGCACCGTCTTTTTCGTATATTTTGCCGCTTTCTTTTAGCTTTTTACAGCATTCTTCAACTTTTCCCGTTTCATGTAACGTTAATTCAGAGTAAAATTTATCAAAATGTACTCTAAATTTGTTTAGTAATTTTTGTTGTAAGCTTTCCATTTCAAATTTTGCATAATCTGATAAAACTGATGTTTCAATTTTATCCAAGTTATTTTCTACTGATTTTAACAAATCTTGTTTTTCTTCAATAAACTTTTTAGCAACAGGAATTAGATAATCACCAGGATAATAATTCTTTCGTTCCTCTGCATCTGTCGGAAAATCAACATTTTCTCCAAGTTCTTGCTTAATTCTTATTCTTAAGGAATTACCCAATTTCTGAATTTGAGCACCTGCATCATTAATATAAAATTCTTGATATACTTCATGTCCGTAAAATTTTAGTAAATTAGCCAAAGCACTGCCCATAGCTGCCCAGCGCCCATGTCCTATATGAAACGGTCCTGTTGGATTTGCAGAAATATATTCAAGATTTATTTTTTCTTTTTTTATATTTTCAGGTTTTCCGTAGTTTTCTTTAGTTAAGATTTCTTCAATAACATCTGTTAAAAGTTCATTGCCTGTTTTGAAATTTATAAATCCACCTGTTACGGATGAAGTATATTTTTCTTGAGGTAAAAATTCATTAATTGAATTTGCAATCATAGGAGGTGCAATTTTAGCACATCTTGCAAGAGGTGAAACATTTACTGCAAAATCTCCAAAGTCAGCATTTTTTGGTTTCTCAGTTCTTACTAAGCCATCTTCCAATTCTGTCATTTGACCTAATTTATTTTCTGATATTGCTTTTTTAATTGCATTTTTAACTTCATTTAAGTAATAGTCCTTTAACATAATATTATCCTTTTAAAGTGTTGTAATAAGATTATTATAAAACAAAAATATTATATTATGTTATAAATGTCAGGAATAGTTTAAACGAAAGTTTTTTCCATTTCTTCAATTGATTTTTTATATCTGTCTTCAAGCAGGTTTAATCTTTGTAAGTCTTCATCATGTATTACTTTATAAATATCACGTTTGTTTTTTAACCACATTAATTCAAATTCTACCGCCTTAAGAATACCTTTATGAGCATTAGATTTTTTTAATGATTTTGATGCATCAAAAATAATTTTTCTTGTTTCGTATTTTGAAAGGTAAGGTATTTGTTTAAAAAATAGTAACGATTCAGCAGAAACTTCACCTCCAATAACAAAATCTTTATTGTATTTTGATATTTCATTTGACATTTTTTTAGCCATATCTAAAATTATAGGAGTGTTTACGTCTTCTCTTGGTATTCCTAATGAACCGGTCATATCAAGCCGACCTAAAACACACCCGTCAATTTCCGAAAAATCCTGTGATGAAACCATATCTTTTAAATTATTAAATCCGGTTATAGTTTCTATATTTACCATAAATTTCATTTGGGATTGTTCATCTTTTGAAAATACCGAATTTTTAGCATTTACATATTTTTTCATAGCATAAGATGTTTCTATCATTGGTGCAACAATTGTATCAATTCCAATTGCTCTTGCATCATACATATCTTTTATTGCTTCGCATCCGCCTATTTTGATTGTTAAATTCAAACCGGCTTTAGTTGCAATTTCTTTTAATCTTAACGCTTCTGTTAATCTTGTTCCCTCAGCTTCAAACTCTGCCTTTACACCGATAACATTGTAATTTTCTTTTAAATCAATTAATGTATCAGTCATTTTGTTTTCAAGTGTATTCATAAATTCTACCCTTAAAATCTACCTTATAAAATAATATTTTTTCAATAATCATTTCTATTATACTATTAACAAATTTATGTTCAATGAATTAATCCTCTATTGTTTATAACAAAAATTCTATTAATAATTAAATTAATGTAACAAAAACCTTGCAAATATATTTATATTGTAATAAAATAGTTCTTGTCAGAAAACTCACGTTGAATATGATTTCCAAAAAGCATGTGCTTTTATTTTGGCATATTCAGAATTATAAAAGATAAAAAATAGTTATTACTCAATAAGGAAGGTAAAAATGTCAAACGAAGAAGAAACAAAAGTAGAAGAAGTTGAAACTGTAGAATCAGTTGAAGACACAGCTTCTGAAGCAGACGAAACAAAAGATGCAGAGTCAGAAAATGACGAAACAATGTCAGATTATGAAGATGTAGCAAGAGAAAAGGGTGAACGTAAACAACGTACACGTCGTAAAAAAGTTGATTTACAAGAAGAAAAACCTGTATCAGAATGGCAAGAAAGAGTTGTTCAAATCAGACGTGTAACAAAGGTAGTAAAGGGTGGTAAAAAATTAAGCTTCCGTGCCGTTGTTATCGTTGGTAATCAAAAAGGACAAGTAGGTGTAGGTTGTGCAAAAGCTACAGAAGTTATTATTGCTATTCAAAAAGCTATAGCAGATGGACGTAAGAACTTAATTAACGTACCTATTTTCAAAACAACTATTCCTCATCCGATAACAGGTGTTTCAGGAGCCGGAGAAGTTATGTTAAGACCTGCTTCAATTGGTACAGGAATTATCGCAGGTGGTGCTGTTCGTTCAGTATTAGAACTTGCAGGTATCGAAAACATATTATCTAAATCATTAGGTTCAAAATCACCTTTAAATGCTGCTAATGCAACATTGGATGCACTTCAAAAGCTTGCACCGTTTGCAGATGTTGCTAAAAAACGTGGTTTAACTGTAAGTGAATTATTAAATTAGTCTTTTGACTTATTTTATTGTTATTAGATTTATTATATAAGGGAATATAAAAATGGCTAAAACAGAAACAAAAAAAATTAAAATCAGATTAACAGGCAGTTTGATTGGTGCATTGCCTGCTCAAAGAAAAATTGTTGCATCATTGGGTTTGAAGAAAATCAATCAAGTTGTAGAGCACAATCAGAGTGCAGTAATTATGGGTATGATAAATAAAGTATCACACTTGGTAAAAATAGTAGAAGAATAATAACATAGGAAAGAAGGAATAATAATGATTACATTAGATGATTTAAAACCTGCACAAGGTTCAACAAGAAAATCTAAAAAATTTGGACGAGGCAGAGCTTCAGGACATGGTAAAACATCATGTCGTGGTGCTAATGGTGAAGGACAACGTGCCGGAAGAAGTTCTAAAAGGGGCTTTGAAGGCGGACAAATGCCATCATACAGACAAATGCCTAAATTAAAAGGGTTCAAAATTATAAACAAGATTGTATATGCTCAAATGAATGTTTCAGCTTTAGAAAAACTTGATTTAGCTGAAGTTACACTTGAAAGTTTAAAGGAAGCTAAAAAAGTTCATTCATCTTCTCAAGGTTTAAGAATTATGGGCAATGGTGAACTTAAAAAAGCTGTAACAGTAAAAGCAAATTATTTTACACCTTCTGCAAAAGAAAAAATTGAAGCAGCAGGCGGAAAGGCTGAGTTAGTATAATCATGCAGCAAGGAAAAATGAAAATGCCCACATCGGCTGATTTGATGTCAATGTGGAATGCTTCAGGATTGAAAAGTAAAATCATATTTACTGTTTTGATGATTGCTGCATTTCGTTTTGGTGTTCAAATGCCTGTGTTTGGTATCAACAATGCGATATTTTCAAATATTGCGAGTGGGAATAATCTTGTAGGATTTTTGGATTTATTCTCAGGTGGTGCTTTAGGTAAAGTATCTATATTTGCATTAGGTATTGGACCTTTCATTACAGCATCAATTATTATGCAGTTATTTGCTGTTGTAATACCATCTTTGGAAAAATTACAAAAAGAAGAAGGTGAAGCAGGAAGACGTAAATTATCTCAATATACAAGATTATTTACCGTTGTACTAGCTATGTTACAAGCATTTATATTTATGATATATATGAGCCATTTGCCTGGAGCTATTGTTAGTGGTTTAAATCCTATATTATTTTATATCAGTTCAATAGTAGTATTAACTGCCGGCTCAGTATTTGTAATGTGGTTATCGGAACTTATAACTGAAAAAGGTATAGGTAACGGTGGTTCATTAATCATTTTTGTAGGTATTATTTCAGGTATACCGATTTACACTTCAAGAACTGCACAAATGGTATCCAGAGATCCGTCTTTAGGTTTTGGATTGTTTATGCTTTTATTAGTATTTTTTGCAACAATGGTTGTTATTGTAATAATGCAGGAAGCTGTAAGAAAAGTAACAATTATTAATCCAAGACGACAGGTAGGAAATAAGGTTTATGGTGGTGTAAACACTTATATCCCATTCAAACTTAATCCGGGTGGTGTTATGCCGATTATCTTTGCCATTGCAATTTTACTTTTTCCTACTACTATTTTGAGCTTAG
This sequence comes from uncultured bacterium, assembly GCA_902776035.1. Lineage (GTDB taxonomy): Bacteria > Cyanobacteriota > Vampirovibrionia > Gastranaerophilales > Gastranaerophilaceae > UBA6984. The sequence continues at coordinate 112,666 of CACYOO010000004.1, forward strand.
TAGGGCAAGCTAATTTACCAGCCGGTATGATTAAAAATACTGTTATGGGACTTACTAAATTTATGAGTCCTGATGGTATACCGTATTATATAATATACTTTTTATTGATTGTTGCTTTAACTTTTTTCTATGCATCAATTATGCCAAACATGCAGCCAAAAGATATTGCAACAAACTTGAAAAAGTATGGTTCATCTATTCCGGGTATAAAACCGGGAAAACCGACAGCAGATGCTATTGATAAAATTTTAAGCAAAACTACATTTATCGGTGCTATAATGCTGGGTATAATTGCTTTAATACCGTCATTAACTTCATACGCAACAAATATAACAACTATGCAAGGTATTGGTGCTACGTCATTAATAATCATGGTTGGTGTTGCTTTGGATTTAATAAATCAGGTTCGTTCTCATCTATTGGCAAGAAATTACGAATCGTTTTTAAAACAATAATAATATAATACTTTATAACTAAAAAGCGACAGACTGTCCTATGGACAGTCTGTTTTGTTTTTATGATATTATTAAATTGAGAGGTAACTATTATGAATAATTTATCAGATACAGCAAACAAAGAATTAACTAAATTATTAAATGGTAATAAAAATTTTATTGCGGGAAAACCGACTGCAAAAAATATGTGTCTTAAAACACTTCAATCACTTGCTCTTTATCAAGAACCTTATGCTTGTGTTCTCAGTTGTTCTGATTCAAGAGTTGTACCTGAGATTATTTTTGACTGTGGTATTGGAGAGTTATTTGTTGTCAGAGTTGCAGGGATTGCTGTTGGTCCTAATGTAAAAGAAAGTATTGAGTATGCAGTTAAAAAGTTACATGTACCTCTTTTAATTTTGTTAGGACATGACGATTGTGGTGTTATGAAGTATGCTAATGAACAATATCCGAATATGCCCGAATATTTTCAATCAATACTAAAATCTGTTTATCCTGTTATTGATGGGGTAGGTAAGTTTGATTGTAATAATGAATTTGCAAGAAAACATACTGTTTGGGTTGAGGATTATTTACTCAAAAACTCAACTATAATAAAAGAGGCAGTAGAAAATAACAAACTTTATATCGCTAAATGCCATTTTGACCATAATACAGGTGAAGTTTCTTTGTTAAATTGATATAAATATAGATTTAGCTAAAAATTCTTTTATTACTCAATTTATGTCTTTTCGTAAGATATTAAATCTTTAATAACTTCACTTGCTATAATAAGTCCTACAACAGATGGTACAAAAGCATTACTTCCCGGTATTTGATGCTTTACGGTACATTTTCTTGTTCCCGGAGGACATATACAACCTGTACGACAGCTTATTGACATATCTTCCAATGGTTTAATTGGAGGTTCTTTTGAATACACAACTTTTACATCTTTTATTTTTCGTTTTCTTAATTCAACTCTAATTACACGTGCAAGCGGGCAGACAGAGGTTTTAGAAATGTCTGCCACTTCAAATTTTGTCGGATCCATTTTGTTTCCTGCACCCATTGCACAAATTATGGGGATATTACATTCTTTTGCTTTTTCAATAAGCGACAATTTTCCAACAACAGTATCAATTGCATCTACGATGTAATCATATTTATTGAAGTCAAAAGTATCTGCCGTTTCAGGTGTATAGAATGTTTGATAAGTATTTACTATAGCATTCGGATTTATATCTAAAATACGTTCTTTTGCAACTTCTACTTTGTATTTTCCTACGGTTTTTCTTGTTGCATAAATTTGTCGGTTTAGATTTGTTAAACAAACTTTATCATCATCTATAATATCAATTTGCCCTAAACCACTTCTAATAAGTGCTTCAACGGTGTAACCTCCTACACCGCCTATTCCAAAAACTGCAACACGAGAATTTGCAAGTTTGTCTATACCATTTTTACCTATAAGTAATTGTGTTCTTGAAAATTGATTTAACATAGTAAAAATATACAATAAACAAAAATAAACAGAAACATGAATATATTATGTATGTTTATAATTATTATAAGTCTTCAGACTTATAAATATTGTATCCTTCGTAATTATAGCTGGCATCGATACAATTCATGTAAACATCTCTATTGTTTATATCAGAAGTTATGGCATTTCTTAATAATTCTTTGATTTCAATTGATTTAATGGGACTTCTTTCCATTGCAAGCAAATAATCTTCTTTATCAACTCTGCTCCAATCTACAACCTTGCCGATTTCTTTTTTTAGAATTAAATCTAACCAAATCCTTGTACTTCTGCCGTTTCCCTCTCTGAAAGGATGTGCAACATTCATCTCTACATATTTTTCAATAATCTCATCAAAGTTTGATTGCGACATAGAATCAATATGTTCTAATGATACTTTAAGATACATTACAGGAGCAAAACGAAAATTACCTTTTGCGATGTTTTCACTGCGTATTTCACCTGCAAAGGAGTAAATATCTTCAAATAAGTATTTAAGAATTCTTGATAGTGTTTCAAATTTTCCAGCTTCAAGTTTATCTAAAAAGCCCGTTTCAAACATTTTGCAGCTTTAGTTTTATTAATACGTTCTTCTTCTCTTGCTAAATCAGCAGAATTTGTCAAACCTAACTTATTTTCTAAAACCATAAGTACCTCTTATTGTAATTTTGTACCTATAGAAAAAGCCCGCAATGCGGACTTTTTTAATGGCGGGGCCGAAGGGGCTCGAACCCTCGACCTTCTGCGTGACAGGCAGACGCTCTAACCAAACTGAGCTACGACCCCACAAGGTTTTTTAATTGTATTATGATTATATGACAATCAAAATAAAATTGCAACATTTTTTTATTTAAAATTTTCATATAATGATTTTTCTTTTATTTTTGTTTTAAAGTCTATAACATCCAAGCCATTAAATTCAAATAGCTTTTTTGTATTGTCAGGATTATTTACATGCTCTTTCATCATTATTGCACCGACAATTGCCTCTAATTGTCCCATTGGCATCATATTTGGCGGTATATCTTCTATTTTATATTCTATTTTGAGTGCATTTTGCAAAAATTTACAATCTGCTGGTGTTCGTTCCTTAAAATAAGAACTAAGATTTAACGATTGTCTTGTAATGTAAAGTTCATATCTATAAATATCTATACCAATTTCTTTTAGCTGCTTAAAATATTCACAACCTCTTGTTGAATATCTTTGTGTCCAATTATTTCTATTTAATATATGTGGATTTTCTTTAACCGGCTGATAAAGTTTAGATAGTACTCTCCACTTTCCTTCTAACATTGTATTATCCCATGGCAATGATACTGCAATATGTGAGTATTTTAGTGAGGAATAATTATCAAAAAAATATTGTATATCTTTCATGGAATATAGTTTATCTATTAGAATAATTTTTCCGAAGTTATCCATGACAGCAATACCCGTATCGGTTGTCGAGCATGATGCCATTGATAAACCTATATAATATTCCATTTTATTTTCTACCTATCTCAAATTGTTTGTTTATATCTTTTTGAAGAATTTTTTGCATTTTTGCATCATTTAGCCAATTATCATCTTCGTTTTCATTTTTTAATTTTGATGCTTCTTCATATAATGTTTTATTTTGTATAGATAAAGAATTATCTTCGCTTGTTTCCGGTCGTGTAGATGAAGGTGTTTCTTTATTAATTTTCGAAGAATTTTTTATATTTTTTAATTCTTCATCCTCTGTTTTAGATTTTACCTGTTCATCTACTTTTTGTAAAGCAGGTGATGATTTTTTAATTTCTTCTATGGCTTTTTTTCTGTCATTTTGGAATTTTTGCTGAACTTTTTTGTCTTGTTTCATAGCAGTATTAGACGGATGTTCAAAATTTTTATATTTGTTCTTTAATATAAGTATTTCAACACGTCTGTTTTTTGCTCTGCCTTGCTCTGTCGAATTATCTGCAACAGGTCTTGTATCAGCATAACCGACAGCTGAAAAAATATTTGGCATAAATTTAAATCTTGATGAAAGGTATCTTATAATTGAACTTGAACGTGCAGATGATAATTCCCAATTTGATGGATAAAGATATGTATTTATTGGTTGGTTGTCTGTATGTCCTTCAACTCTTATATAATGCAGGGCAAATTTTTCACTAATTGTTGCTCCAATATTATCCAATAATTTTGTTGCTTTTTCTGTTAATGCTGCAGAACCGCTGAAAAATACAAAATCATTCTTAAAGGTTATTACAAGTCCTTCGTTTGTGATTTTAGCTTCTACCCCTTCTAAATCTCCATTTTTAGTCATTTGTTCGATTTTTTCTTTTATTTCTTTGTATGCCTGTTCTTCATATTTTTGACTGACATATTCTAACATTAATGGGGCAACAAATGAATCTGCTGATGTATTATCCAATATTGTTGTACCTTGATTATCAAATATTGATACCTGACCACTTATAAGACTTGGATTGTTAAAAGCTTTTTTCATTCCGTCTTCAAGTTTTGTATATTCGGAAAGATCAACTTGAGATAATGCATACAAAACTACAAAAGTAGCAAATAACAGCGTTACGAAGTCGCTGTATGATACCATCCAGCGTTCCAGATTTTCATGTTCTTCAGGTTTCTTCTTTTTTGCCATATTTATTCTTCTTTAGTTTCTTTTGTTTCAATAATATATGATCTTAATTTTCTTTCAATTAATGCAGGAGATTCACCTGCCTGGATTGCAAGAACTCCTTCTACCATTAATGTTTTTGCTAAAAACACTTTGCCATAATTTAATTTTATACGAGTTCCAAGTGGCAGCATAATTAAGTTTGCAGAAAACAAACCGTAAACAGTAGCAACGAATGCAACTGCAATACCTGCTCCAAGTTTTGACGGATCTGATAAATTTTGCATAACCTGAATTAAACCCATAACGGCACCAATGATACCAAGTGTAGGAGAATAACCACCAAAGGATTCAAATACTTTAGCTGCAGTCATAACTTCTTCTTCCTGTTGACTTATTTGGTTTTCCATCATTGCCTGTACAAGTGTGGGATCTGCACCGTCTGATACTGCTTCTAAACCCATTTTTAATATGTAATCAGATGCATTTCTAGCTTCTTTTTCAAGTACAATTATACCCTCACGTCTTGCTTTTTGTGCATAAGCTCCTATTTCTGTAATCAATGCTTCTAAATCTGCAACAGGAGGTATAAATGCATCTTTTACTAAAGAAATAGCTTTTGCCAATACCTTAGGCGGAAAACTTAACATAACGGCTCCGGTTGTACCTCCGATTACAATCATTGCAGCAGTTAATTGAAGCAATTGTCCAATGTTTCCACCTTCTAATGCTTGTGCAATCAATATCATTGCTGCACCGAAAAATAAACCTATTATTGCAAATATATCCATGATTTACTCCAATTTTAGTTCTTCTCATATATTAAACTATATTTGAAGTAATATAAAATCATGCAAATAAATTATTTTAAAATTTTACTATTTTGATAAAAGCTGCAGGGCTGCTCTTAAAAATTCTTCATTATTATCAGGGGTTAGCCCGTGTTCTAAAACGGTTTCTATTGCATTTGAAATTTCTTTTTCTTCATATCCTAATGAATCAAGTATTTGTTTTACATCTTCTGTTGCAACATTTTTGGTTACTAAACAATTATTATCTTTTTTCATATTAAAGTTTAAAAACTTATCTTTTAATTCTAATATTATTTTTTGAGCTAATTTTGTACCTACACCCTTTGCTTTTGTTAATTCTTTGGTATTTTCATTTATTACAAAATATATTAAATCACTTATATCAAATTCACTTAATAGTGTAAGTGCCATTTTAACACCAACTCCTGATACTGATGTTAAAACTTCAAAAATATCTCTTGCTTCATTCGATAAAAATCCGCATAAAGACATTGAATCTTCTCTGTGTATTAATACAGTATAAATTTTTATATTATCATTTAATTCTTTTTTACCATAATCACTTGTCGTAACTTCAATTTTATATCCAATGCCATTAGCTTCTACTGTAAAAAAACATCCTTTTTGCTTTTGAGTTTTTGCTTCTAAAACTCCTTTTATATAATCAAACATAAAAATTCTCCAATCTTCACATAATTTATTATTGCATAAAAAAAACTGCTCGTGGTTAACGAGCAGTTTTTTGTTAGAAACATAAAATTTTCTATTAAACAAGAGAAACTGTTTCAATGTTTTGTGAATGTTTCATCCAAGAAGTCCACATAATACCGTTTCTGTTTGCAATTTCCATTAAGTTGCTGATTACAGCTCTCATAGAAAGTTCAGAATCTAATTTGTTGATGCAAGAACCGCAAGCAATAGCACTAGCACCTGCTGCAAATGCAAGTTGAGCTGTTGTTGTGTTGATATTTGAAGCTGTCATTATAGGCAATTCAATATTGTGAGATAATTCTATTGTGTTAGAAATTGTTAATTCAGCTCTGTTGAGTAAACCTCTGATACCTTCCATTTTAATGTCTTCAGATATATAACCTTCTGTTTGAATTAAATCAATGTGAAGATTTTCAAGTTCTCTAGCTAATGAAATTTGTTCAGAAATTTCTAATGAACCAGGAATTGTTACTGAGAATAAAACTTCTTCTCTGTTTTCAATTAATGATAATGTTTCTCTAACTAAATCTAAAACTCTTTCAGATGTGATTGTTAAACCTTGTCTGTATAAAGAATCAAAGTTGCCTAATTCAATAGCACTTACGTGATATTTGTTTACTGCTGTAGCTAATTCCATAGGAAGAATTGATGATGCAAATAATGTAATGTCTGAATTCATTTCAGAGATTAATTTTGTTGCCATAGATAAGATTTCTTCATTAGCTGATACATCAACTGCAGTTGCTTTTGATTGAATAGCTGATAATAATATCATTCTAACTCTTTCTATATCTAAATTGCTCATTCCTGCAATAACCTTTAATACTCTTCTTTCGTTCAATGCTTGTTGAAATAATTCAATGCTTCTCATTTTAAAAATTTCCTTTCCTTAATTTTATTACTACTTCAAACTTTATGTTTGATTACGCTCATATTCTAAAATAAACTTTTTATTACTGCAAGAATTATACTGTAAAATTGTTACATTGGTAGTAGAAAATTTTTACAGCTTTACATATAATTACCGATAAATAGGAGCTTTCAGTAGTTATGCTAAAAAATTTTATTGTTACGATATGTTTCGTTTTTGTTACAAACGTAGTAGTATTTGCTTATGATAGTGAAGAAATTATTTATATGAATGTATATGAAAAAATAAATCCGTCAATCGTATCTATTGATGCGGAACTACCAATAGGTGTTTCAAGTGGAAGCGGTTGTATTATTGATAAAAATGGTTTAATTCTAACAAGTGCGCATGTTGTGGATAAAAGTTCTAAAATAGATGTAACACTGTATAATGGACATGTATATAAAGCAAATATTATATATTCTTCAAAAAAAGATATAGCACTAATTAAAATTGTATCAAAAGAGCCGTTATCTATTATAACATTAGGAGATTCCGAAAAGTTAAAAGTCGGACAAAAAGTGCTTGCAATAGGTAATCCTTTCGGATTTAACGGAACATTGACACAAGGCATAATTTCTCGAATAGATTATGCAAAGGATAAAATTCAAACGGATGCATCTATTAATCCCGGTAATTCAGGCGGGCCATTAATAACAACAAATGGTGAAGTTATAGGAATTAATCAATCTATATACAACCCTGATAATAATATATCAAATATCGGAATTGGATTTGCAATACCAATTAATACCGTAAAGAAAACGTTAAATAAGAAAAAGTCGTTGGTATATAAAAATTAGTTTTCAAGTTTTTCAAGACGATTTTTAATAGCTTCATTCTCTGCTTTTATAGCTTTTGCTTGTTTTTCAAGAGTTTCTATTTTGGAAACCAATCCAAAATAGCCATTTATGAAAGTTTTAACCTTGATATCTAATTTTTGTATCTTAGTATCAAGTTCTTTTATTGCGTTAACAGCCGTATATAATATCCATGATCCGTCAAGTCGATAATAACCGTTTTCATCTCTTGATACAGCTTCCGGAATTACAGATTTTACTTCTTGTGAAATATAACTAATCTGCGGAGTAGTTGTATCTCCTGTTTTCCAATTAAAGTTGTATACATTTAATTTTTCTAATTCTTTAAGAGAATACTTATAAGGAATAATATTTTCTTTTAATCTTCTATCTGAAAATACAAATGGTATCATTCTGGCATTCAATGAATATACAACAGGTGCAAATAATGTTATTGAAGATGGATTTGAGCTGCTCATAGGACCGGGATTAAGTACTATTACCGATTTTCCATCAACAGGATTCCATAAGGGTGCCATTCCTGTAGTACAATGTGGTATACCTATAGTTCCGCTAAAATCTGTTTGTAGATTACCTGTATTATCAACACAACTTTTTTCTTCAGGAACAAATGGATAATATGATGTATATAAAAGCTCTGATGGCAATGAATTTAGAGTATTATATTTTTCAGAATTATCAGAATTTGTATAAAAATGTATTGAATGTCCTGATTTATTAGTTCTACCTGATACATAACTTCCAAATTTATCAGATAAAGATGTATTATTTTCAAATTGCGGTCCTATGCATACTTTACCCTTTCCTGTATGCTGGCATGCATCTTGTCCGATGCCCATTTCAAAAATTCCGTTTGAATTGTTTCCTGCATTTTTACCTATAAAAATACTCCCTTTAACTCCGTTTGCAGCTCCTGCGGTTGATGAAATTCCGGCTGATGTTCCTATTATAATGTTATCTGCTTTCTTATTATATGAGCCATATTTTCCTGCTTGATTTCCAATATAAATACCGCTTCCCTCATATAAACTGTTTGCAGAAAAAGGACCTATTGCAATTGTTCCGTAAAAAGCTCTTTGCGTTTGCGGACCACCATAAGTGTCATCGCTTTCTTTGTAACCTGCACTTTCCCAATCTACACCTGCTTGATGTCCTATTACTATATTTTGATAATTGGATGTATTATTTTTAGTATTTGCATAATATCCAATAATTAAATTACCATATGCAACTTTTACATTATTACCATAACCGGCATAGCTGCCTATAGCTGTATTTAAAAACGATACTTTTGTATTTTCTACTGTAAGTGTATTTGCATACTCTCCTATAGAAATATTAGAATAAGCTTTAGCTGTAATACTTGTACTTGTTGAAGATATTGGCTTATAATTTGTAAAGTAACCTATAGATATATTATCACCGTTTGAATTGTCAGAATGTCCTGAATACATACCTATTGAAATATTACTTACTGAATTATTGCCATATCCGGCATAACTACCTATAGCTATATTGTTAGATGAATTTCCGCTAGCATTAGAACCGGCGTATGAACCGATTAAAACTGAATTGAAATTAGTTTTAGAATTATATGATGTGCAATATCCCATTTGAACGGTATCAACAAATTGTGTTTCTTCAGTTAAAGTTGGTTTTGAAATACCATAGCCGATAGAAATTGTTCTGTTTAAATTTAGAAGTTTGTCCCCTGATGACTTATGAATACCATTTCCTATAATTATACCATCATGCATATTGGCACGAGCTTTATTTGAAAAAAACAGATTTTCGTTTCCAACTATTATTGAATTTTGTAATGTATTTGTTTGTTCATCTCCACTTCTGTATAAATTGCCATATCCCATAAGTATATTATGAGATTCATCCATTGCAATTCTTCTTCTTTTTGGCTCTGCACCATTATAAAAATCCATTTGACCTATTTTAGAAATATCGTTATTTTCTATACTATCAGCTGATGCAGGATTTCCTATAACCATAGCAGGATTAAAATATGTATTTCTGTTTGTATTAGGTTTTATATTTATTGCAACCATACCTGCATTACTTCCTGTTGCATAAGGAGATATATAATAAGCTCCGTCAGCAGATTCAGCTTGTTTCCATAGTGGGGATATTGTAGGTGTGGCATCAAGTTGTTTTTTCTTTGTTTCTACATTCTTTATGTTTTTTGTTATGACCGGTGTAGAAATTGCAGCAACAATACTCATTATGAGAATAACCATTGTCATCTCAGTTAATGTAAAAGCCATATATTTTTTTATGTTTAAGTATTGCTTCATATTTATTGCCTGCTTCTCATACTTTCAATTTTATCCAATTTTGAGTTTAATTGTTTATTTGAATCAGATAAATTTTTAAGCCGATGATTTAAATTATCAGTGTATTTATCCGTTTTAGATGCAAATGCTATATATTCTTGTAAATTTTCTGATATTGAGGAGAAAATTTTATCAATTTCTTTTATAGCTTGAACAGATGTATTGATAATCCAATCTCCATTTACTGCATACATACCTGATAATGGTTCTTTTGTAACTGCCTCAGGCATTATATCCTTTAGTTCTTGTGCAATAACACCAATTCTTTTGGTTTGTTTATCTTTTTTCATATTAAATTCATATATATTAATTTTTCTGATTTCATTTAAACCATATTTTGTCGGCTTAATGTTTGTTTTTAGTCGTTTGTCCGAATAAATTGTCATCATTTGATTTTTGCCGAATACAGCACCGTCTAATGCAATAGATGTCATATAATAACCATCAGTATCCTTACCCCATTGAGCGGATGTTGATGCAGGAGCAATAACCATTTGTGCTCTTGAATTGGCTCCCCAAATATTAGCAGCTGTAGTTTCTCTAACACTAGGAATAGTTATTAAATCTATTGTTGTAGCATAACTGCTTTGGTGATATGTTGTATTCATTTTAAAATCTTTTTGTTTAATAGTTATATTCGCATCTCTATCTAAAGGATCTATAGTATTCATATATGTATCAACTTGATCTACCGAAGTCGTAGGATTTGCAGATGTCATTACCGATGTTACATTTTTGCCTATTGGACCGGGTATAATACAGGTTTTATTATTGTATGAATTGACAATGTTAAGTAATTCAGCTGAACAACCTGAGCCAATTGCAATAGAGTAGTCTCCTACTTTGCCGGGAGAGCCAATATTGATACCACTTGTACCTGCTTGACCTCCATTTCCGATAACTATACTATCTGAGGAGTTTGAGTTAGATGAACCTGCATTATTTCCAATAAAAATACCGTTTGTAATCGTTCCTGCACCGTTGCCTGCACCGGAACCAATAAATACAGAACTCAAAGCACTTGCATTTTTTCCTGCATTATATCCTAAAATTACTGATTTTTCTAAATTATGAGCACTTGTTGTATATCCTGCATAATTTCCCATTATGACATTGTAACCTAAATTGCTTTTAGTATCTGCTGCAGAACTTGCTCCTGCGTAATGACCTATTAATACATTATCGTAACTGCTTCCGTATTTCATATTTGACAAATGTCCTGCGTATGGACCTATTGCTATTGACGTATATCCATCATAACCTACTGCACCATAAGCTGCATAATTACCTATAGCAACTCCGGCAAAACCGCCATTACCGTGTGCATTTGCGTAATTACCTATGGATATACCTGCTGTAATTCCTGCTGCAGTTTTACCACTTGCTGCATTTGTACCTATTGCAATACTGTTATTAAGCGATGTTAAAATATTACTGTTATTTCTTGCAACATTATTACCTATTAAGACACTGTCATTTCCTGCATTACTATTTGCACAAGCATAAGAGCCGATAATGTTGCTTCTATATATTGAACTTCCCGTACCGTTCATTGCATAATATCCCATAACTACATTATGATTTTTTATTGAAGATGCACCGTAAGCAGGTATATAACCGGCAATAATACTATAATTATCACTTGATATTGCACTTAAAGAGTGTTCTTTTGTTTCTGTAAATCTTCCTATATGTATAGATGAATTACTTCCAACCATTGAACTTATTGTTCCGGTACTTGAGGAAAAATCACTGTCTAAAGCACCAATGCCGATATTTCTTGCCATATCTAATACAAGAGAGCCGGCAAAAATATTTGTATTTGGTGAATTACCTCGTTGATAAAGGTTAATCATATTACCCAAATTTGAAGCAAAAACAAGTGCTGACCTGCCATATTGTGATACCGGATAGTATTTAACATCGGTATTAATATCAGTAAGCGAATCAATATCTAATCCGACAATAACTTTATAAGCAGAATTTGGATATGATATATTATATATTCCGTATCCGCCTGATGCACCGTCTGATTCAGCTTCATATCTATTCCAGCTGTTATCGCTTTGAACAACTGTTGCGTTATCATTTGTTTGTCTGGTTGTTAAAGATGGTAATGTTATGGCTGATACTACACTAACTATCAATAATACAATCATCATTTCCGAAAGTGTAAATGCATTTATTTTCTTGATAATCATTTATTCACACTTTCTTTTATTTTAGTTTTTATATATAAGTTATTTACTTGTACTCTTAGTCGTTTATTTTCAGATTCAAGTATTTTAACTTCATTGTCTAATGCAATGGCTCTATCATATAGTTTTTTGTAATTTGTTATGTAGTTATTTAATTTTTTGTTGATGTTTGATAATTTTAAATCTAATTCTTTTATTGCATTTATCATTGGAAATATTATCCATTCCGCATCAACAGATAAATAACCGTTTTTTTCAACAACAGATTTTGGAAAAATTTGTTGCATTTCTTGTGCAATTGTACCTGCCATTATGGTTTTATCATTTTTATAATTAAATTGGTAAGTATTTATTTTTCTAAAATCATTAAGTGAAACTTCAGATTTTTTTATGTTTTCCTTTAATCTTTTATCGGAATACATAGTAAATGTTTGAGTAGGTCCATATACTATATCCGAAAACATAATAATTGAACTTGTACCTGCATAAGCTGTACCATTTGGACTTATTATGAGCTGCGAATATTTTTCACCTAATTCCCCTTGAGGATCCCATATTTTTTTTAACCTATTAGGATTGTCATCTAAATGCATATCATAATCTCTGCTAATATTTGCAAGTCCTCCGTTAGGTGCTATTGCAGACCTTGAACCCGCAGTACCGTCATCATTATTGTTTCCTTTAATAATAGCAGAACCTGTAGGTCTTGAACCCAAAAATAAACTATTTTGTAAGTTTTTGTAACTCATACAAGCTCCATGACCTATACAAATACAATTTGAGAGTTTAGAAGAACTTCTGGCGGCATTTGTACCTATGTTTATATTTCCTACTGTTGTATAAGCTTGTTGATATCCTGCAAAACTTCCTAAGTCGACATTATTAGATGTATTCGCATACATATTTTCAGCACCTGCATTGTAACCAATTGCAACAAGAGAAGCGTAGCTTGTTTTATTTACGGAAGATTGGTGTCCGGCTTTATATCCTACATGCACTACACCTTGTTTTGTAGATGAGTTCATTCCTGCGTATGTTCCTAAATACACAGAACTGTCATTTTCACTAAAAGTAAAGTCTGCATTTGCATAATAGCCGGAAAAAATGCCTATGCGTACATCTTTTCTTTTGTCCTGTTTACCTGTATTGCCTTGAATACGAGTTGCTGTGTTACCGATTGATACATCACCAAAGCCGGCACCGGAATTAGTTCCTATTGAAATTCCATTGTCAGGATCACTCACACCAAAAGAACCGGAATTTGTACCTATTGATACTACATTATGCGAGCCGTCAGTTAAATGAGCATCAGTTCCAATGACAACATTATTTTTGGTTGTATTATAAATGTTTCTTGTATTTGATTGATTAAGTCCTGCATTACGTCCTATATAAATATCTTTGTTTGCAATAGCTCCAGAAGTATTTACCGTACCTGTACCTATATGTATATTATCTCTTCCTTGTATTTCATATAAAGTATTATATCCGATAGCAATATTTCTGATTGTAACACCTTTTGTATGCTGTAAAGAACCTCTTCCTATTGCAATGTTATAACTATTACCATTGCTGTTATACATTGAATATGTTCCTATAGATATGTTACCAAGTCCTATAGAGCCGTTATACATTGTATTTGAACCAAGAGCAATATTATTATATCTGTCCATAGCTATTCTGCCTGCGGAGTAATAATTGTTACTGTATACAGAATCTTTTTTCACTGTCATTTGTTTTAACAGTCCAATTTGAGAAGAAGAAGTTATGTTACCTTCTCTGTTTTTTACATACATTACTGCAGCGTGATTTAATGCACCCAAGTCTGATGAATCCGGTTCCATACCGATAGCTATAAATGAATGTGGATATGCTGTTGCAATAAACTCTTTATTCCTTTGCCATTTTACACCGGCTCCTGAACCACCCAAAGCACTCGATTCACCAACTCCTTGTCTTGCGGTTAAAACAGGCATGGTTGCTGCCATTACAACGCTCATGACAGTTAAAATAACCATCATTTCTGCTAATGTAAAGCCACTTTTTCTATATCTGCCAAGTATATAAAATATCCCCATTATATAATTATTATGTATCAAATTTTATGTTTGTACAACCCTTGAAGATGTTCTTATAAATTTATGTTAAGTGGTTTCAATAATGTAAAAAATAATAAAATAAAAGGGTATCCTTTTGAGATACCCGAAATTATAAGAGTGATTATGAAGTTTGAAAAATAATTATGCATTGAATGACTTGAATGAACTTTCAATATTCTTTTTGATAACTTCTGATATTGAATCCACTTCGGTTTGAACTGCCTGGTGTTCCGTATCAAGTTGTTTTAACCGTAATTCAAGAGTTTTATCTTGTGCTTGTAATACTGATGTTTCAGCATTTATTTTGCCGAGAGTTTGTTCATATAAGAATGTTTCATATCTGTATTGGTTTTGTGCGTCATCGTATGCTTGCTGGTCAGTAACAGTTCCTGCGGTTACGGTGTATGTTATATCTTTTTCTGTATCTGTAAAACTGATAAGACGGTTATTAGCATCTCTTGATAATGTACATTTAGCTATAGCACTCGTAGATGTTTGTTTTTGTGTTGTTGAGGTATAGTAAACACATTTTTTCCCATCATCTATTGCGGCATTCATTTGTGTATCTGTAAAATATCTGTATTGAGGACTAGCTTCCGAACCGACATTAAAATAATAAAGTGTTGCACCATATTGCTTTGCAGTAATTAAATAATCATAAGCATCTTTGTGTGTTGGATCATCTGTATCTGTTAATTTTTCTAATACAAAAGTTCCGCCACCCTCTGAATAAGTATAATTATTAGATTCATCTTTGGCTACAGTAACTTGCTTATCTTTATCACAAGGATAGAAACCTATAACATCTTCTGTTACTGTATAGTGGATTGTATAAGTACCGTCTGCTGCTTTTGTAATTGAACTAATAGTTGCTGTTGATACAGAATCAGGCGGTACAAACGAGTATTGCAATTTTGTATAACTATCAATAGACGGTTGTGTCGGAACCTTTAATGTAAGCATTTGGTTATACAAATTCGCAGATTGATTTGACAAAGTTGTTCTTTGTTGGTTTATTTGCTGACCTTCGTATTCAATGTTAGTTTTTCTTGCTGTAAGGTTTAAAAATCTTGCTTGTGATGCTGCCAAACCCATGATTATTTCCTCTCTTTTTTATCTTCATATCGGATATTTAATGATAATTTTTAAAATATCAATAAAATGTCATCTAATTAGAGGAAATTATTAATTAATCGCATGATATACTTCGGGTAAATCCTCAGTATGGCAGAATATTGTCATTCTGGAAACTACGATTTTTATAGAATTATATAAAATCATTTTTATGGTGGATTTAATTGTAAAAAATAAAGTTAAAATATAATTGTGGACTTGGAGGAAATATAATGACAACAACATCAATAGGAGCGGTATCTTCAAACAGTGATTTACAAGCTATGCTTGCGCTATTATATAAATCTGATGAAAGTAATACTAATGGACTATCAAAAGCAGATTTATCAAAAATAAATGAAGAACAAAATTCACAATTTGTAAAAAGTTTAGAGGAAGAATTTAATCTTATTGATAAAGATTCTAACGGTTTATTATCTAAAGACGAAGTTCTTGATTTTACATTGGATAAGCAGCTGGGTATGCCTGCTGGTTTTAAAATACAAGATGCAACGCAGCAGACAAATGAAAAAAATTTGTATCAAAATATAGCTGATAAAATTTCAGAATCTATTATAAGCCAATTGGATACTAATAAAGATGGTAAAATTTCCGATACGGAAATAAAAGAAGCAATGCAAAATTTAAGCAAAAAACTTTCTGAATCATCTTCTTCTGTTGAAGTTGCAGGGAAAGTTGCGAATAACAATTCTTCAATAACTAAAGTTCAAAATATGGCAGGTAATTTTATACAAAAGCTTATAGATAACTATAATTCCGGTGGAATAGTTGCAAAAGTAGCTAATGCTGCTATAAATTCATTTGCATAGTAGTAAACACTTAAAACTTTATTAAAGAGATTTTATTTCATTAATGATATACTCAATCTCTTGTGAAATATCATTTTTAGAAAAAATATGTTTGCTTACTGACTTTGCAAATTCTGCTTTTTGAAAGTCATGCATTCCTTTTTGCTTGAATATTTCTTCCAAATTTTTAACCATTCTATCTTCCGTAAATTCATTTTTATTTACGGAATTAAAGTTTAAAAATAAATCATTAAGAGTGTTTAAAATTAATGATTTAGGTAGTATATCTTCAAATTCTCCATGCTCAATTATGTGAATTTTATCGCATGTTCTTAATTTAGGTAAAATTTGCATTTTATTATCATAGGCATCTGCATCCAGCAAGATTAATACAGGTATTTTGAGTTGTTCAGCAAGTTTATAGAATAATTTCACAACTTGATTTTTACCGCCTGCAGAAATCATTTGTACACCGTACTTGTCAAAATCATAGTCCAAATGTTTTGCAAATACAGGTAATAATGTTTCTTCTGTTATACCTTCGGCTATGACAACTTTTTCAACAGGAAAATGCAAAGAAAGTTCTTTTCTGAAATCTTTTTCTTTTGATAAAAGTTTAAGCCATTTTAAATTATTAGCCATATTCTTATTTATTAATTCACTTGCATCAGCATAATGAATGTTGTTATCAAGTAGAATATTTGCCTCCGGTGAAAGGTTAAATATGTCATTTTCATACTTTTTTAATTTGTTATTTATAGTAAAATCTTCCGTTTGTTTTTTACAAATATCAGATAATGATTTATTAATAACATATTGAGCTATATCTCTAATCGTTAAATAATCCAGTTCTTCAAGCTCTTTTTTCTTAAACTGCGGCTGGATGACATTAGAAATTATAATGTCTTTGAAAACTCGCAAATATTTGTCTTCTGTGTACTTAAATCTTGTAAGCCGGTCAAAAGAAATTAAAAGCTGATTTTGAGTTAAATTTTTAATCTTTATATCCGTAAATTTTTCCTCATAAATGTTTACATTTTTAACATATTATACATAAAAAAGGCAAATTTTCAAATTTATAAACGTTTATTCTCATGTAAGGAAGGCACATTTATACATGTTAACAGGGTTAAATAATGTCAATAATGTTATTTTTAGAGGTATTACACCTCTAAAACAAAGCAAAGCATGTGTATCTAATTCTTATGTGCAATCTCCTTTAGTAAAAAATGTATCTTTCCACGGTTATAACACAGTTGACGTTGCAAAAACACAATTAACAACACCAAGTGAATTAAAGGCATATACAGAAGTTGCATCTTCACTTGATTCTGAAGGTAAAAAAGCTTTAGATTACATGCTTAAAACCGGCTCATTGTTAAACAATAATTCAGATGATAAATCAACAACACTTGATAATTTACATAAAATATTGTTAAATGATCGTGCAAGCGGCTTAGATAAAAAAGGTATTTTGAACGATACTGTTAAAACTATAGCTAATCCTTATGGTATAACTCAACATTTTGGCAATATTCCTGAAAGCATGATAGGTACATTAAAACAGTATGATAATTCTACAGAAGAAGTGGAACATTCCGGCTGTTGTGTTGCTGCAAGTATTGAATTTAATCTTGCAAGTCAAATGCCTGCTGAATTTGCTCGTATTGCAGAGGGATTATCTTCTCCTAATATGTCTGTAAAAAAACATCTTTCATTAAATACTCTTTGTGATAACAAAGAAGATTCAAAGTGGCTTTTGGATAATTTTAAAATTCCTTATACAATGACTGATGAAAATAATGTTGAAGTAACAATAGCACCGGATAAAAATGCGATTTTCAGAGCACACATCCAAACTGTTGATAAAGATGAATTAGAAAGAACTCCTGTTGATGTTTTAATGCAATCAACTTTAATGAATATTGGTTCTCAACAAACATATAATACTTTAAATGATACAAGAGTTGCTTCATTTGGTCCGGGTGATAAAGGACTTGTTGAAATAGAAAAAACTTTTACTGAATCTGTAGTTACTAATAGCAACAAGACTTCTGTTACATTCCAAGATTTAAGAGAAGGTGTAGATAAATCAGGCGCACCTTCAGCAAAACTTGCAGGATATAGAACAGACTTTAATACAATTAAAAGATGCTTGTTAAATTCTCTTGCAGAAGGTAAAAATGTAATTATTGGGTATACATCAACAGATGAAGATAATAATATTGTAAATGGTCATGAAATTACAGTGGTTGGTGCTAAATTAACACCTGATAACAAATTGATTTTTGTATGTAATGACACTGACGATGATAAGGCAGCTCCTGTTGAATATCACGAAGATTATATAATTCCAAAAATTCATCATGTTGGCTTGCCTACAGAAATTGTTGAAGCCGATCCAAGATTAGAAAATATAGCTTAGGAAAAAGTTTTTATTCTATATTTGAATTACTTAAATATGTTGATAAAGCATATTCAAAATATCTTTGGTTAAAGTAGTAGTTGTAATGAACTTTTCCCATCTTTTTTATTTTTGGATAATATATATATACCGATGGTACATATTGTAAAGATTGAACATAACATAGTTTATGTTCAGCCATGTCTGCAACATTCATTTTTACAAAATTATACTTATCTAATTTTGATACGGTCTTATTAAATATTACATCGAATTTTTTACATGTACTGCAGGTTGAAGTGTAATAATACACTACGAAAGGAGTGTTTTCAGCATGTGCATCTTCACATGTTACAATTTTTGCATTTACAGGTAACGAAAAAATAATTAATAGTAAAACTAAAATAATGCTATTTTTATTAATCATATTTACTCAATTCTTTTCTTTGAGATTCTTCTGCTTGCTCAATATCCATAACAGAACGTATTCTTAGATAATTGTTTAATTCTGTACGTAACCTCATTTCATCATGTAATGCAAAAGAAGTGATATGTATTTTATTACCTATAGCCGGATCAAAAATATAAAGAGATGGTAATTCAATTACATTTCCATAGTAAATAGCTTCATTTTTAGGATCGTCAGAGTCAATTACTACAAAATTATAATCATTTTTATATAGTCTTTCTAATTTATAAAAAATTGGCTTAAACATTGCACAAAATTTACAATATCTTGAACTAAACATCAATACGATTGGTTTAGAAGTGTCCATAACTCCGTTAAAAGCTAAGCTTGTTGCAATTAAACCCTCATTTGTATAAAATCCTCTGATATATCTATCTCTGTTTGCTTTATAAATACAAAAACCTATTATCAATGCTAAAAGTAATAACGTTATAATTATAGATGAAACGATAATTATATTTTTTTTCTTTTTATCCATAAAACACCTCTTTAGAATTTTAACATAAAGAGGTGTTTTAAAAGAAGAAATTATTAAAATATATTAAAGTATAGCACCTTTTGGAACTACTGTAACTCCACCCGGAGATACATAAAAGCCCTTTTGCTGGTCAACTTCCTTATCAAAACCTATTTTTGTATAAGGTGGAACTTTAACGTTTTTATCGATTATGGCACGTCTGATTTCACAGTGTCGTCCTATATCAACATCTTCCATTAATATACTTTCTGTAACAGATGAATAAGAATTAATTCTTACTTTAGGAGAAAGAATACATCTGGATAATCCGCCTCCTGAAATAATACATCCTTCTGATACCATTGAATTTGTTGCCATACCAACTCTATCACCTTCCTGCCAAATGAATTTTGCAGGAGGATAATTGTAGTTAAATGTTCTTAAAGGCCATTCTTTTGCGTATAAATTTAATTCAGGACAAGAATCCAATAAATCCATATTCGCTTGCCAATATGCATCTACATTTCCTACATCTTTCCAATAACCACGTTCTGCATCTGTAATTCCCGGAAATGAATTTTCTTTAAAATTGTATACATAAACGGGTTTGCCCTCATTTAATAACATAGGTATAACATTTTTACCAAAATCATGGCTGGAGTCTTCAATTTTGTTATCTCTATAAAGAGCATCCAAAAGTATATCTTTTCCAAAAATATAGTTACCCATAGAAGCCAAACACATATTAGGATTACCCGGTAATGATTTTGGTTTTGTTTTTGGTTTTTCAATAAAGTTTGTTAATTTCCAATTTTCATCAACTTCCATAATACCAAATTCGGAAGCTTCTTCTATAGGAATAGGAATGGCTGCGATTGTTAAAGCTGCACTAACTTTTTTGTGAAAATCCAACATTTGAGAAACATCCATTTTATAAACATGGTCGCCTCCAAATACACAAACGTATGTCGGATCTGCATCAATTATGTGCAATACGTTTTGGAATACAGCATCCGCAGTTCCTCTATACCAATCTCCACCTGTTCTCATTTGTGCCGGAACTAAATCAACATATTGGTCTAAGAATGGTGATAGTGCATATCCTCTTGAAATATGCTGGTTTAATGAATCAGATTTGTATTGTGTTAGTACCTTTATTTTGTAAAAGCCGGAATTAATAAAATTGTTCAATACAAAATCTATAATTCTGTATCTACCGCCAAAAGGCACAGCAGGTTTTGCCCTGTCTTTTGTTAACGGATGAAGTCGTTTTCCTTCTCCGCCTGCTAAAATCATAACTAATGCATCATCAATTGACATTTTCTACCTCACTAACTTATGTCTACACTATAATTATATTAATTCATTGGGAAATGCAATCATACAAAACACCTAAATAAAAAATTTGTTATTCATGTAACAATATTTTTACAAAAATAAAAAACAAGCTTTGGCTTATTTGACAATGCATTAAAAATATGTTATTAATGGTGTGGGGTAAATGTATATTTTTTTAAGCTCTGCACTATGCAGGGCTTTTTATTTTTTGTAATAATGCAAAGAATATTTACAAATGGAAAATAATGACGTTATAAATTATAATGTTGCTATTATGAGAAAATTTATTTCTATTTGTTTAATATATGCATTTTTACTTGTTAATATTATGCCTGTTTTTGCGGAAACTTATCAAGGTCATGCTGAAAAAACTGATGAAAGACAGATAGAACATTCTGAATTATTTACAGGTGCTGTTGATGTAATAGATCAAAAAGACGTTATAAAAATGACAGTTTCTCAAGTTATTGATGGAAATTTATCAATAGAAGGTGATGAGTTTTTTGCAGAAGTCGTAAGTGATGTGTCAGGTGATAGCGGAATAGTTTTACCAAAAGGAACATTAGCACATGGTATCATAAGAGAACAATCAGAAGCCAAGAGATTAGGCAGAAACGGATATGTATCACTTGAGTTTGATTATCTTGTTACACCTGATGGCAGAGAAATTCCAATACAGGGAAAAATGTCAACCAGAATGCATCCTGTTGTTGAAGCCGGCAAAATTGTGGCAACTGATATTGGATATACCGCAGCAGGAGGAGCTGTAGGTGGTTTGATGGCTTTGAATTTGTTTGGTATTGAAGCTGCAATTGCTTCTCACGGTTATACTGTTATGGGAGGAGCGGCTGTAGGCGGTACTGTTGGACTCGGTATGTCTTTATGGAGAAAGGGTAAAGATGTTTTGATTTCTCCCGGTGATGAAATAAGAGTAAAACTTGCAACTAAAATGACATTGCCTGTATATAAAGATACTGCTTTTAAACAACATGAAATTTTTTATCCGGGTTTAAAAATTAATATTACAAATATTGTTCATGAAAAAGATCCGTTTGGTGATGCTAATACAATGACATTAACATTATCTATTTCTAATCTTACAAATATTACAATTTCAGGAATGGATTTAGCACTTGTTAATGACTACAATAAAATTTTCTCTCCATCAATTTTTGGTGATACAAATATTATGTTTAAACAAATAAAACCGGGAGAACGTGTTGCAGGAAGAATTTCATTTAATGTTGATAATTTAAACAGAAGTTTTTGGCTTACATTATACGATAGAAGAAATAAAAAAACTTTAACTAAAATTTCTTTAGATAATGCATATAAAAAAGTACCAGAAAAAATTAAGAAAAAAAATGATAAGCTAAAAAAGAAAAAAAATTATTTTAAAGAGGATCCGTTTGAGGTATAGATGATAAGCAAATTTTTTATTACTTTATCTTTTTAATTTAAAATGCTGATTTTATTCCTTATTTAAAAACATGCTTAATATTGTAAGTACAATTGTAGAAATAAATAAACTCAAAAACCCACCCATATTTATTCCTAAACTTGTCCAGCGGGTGAATATGAAAATTAGTAATGTATTTAAAATAAATGCAGACAACCCTATGATAAATATATTAGGTGTAATATTCATAAAACGTATAACGGGGTAAATTAATGCGTTTAAAATTGTAATTGTGAAAATCATTCCTATTGCTGTCATGTAACTTGAAAAAGAAAATACAGGAATAATCCATGCCAAGAAAGTAATTAAAATTGCGAATAATAATATTTTGACAGTTATAAATGTGGTTTCACTCATTATTTTATCTCCTTTGTTTTAGATTTACAAAGATATAATATAAAACGAATATTTTTTACACAATTAGACATGTGTCGTTTGTTAGTATAATATTTAAAATAATTGTTAAATTTTAAAAAAAGGTATCGACATTTTTGTATGTTTTAAGTAAAATTATTTTACACATACAACTTTAAAGGAGAAACAAATGCAGGTAATATTAAAAAAAGAAGTTCAAAACTTAGGTGAACAAGGTGATTTAGTTACCGTAAAAGATGGTTATGCAAGAAATTATCTTTTACCTCAAAATTATGCAGAAATAGCAACTAAAGGTGCATTAGAAAATAGAGAACACAACTTAGCAAGAATAAAGGCAAAACAAGAAAAATTACATCAAGAAGCTTTAGAAAAAGCTGCTAAGATTGAAGAATTCGGAAAACTTGAATTGTCTGCAAAAGCAGGTGAAAGCGGAAAATTATTCGGAACAGTTACAACAAAGAAACTTTGCGAAGAATTACTTGAAAAATCAGGTATTGAAGTTGATAGAAAGACTGTTTCTTTAAATGCTCCAATAAATAGAATTGGTAATTATAAGATGTTAATAAAATTAACTTCAAAAGTAAAAACTGAATTAGAAGTTGTTGTTACTGCATCTGAAGTTATCAAAGAAGAACTTGAAGTAGAAGAAACACAAGAAAATACTGAAGAATAAATATTTATTTAAGCAGGTTACTAAAAATTTAGGCATGTTAGATAGAAATGTCTAACATGCTTTTTTAAAATATGGAAGAAAGATTAAAAGAAAACTTAAAAAATGAATGTTTTGCAATTGGTTCGTTGCCTTATAAAAGCGTAGATAAAGCAATGAATGTTGTTGCGAAGTATTGTTCTGAAATCCCTTTTTGTCCGCAATTACCCAAGTTATCAAGATTTGAAGATATGATTCTTCAATATACGGACAATTTACCGGGTAAGTATGTTGAAAAAGAAACAGGAAAAGTATTTCTAACACAAGATACAGAAACATTCATTGATGATTTAGAAAAATTATTTGTTACTTTTGAAGGTTTGGATGATATAAGTGATGAAGATTTAGATTATTATGGAATTACGGAAGAATATTCAAAAACATTCAGACCTTATATCGAATTAATAAACAAGTTACAACCTAATTTTGCTAAAACACAAGTAACAGGGCCTTTTACATTGTCATCTTCTTTGACAGATTTGTCTGATAAATGTGCATGTTATGATGAAACCTTAAGAGAAGTCGTTACAAAAACACTTTCATTAAAAGCTCTGTGGCAGATAAAAGAAATTAAAAAAGTATCACCTAAAACTACTCCTATTATTTTTATAGATGAACCATCGTTATCACAATTGGGAACATCTGCATATTTGACAATATCTACAGAAGAAATAATAAATACAATAAAAATTGTATCTGATGTTATTCAAAAAAATGGCGGTTTAAGTGCAATTCATTGCTGTGGAAAATGTAATTGGTCAATAGCAATGGATGTGGGTATGAATATTATTAATTTTGATGCTTATTCTTTTTCTGAAAATATGAGTACCTTTACTGAAAACTTAAAAGAATTTTATGAAAGGGATGGTTTTATAGCATGGGGGATAGTTCCAACATTGGATTCTGAAGCACTTGAAAAAGCTAATAAAGATATACTGTTAAATAAGTTAAAAAAAGCACAAGAGCTGCTAATTAAAAAGGGCTTAGATGAAAATAGTGTTATAAATAATTCTATTATTACACCTTCTTGCGGGTGTGGTTCTTTAAGTGAGGAAATGGCGGAAAAAGCTTTAAAACTTACAAGTGAAATATCGAGTACATTGAAAGGATAAATTTTGACAACAACTTTAGCAATTACGGGAAAAGGCGGAAGCGGAAAAACTACAATTACAAAAGCTTTTTTAAATATTTTTAAAGAGTATTTTCCTGATAAGTCAATTCTTTTGTTTGATAATGATTTAACAGGAGAATTGGGACATAGTTTTGGAAAAGATATAAGAAATACTATTTATGGGATTAGAAGTGGTAAGCATGAGTATAAAACCGGTATTCCTGATGGCATGTCAAAATCAGAATATATAGAATGGGCTTTAGAAGATATTGTTGTAAAATTAGATGATAATGTTGATATTATTGTTTCTTGGCTTGTTGCATCAAAAGATTGCAGATGCCCTATCACAAAACAGATTAGTGATTCAGTTGCAAAATTTATAAAACAATATGATATAGCTATTTTCGATTGTGAATTCGATTTAAAATACTTAAATCAACTTGTTGATGTTGATATTGATACAGCACTTATTGTAACTAATCCTGATGAAGCATCAATTCATCTTGCAAAGAGAATAGATGAATATTCTGCAAAATATGCTGCAGGCGGACAGCTTGGGATTGTTTTAAATAAAGTAGAAAACAATGAGATGAATTTTATATTTGATATGTTGAAAAAATATGAACTTGAAGTTTTAGGTGTTATTCCTGTTGATAATGAATTGTTTACACATACTATTGACAAAAATTCAAAGTTAGTACAAGATGCAATAAAACAATTTTATTTTAGGTTAAATTTACCGCAAAAGAGGGTGTAATGGGTATTATAATAGACGGAAAACACGTAGCAGATAAGATAACAGAAGATTTAAAACTTAAAATAGAATCAATGGATAAAAAGCCGCATTTAACTGTTATTCAAGTCGGTAATAATCCTGCAAGTACAATTTATGTAGGTTTAAAAAAGAAAAAATCAGAAGCAATAGGTATAAAGTCAACTGTAATAAATTTGCCTGAAACGGTTTCAGAAGTTGATTTAATTGATAAAATCGAAGAATTAAATATTGATTTAGATGTTGATGCAATACTAGTTCAACTACCTTTGCCAAAACATATATCAGAAGAAAATATTATTAAAGCAATTTCTCCGTTTAAGGATGTAGATGGTTTTACGGTTGAAAATACAGGAAATTTATTAAACAATATAAAACCTAACGTATATCCTTGTACACCAAAGGGTGTTATACGGCTTTTGGAAGAATACAATATAGATATTGCAGGTAAGCATGCAGTAATTGTAGGTCGTTCTAATATTGTCGGCAGACCTCTTGCAGTTATGCTATTGAACAGAAATGCTACGGTAACTATTTGTCATTCTTATACAAAGAATTTATCAGATATAACCCGAAACGCAGATATATTAATTTCAGCCGTTGGAAAAAAGATTATTTACAAAGATATGGTTAAAGAGGGTGCAGTTGTAGTTGATGTTGGTATATTTAAGGATGCAAACGGAAAAACAACAGGTGATGTTGATTTTGAAAATGTAAAAGGTATTGCATCATATATTACCCCTGTTCCAAAGGGTGTAGGGCCTATGACAATTGCAATGCTTATGGAAAATACTGTAGAATTGGCAAAGCAATAATTTATGGACGATAATCGTAAATTTAAACTCAATACAAAATATTTACCATCAGGAGATCAGCCGGCAGCAATAAAACAACTCGTAAACGGTATAAATGCAGGTTATGATACTCAGACTTTGCTTGGTATTACAGGTTCAGGTAAAACATTTACTATTGCAAATGTAATAGAACAAGTTCAAAAACCGACACTTATTATATCGCACAATAAAACTCTTGCAGCGCAGCTATATAATGAGTTCAAGGAACTTTTTCCTGATAATGCTGTTGAATATTTTATAAGTTATTATGATTATTATCAACCTGAAGCTTATATACCAAGAACAGATACTTATATTGAAAAATCTGCGAGTATCAATGATGAAATAGATTTATTAAGACATAATACGACACGTGGGCTTTATGAAAGAAATGATGTAATTGTTGTAGCTTCTGTAAGTTGTATATATGGTTTGGGCTTACCGGAAAATTATTTTAAAGGTGCAATTGAGCTTTCTGTAGGTATGGAAATATCAAGAGAAGATTTACTAAAACATCTGGTAAGTGTTCAATATACAAGAAATGATGTAGTTTTAGAGCGTGCAAATTTCAGAGCAAGAGGAGATATTGTAGAGATTATTCCGTCTTATGAAAAAATTGTTACACGTATATATTTTTTTGGAGATGAAATTGAAAAAATAATCAGAATAGATAATACAACAGGTGAAGTACTTGAAAATATTAATAAGACAGTAATTTATCCTGCGGTACATTATCTTGCCTATGATGAAAATGTTGAAGAAACAATCGGCTTAATAAGGCAGGAATTGCAAACACGTCTTATAGAATTAAGAAGTCAAAATAAGCTTATAGAAGCACAACGGCTTGAACAGCGTGTAAAATATGATATAGAAATGATAAAAGAAGTAGGTTATTGCTCCGGTATAGAAAATTATTCCAGAATAATAGAAAGACGACCTGCCGGTTCAGCACCTGCAACATTGTTAGATTATTTCAGAGGAGATTTTCTAACAGTTATAGATGAATCACATGTAACACTTCCTCAAATAAAAGGAATGTCGCATGGTGATGCTGCACGAAAAGATACGTTAATAGAATATGGATTCAGATTACCTTGTGCTAAGGATAATCGACCTTTAAAAAATGAAGAATTTTTTGCAAAAGTCGGACAAAAAATTTATATATCAGCAACCCCCGGAGAATTTGAACTTTCAACATCCCAACAATATGTAGAACAAATAATAAGACCAACGGGCTTAGTCGATCCAAAAGTTTATGTCAGACCGATTAATTCACAAATAAATGATTTAAAATCTGAAATAGCAAAAAGAGTTAAGAAAAATGAACGTGTCTTAATTACAACTCTTACAAAAAAAATGGCAGAGGACTTATGTTATTATTTCTTGCAAGAGGGAATAAAAGTACGTTATTTACATAGTGAAATAAAATCTTTAGAACGCATAGAAATTCTGAGAGATTTACGTTTAGGTGAATTTGATGTTTTAATAGGTGTAAACTTGTTAAGAGAAGGACTTGATATACCTGAGGTTTCACTTGTTGCAATAATGGATGCTGATAAAGAGGGATTTTTACGTTCGGAAACAAGTTTGATACAGACTATTGGTCGTGCAGCACGTAATTCTTGCGGTGAAGTTATTATGTATGCCGATAATATGACAGATTCAATGAAACATGCTATTGATGAAACAGAACGCAGAAGGGATTTACAGATAGCTTATAATAAAAAATACGGAATAGTTCCGCAGACAATCAAAAAACCTATTGAAAATAATTTGCTATCACTTGTTGCAAGCTATAGAAACTTTGAAGATATTGTTGCGGAAGAAATGGTTGACTTAGGTATAGAGAAAAAAGATTTACCAAAACTTATAACAAAACTGGAAAAAGATATGCATAAAGCTGCTAAAATACTTGATTTTGAGCGAGCAGCAGAAATCAGAGATCAGCTTAAAAGACTTAGAGAAATGTTGTAATCTTTATATAGGAATAATTTTGTATGTATAATCAGGATTAGATTTTAATTTTTCTTCTACTTCATCAAATGTTAAAAGACCTTCTGTAGCTCCAAATGCTGATACAACAGAACCCGAATTAATTGAAGCATATAATAAAGATTTACCTATATCTAAATTTGTTTTGTGCATAGATGCACAGAATGTTGATGCAAAAGCATCACCTGCTCCTAATGTAGATACAATTTTTCCCGGAAATACAGGTGCATAGTATACTTTTTCACCACCGGCATAAGCATACGCTCCATTACCACCATCCGTCATTACGATTACTTGATAATCTTGAACTTTTAATTTCTTTAATATACTTATGATATCAGGATGTATAGGCTTATCCGAATAACATTCTTCTGCTGTATCAGGTCGAACTTCTATTTTTGTACACATTTGAGCTTCTTCTTTATTCATTACAACAACTTGTGCATATTCTAATATCCTTTTCATATACTCAAATCCTTTTTTGATACTGGAAGAACCAGCATTTACACAAATTTTCAAATCATTTTTATGTGCAAAATCTATAATTGGCTCTAAAATTTTTGTTGATTTACCGTTTAAAGGTGCAAGATATAAAAATTCAGCATCTTTAATTGCTTCAAAATCAATATCTTCTTTTTTTATTTCACCATTACCGCCTCTGTGAGCAAGAACAGTTCTATCACCTTCAAAACTTACAAGAATAATTGAAAAGCCGGTTGTTGTTTTTGAGGTTTGTACAATATGCGATAAATTAACTTTTTTATCTTCGAAAAATTTAAAAATACCTTTTGAATAAATATCTTTTCCTATTTTAAAAATAGCAGAGGTATCATAACCAAGATTTGCAAAATTTACGGCAGTATTAACTCCGCCACCTCCTACCTTTGTATCAAAATCAGTTATATCTAACTTTGCACCATACCTATAACTCATATAATCTGCTTTTCTATCTTTCGAATTTACAGATACAATATTTGCATCATCACATTTTACAAATACGTCAATTGTGGCACTGCCTATAGTTACTATTTTTAACATTTATTTCTCCTTTTAATATTATTCTTTTATTATTTTTGCAGGAAAGTTATTTCTCAATAATTCATTTGCGAGGGATTGAGCTTTTTCTTCAGATGAAAAAGAACCTACTTGCAATGTATATGAGCCATGTATATTTTTTATAAATGGTGTAACACCCAAACCTGACTCCTGTAATATTGATTGAGCAACTTTTGCTTGATCAATTGAGGAATAATTTCCTACTACAACTTTTGTAATTGTATTGTGAGCAGGTAAAGAAACAGTTTGTTTCGGGGATTGTTCCTCTTTATTTACTCCAGATTCATTATGATTACTTTCTTTTTTATCTGTTATTTTTGAATTATTTTCTTTTGAATCTGTTTTTGCAGGTATTTTTACTTTCTGTTCTAATTCTTTAGAAAAATATTTATCCTCTGAAATTTCATCTTCTTCGGTTTCAGATTTTTTAATATTATTTTTTCTTTTTTCAGATTCACTTATTGTATCTTCAGATTGTATGGCTTTTAATCTGTCATCAATAAATCCTTTTACACCAAGTCCGCTTTCTTTCTTTTCAATTTCCTGATCTTCTCCTATTGTAACATCTACATCAGGACTTATTCTTTTAGCTGCACCTATAAAGAAAACTAGCATGATTAAAAATGTTGTTACAAAAACAGTTAAAACATTCTTCGAAGTAACATCTTTACTTTTTTTATATTTCTTAAATTCTTTATATTCAGGGTATTTTTCTACCATAATAAAATCCTTTTCACAAATGTATTGTACTTCAAAAAATATAAAAAGAATATTAACAATTGTAACAATAAACTAAAGTTTTTCCTTAATCTTGTCGATATACATGATGTAGGAAATAGGAAATTAGGAATTTGTAGTATGGGTTTAGGTGCATCACAAGCAAGATTTTTAACATTGACTGCCAGAAAGACTAACATAGAATTTCAAGGTCAACAAATTAACCAACAAAGAACTACATTGGCAAACCAATCTTCTAATATGTATTCTCAAATGTTGAATTTACAAGTTCCTACAATGCCATCCAGAGACCAATTCCAAAAAACTGTTTACACTGTTTCTAATATCGATGATATTTCCGGCGATGCAAAAATTTCTTCAATTACAAAAAGCATAAATAAAACTGAAGAAGGTAAATCTCTATATACTATTATCCTTTCTTACACTCAAGATAATGAAACTTTAACAAAAGTTTTATCTAATGTTGAATTAGGAATCAGTCAAAATGCAAGAATTACTTCTTTAACTTTTGATGGAAAATCTTATCCTGTAGCAGCAGGTTCTGAATATGATGCAGCTGCTTACGAAGATGCTGAAAACGAATATAAATACCAAAATATTTTATATGAACAAAGATTAAATACTATAAATTCAAGTCTTTCTATATTACAAGATGAAGATAAAAAATTAGAATTAAGATTAAAACAATTAGACACTGAACAAAATGCAGTAAAAACTGAAATGGATTCTATAAAAGAAGTTATTAAAAAGAATATCGAAACAACTTTCAAAACATTTGCTTAATAAAGGGTTATGAAATAAAATAAACTATTTTATTTATCTTTCATTTTCAGTAAAAGAACCGCCATAAACATTATAGTAATATGAGCATGCTATTCCAAGACCATATTTTGAACAATCACGTTTAATCATTATTTTATTATTACTAAATTCATTACCTACAGGTTCAATTCTGTCTTTAAATACTTTAACTGCAAAAATATCTTCACCCCATGTATTTGGCTTATCAATACCATTGATGTCAAATAGCATCATTGCATAAGGTGTTTTTGTATCGGAATTTTTATAATCATTTAACCATTTTAATCCAACAATATGTCCTGAATTTAAAATTTTAAATTTGTTAAAATAGTATATATTATTCGTTTTTGGTATCTTACCGTTATAAAAACGTATTTTATAATCTTTTTCGCTTAAATCGGATTTTATTCTTATATATGGATTTAATATTGTAAATAACGCATCAATACTTTCATTGTCATCTTTTGCTTGTTCCAGAGCAAGTCTGTCGTTTTTGTCATCATTAACTCTTATTGCAGAAAATACATAATCAATATTTTGATAAGAATGCTTCCATTGAGCAATGGTATTTAATTTTTTATTATCTTTTATTAATTCAGGTACAACAAAGGTCGCTGTTAATAAAATTAAACAGAACACAACAACTATTTCTACAATGGTAAAAGCGGAAAATTTTTTCATAAATCTTTTACTCCCTTGCCATATCAAGTCGTTTTTTCTCTTGCATTAATTTGTCATAAATCCATTCCGGTATAAAATGTCTTCCTAGAAGTATTTGACCGTTTTGCGGATTAGGAGCGTGAAAATCGGAGCCGCCTGTTACAATAAGTCCGAATTTTTCTGCCATAGAAGAAAAGTATTCAACAACAGCAGGAGAATGCTTTCTGTGGTATGCTTCAATTCCGCAAAGTCCATAACTCATTAATTCTCTAATTAATTTTTCTGCAATGTCTATATCATGAGGATGTGCTATTACAGGAATTCCTCCGGCATCATATATTATTTCAACAGCATCCTGTGGTGAAACAGTATTTCTTTTTACATAAACGGGAGAAGATTCATTTATGTATTTGCTGTAAGCTTCAATAACACTTGTTGTACCGCCTGCATTTGTTATTGCCTTAGCTATATGAGGTCTGCCAATACTTCCACCTTGAGCAACTTGAGATTTTATAGAGTCTAAAGAAATTTTTATCCCTTCTTTTTTATCTAGTAAATCAAGGATTTCAATAGCTTGATTTAATCTTGCTTGCTGTTGAGTTTTTAAAAGGTTTTGAAATGCACTATCGTTAGTGTTCATAAAATATCCTAATATATGAACTTCATAATTTTTATATAAAGTATTTATTTCAACTCCTTGTATAATTTCTAATTTGTCTTGAAGATTTCTTTCTTCTAAATATTTTTGAGCAACATTATAAGATAATATATTATCATGATCTGTCAAGGCAATTGCTTCCAGACCGGCATCAATTGCCATATCAACAACATCTTCCGGCTTATATGCTCCATCAGAATAATTTGTATGTATGTGAAAATCTGCTTTTTTCATTGATAAACTCCCTAATTAAGCATTTATATTATCTTTTAATTTATCAGTAATTTCATCATTGTTTAAATTAATGATTTCATTTATTCGTTTTATACTGATTGCTTTTCCCGTGATAGGATTAATTGTAAATTCTACTGCGTTTACAACAACATTTGTATCCTGTGCAACTTCAAAACGTTCAGGTAAATTTGTAGTCATACGTTTTAAAGAAGTTTCGTACTCCATTCCTATAACTCCGTTTTGAGCCCCGCAAAATCCTGCGTCAGTAATATATGCCATACAGTTATTAACAATCTGTTCATCAGCTGTTTGGACATGTGTATGTGTACCTGCAAATGCGGATACTCCTAAATTTGCAGCGTATTTACCAAAACATATTTTTTCAGCTGTTGCTTCAGCATGAAAATCTATAAAAACATTTGGTGTTATTGTTTTTATTTCATCAATTTTATTTTTTAAAATATCCCACTGTGAATCAATAGGAGGCATAAAAACTCTGCCTAAAAAATTCATAATACAAATTTTGTATTCTCCAACATCAAAAATGCCATATCCGTTACCGGCAGTATTTTTTGGATAGTTTAGGGGACGAATTAATTTTTGTGCTTGTTCTATATATGTAAATATTTCCTTTTTATCCCAAATATGATTTCCTGAAGTAAGACAATTAATACCTGATGAAATTAAATCTTCATAGTTTTTTTGAGTAAGACCAAAACCGTGAGAAGCATTTTCTGCATTTGCGATTATAAAATCGTAATTTCCACGATTTTGTGATAAATAATATTTGACTGCATTTCTACCGGCTCTACCTGCAATATCACCAAAAAACAGTATTTTTAAGGATGTTTCATTCATACTAAAGATACTCACAAAACCTACTATTTTGCAATTTCGGTTGCTCTAAATTCTCTTACTACAGTAACTCTAATTTGTCCCGGATAATCAAGTTCATCTTCTATTCTTTTAGCAATATCACGAGCAAGCTTTTGAGCCAATAAATCATCAAATTTGTCGGCTTCAACAATAACTCTTACTTCACGTCCTGCTTGTACTGCAAATGATTGTTTTATTCCATTGAAACTATTTACAATTTCTTCAATTTTTTGTAAACGTTTTACATAAATTTCTAAAGTATCACGTCTTGCTCCAGGTCTGCCTGCGGAAATCGCATCTGCCATTTTTACAAGGACTGCTTCTATTGTATTTGCAGTAACGTCATCATGATGAGCTTCAATTGCATGAATTATTTCCATTTTTTCGCCAAACTTATTTGCAATTTCAACACCTAATTGTATATGTGTTCCTTCTTGAGTTTGGTCAACAGCTTTACCTATATCATGTAATAGTCCTGCACGTTTAGCTACGTTAACATTAGCTCCAAGTTCAGAGGCAAGCATGCCTGCTATATGACCAACTTCTAAAGAGTGTTTTAAAACATTTTGACCATAGCTTGTTCTGTAATATAAACGTCCTAAAAGTTTTAGAAGTTCTTTGTTTAAGCCCATAATACCCATATCAAGTGCAGCATTTTCACCCTCTGTATATATTTTCTTTTCAACTTCTTCTTTTGCTTTTGCAACTGTTTCTTCAATTCTTACGGGGTGAATTCTACCATCTGATATAAGTTTTTCTAATGCCAATTTTGCAATTTCACGTCTTACAGGATCAAAGCTTGATAGTACAACAGCTTCAGGTGTATCATCAATGATGAAATCAACTCCTGTTAATGTTTCTAATGCCCTGATATTTCTTCCCTCACGACCGATAATGCGTCCTTTCATTTCATCACTTGGCAGAGAAACTACAGATACTGTACTTTCTACAACTTGATCTATTACGCATCTTTGCATTATTGTTGAAAGTATTTCTTGAGATTGTTCTGTTGCGGTTTCTTTTATTTTTGCTTCGTTATCTCTAATAAGCTGTAATCTTTCTTGTTCCAAGTCTTTCTTTATTTGTTCTAAGAGCATATTCTTAGCATCTTCCGATGACATACCGGAAATTTTTTCAAGTTCTATGGTTTGTCTGTGTATTAATTCTGAAAGATTATTT
The DNA here is from genome assembly GCA_902776035.1 of uncultured bacterium. Taxonomy (GTDB): domain Bacteria; phylum Cyanobacteriota; class Vampirovibrionia; order Gastranaerophilales; family Gastranaerophilaceae; genus UBA6984. The sequence goes on from CACYOO010000004.1 coordinate 147,172, forward strand.
TCTGCTTCAAGAAGTTCATCCATTTTTTTATGAACTTCGTTTTCTTTGTCTGTTACTTCCTGTATTTTATTTTCCAGAACATCTTCTCTTTGAGCAAGTTTTGTTTCTTGTCTTGATAATTCTTGTCTGCGTTCTCTTTCTTCTTCATTTAATTGTTCACGCTCTGTTTGTAGTGCATCTTTTGCTTTTACCATTGCCTCTTTTAATAAAAGGTTTTCTTTTTGTTTTAAGTCGTCTTGGTTTTTTTGTGAATCTTTTTTTAGTTCGTTATATTTAACATGTTGTAAAACAATTACAAATACTAATATAACTAATAAAACTATGCCGACTGTCATAAATAAATTCATAATAGTTTTAAATCCTTTTCTTTTTTATTTTTTATTAATACAAGTAATCAGAGCGTTATTATTCGCTCACTTAACTATAATTTATACTAAATTGTTATATATTATTTTAATTTATTTCTTAAATTTTGATTACATATATATAAAAAATATTTATTGTCATAACTTATCTTAAGTTTAGCATGTAAAAAAAATTTGTATAGTTCTATAAAAAAATTTACATGTTATTATTAATTTATATTAAATAAAAAAGAAAGGACTATAAAATGGAATTTAAAATTGTACAAAATAGTGAAATTTTAAGTGTAAATGATGTATGTGATATTTTAACGATAGGTGTTTTTGAAGGTGAAAAAACAGGGATTGAAAAAATAGATAATCTTGTATTCAATGAAGATAAATTTGAAGGCAAATTTAATAAAACGTATTTGCTTCCTTGTTGCTGTGATATTCTTCCTGCTAAAAAAGTTCTGGTTGTAGGACTTGGTAAAAAAGAAGATTTAGACGGACAAAAAATTAGAGAAGCTGTAGTAAAAGCAATCAAAAAAACTATTCAAATAAAATCAGAATATGTGGCATTTAAATTTCCTGATGGTTATGAGGATGTAATTGCAGAGTCCTGTTATATAGGTGATTATTCATTTGATAAATACAAATCTGAAAAAGCACACCATATTAAAAAAGTATGTTTGCAAGGAGATGAAGCAAAAGTAAAAAAAGGACAAATTTTTGGTGAGGCAATGCAATTGACAAGAGATTTAGCTAATGAGCCATCAGAATATGCAACACCTTCAAAATTGGCAGAAGTTGCAGATGGCTTAGGGCTTGATGTGAAAATTTATGATAGAGCTGAATGTGAAAAAATGGGTATGGGGGCATTTTTAGCAGTTGCAAGAGGAAGTTTACAAGAACCAAAATTTATTCATTTAACATACTCTTGTCCAAATCCTAAAAAGAAAGTGGCAATTATCGGAAAAGGTTTGTGTTTTGATAGCGGAGGAATGAATTTAAAGCCGGCTGCATCAATGATGACAATGCGTGATGATATGTCAGGTGCTGCATGTGTACTTGGTGTAATGAGTAAGATAAAAGAATTTCATCCGAATGTAGAAGTTCACGGTATAATTGCTGCTTGTGAAAATATGATAGGTCCAAAGGCATATAGGCAAGGTGATATATTAACTGCTAAAAACGGTAAAACAATAGAAATTGATAATACAGATGCAGAAGGCAGAGTAACAATGGCGGATGCACTATGTTATGCCTGTGAACTAGGTGTTGACGAAGTAATTGACATTGCAACTCTTACAGGTGCTTGTATGGTTGCATTGGGAACTTGTGCTTCAGGTATTATGGGTAATGATAAAGAACTTATAAGTAATATTATTAAAACAGGTAATAACTCAGGTGAAAGATATTGGGAAATGCCAATGTTCGAAGATTATTTTACAAGTTTAAAAAGTGAAATAGCTGATATGAAAAATTCAGGTGCAAGATGGGGTGGTGCATCAGCTGCAGGGTTATTTTTAAAGAACTTTGTAACTGATAATGTTAAATGGGCTCATTTGGATATTGCAGGAACGGCATTTTTAGAAAAACCACAGAAAGAATTTATTAAAGGTGCAACAGGTGTTGGTGTAAGGACATTACTGAATTATATAATCAACTAAATGAATTATGTTATTTTGTTTTACTCGATTTATAATTGTATCGGTAACAATTTCTTAACAAAAATACATAGTTCTTGAAATGATGATAAGATTGAATAATAATTTTATAAGAATGTTATAAAAATTTTGAGACTTAACTAAAAAGAAACAAAGAGGAATAACAGTGGACGATTTTACAAGAGCAGCAGAATTCTTAAATGCCGGACAGTATGATAGTTCGGTCGCAGATGATGTAAGTCCTGCAAAAATAAAAGTTATCGGTGTTGGCGGCGGTGGTGGCAATGCCGTTAATCGAATGATAAAAGCAGGTTTAACAGGTGTTGAATTTTACTTGATGAACACAGATGCACAAGTGTTAAAGTTTGGTGCTGCACCTAATAAAATAAGATTGGGTGCAAAACTTACAAACGGACTTGGTGCAGGCGGAGATCCAAAAGTAGGAGAAGATGCCGCAGAAGAAGCTCGTCAAGAAATAACAGCAGCTATTGAGGGTGCTGATATGGTATTTGTTACTGCCGGCATGGGCGGTGGTACCGGTACAGGTGCAGCTCCTGTTGTTGCAAGGGTTGCAAAAGAGCTTGGCATTTTGACCATAGCAGTTGTAACAAAACCATTTAGTTTTGAAGGTAAACGTAGAGCCAATCAAGCGGTTGAAGGTATAAAAAAATTAAGTGATGCAGTTGATGCAATTATAGTTATACCTAATGATAATTTACTTGGTGTAGTTGATAGAAAAGTTGGTTTAACAGAATCATTTGCAGTTGTAGATGAGGTGTTGTTAAGAGGTGTTCAAGGTATAACAGATATTATCACGATACCTGGTTTAATTAATGTTGATTTTGCAGATGTACGTTCAGTAATGGCTTCATCCGGTTCTGCATTAATGGGTATTGGTATTGGTCAAGGCGAAGGCAGAGCAGAAGAAGCTGCAAGAAACGCTATTGATTCTAAATTGTTGGAAACAACCATTGACGGTGCAAAAGGTGTTATTGTTAATATAACAGGTGGTCCAGATTTGGGCTTGACTGACGTTACAAAAGCTATGACTATTATTAATGATGCAGTTCAAGATGATGCTATTGTTATATTCGGTGCAGTAACTGATCAAAATATGCAAGGTGAAGTAAAAATTACTGTTATAGCTACAGGTTTTGAAATGAAAACTCATAGCGCAATACAGGCAGAAAAGGCACAAGCAAAACCTTTGAGTGCTGCGGATTTCTTCTCAGGTGCATTTAACAATGCAAATAAAAAATCAGAACCTGTCCAAACTTCTTCTAGTATGCCTAATTTTAATACTACTATAGAAATTCCTGATTTCTTGAAAAAGTAGTAAAGAATTGATACTAAATAAAATAGTAAATACAGAATAGTAAATACAGAAAAAATAAAATCACTTAAAATTTAAGTGATTTTATTTTTATAAATATTATTTAAGATGTAAATTATAATATGTGCTTTTAATTATCTATCTGAAGCTTTATTACTAGGTTTTGCAACTTCTTTAACTTCTTTTCCTGCATTTACATCAGCTAAATTTTTTAAAACATCTCCGATGAAACCAAGTTCTACAATAACATCGTCTTTTTGTTTTTGAGCAGGAGTTTTAACGTCATCTTCTTCTAATTTGTTTGCTTGTTTTTTTACATCAACATTCTTTCCTGCTTTAACATCTAATATAGCTTTAAGAGATTTACCAATATAGTCTAATTCCAAAACAAGATTATCATGTTGTTTTTCATCAATAGTTCTATTGTCTTTTTTAATTCTGTCAGCAGTATAATTTAATGGTTTTGTAACATTTTTCATTGGGGCTGCTTTAGTAACTTGTTGTGCTGCTGAAATTGCTTGAATCATGTTCTTCTCCTTTATCTGATATTATTTGTTACAATTATAACAGGTAAATATAAAAATGCAAGTAAAACAAAAAATTATTAAAAAGTTGTCAATAAAAATATTTATGATATAATAAAGAAAAATAACCGGAGTGGGTTATAATATATAGCAGTTTGGAGAAATGGCCGAGTCGGCTGAAGGCGGCACCCTGCTAAGGTGTTATATGGAGTAATCTGTATCCTGGGTTCGAATCCCAGTTTCTCCGATTTTTAGAACCCTTGAACCACTTGAATTTCTGGGGTTCTTTTATTTTAACTCTGTCCATTTTGTATCCATTTTTAATTGAGATAAAAATACCGTGCAATTTTCAAAATGCAGATTTAGTATCTCAGAACTACGAGTCCATGAATTTTTATTTTATTGCATTTTACATTAGTTTGATATTAAACACAAAGTTTGGTACAATTATAAACAATTTTTTTATTGAATTCTAAAGATTTAATTTTGAAATCGGAAGAAAAGTCAGAAGAAATTTTTATATAAATCAAGCATGTTTAGGTAATATTTTAATTTCAAAATGTAAATAATCAAAAATCTTAACTAAAGTATCAATTTTAGGGGCGGTTTTTATTTGTCCGTCAAGTAGTTTTATTATATTACTTCTTGATAGTTCTAAATCTTTAGACATTTTCCTAACAGAAATATTACGAACTTCAATAATCTTTTCTAAACAAGCATAAAAAGCATCAAAATTTCCATCTTGCAAATATTCGTCTAATGCAACTTGTAACCATAAAGCTTGTTCATTAACATCTTTTAAATGTTCATTTAAGTCATCATTGAAGTTTATATTTTCTTTTTTAATTTTATCGATATTAAATTTAGCCATTTAATATACCTCACTTTCAAATCTATATTTATTAATACTGATTAGTTAGTCAGTTGTATAATATCTTTCTTTAAATTCGTCAAAATATTTATTTGCTTTCCTAATTGTTTGGGTTTGGTCGGATTTGTCGCCACCTGCAAGAATTAAAACAATTATATTATCAAGTTCTTTGTAATAAACCCTATATCCCTTGTTTGTTATAAACCTTATTTCTGATAATTCGCTATTTTGTAGAGGTTTACAATCACCAAAGTTACCTAACTGAACTCTTAATAATCTTTGTCGGATTCTTTTTTGTTCAATGCTATCTAATTTATTTAACCATTCTCGAAAAGGACATTTTCCGTCTGTTGTCGTATAGTAAACAATTTCTTTTATATTTATATGGTACTCTATAACATACCACTTGTCAAGATATACTTGAAGTATTTGATATTATTTAAACAAAAAACATTCTACGGCTACTGTTGGGAATTTGTAAGGAGGTTGAATTAATATTATGCGTTTTCATCTATGTATAAACGATATTCATCAGAACATCTTTTAATATAAAATAACTTAATATCTCGTTTTCTTGAAATGTTTTTCAGTATCGCTTTATTTCTATCAGATGTGTTTAGCCCAACATAAATTGCTGACGGTTTTGGGGCATTGATTAAATTATCGATTCTATACAAATTTTTATCCATTACAACACGCCATTCATTTTCATAAGACCATAAATTTGATTTATATAAAGCAACAAGGTTAAATATTATATTATTGAAATGTTTATTATCTTTATTTTCTATCAAGGAAACCGCATTTTTAATAATTGTATACAGATAAACTGACAAATCAAAAATATTATCGCTATATATTACAGGACACATACCGTTCCAAAAAATTTCGTGTTTTTCAAATGTTTCATCTATTTTGTATTCAACGCAATATCCCTCATGATAATGAGCATAATGACTCCACATTAGTATATTTGTTGGTTCGTTTTTAGTAAAACAACCTATTCTATATGTTTGACAAAATTCTTCAAAAGTTTTTGCAAATAAGTCTTTAACTTCTTTTGAATCACGATTCTCTATTAATTTTTTCGTTGAAACATCATTATTCAGTAGATTATACAAATTATAAGGATTATATAATGGTTTTGTATCATATGGATCATTAAAAATTTTTGGTGAATTTAGCCAAATAGTATCATTTTCTAAATTTTCAAATTCGTAATCATTATCGCCATTATCTGTTAATGCTCTAAAACGGTATAATGTTTTTGGTATATGTTTTCTTTTTATATCAATAGATTTTTTTATGTTTAAATCATTTCCATATAATTCATTTAAACAATTTTCATATTCATTTAACCATAGTTTATCATTCATAATTATTTATTTAATTCTTTGCTTATTTTTAAATCTTCAATATATTTAATAAGTCTATCTAATTCTCTTTGAGGATTTTTAAACCAATCAGTAGACCAAATTCGATAGATTTTCCATTCTAATTTTCTTAAAACTTCTTCTCTTAATCTATCTCTGTCTCTTGCTGTTGCACTTGAATGATATGTTCTTCCATCACATTCAATACCTAATAAGAATTCACCAGGATTTTTCTCATCACGGATAGCCATATCTATTCTATAACCGGAACAACCGACTTGTGTTTTTACAGTATATCCAGCTTTTCTTAAACCTCTGCATACTGCTTCCTCAAAAGGTGAATCAAATTTATCATCAAGTTCAGTTTTTGTATCAGCGAATAGAGCAACTTCTCCTCTTTCAGCATATTCAAGATATTGTTTTAAAAGCTTTACACCTTCTGTTTTTAATTTTTCATCTTTAAAATCACCATATCTAATTGCACTAAAGATTTCAAGTTTATATCTTGCTCTTGTTATAAGTACATTTAAGCGTCTTTCGCCACCGTCTCTATTAATTGGACCGAATGACCTCATATCAAGTACACCATTTTGATTTTTAAATGTTCCCATACTTATAAAAATAACATCTCTTTCATCACCCTGTACGGATTCAAGATTCTTTACAAAAAATGGTTCTGTTTTTTTATCGTCAAAAAAGTCCATACAGTCTTTTTCGGTTTTCAATAATTCATTTATTTCATCTTCAATTAAACTTTTCTGATTTACATTAAATGTAGCAACGGCTAAAGTTCTTGTAGGGAAACGCTTTGCATGCTCAATAGCTGCCTTTGCAACCATTCTTGCTTCAGCCTGTAGAGCATTTTTCTCATTGTGTTCGGTATTTTCGTAATAATGCCATTTAATACCCGTAATATCTGATACTTCTACGCTACTTGGAAAAGTGTATAATTCCCTATATAAATGCTTATTTGAAAAGGCGATTAAATGTTCGTCTTTGCTTCTATAATGCCATTTCAACATACATTTAGGGAAACTAGATGTTTGACATTCTACTAAAATGCTTTCTAAATCTTCTTTTTCATCATCATCACTATAATCATCTTCCGAAGGTTCTGTAACCGATTTAAAGAATGAAGTAGGAGGTAATTGCTGTTCATCACCGGCAACAATAAGTCTTTTTCCCCTTATCATTGAGCCTATGCAATCCTCTGTAGTTAGCTGAGAAGCTTCGTCAAAAATAATATAATCAAAATTAAATTGTGCAGGGTCTAATAATTGAGATACTGTTAATGGGCTCATCATCAAACAAGGTTTAATTGATAATAATAAATTTGGAATCATATTTATTATTTGTCTTAATGATTTACGCAAACGTTGTAATTTTGATTCATGTTCCAAATCTGCTAATTCTTTAGGGAAGTTGTTTTTGCCATTAATCATATTGTCATGTAATATTTGACATAAACGTAATTTTGCAGATTTGATTAAGTTTGTATCTAACTCTTTGAATTGTTTAATTAAATTATTATGTTGAGCCGTATTGAACTCTCTTAAAACATTACTTTTTGCATATACATAGCAATTCAACCATATTCGCAAGAATTGTACTTCAAAGGCTTTGTCAATTTTATTAAAATCAATATTGCTATTTAAAAATTTATTATAAAATCCGGTTAAATTTTCTTTTTCTATATTATCAATAGCATTTAAATATTGATTCCAAAGTGTCAAATCTTCAATGTCAGACAACATTGAATTTATTTTATGTTCAAAAGCTTTTATATCTATTGATTCATATTCAGCATTAAATGCTTCTTTTATATCAAGAATAATTAATTTTGAAAGTTCTTCAAATGTAGATATAATTTTATTGTGTAAATCATTTATTTCTGCACACAAATTACTTATTTCATTTTTATTTATACCCTGCTCTTTGAACTTGGTAATTATATCAGTAGTAAAAATATTACTATTAAGTAATTTTTTTAATTTAATTATGCTTTGACTTGATTGATTTATACTGTCTTCACTGGATTGTTCTTTATTCCATAATTCATTAAAAATATTTTCTGCAATATCATTACTATTGTTGATTTCTGCAATCCAATGCTTTAATTCCTTTAAATTTCTTAAATCCTCATATACCTGCAATGCAGAAGCTTTATATCCATTAATAAAGAATTTTTCAATATGTCCTTTTCGTTTTAAGTAATCAATAGAAAATTTACTAAAAAATCCCTTTGAAAAATTGCTAAATAATTCTATTTGAAATTCTAAATCTTCGTTTAAAATACCTAAACTATAATTATTCTTTACTCTATTGTTATAAATATTAAATTGCTTTATGCACTCACAGATTTTATTAATATCATTAGATAATTTTTCATCTGCAAAAGATACGTTTTTAAATGTATTTTGTGGAATATTTAAAACAATATTTGCAATTTCTAAAACTTGGTCTATGTCTTTAAATATATTAGGTTCCCTTATGCAAATGTTTGTACATAGATTGCTATAGTTATCTTGTAACAATTTCAATGATTCTGAAATATTTTTTAATTTTTCTCTTACTATTATTTTATTTTGATAGTCAGAATCTAAATTTTTGATGTGCGAGCCATACCATGAATACTGTTTCGGATTCCCTAAAATTTCAACTATATTTTTTAATGTGGTAAAAATTCCTTTTTTATATTCTAATGTTGCTCTATCCCACTTTTCATAATCGTCAAATATATATTCTAAATCAGGTATATCTGAACTACAAACAATTCCTATTGCGTCAAATGGTGAAATATTAAGATTTCCCATAGGATGATGAACTGCTTTAACGTATTCATTTAATTCAATTTTCTTTTGCTGTAATATATCTAAGCTTGTGCCGGTATGATTTGATATTTCTGGTTCCGCTAATGAATTAACAAGGTTTTGTAAGACAGTTCTGCGATTTGTTTTATTACTATGCAATTCTAAACAATAAGGAGCTAATCCATTCGCTTCTAAACGATTTTGTACAACTTCTAATGCCGCAATTTTTTGGCTTACAAATAAAACTTTTTTACCTTGTGATAATAATTCTGCAATTATATTGGCTATAGTTTGACTTTTTCCTGTTCCGGGCGGTCCTTGTATAACTAAATTATTATTTTCTTTTACAAATGCGATAGCTTGTTGTTGTGATGAATCAGCATCTAATATTGAAAAATTATCTTTTGGTAAAAAGTTTTTATCTAATTCTTTAACAGGACAAACTTTTTCAATATTAGTTTCTTGCCATTCCCCAAAACCACAAATGCTCTTAACTAAAGAACTCTTTTTAACTATATCTGTATGTTCTTCTAAGTCTTTATACATTACAAATTTAGCAAAAGAGAAAAGACCTATATAAGAATTATTATAAAGTTTCCAGCGTTTTTTGATACTAATTCTTTCTTGTACTGTTTCAAAAATTTTTAATATATTTGTATCGTCAATTTCATTAGTTACTAAATCATCTAAACTTATATGAAATTCTTTTTTTAACTGTAAAACAAGTGCTGGATTTAAAATAATATCATCATCGTTGTATTCAGCTCTAAACACATCATTCATGTTTGCTCTTACAAGTCTTATTGGTAACAGTATAAGTGGGGATTCATATTTAACATCTGAATAATCGCTTTCATACCATTCAACAGAACCAAGAGTCAGAAATAAAGTATTATAGCCTAAATCGTCCATAGCTGTTTTTGCAGCTGTACTGATTTTTCTTAAAGTTCGTGTTAAATCTTTCTCAGGCAAATTTGTTTGTAAATAGTTATCAACATGTTTACTTGCAAGAGCTTCTCTTTCATATTTTTCGAATTCTTGAGCTTTAAATTCTATTCCTTCGTTTAAAGCTTCTCTTGATAATCTTTGTTCTTCAGGAGTATCTTCTGCATTATCTTTTATAGGCAGAAATTTCATTTGCTTTGAATTTGCCACAAGTATTCTAAATAATTCAGTAGGAATTTCATCAATTATTTTTATTGACGCATTTTTGGGAGATTTAAAATTCAATAAACGATTTCTTCTTGTTAAGTCTATTAATTTTTCTTTCCATTTAATTATTTTATTAGTAATGACATTATCTGATTGTACATTTGTTTCATCGACAACGGTGCTTTCAGTATTATTAGAATTTTGATTTTCTACTTGTTCAATTTCTGTAATATTTTCTGCCATTCACAATTCCTTATGTTTTTTTATTGCTTGTATAAATATTAACATAAAAATAGCATTATTTCCGATTTACAAACCAATTAGTAAACATTGAAATTAAAGTGTGGTCGAAATCAAAGAATAAAAAACGATGTTCTTCTTAGTATTCAGGCCCAATATCTTGTTGTCCATATTTTGACTATAACACAAAGGTATGTCAGATATGGACATATTCTCATTTTTAAAGTTTATAGTTTAATTTTAAAGATTAAGAAAAATTTTTCAGACGAATTTGAGAATTTTTTTAGCAAATTTAAAAACTAATACTGCCCGAAATTCTCAAACTGTCTGATTGAAATTCCTAAACTAACTGCTCTTTTACTCTTTTAATATATGCTTTTTTATTTTTTATTTTCTTATAATAATTCAGGATTATTTTCTTTATAATATGCGTATACCATTTTTCTTAAGAAATCTAAATCTAATTTCCAATCAAGTACTTCTTTTCCTAATGCTTCTATAACGTTTGAATTGTCGAATGTTATATTTGATTTAAAATATGGTAGTAAATCATCAAGCATACGTTGAACAAGTTTTTCTTCTTTTGAAGGGTTTTCTACGTTATCAACTATACCAAGTCCTGTTGTTTTTAATGCTTCACAAATTGCAATTGCAATCATTTGTGTTGAAACAGGGGACATTCCTGTTAAATGATATGTTTTATTGCATACAGGCAGAACAAATAATTTTGCAATTGTCTGTTGTACGTAATCTTGAGGTACAAAATATATTTTGTCTGACATTCCGGCTGCAATTCTTAATTTTGTGCTAAAAGGCCCATTTAAAGGCAAACCGGCTTTTTTACAACCGTTTATTTTTACACGAGCTAAAAATTCAAGAATACGATAAAATGCAAGAGGTTTTCTTATAACACCGTCAGAAAGTCTACCGACTATAATTGACGGACGATATATTGTATAGTCAAAACCGGATTCTCTTACCAATTTCTCACTGTCATATTTGCTTATTTCGTACGAATTATTCCATTCTGTTGCAGGCATAGAATCTTCCATTACAACACCGCTACATTTTCCTGCTACATAAGCTGTTCCTACGTAATGGAATGTCTTTAAACCAAGTTGCTTTGCAAGTGATAGGGCAGATTGTGTGCCGTAAAAGTTTGTATTATATGTTTTTTTATCAGGATCTTTTCCTAAGTTTACACTTGCGGCACAGTGAAAAAATGTATCATAAGGACCTTTAGCAGACATTTCACTTGCAGGAAAATCTTCTAATGTTCCTTCAACTATTTCAATACGTGAAAGGAGTTCTTCTGCATCTTGTTTGTCATCCATTTCACATTGTTCTTTGATTGTGTCCTTAGTTCTTTCAAGTCCTGATTTATTACCGAAACCTCTACAAAGTGATACGATAGTATAATCCGGATTGCTTCTTAATAAATTAGTTGCAAATCCTGCACCTACGAGTCCGGTAATACCGGTCATTAATATCCTCATTGTTTTCCTAACATTATAATTTTAAACCTTTTTCTTTTATACATTTATATTATAATAAAATTTTTGTAAAGGCAAATCTGATACATATTTCTAATAATAATTTGTGTTACAATAAATATTATGTAAAATAAAAAAGGGGTAAATATGAATAATATAGCTATAATAACAGGTGCAACAGGCGGATTTGGCAGAGAATTTATTAAGCTTATTTTACAAAAGGAAAATCTTGATGAAATTTGGGCTATTGCAAGAAATAATGATAAATTATTAAATCTTGTAAATGAATTTGGTGATAAAATTAAAATTTTTTCTTATGATTTATCTAATTTGGATTGTATAAAAAATTTTCAAACAAAATTAAATTCTGAAATCAAAATAAAGTATCTTATTAATAATGCAGGTTATGCAAAGTTTTGTTCTTATGAAGATTTGGATATAAATGATTCTTTAAATATGATTAATTTAAATATTTCTTCTGTTGTTGCAATGGGACTAGTATGCATTCCATATATGGATAAGCAAAGTAGAATTATTAATATTTCTTCTCAGTCGTCATTTTTACCATTACCATATTTAAACATATACAGTGCAACAAAAGTTTTTGTAAGGCACTACTCCCGAGCTTTGAATGTTGAACTCAAGGATAAAAAGATAACTGTAACGACAGTATGTCCCGGTTGGATGAAAACAAATTTATATGATGCTGCAAAGGTAGATAATGCTAAAAAAGTAGTAAACAGTTTTGATGGTATAACTACACCTGATAAAGTTGCAAAAAAAGCTTTAGAAGATGCAGATAAAGGAAAAGCACTTTCTATTTATGGATTTTTCTCCAATGCTACACATATTGCAGGAAAAATATTACCACAGTCATTATTAATGAAATTGTGGACTATTTCACAAAAATTATAGAATGAGAACACTCTAAAGTTAGAATAATTAAATTATGCAACTATATACAATACGGGAGCTACTTTTTAATCTATTGTGTAAAATTGTATATAATTACCTTAAATTATTTAGTTGCGTTTGCACCTGAAACAATTTCAACGAGTTCTTGTGTAATTGCACCTTGACGGGCTTTGTTGTAATCAATAGAAAGTTGTCTTATCATTTCTTCTGCATTGTTTGAAGCTGCAGACATTGCAGTCATTCTTGATGCCAATTCGCTTGCTTGTGCCTCTAGCAATGCTTGGTAAATAGTATTTGAGATAAACATAGGAACTAAATTTTGTAATATTCCATGAATATTTGGCTCAAATATCATCAAAGGATCTGCTATACCATCGGTTAAATCTTGAGGTTCAAATGTTAGTGGCAAAACTTCCCAATTTTGTACGGAATAAGACATCATGTTTTTAAATCTTGTTGTTACAATTTCAATTTTATCAATTTCACCGTTTACAAAATATTCAGCAGCATCTTCTGCTATTAATCTTGCACCGAGTGCGGTTACATCATTAACTACATTTAAATAGTTTTTTGCTATTGTACAATTTCTATTTTCTATTTTATGTCTTAAGCCGACAAAACCTTTTTGACCGGCAATAAACAGATGAACTTTAATACCCTTTGAATTATATTCATCAATCATTGTAAGTGTTTTTCGTATAATATTTGCATTGTATGCTCCAGCAAGTCCTTTATTTGAAGTTATAATAATTAATCCAACTGATTTAACTTCTCGTCTTGCTAAAAGAGCAGGATAATTATCAATGGCAGATTTTACTTTTAAATTTTCCAATGAATAAGCACCATTTACTGCGCTAAGCATTCTTTTAAACAAATTTACCAATTCAGTAGAAAATGGACGAGTAGCTTTTACTGTATTTTCAGCATGCTTTACTTTTGCAGCTGCTACCATTTTCATTGCTCTGGTTATTTTCTTTGTATTTTGAACACTATTAATTCTTGTTTTTATATCTTTTAAATTTGCCATTGTTTATCCTTTTAGTCTATTAACCTGCAAATGTTTTTCCAAACTCATCCAAATTCTTTTTCAAATTATCTTTGTCTTCGTCTGAAAGCTTGGCACCACCATTTAAGTTTTTAACAAGCTCCGGCATATTTGCTTCAAAGTAGTCAAACCAAGATGTTTTATATTTAGATATTAACTTGTTATCAATGTTATCTAAATATCCTTCGTTTGCTGCAAACAAAATTGAAACTTGTTTTGCAACGCTTAACGGTTTATATTGAGGTTGTTTTAAAACTTCTGTTAGTTTTTCACCCTTTAGTAATTGTTTTTTAGTTGCTGCATCCAAATCTGATGCAAATTGAGCGAATGCCGCAAGTTCTCGATATTGTGCAAGGTCAAGTCTTAATTGTCCTGCAACCTGTTTTGTACCTTTTGTTTGAGCTGCACCTCCAACACGAGATACTGATATACCTGCATTGATTGCCGGTCTGATACCTGAGTTGAATGCTCCTGATTCTAAGAATATTTGTCCATCTGTAATTGAAATAACGTTTGTAGGAATGTATGCTGATACATCGCCTGCTTGTGTTTCGATAATAGGTAGTGCTGTAATTGAGCCGCTTCCTAATTTGTCATTTAATTTTACAGCACGTTCAAGAAGTCTTGAATGTAAGTAGAATACATCTCCAGGATATGCTTCACGTCCGGGTGGTCTTTTTAATAACAAACTCATTGCACGATATGCCTGTGCATGTTTTGTTAAATCATCATATACAATTAAAACATGTTTTCCTTGTTCTAAGAAGCCCTCTGCAATTGCACAACCTGCAAATGGAGCGATATATTGAAGTGGAGCTGCATCATTTGCTGTTGCTGATACTATGATTGAATAATCCATTGCTCCGTGTTCTTCTAATGTTTTTGCCAATTGAGCAACTGTTGATGCTTTTTGACCTATTGCAACATATATACAAATTACATCTTGACCTTTTTGGTTAATAATTGTATCAATTGCAATAGCGGTTTTACCTGTTTGTCTATCTCCGATAATTAACTCTCTTTGACCACGTCCTATAGGTGTTAGTGCATCAATCGCTGTTAATCCGGTTTGTAACGGTTCACATACAGATCGTCTTGCAACAATACCAGGTGCAACTTTTTCGATAGGAAGTGTTTTACTGAATTGTATATCTCCTTTACCGTCAATTGCTTGTCCTGTAGGATTTATTATTCTTCCTATTAAGCCATCTCCGGTAGGAACAGATGCAATTCTGTTTGTTGTTTTTACGGTCATACCTTCTTTAATGTGTGTGTAATCACCTAAAATTACAGCTCCAACATTGTCTTCTTCCAGGTTCATTGCGATGCCTAAAGTACCCTTGCCATCTTCAAATTCAACAAGTTCTCCTGACATTACATTGCGCAAACCATAAATACGGGTTATGCCATCTCCTACTTCCAGTACAGAGCCCACATTAGAAATTTCAGTTGTTGTTTCAAAGTTCTGAATTTTTTCTCGGATTATAGAACTTATTTCATCCGGTTTAATTGCTACCATAGTTTATCCTCTTTATTTTGTTATTTCTTGTTTTAAATTTTTTAGTTTTTGTGATAATGACATATCTATTACATCATCACCATATTTTATTATTAAACCTGCAATTATTGTATTATCAACATTATATTTTATTGCAAGTTGTTTTTTTATTTTTACATTAAGTTTATTTTCTATAATATTTTTTTCTTCTTCGTTTAAGTTGACTGCAGATATAATTTCTATTCTTGCAACTTCATTAACTTCATCTAAAAGTTTGTTATAAACTTTTACTATATCGTTAAATAGTAAAAAGCGATTTTTTTCAACAAGCAATTTTAAAAAATTTCTAACTATGCTACTTACATCTTTTGCAAAAACAGTTTCAATAATATCTTTTTTCTGAACTAATGATAATGTTGGATTATTTAAAGTTTTTACCAATTCTTCAGATTGTTTTAAAATATCTGAAACATTATTTAGATTATTGGACATATCTCCATAGGAACAATCATTGTTTTTACATAAATCTATAAGTGATTGAGCATATCTTTCTGCGGCTAATACGTTTTTATCGTTTGTCATTATTAGAAATTCACCTTATCTAATTCATTAATACATTCATTTATGAACTTTGCATGATATTGAGGTTTTTCTCTTAAAACTTGTTCTATATGTCTTTGTGCAAGTTTTAATGATACCTCTGCAGTATTTTTGGTTAAAGAAGATATTATCTTCTTTCCTTCAGAATCAATAATTTTTTCTGTGTTGCGTTCAATACTTTCAGATGCTCTTTTTGCATCATCTAAAATTTTAGCACTTAATTTTGATGCTGAGATTTCAGCTTTTTCAAGTATTTCTTTAACTTCATTGCTCACATTTTTTACTTTATCTTCTGCTTTAAGTAATTCTTCTTCAGAATTCTTTTTGGCTGCTTCGGAATCTTTAATCAACTTTTCTGTTTTTTGTTGAAGTGAGGCAACAATATCACCAATTTTACAGTGATGACCAAGCCACCAGAAAAAAAGTAAAAATATTACAAAATTAAAAGTATTTGTTTGTACAATTGTATTCCAAAGTTCCATAACTATACCTTCATTAGTTCATTTATTAAATCATCGCTTTCGCATTTGATTTGTTCATCTGCATTTAAAAATTTATTTGAGATATTTTGTGCTAAATTTAGAACATCTTGTTTTAAAACTTCTTTAGCATCTTGTTTTGCATTTGAGAAATACTCTCTGTTGCTTTTTAATTGATTTAATGCCTCTTGCTTTGCTCCTGTAGTTATTTCATCTTTTTGAGCATTTGCTAAATCGGTTTTTCTGTTAATGCTATCTACAGCTTCACTTTTAGCATTAGTTAGTTTATCTTCTCTATCTTTTATCAATGCTTTTGATTTATCTATATTCTTTTGAGAATCATCATAATTGTCATTAATGAATTTTTGACGTTTCAAAACAATTTGTTCCAAAGGTTTGTATAACACCAAATTCATTAAAATTGCAAAAATAATAAAACTTATAGCAGTTACAAGAAATGTTGCATTAAATTCCATTAAATTTATACCTCAATTTTTAAACCATACCTACTAGTTTCATAGCTATAAATAAAGCATATAATGCACAGGCCTCAGATAATGCAGCACCCATAAGGAAAAATGCTACAGCTTTACCTGCGATTTCAGGTTGTCTTGAAATACCTTCCATAAGACCTTTTGTTGCAATACCAATACCAAGTCCTGCACCGATAGCTCCTAAACCAATTGCAAATCCTGCACCTAATTGAGCTAAATCAGAAACTGTTTTTACATCTGCCATTTTTTTCTCCTTTTATTTTTATTTATTTTCTCTTTTTATACTTCTTCTTCTGTTACAGCCATAGAAATATATGCTATTGTTAACATCATAAATACTAATGCCTGTACAAAAGCTACAAATACTTCAAATAACATCATCGGTACAGGTACAAAATATGCACATATACCTAATAATACACCTACTAATACTTCACCTACAAATATATTACAAAATAGACGAAGCGCTAAGCTGAAAGGTCTTGTTATCATATCTAACAAATCCAACAAAAACATAATTATACCCGGAAATGAAAGACCATGATAAAAGAAATGAATACCTTTTTTGAATATACCTACTGTTACATAATAAATTAATACTATTATTGCTAAGGCAGCTGTTACATTTATATCATTTGTCGGAGAAGCTAATTCACCGGATTTTAAATGTATGATTCTCATAGGAATTTGTCCCATAAGATTTGCTGTAATAATAAACAAGAATAGTGATGCTACTAAAGGTATATGTTTTCTTCCTTCTTTACCTATCATGTTGTCTGTTAAATTCCAGAAAAAACTCATGATAGATTCACATAATGCCTGAATTTTAGTAGGTACAAATTCCAATTTTCTTGTAACAATAAAAGAAAATATAAGTAAAACCGACATTGCCACCCACATAGTTATGACAGTATCTGCATTTATAGCGCATTTACCTATACTTATTACCCAATGTCCAGCTTCCATGTTTAATTTTCCATTCTTATTATGTATTTTAGTCTATGATACTACATAATAAAAAAATATCAAATAAAATTTATGTTATGCTTATGTATTCCTTAAGATTATTTATTTTTTCTTCAATTGAATTTTTTAATTCTATAAAGTTACTATTTATATTATCTACATCTTTTTTGTAATATATATGAAATATTTTTGATGGTTTTAATTCTTTTAAAAATCTATTCTTAGCTATTTCTAATTCTTTGCATAAATTTGCATCAATTCTATCTTTGCAATCATACAGGTTAATGAAAATATCACCTAAAATATTTTTAGCTTTATCTATATTTTTTTTATTCATTAGCATAACAAATTTATTTAACAAATCGTAAATTATTTGATAATCGTTTAATAAAATTTTCTTTTTTTCGTAAAGTGTATGTTTAAAATAATCGATAGTTTGTTCATATCCAATATTAATAAGTTTTTCTCGTTCTGTTTCAGACATATTAAAATCAACGAGAATTACTTCACCTGTATTAATAGTTATATAGTCAAACTTATCATTTATACCGTATTCTTTTGTAATTGAACGAGTCGCAATTGAGGTTATGCAACTGAATACTGTATTCAAATAATTTATTGGATTTTTAGTGTTCTCGCAAAAATCTCCTTCTAACCTGAATTCCAAAATTCTTGTATTAGGTTTATTTAAATTTTCTGATAATTCCCATAGCGGACAACTTTTTTGCAAATCACCATCAACAAGTTCTAAACCTTCGTATTCAACAGGTGGCATTAAGCCAGGAAAACCGGAGGATATTCGAATTGCCAAAGCAACTTCAAAATCCGGTGTTGTGTATTTTGAAAATTCTTTACACTGAAAATTTGTTAAATCTGTTGTTATTATAACTAAATCTTTATCCAAATCCTTAAATGTTACTTTTTTATTTTTATGTTTATCATAATTGTCTTTATAAAATTTCTTCTCAATAACTTCTCTTATTTTTTCAAGAAAAATATTTCCTTTTGAAAAAGCCAATTCTTTTCCGAAACCAAAATTAAGGTCTTTAAATAAATTAAAATTAACACTCATTAATATATTTTTAATTTCATCTGATGTATACCCAACAGCTAGTAATCCTGCAACTATTGAGCCGACAGAAGAACCTGCTATTGTTCTAATATTAATATTAAGTTCTTCCAGGGCCTTTATAGAGCCGGCGTAAGCCATACCTCTAACGGCACCTCCGCCAAAAATACAAGTGTAATTTTCAGATTTATTTTGCATTATTAAGTTTTTTCCTATTTATCTTGTTTATATCTATAAAATTTTCACCTTTAAATTTTATATCCGTATTAAATACTGTTTTTTGATAATATTTTAAATTGCCATTTGGTGATACAAAATTTTTTCTATATTTTTCGGGTTTTATAAAAACACCATATTTTAAGCCGTCAAAAACCATTATCCAATTTTTATTATCTTTCATATAATTATATGCTCGATAATTTTTTTCCATCAATATTATATCAGGATTATATTTTTTTAATATACTATCATATCCAACTGCTATCATATAGAATTTTTTTAAGTCATAAAGTAAATCAGGATTATATACTTCTTCATATCTTCCGTCCATGTATATTTTGTTTTGAGGATAAAGTTTGTATGCCGTATAACTTCCTATGCCAAAATTCGTTACAATTTTTCCTGTTATATGGTTGGCTTTTAAAAATTCTATTTCCATAATCGGATAAATTTCAAAATTAACCATCGGAGAATAATTTTTCAAGGTTAACATTAAAACTGCATATAGTGTTAATACTATGTTTATAATTTTTATTCCGTGTTTAGGCATATTATATTTTTTAAACATTGAATATATATCTTCATAACAGAACACGGTTGAAGAAAGTGCAAAAAAAGGCATCATTTTAACATGGGCTATTGCAAAAGATAATGTTACTATTAATACTAAAAATTTAGTTTTATCTATAGAATTATAATTAAAACCAATTTTTTTACATTTAAAAAATTCTAAAATAATATAAAATAATGCTAAAAACTTAAATTGCATAAATTCTTTGTAATTATGTTTATGGAAAATGCACCACCATTCAACAACATCCGGACGTTTCATTGTTATTGCTTTTATTAAAAATTTCACATATTCTATACCGTAAGGGTTTATAAAGAGTACTAAAAATCCGGCAAGCGAAGACATAATGTAGTATTTAAATTGTTTTTTGTTTAAGCACTCACCAATAGCATATAAAACTAAAAGCCCTAAACCGGAAAATACACCTCCATGCATGTTTCCCCAAATTAAAAACAAAAATGGAAATATAAAAAATAATTTGTTATTTTGGGTTTTTCTTATTTTTTCTAGTATATATAGTTCAAATATAAAAAATAAAAAGCTGAATGAATGACACCTTATTAATGAAGAATATGTAACCATAAATGAATTTAATACTATAAAATAAATTAAAATATTTTTATAATTACAAATGTTTTCACATCTTACTTTTACAGTCTTAACTAAAAATAACATAGTTAAAAAAATCATAATAACTTGTAGTGTAAGTAAGCCGATATGTCCAAAGTTGCTTTGTACTAGGTAAAATATTACGCTGGAGCCCCATTCATGGTCATACCAAGGATGTGTGGGAGTGAATGACAAAAAATCATATTTAAGAATTTGTCCTGTTTGAACAACAGACATACCTGCAATAAGCCGAGCCCAAATATCATTATCGTAATTTTTAGATGTTACTGCTAACGCTGCACTCAATAAAAACAAAAGTAAATAAAACAATATTGTTTTTAAAAGTTCTTTATTTTTCTTAGTATTTACTACGTTCATGAAATTATTATATAACAAATTTCTGTATTATGATAAAAACAGGTTATCTTTTTAGATAACCTGTTTTTATCATAATATTGTTTGGCGGTTTACAATTAAAGTTTTAATTAAATTATGATTGTACACCTCTTCTTCTAGCTTCATCATCAACAGTTCCTGCATCAGAGCTGTGATTTGTATTTTGTGCAATTAAGGATGTATCAGGATTTTGCTGAGTATCATCATTATAATTTTGAACAATTAATGGTGCCATAGATATTTTGAAGTTTACCGCTAAATTTATAAAAGTTACTTTCTGCATCAGCAGCTTTTTCATTACCAACATGTCTTGCGTGGACAGCATCACCTGATGAAAGAGCACTCATTGCGTTAAAGCCGGCATCAACAAAATTTCCGTCTGCAGCATCTTTTGCAGTTGCAATACCGTAAGAAATACCGTTTGTAATATCACTTATATTGTCTAATCCTGCTGCACCAGTACCGTAAGAAACAGCAGATAAACCATCAACTGCAATTTGACCAATATCTTTACCGTCTCTAACATCTTGATATGTTTTAACACCGTCTTTTACCGCATTTGCAATGTTTTGAGTATTAGTTAATAAAAACTTATGTTCGGATGCAAATTTAGTAACTGTTGATAATTTACCATCTAAAGTTTTTCCAAGACCGCCCAAAGCTGAAGTTGTACCTGCAAGATTTACTGCAAATCCTGCTGAATCTTGTATTACTTTATCCCATTTACCTTGCATTCCATGTACAACACCATTTGTTGCTGTTGTAGCAATTTTTAAACCTTTACCTGCGGTATTTAAACCTTTTGCTGTTGCATTAATTGCTGTACCTGCGCTATTAAGAGAAACACCTGCCGTTGTAACAGTTCCACCTGTAGCTGTTGTTGTTGCTCCTCCTGCGGTAGTTGTACTACCACCGGCTACAACAGGGGCTCCTGCACCAAAGAATGCACATAAAGGTACACCCAATGCTGTCAAACCTGCTCCTAAACCTGTAAGAACACCACCCGTAACAGTTACTGCACCACCTGTAGCTGTTGTTGTTACACCTGCGGCTTGTAAACCTACTCCAACGGCATTAAGTACAGTACCCGTTGTATCTAATAAATCCCCAACTGTGGCAACTTGTTTCGTAAAATCTAAAACTTCATTTAAATTTTTATTCGCAGTTTCACCTTCTGCTTTTGCTTGCTCTGCTGTTGCTCTTTCTGCTTCTGCACTTTGAGTTGCTTGTGATATTGCACTTTGTGCTGATTGTTGTTCTGATGCAGCTTGGTTTGTTAATGTATCTATTTGACTTGCATTACTGCTGATAACTGAAAGGTTTGCATCTACTTGCGCTCCTACATCTTCTCCATCATGATTTTGACCATTTGCTTGTTCTGCTTCTATCTCTGCACCTGTTGATAAGGAATATGCACTCGAAGTACCAACACCTGTACCATCATTATGTTGATTTTGTAATGCTTCTATTTCTGCAGCCGCAGCTTCGCTTGATGCAAGTAAAGACTGTATTTGCGTACCATGACCATCTATATTTGCACCTGCAGTTTGCCCATTTTGAGTTGCAGTAGAAGATGTATTTTTAACTGAAGCAGTTGATGTTTGTATAGCTTGTGATTGGGCATCTGCCTGTGTTCCTGATTGTTCTGCAACAGAACGTCTTTCTCCAACATTTTCTTCTGTTGGTGCACTGCTTTGTTTACTTTTTGCTTCATTTTCATCAGATGCTGCATCTGTTTTTTTAGAGTCGGCTTCATTTTGTGCTGCATCAGCTTTAACAAGTTCATCATTTGCACCATCAATGTTATGATTGGCTTCTTTCATTTTTTTATCTGCAGCAAATATTGAATTCATGATTTCATTTTGTTTTGCATCAGATATAAAGACTGATGCAAAGCCCTCTGTTACTTTGCCTTTTATCTCTGCTACATTTAATGCTTGAACGTTGTTTATGTGTGTCATAATTTATTACCCCATGTTATAAACTATTGCCAATATTACAAATTTATTATCGGATTAAATTTTTTTTACTTTAGAAATTCTTTTCAAAAATTTATTAAAAAAAGCGTATAATAAACAATAACAAGAAAAAATTAACTTCATAAAAGTTAATATATTTTTAAGTGTAAAAAGAGGTTGTCAAATAAGACAACCTCTTTTAAAAGTCTTACTGATTGTAAAACTAATCTTGATTTCTCTTAGGTATTCTCATTGCGTAGAATGTACGAATAACAAATACCAATGCAATTACCAAGAATACAACACCTACAATGTGAGCATGATGTCTAAAGTTAGGGTCAATAGCAATTTCCATAGCTAATAAACCGAACAATGTTGTAAACTTAATAATTGGGTTCATTGCAACTGAAGAAGTATCTTTGAACGGATCACCTACAGTATCTCCAACAACTGTTGCATCGTGTAAAGGTGTACCCTTTTCAGCCAAATCAACTTCAACAATTTTCTTTGCATTATCCCAGCAGCCGCCTGCATTAGCCATAAATACAGCTTGGAATAAACCAAATACTGCAATTGCAATTAAGTAGCTAATAAAGAATGATACAGGTCTTGAAGTTGAACCATAAGGAGCTGATAAGAATGCTAATGCAAGAGCAAATGAGAACAATGCGATAAAGATGTTCCACATACCCTTTTGAGCATATTGAGTACAAATCTTAACAACTTCTTTTGAATTTGCAAGACTTGCTGATTGTTCTTCAGTATCAAGTTTAATATGTCTTCTGATATATTCAACTGCAGAATATGCACCTGTTGTAACAGCTTGCATAGATGCACCTGAGAACCAGAATATAACAGCACCACCCATGATAAATCCAAGTATTGTATAAGGGTTTAGAATACTTAATACCATTTCCGGTTGTATTCCTAAATTGTTTCTTAATACCAAGATTAATGAGAAAATCATAGTTGTAGCACCTACAACTGCTGTACCAATTAATACCGGTTTTGATGTTGCTTTAAATGTATTTCCTGCACCATCATTTTCTTCTAAGTATCTCTTAGCATTTTCAAAATCAGGTTTGAAACCGTATTCTTTTTCTATTTCACCCGGTACTTCAGGCATATTTTCAATTAATGATAATTCATAAACTGATTGTGCATTGTCAGTAACAGGACCATAAGAGTCAACAGCTATAGTGATAGGTCCCATTCCCAAGAAACCGAATGCAACTAAACCGAAAGCAAATACTGACGGATAAATCATTGTTACACCAGGAATGAATAAACTTGCATAATATGCAATACCCATTAATAATACAATAACAAAACCAATCCAGAATCCGGAGAAGTTTCCTGCAACAATACCGGAAAGAATTGTTAAAGATGAACCTCCTTCACGTGATGCAGTAACAACTTCTTTTGTGTGTTTTGCTTTTGGTGATGTAAATACTTTTGTTGCTTCAGGGATTAATGCTGCTCCAACAGTTCCGCAAGAAATTATTGATGCTAATACAAGCCATAAATTTCCGCCCATACCTTTTAACATATAGTAACTTACAACGAAAGTCATTGCGATTGACATAACTGAAGTTATCCAAACTAAATTTGTTAAAGGTAATTCAAAGTCAAATTTTGCTGTCTTTTCAGCATAAATTTTAGTAATTAATCCATTAATCCAATATGAAAGAACTGATGTAACAATCATCAAGTATCTCATTGTAAATATCCAAGTTAATAATCTTACTTGGTTAGCATCTCCGTTCACAGCCAATAAGATAAATGAAACAAGAGCAACACCTGTTACACCGTAAGTTTCAAAACCATCAGCCGTAGGCCCGATAGAATCGCCTGCGTTATCACCTGTACAATCGGCAATAACACCAGGATTTCTAGGATCGTCTTCCTTTATACCGAATTGGATTTTCATTAAATCTGAACCGATATCAGCAATTTTAGTAAAAATACCACCTGCAACACGTAATGCAGAAGCACCTAATGATTCACCAATTGCAAAACCTATTAAGCATGCACCTGCAATTTTACCGGGTACAAATAATAAGATGATTAACATCATTATTAATTCAACTGATACAAGTAAAACACCGATTGACATACCTGCCTTTAAAGGAATGTTTAGTATGTTTAGCGGTTTTCCTTTTAAAGCTGTAAATGCTGTTCTTGAGTTAGCAAGTGTGTTCATTCTGATACCAAACCAAGCAACAGAATAAGAACCCAAAATACCGACTACCGACCAAAACAGAATTACAAAAACACCTTTCCAACCCATATCTGCCAATGCACCAAAATAGTATGCAATACAAATACCGATTAAGATTTCTAATACAATAAGGAATTTACCTTGTTGTACCAAATAAGTTTTACATGTTTCAAAAATAGTGTTACCTACATTAGCCATGCATTCATGAACACTAAGTTTTTTTACACGTAAAAATTCAATAAATCCAAATATTACACCTACTACAGAAATCAAAAGCCCAAATAATAAAAGGTTATACCCTGTAGGACTTAGTTTGTGAATATTTGGAACGACTAAATCTGCTTCACTTGCAAAAGCAGGAGCAGATAAAAGCAAAAATGTAAGCAATGATGCTAGCATATTGCTTTTAGAACAGAAAGTTTTTTTCATATTTTCTCCTTCTACACTAAAAAATTAATCTTCCACTATAATTTTCACATAAAAATTTTTTTTTGCAACAAGTTAACATTTTGAAATCAACCGAATATATGGTTGTTCTCATAAAAAAAATATATTTAAAATTTAATAGTTGACTTTTTTTTTTGATTATTTTATTATTAATATCACGGAACGTGCTCCCATCGTCTAGAGGCCTAGGACACTTCCCTTTCACGGAGGCGACGGCGATTCGAATTCGCCTGGGAGTACCATTTTAAAAGACACCGCAAGGTGTCTTTTTTGTTACTTTTTTATTTATAAATTTATCTTATTTTTTCAAATAATTTTTACATGAAAAATTATCTTAATTTTTAGTTTGAAACGTATTCCTAATATTTGCTAAGGTTAATCCGTAAATAAAAAAGGAGTACAGCAAATGAAATTATGTGAAATTTTTAAAGGCGGTATCCAAAAAGATTCAAACGGATATGAAAGAAACTATTCAGATGAAGATTTGGATAATATTTGCCAAAACTTTAAAACACAAAATCCTGATGTACCTATATGTATAGGACATCCTAAACAAACAGCACCTGCTTACGGGTGGGTAAATTCTTTACAAAGGATAGGACACAGTCTTTATTGTGATTTTAAACAAGTTCAGGAAGATTTTAAAAAAGCAGTTAATTCCGGCTTATTTAAAACTCGTTCGGTGTGTATAGATTTAGATAAAATGCAATTGAAACATGTTGCATTTTTAGGAGCAGCAGCTCCCGCTATAAAAGGTATGGAGCAATTTACTTTTGCGGAAGCTGAAAATAATAATATTTTTGAATTTGATACTTTAGAAAATTATATATTTGATGAAAATAAAAATATTGAATTTAGTGAAAAGCTTAAAGAAAAAGATGAAGAAATAAAAAAGTTGAGAGAACAGTTATTAAATAATGAAAAAGAAATAAAAAAACAAAAAGTAGAAAATTTAACTAAGGAATATATAAAATCAGGAAATATTTTACCCTCTCAAAAGGAAACTGTATCATCCATTCTTGAATCATGCAGCAGGTACAGTGAATTTGAAGAAAGTAACAAATTATTGGAGAATTTTAAAAATTTTATTAACTCTTTACACCAAGTAGAATTTTCAGAAATTGCAAGTCCTGAAAATGTGAGTAAAACACACTGTAAACAAGAGCCGTTGACGGGAGAGGATTTTTCAAAGGTGATAAAGGATACAATTTCCGAATATGCGGAAAACGGTGTTACTTTAACTGAAACTCAGGCATTAAAGGTATATAAAAACAAATCTTAAAGGAAAGGAATTTAAAATGGAAAAAAAATTAGTTAAAACATTTATATCTGATGTAACAACAGATATAGAAAACATTCCTGTTACTCAGGGTAACGGAGAGCATCATGTCAAATTGGTTAGTGATGTAACAGACCGAATAGTTGGTGTTACAAAAGGTAAAATGGTTGAAGGAAAGCCGGTTGACGTTGTTATGTTTGGCGAAACATTTGTAAACTGTCAAAATGCAGTAGACGGTTCTATGCCTTTAGTTGCAAATCAATATGGTTATGCTGTTCAAATGGATTTACAATCTGATGAATTACAAGCTGTTCCGACAGATAGTGTTTTTTATACGATAGGTTATCCTATTGATATTGCGGGAGAAAGTGCATTATTAACTTGTGTCGTTGATCCGCAGGTTATTTTAAAGTAACAAACAACAAACAATAAACAACAAATAAAATACATGCTAAAAGAAAGGATTTGAATAATGGGAATAGAGTTTGAGGTTAGTGAAGAATTAACAGGAATTACGCTTGCGTACGCTAATAAAGATTTTATTGCGGATAAAATTTTTCACAGAGTGCCTGTTGGTACATCAACATTTAGTTATAAACAATACAAAAAGGATTTAAATTTACAGCTTCCTGAAACTTTGGTCGGTGATTCAGGAATGCCAAATTCTGTAGACTTTGCAAGTGAAAATAAATATGCAACTGTTAGAGGTGATGCATTAATGGATGAAATACCTCAGTCAAAAATTTCAGATGGTAAAGATAATCTTGAAGACTTACAGGGTGATTCTGTTGAGATGCTTACAAATGTTTTCTTGGCTTGCAGAGAAAAACGACTTGCTGATTTGCTTGCTGATGAAACTGTTTATAATGGCAATTCTAAAACATTAACTAATGATGAAAAATTAACGGATACATCTGTTGATTTGTTAAGTATGATTGAAGATACAAGATTAAAATGTTGGTTTGAACCAAATACAATTATTATGTCCAGAGCGGTATATTCTTATGTAAGACGTAATCAAAGTTTAGTATCGGCTTTTCATAAAAATCTAAATTCACATGGTCTTTTATTAGGTGAAGAACTCAAGGATGTATTACAAATAGAAAATGTATTTGTAGGTATGGGGGTTGCAAATACAAAGAAAAGAGGACAGACTCCTAGTTATGCAAATCTTTGGGGTAATAACATAATTCTTGCATATATCAATCCTAAAGCAAAATTAGATAAAGATATGACATTTGGCTTAACTGCAGAAAAAGGTAAAAGACAAGTATTTACGGCATTTAACGGTATTCCAGGAACTGATGGTGTTAATTATGTAAAAATTTCTGAAAAAATAACAGATGTTATAACTTGTCCTGACTGCGGATATTTGCTTAAAAATGTTATTTAGTCTTACAGGGGAATATTTATGTACTGTAATTTAGATGAAATAAAATCAATAATACCTCAAAAAGATTTGATAAATTTGACGAATGATACAACACCATCAGATACAATTAATGAAGATATAATTGAAGATTGTTCTGAATTTGCTGATGAATTAATTAATTCATACATAAGAAAGCGATACCTATTACCGTTAAAATATGTTCCTAAAATTATAAGTAAAATAGCAGCAGATATTACGGCATATCGTTTATATTCAAGACGTTCAAATAAAATTCCTGAACAAATTCAACGCAATTGTGAATATGCAATTGATAACCTGAAATTACTTAAGGACGGTCAAATTGTTTTGGATGTTTCGGGAACATCAAATGCAGGTAATTTATCTTTAAGCAGTACATATTTATCCAATAAAACAACTCAAGACAGAATTTTTAATGATAGTGTGATGAGGACATTCCTGTGATAGAAAGAATAGAACAAAGTATTTGTGAAATATTAAAAACTAAATTTCCTAAATTTGATATAAGAGTTTATCATTCGGATTTTAAAAAATATAATTTTACAAATTCTACAGGTTGTATGCTTATATGCTACAAGGGTGTTCAATATTCCGAGCAAAAAACGATAGGTGATATATACCAAGAGGGGTTATACACATATACGATAAAAGCAGGTTTTAAAAGTTGTAATGAGATGTCAGATTGTTATTCTGATTTAGAAGAATTAAAACTTATTGTAGACGGAATAAAAATAAATAGCAGATATACATATCTTTCAGAGTGTAAATTTGAAGAAGAATACTGTAATGATTTGTGGTGGAATATAACGGTAAAAATAAAATTACCAATATTTAAAGAAATAAAATAAAAAGGAGAATAAACGTGGCAACTGATTTTTTAAACGGTGTCGAAACAAAAGAACAAAAAGTAAGTTCTACTGTAGCCGATGTAAATAAATCTATTATCGGTATTGTAGGTACTGCTCCGACTTTCATGTTGGATAATGAATATAAAACTTTAAACAAATTATGTCCAATAAGAAATTATAATGACATTATAAGATATGCAGGACGAGATATAGACGGCTTTACTTTGCCTGATGCTCTAAAAACAATACTTGATGAATCAGGTGGTGCAACAATTTATATGGTTAATGTGTTTGATGAAAATAAACACAAAACTTCGGTAAGTAATCAAACTGTTACACCTGTCGGAAATAAAATAAATATAAATAAAATAGGAATAAATGATATTGTTCTTATGAATGGACAAGTTGAGGGTATTCAAGGTGAAGATTTTCTTGTTGCGGAAAGTTTAACTGAATGTATAATAGAACTTTTATCAGAAGATTTTAAAACTGCTGAATCTTTATCTTTGTCATATACTTATGCCGATACAACGCTTGTTACAACATCTGATATTGTTGGTGAAGTAAATGAAGAAAGCGTAACGGGTTTAAAATTATTAAATAAGGTTAATGCAGAATTTGGGGATAGTGTTGGAATAATTATTGTACCTGAATATTCTGCAGAGCCGGTTGTAAGAAATGAGATTGAAAAACTTGAAGAAAACTTGAAAGCATACGCTTTTCTTGATACTAAAAAAGATTTATCAATTAATGATGTTATAAATTCAAGAAATAGAGAACTTAATAATTCTAATTTAATTTCAACATCTTCTCATTCAATGATAGTTTATCCTTATTTAAAGCGATATAATGAAGATTTGGATAAAATATCTTTAAAACCTGCATCACCTGTTGCGGCAGGCATGCGAGTAAAATTAGACAGAAACAGAACAATAGCAAAATCTATAACTAATACAAAAACAGTTACTACATTAGGTCTTGAAACACCTATAGAATTTATTTTAAACAACCCTTCATCAGAATCGAATGCTTTGAATGCAAGTGGTGTATCTACATTTATAAATTATAAAGGCGGATATTATTTATGGGGTGCAAGAAGTTGTAACTTTCCTTCAGAGTCAGGAATAAATACTCTTGAATCTGCAAGAAGAACAGCAGATTTTATAGAGCAATCTATAGAAGATGCATCTTTTCCTGCAATTGGTGAAAATATAGATACAAACTATATTGAAGGTATTTTAGAGATGATAAATTCAAGTTTTAAAACTTGGTCAACACCTAAAAATCCTCAAAGGTTAATTTTATCAGGTGAAGCATTTTATGATTCATCTATAAATTCTGCAGAAGATTTGGCAAATGGTCATATAAAATTCAGCTACAAATTCTGTCCTTTAGGTGTGGCAGAAAGAATAACATACTATGCATATATAGATATAAACATTTTTACAGATGTTTTAGGAGGTGAATAATAATGGCAACAGTATTAACAGATGTAAATATATATACAGTATCTAAAGACGGAAAACAAAAATCATTGCTTGGTATAGCAAAACAGTTTACAACTCCTGATGCAGAGGTTGTAACCGTAGAGAAAAAAGGTGTTGGTGATTTATCAGGTGAAAAGCTCCCTATAGGTGTAAAATTGGGTACTGCAACACTAAATATTAACGGTTTTGATAAAAACCTTTATAAAATAATAGCCAATCCGTTCAAGGAATTTATTTTGATTATAAAAGGCAGTTTAAAGGAATATTCGGGGCAAACACTTACAGAAGAAACACCTGCAAGAGTTGTATTAAGAGTATCAGGTGCAAAATTCAGTCAAATGGGAACTTTTGCATCTCAAGAAAATGTTGAACAAGCTATTGAATTAAATCCTACGTATTCAAGGATAGAAGTTGACGGAAAAGTTTTATCTGAAATTGATATTTCAAACCGTATATGGAAAGTTGATGATGAGGATTTGTTGTTAACGGCTAATAAAAATATGGGAATATTTTAATATTATTTTTTAATTTGGAGAAATTTATGAAAAACGAAAATGTAAATGATACTGAAATATTATCAATAATGCTTACAAGCGGTATAAATGTTGTTATGAATTTTAACAATGCAAAAGCCGGTACATTAATGAAAGCCAGAATGGCTGCACGTGGCGGATATTCTACAACAGCATTTGTTTTAGCGGAAATTTGTACAT
Source organism: uncultured bacterium (assembly GCA_902776035.1). Classification (GTDB taxonomy): domain Bacteria; phylum Cyanobacteriota; class Vampirovibrionia; order Gastranaerophilales; family Gastranaerophilaceae; genus UBA6984. The sequence goes on from CACYOO010000004.1 coordinate 178,204, forward strand.
TTGATGGTCATAAACTTACGGGTGAAGATATTCTAAATTTTGATATTGTTGATTATGCATTGCTTGAAGAAGCTTGGGATAAATACAATGAAAAAAAGCTGGAAATCTTAGAAGTAATACAAACTTAAATATAACCCCTTTTGATTGTATTGCACTTATGCGGTTTTTAAAATGCGGATTTAATGAAATTCTTGATATGACACCATTAGAAGTTGTTTTTTGGCTGGAACAGTGTGAATTATACTTTCAGAAATTGACTAATAACAGGAAATAATATGAAAAAAATAAATACAGATATTAAAAAAAATGTTGTAAATTATATTTTAAATATTTTAAATTTAAAATTTGGAATATTACAAAATTATCTTGCAAATCGTATATATGATAATAACAAATTGTTTGATAATTTTAATACAACACAAAAAAACTTAATTAATATTGAAAAAAAAGAAAATAAAAATATTGAAAGTAAACCTGCTAAAAACTTTGCTAATATTGAAAACTATATTAATAATATTTCTCAATCTGAAAATTTTACCACTGTAGAAAAATATATTAATAATGTATCTAAATCAAAGAATTACGAATATAAAAATAAATTAAAAAGAATAATCCAAAGAATAACAAATCCGATTATAAATAAAGAAACAAATAGAGAAGCAAATAAAAAAACAAATATTGTAAATCAACAAAAAAATATATTGGACTTTATTTGGAATAAAAATTATATACAGGACAATGAAAAAAAATATAATTTACCTCAAATTATTTTTTCAAAAGATGAAAATATAATGCAGAATACTTTAATTAAAGATATTCAAAACAGTTCATTTGTAAAAACAATTAACGGTTCACATAAAACAGGGCTTTCAAGAGTTCCTTATGATGGGTATATAGCGGAAACACATAAAAATGAAGCAATATTAAATGCTGATGATGCAAATGTTTGGAGGAATTTACAATTTGTCGAAAGAGGTGATGGCACAGAATTTGATAAAAAAGATATAAATTTAAATTATACTTCGACAATAAATATCTCAAACACAAATGACAAAAGTGTAGAGGATGATTTTATGAAAATTTTAAATTATCACAAAGAGGAAATATATCAAATGCTTGCCAATGTAGTTAATCGCAATAATGCAAAAAGTTATATTTAAAATTTGAAAGGTTAAATAAAAATGGTACAAAAATATTATTCGGTAATGACAACAAATGGTACTAACATAGTTAACAATTTGTTATATGAGGATGCAGAAACTTTATTTACTGATGGATGGAATATTTCATTGGGTACAGGTAATTTAGAACCGACATCCGATACGACAGAATTAATCAATCCTATTCTTGATAAAAATTCTGTAGATTATCCTGATATAACATTTGGAAAACATGAAATATACGGACATTATGCAGAAATAACTATTCCTGAAAGTATTAAAGGTAATATATTGACGGAATGTGGATTATTTAATGATGAGGGTATTTTGATTGCTGTTTCAAAAATATATTTAGATTTGACAGAAACAACTCTTGAAAACGGTATTGATTTAACTGCTAAACAAAGAATTTATATTCAAGCTGTACCTTCGGCAACAAATATTATTTATACTCCACAAGGTGATTTAATAAATAAAGAACTCTTAAATTTAGAATTAAAAAAGTATCAAAAACTAACAGAAAAAGGAGTATCAAATGGTTATTGTCCATTGGATGAAAATGCTATAGTTCCGATACAACATTTACCGGAACTTAATTATGCCAATATGGATTTAAGTAATCTTTCAGCAACAGGTGAAGCTAAATTTGCCAATAAAACACTATCTAATATAGCAAATATTAGTGATAATGCTCAGGGATTGTTAAATGAAATATATCAAGCAAAAATAACAGGCAGTGCAGGAAATTCAACAACTCCTTGTTATATGAGTGGTGGTTCATGGTATTCATGTTCAGGTTTAAGTAGCTCTTTACGTTGTTCAAGTAGAACAACAATCTCATCTACTAAGCCCGATATGGTAATAGCACAAGGTGGTTCAGGTACAAGCGGTTACAGGGTATGGTCGAGCGGTTTTAAGGAGTGCTGGGGGCTATTTGAAACTGATAGTACATTTACTACTGTTAATAATTATCAAGTAACTATTAGTATGGGTTCTTATTCATTTACCCAATTACCTATTATATCTACAACTAATAGCTTTGATGCTGCTTTTAGTGCAAATGGAACCACTTTTTTAAATTCAAATGGTGCTGATTTTTCAGGGGTGCTTAACCGTATAACAAATACTAGTTTTTATATAAGCCGTCTATCAAGAAGCAGGCAATTTGGTTGGTATGCTAGAGGGTATTAATAACTTATAGCTTCTCATTTATATCGAAAGGATTAAATTATGTCATATAGATTAAACAAACCATTTACAGCAGAAGAAAAGGATAATTTTATT
>CACYOO010000005.1 GCA_902776035.1 uncultured bacterium
AGGTTTAAGCTCTCAATCTCCATACCTTATTAAAAACAATCTTTAAAAAAAAATTGCCTATTTCACTGCATGAAAATCCAAAATGTTACCATTTGTTAAGCTTATTTTAAAGTTTCTTCCGTAAAAATCTACCGCAGATAAAATATCATCATTATAAAATACATCTATAAATGGTATTATTCCTTCTAAATCAGGGTATTTTTCTTTTATATCCTGAACTTGCCAAAGCAATTTTCCATTTTTTTCAAACGCAAGTAAATTTCTATAAAAATTTACTTTAGGAGGAATATCTAATAAAACAACAACAGTATTATCAATTTCTTTTATTTTATCTATATTATAATCAAACGTTATTTCTTTTTCTTCAAATCTAATTGTATCACCTTTAAAACTTATAGTCATTTTGCCTCACTTATAAAATATCACCCGTATAAAATTCTTTATTATTTATTATAACAGAACCTTCATCTGATATATCTTCTACTATGCCTGTATAATCTTCATTAAAATTATGTATAGTTATTTCTTTATTTAAAAAATTTATTCTTTTCATGTATTCATCTTTTATTGATTTAAAACCATTATTTAAAAATTTTTCATAGTTTGCAAAAAAGTTGTCTATAAAACAATTTAGAAAATCAATTTTATTTATTTCTTTATGAGTTTCAATATTAAGTGCTGTAACTTTTTTATCTATTTTCTTAAAATCATTTTCATCTGCATTTAAATTAACACCAACACCTATTATAAGACCTTGTAATTGATTTTGTTTAAAAACTGTTTCTGCTAAAATTCCTGATATTTTCTTTTCATCAATAAGTATATCATTTGGCCATTTTATTTGCGGAATAACGTTATATTTTTCAAATGTTTCAGCAAGTTTTAAAGCCGTATATTGTGTCAAATTAGAATAAACTTGTTTTAAATCTAATGATGGCTTTAATATTATTGACAGATAAATGTTGCCACTTCCTAAATCAACCCATTTTCTGTCAAATCTGCCCCTTCCATCAGTTTGTTTAAAAGTATAAACAACATCTTTATCATGTAATTCATTTACTTGTTCTTTTGAATAAGTATTTGTTGAATTTATCTCATCTAAAAAAATTAATCTCATATATACAATGATAATACAAAATAAAAAATAAATTAAAATTTATATTCACAAATAAATTCTTTTTTGATACTATTATGTTGTACGTAAAGGAAAAGAGGAATTATTATGAATTTAAGAATGAAAACTAATAATTGCGGTGAACTTAATTTATCAGATATAGATAAAGAAGTTACATTATCCGGCTGGGTTGACTGTGTAAGAGATTTAGGCGGAATGATATTTATAGAATTAAGAGATAGAACTGGGTTTTTCCAACTTGTATCCGATCCGCAAAAAAATCCGGAAATTCATAAAATATTTGAAAGTATAAGAAGTGAGTACGTTATAACTGTTAAAGGTAAAGTAACAAGACGTCCTGAAGAAACATACAATGAAAAACTTCCTACAGGACAGGTTGAAATATATCCTGATGAAGTTGAAATTTTATCAGAAGCAAAACCATTGCCTTTTGTTTTAGATGATGACGGTGTATCTGAAGATGTAAGATTAAAATACAGATATCTTGACATAAGACGTCCAAAAATGTTTAATAACTTAAAGTTAAGACATAAAGTTGTACAGGCAGTTAGAAATTATTTAAGTAATCAAGATTTCTTAGAAGTAGAAACACCTGTATTAATTAACACAACACCTGAGGGTGCAAGAGATTACCTTGTACCATCAAGAGTTCAACCGGGTAAGTTTTATGCATTACCTCAATCACCTCAAATATTTAAGCAATTACTTATGGTAGGTGGAGTTGAAAGATATTATCAAGTTGCAAAATGTTTTAGAGATGAAGATTTGAGAGCAGACAGGCAACCTGAATTCACTCAAATCGACTTAGAAATGTCATTTGTAGAACAAAAAGATATTATTGAAATGGTTGAAGGTCTTTTGAAATCCGGATTTGAAGCAGCAGGTGTTGAAGTTAAACCCCCATTTAAACAAATGACTTGGCAAGAAGCAATGGATAAATACGGTTCTGATAAGCCGGATGTTAGATTTGGTTTAGAATTGTTTGATATTGGTGATATTATTTTAAATTCAGAATTTGAAATTGTTAAAAAGACTTTGCAAGCAGGAGGTATCGTTCGTGGTATAAGAATACCTAATGGTGCAAGCTATTCAAGAAAAGAAATTGATGATATTACAAAACTTGCAGTTTCATTTGGTGCTAAGGCATTAGCAAATATTATTTATAATGCTGACGGCACTGCAAAATCTCCTGTTTTGAAGTTTGTAACTGAAGAACAAGCACAACAAATTAAAGAACGAGCACAAGCTCAAGATGGAGATATTATATTCTTCGTTGCCGATAAACCAAAACTTGTTTATGACATTATGGGAAGATTAAGATTACACTTCGGTAAAAAGTTAAATCTTATAGATGAAAACCAACATGCATTGTTATGGATTGTAGATTTTCCTATGTTTGAATGGAGTGATGAAGAAGAAAGATTTATGGCAATGCACCATCCATTCACATCACCTTGTTTGGAAGATTTAGATAAATTAGATAGCGGTGATTTAGGAAATGTTAAATCTATTGCTTATGATATAGTTTATAACGGAACAGAGCTTGGAGGCGGAAGTGTAAGAATACACTCACCTGAAGTTCAAAAGAAAATCTTCAGTGCCTTAAAATTAACTGATGAAGATGTACAAAGAAAATTCGGATTTATGGTTAATGCCCTACAATATGGTACACCTCCTCATGCCGGTCTTGCTATCGGTTTAGACAGATGGATTGCATTACTTTGTAAATCAGATTCTATTCGTGATGTAATGGCATTCCCTAAGAACTCTGCAGCTAAAGATTTGATGTGTAATGCTCCAACAGAAGCAGATTATAAACAATTAAGAGAATTGTATATTAAAAGCACATACAATCCTGCTCAACATAAATAATTAACTTTAAAATAAAGAATAAAAGAGCATATACAATATGTATATGCTTTTTTTAACTATGCCAAAATTACAATAACAGAGCCAATAACCATTATTATTGTTCCTATTATCTTTGGTTTCATATCTTTTTCTTTAAAAAATTTATATCCAAAGAATAAATTCACTAAAGTTGATAATTGAAATAATGCAAGTGCATAGCCGACATTCATATAATTAAATACAAAATTTGTAGTCATCTGCATTGTTAAAAGCATTAAACAAACTATTACATATTTATTTATATCTTCTTTTTTTATAAGTGTAATCTTCGTTTTAAATATTAAAGCAATTATAAAACTGAAAAAAGCACCCATAAAACACCACATATAAAATGATATTACAGGTGATGACAGTAATATTACTTTTTTTAAAAATACAGCTTCAATTCCCATAAGAAAAAGAGCTATAAATCTTAACATTATATCTTTTCTAAACAATATTTTTATACTAAACCCCTCAGCTTGAGTTTCAAAAATAAATCTACTACCCCAAATTATAAGAATAATTCCGATTAAACCAAATAATGATGGTATCTCTCCCAGAACAAATATTGCAACAAACATACCAATTATGGATTTATATGAATTTATCGGGCCTAAAACAGATAACTCTCCTATCTGTAATGCCTTTACAAGACAAGCATTTCCTGCTGAGCATAAAAAGCCGGCTAGTGAGGCATAAATCCAAAATGACAAAGATAAATTCATCCAATTTACACTAAAAATAAATGGTATACAGCAAATACTCAAAATAAAATATGTGTTAAAATTACATATTAAAGGAGAATTGTTTTCACATATTTTTTTTTGAAATACATTTGCAAATGGATTAGATATAATTCTTAGAAATAAAGCTATATATGTTATCATTAGTTTGTTATAAATATTATTTTATCAAAATTATTTTCTTGTAAATATTCAGGTGTTATATGTAATTTATCTGCTAAAATTTGATGAATAGAGATAAAATGTTTTTGTTTTGAAATAATTTTATCTTTGTTTACTTTTAATAAATATTTTATTTGTTTTTCAACAATTTCAAATGTTCTATTCCAATATTTATGTTCTAAATTTGCAACTTGAGCAAATTCATGAATATTATGCAGATATATCTTTTCAACATTTAAACCCAATGCCCACTCAAAGAAAGGAACAATATCAAATAAATTTGTCGGCATTGCTAAATATTTTGGTAACAATGATACTTTTTTATTGTCGTATAAATATTTAAAATTTTTCATAGTTTTTTCAAAGTCTAAACCCATTTCGTTTTTATAGATTAACTTAGAAAACCCTAGAAAAGAAACAGTCATCCTATTAAAAATTCTTTCTGCTTGTTTTATTTGTTCGTCATTAACACAAAGATTTGTAATTGTAGTAATTTCCATATCCGGATATTTTTTTTGTAAATCAAAAAGCATATCCAACGCACTTTGTTGTACAAGAACTTCTCCACCTATAACATTAATTGATTTAGGTTTAAAATGTTCAATCAACTGTCTTATTTTTAGTAAATATTCATCTTCATTCTGTAATTTATTTTTATTTTGAGGACAACAAACACAATTTGCCTGACATATATTTGATGTTTCAAAATGTAATATTTTTAAATCAACTTTATCATCACAGGTCTGTGCGATAGATTTATACATTTTACATTCACAGATAACCTGTGTATTTTCTATTTTTTCAAATATATCATCATCAAAAATATTACCTATTTTTGCATGCGAAGGAGCGGAACAACAAGGATAAATATTACCGTTAATAGTAATACTCAATTTGTTATAATGACATACTCTGGTTGTTTTTTTTGTCATAAATTTTCCTAATTAAATCTTGTTCTTGTTAAATCTTCCTTACGCATTCTTATGTTTTCAGGAGTAATTTCAACAAGTTCATCATCAGCAATATAATCCAAAGCTTCTTCAAGAGATAATATTTTAGGTGCTTTTAAAACAACCATAGCATCAGCAGTTGATGTACGCATGTTAGTTAATTTTTTAGTTTTACAAACATTAACTGCAACATCTTGTGCTCTATTTCCTTCACCAACAATCATTCCTTTATAAACTTTTGTTTTAGGAGTGATAAAGAAAGTACCTCTATCAGCAAACTGATCAAGTGCATATGGAACTGCTTCACCTTGCTCCCATGCAATTAACGAACCCATTCTTTGTTTAGGAATATCTCCGGCTAAATCATCATATTTAAAGAATGTATGATACATTATGCCCTCTCCACGAGTCATACGAATAAATTCTCCCTTAAAACCGATTAAACCACGAGCGGGTATAACAAATTTCAACTTAGTACGTGTACCTGTTGACTGCATATCTTCCATTTGTGCTTTTCTGCCTGAAAGTCGTTCAATACAAGAGCCGGTACATTCATCAGGTACATCAATAAATAAGTTTTCGTATGGTTCTTTTTGTACACCATCTATAGTTTTATAAATAACTTCCGGCTTAGAAACCTGGAACTCAAATCCCTCACGACGCATTGTTTCAATTAAAATACTTAAATGCAATTCACCACGACCTGAAACTACCCATTTATCAGTGTTTTCTGTATCTTCGACACGTAAACTAACATTTTTTTCAAGTTCATCATAAAGACGTTTTCTTAATTGACGTGAAGTAACAAATTTACCCTCTGTTCCCGCATAAGGACTGTCGTTAACTGAAAAATTCATTTTTAATGTCGGTTCATCAATGTGAATTAAAGGTAATGCCTGCGGATTATCAAGAGAAGATATTGTTTCACCAATTTGAACTTCTGCAAATCCTGCAATACCGACAATATCACCTGCAGATGCCTCTTGTATTTCAACTCTGCCTAAATCTTTAAAACCAAATAATTTAGTGATTTTACATTTTTGTATTGAACCATCAGCTTTTATTAATGAAAGAGTTTCCTGAGATTTTAAATGACCGTTTTTAATTCTTCCGATAGCAATTCTTCCTACATAATCGTTATAATCAAGTGTTGTAACATGGAATTGTAAATTTGCATCAGGATCACCTTCAGGATGTTTAATATTTTCAATTATACAATCCATTAAAGGAGCAATGCTTGTACTTTCCTCAAACATTTCTTTTTTTGCAATTCCCTGAAGCGAACTTGCATATATTACAGGAAAATCAAGTAAATCTTCATCATCGGTTAATTCGGTAAACAAATCGAATACTTTGTCTAATGCCCTGTCAGGATCAGCTGCCGGTTTATCAATTTTATTTATAACAACAATAATTCTTAAACCTAATTCTAAAGCTTTTGAAAGCACAAATCTTGTTTGCGGCATAGGACCTTCCGCAGCATCAACAATAAGTAATGCTCCATCAACCATACCTAAAACACGTTCTACTTCTCCGCCAAAATCAGCGTGTCCGGGTGTATCGACAACGTTTATATGGTAGCCCTTGTAATCTACTGAAATATTTTTAGAAAGAATTGTTATTCCTCTTTCTCTTTCTAAATCATTTGAATCAAGAACACAATTTTGTACTTGCTGATTTTCACGAAAAGCACCGCTTTGCTTTAACATACAGTCAACCATTGACGTTTTACCATGGTCAACGTGAGCAATTATTGCTATATTACGTAGTTTTTCTATATCCATTATTTTAATCCTATATTTATATTCTGCTGTGTACAGTTATATAAATATCACAAAAAAAAACTAATGTAAAAAAATCATAAAGTAAATTTTATATACTATGCATTTTTTCAAATATTTCTTTTTTTTGAATCCAGATTTCCATATTTAATTCATTTGCTTTATCAAGAAGTGCCTGCTTAATCTCCTTAAATGTATAATTAGATTTTGAAATATCACCTAATAAAAACATTACAAATTGAGATTGCATAAGAGTTTGCTTTATATCTTCAACATTTACATTATATTTTGCAAGTACGGTTGTTATTTCCATAACTATACCAACTCTATCTTCTCCTGATAATGTTACAATAATTTTTTGTTCGTTGCTCATAATTCACCTTGTTTTAAATTTTTATTATGATAAAATCGTATCATAAACATTAAAGGTATGCTTAATGAAAATATTAATTATTGATGAAAATGCAACTAACCTAAAAATTTTATCTTTATTGTTATCCAAACATAACTATGAAATTAAAACAGTTTCTTCTGTAGAAAGTGCCTTAGATATTGTTCCATCCGGTATTGATTTAGTTTTGTTTGATAATAAAACAGGTAATTTTAAATCATGTAAAAAATTAAAAAATAATGATTTATACAAAAAAATTCCGCTTATTATATTTTCAGGACAACCTGAAACAGATAAAATTGTAGAAGCATTTTCATGCGGTGCCGACGATTATATACCTATTCCATTTAAGCCAAATGATATTTTATCACATGTAGAAATTCAATTAAAATTAAGTGATTTAAAAGAAAAAAATAACAGAGATGAAATAAATAAAATACTGAATTTAAGAATGGAAAAAATTTTTTCATCAGCAACATTAAATCAATCCAAAGATGATGATACACAAAATCATCTTGAGCGTGTAAAAAGATATTCCGTTATATTAGCCAATGAATTAACAAAACCTATATACAAACAAAATATAACACCAGAATTTATAAAAGATTTAGAACTTGCTGCACCATTACACGATATAGGTAAAATATGGCTTCCTGATAATATTATCCATAATAAAGGTAAATTAACCAATTCAGAATATGAACAAATGAAGCAGCACACTATTATCGGATATAATATGCTAAAAAATATTAGTGATAATGTAGGAAAAAGCAGCTTTCTTGAGATGACTATGAATATAGTACGTTATCATCATGAACGTTATGATGGACTTGGCTATCCTGATAATATTGCAGGTAGTGCTATTCCATTAGAAGCAAGAATACTTGCAGTTGCTGATGTATATGATGCATTGCGTACCAAAAAACCATATCATGAGCCAATTTCTCATGAAAAGAGTTTTGAAGTGATAAAAGGCGGTCGTGAGTTAGAATTTGATTATTTAATTGTAAAAGCACTTAAAAAAGTACATAACGAATTTGATGAAGTATGGAACAAATTTTCAGATTAAGTTTTGCATAAAATAGTTTTTTATATTTTTATGTTATTATAAAACTATTAGAAAAAGGGGTAAATTGAAATGTCATTAACATCTTATTTAGGAATAGACGTTGGCTCTGTAACTACAAAAGTTGCAATTGTTGATGAAAACGGAAAATATGTTGATAGTTATATGCTAAGAACTGCCGGAAAACCTGTTTTAGCAGTACAAGAGGGCTTAAAACATTTAAAATCAAATGCGAAACAAGAATATAATATTCAAGGTGTCGGAACAACAGGAAGTGGAAGAAATCTTGCCGGTGCTTTGGTTGGAGCTGATATTATAAAAAATGAAATAACAGCACATGCCGTTGCTGCAAGTATAAATATTCCCGGCGTGCAAACTATTCTTGAAATTGGTGGTCAAGACAGCAAAATTATAATATTAAGAGATGGAATAGTAACAGATTTTGCGATGAATACAGTATGTGCTGCAGGTACAGGAAGTTTTCTTGATCATCAGGCACAACGATTAAATGTACCTATTGAAGAATTTGGTGCAACTGCGTTAAAATCAACAAATCCTGCACGTATAGCAGGAAGATGCGGAGTGTTTGCAGAAAGTGATTTAATTCATAAACAACAATTGGGTTATCCTGTGGAAGATTTGTTATATGGACTTTGTCAGGCACTTGCAAGGAATTATTTAAGCAACTTAGCATTGGGAAAGGATTTGTTGCCTACAATATCTTTTCAAGGTGGAGTTGCAAGTAATAAAGGTATGGTTAAAGCATTTGAAGAAGCTTTAAATACGGAAATTGTTGTTCCGGAAAATCATCAAACAATGGGTGCAATTGGAGCAGCATTACTTGCTATGGAAAATTATCAATATACAGAGAAACCGACAACATTTAGGGGCTGGGAAGTAGGAGATATGCATTTTGCTTCAATAACCTGCGAATGTAACGGATGTTCTAATCAATGTGAAGTTGTTACTATTGTTGAAGGTATGGATGAACATGAACACCCGCATTATGAAAATATTCAAGATATACAAGGCAATGTTATTGCTCGTTGGGGCGGAACTTGCGGACGCTGGGATTTATCATAATTTTTAAAACGAGATTTTTATAATGCAAAAACATCCTGATAATCAATTTAAAAAAGTTTTAATTGCTATTTTGATTATTTTTAGCGGAACAATTATTTATACGTTAAAACCGGATTTTGAAATATTTAAAAAAGATGAAGCATTAAAACTTTCTTCTGATAAACCGTGGGTAGAAAATTTTGATGAATTTGAAGAAAATAATCAGATAGATGACATAAAAATTAATGTTACATATAATAACCCATTTAAAAAAGTTGAAGAACAAGAAATAAAAGATAATTCCGCTGTAAAATCAGAACAAAATAAACAAAAACAGCCGGATTATGATGATGGGTTGGATATAAATTTTTTGTCGCAAAATATAGATGAATTTTGGGTAACAGGAAGCATTCCGCTCAATCCTATGAGTGAATATAACGGTAAGACTAAAAAAGAAATTTACAAATTAAGAAAAGATTATGTAGAAAAAAGCATATTTAAGAATAGGAATTATACACCAAGCGATGAAGTTTTCGGTAAAATTTCAGATAAAAAACCATGGCTTGGAATAGAAGCCGTAACTTGTAAGGGAAAAGGTCAAAACGCAAATAAGGGCTTATCTGAAGAAAGCAGATATATTAACAATCCTACAGTTTTAATTGGGTTAGACAGGTTAAATTTTGATGAAAAACCGCAAGCACAATGTTCTCCAATTGATTATTTACAGCCGATAAAAATAAATTATTCGAAAGATGAAAATACAATTAAGGTTATATTTGAAGTATCAGAATATAAAGGTACACTTGGCAGAAATTTTTTATTGAAAGGGTTAAATGCTCGTGATTTAGGATTTGATTATTCTTTTGCAGATAATACTCAAAATATTGTATTTATCGAGAAAAATAACATATCTACAGATATTTATAAATTTAAAGACTCTATACAACTTGGAACTGCCTGTGGTGTAAAAGGTGGATGTAACAATGCTGTACCTTATCAAAAGGAATTAAGCTATGCTGTTATTAAATATCCGGCATCAATTCATTTTAAATTATGGAAAAAGAAACCCAAAAATACCAAAACAAAATCGGATATAAACTTTTTAATTATTTTACGATAAAATAATTAAATAAGGAGTATTAATGATAAACAATAATCAGAGTTCTATATTTCTTGTAATATTAATTCCAATAATTATATCAGAATTTTTATTTAATAATACGGCAAAACAAGTTGAAGTATCTGATACAACAGGGCTTAATATGATATCAATGCATTATGATTCTGATAATTTACAATCAAAAAATCAACCTGACGTACAAAAAGAAAATAGTCAGGAATCATCCAAACCATCTTTGTTAAAAGAATACTATAGTGATGAAATGTGGAAAGCAGGCAGTATAACGATAAATAAAATGCTTGATTTTAATGGTAAGACTAAACAAGAAATTTTAAATATTAGAAAATACTATGTTAAAAAAAGTATATTTAATACAAATAATTATGAGCCATCAGAACAGGTATTCGGACAAATTATTGATAATAAACCTTGGATGAATGAAACTTCAAGCTGTACAGGCAAACGTAACGGTAATAATATTATAAAAGGTTTGTCAGAAGAAAGTCTTTATGTTAATAATCCTATTTTGTTAATTGGTATTGAACATCCATATTTTGATAATAAAACTATAGAACAATGTAAAGATGTAGATAAATTTATTCCAGAAAAAATTAATTATTCAAAAGATAAAAATACCATAAGAGTTGTATATAATATATCTTCTTATAAGGGGGGTATTTTTGATTTAAGCGGTCAATACGGATTTAAGCTTGTATTAAAGGGATTAAATGCTGTTGATTTAGGTTATAAATATGCTAGTGTAGACAGAACAAAAAACATAAAATTTAATCAACAACCTAATATACGACAGAATATTTATGAATTTAAGGATTTTATCCATTTGGGCTCAGCATGTGGAGTTGATGGTGGCTGCAATAATGGTTCACCATATCAGCCGGAAACAGATTTTAATATAAAAGATTATCCTTCATGTATACATATTAAATTATGGAAAAACTTACCTAAGGATATATCAGCAGAGCCGGATATAACATACGTACTTTTATTTAGATAGGAGGAAAAATGATTAAAATTGGTATTATTTTTGGTGTATTTATAATTTCATACTTAATAGGTTCAATATCTACGGGATATATTATTGTTAAACTTAAAACAGGACAGGACATAAGAAATGTCGGTTCAGGTTCTACAGGAGCTACAAATGTAAAAAGAGTTTTAGGAACACCTTATTTCTTTATTGTAATGCTCTTAGATGCACTAAAAGGTGCTGTTCCTGTCTTATTAGCAATACATTTTATCCAATCATTTTCAAATATCGGATTGCCTGCGGTAATTGCTTCTCTTGGGGTAATAATTGGACATAGTAAGCCGCTATTCTTAAAGTTTAAAGGTGGAAAATCAGTTGCAACAGGAGTTGGTACTATTTTAGCATTAAATTGGCAGGTTGGTTTAATTATTGCAGTAATATGGAGTACTATTACATATATTTCAAAATATGTTTCACTTGGCTCTATTATATCAGTTTTATTTGCACCGATATTAATGTTTTTGTTTCATCAGCCAATATCTTACATAATATACTGTGCAATTGGTGCAATTTATATTGTATATTTACATAGAGAAAATATTAAACGTTTAATTAACGGAAATGAAAACAAAGTAAGAAAATAATAAAAATTAGGTAATTATATACAATTTTACACAAAAAATTAAAAAGAAGTTTATGTATTGTATTTTACAGACATCTACTTAAATGAACAATAAATTAACGCAAAATTGAGGATAAGAAATGGCGTTTGTTTTCCATTTTTTAAGTTAGCCATTTCCCGAAATGAGCGTTTAATAAATTATTTATAAAAAAAAGCTGTCAAAATGACAGCTATCAGACTTGGGGAGGAGGTAAGAAACCGATTAACTCGGTTCTTATTGTAATATTTTTATCGGCATACTATTTTTTTTATTTAATTAATTATTGAATATATCCTCCATTTGGTTTATGTTAAAATAAAATTATGGATAAAATTGTTGAAAAAAATAAAAATGGGCTACACGGTCAAATTGTTATACCGTCTGACAAATCAATCTCACACAGAGCTGTTATGATGTTGTCTTTGGCAAAAGGAAAATCAAAAATAAATAATTTTTCTAAATGTGCAGATTGTAATTCTACATTAAATTTGTTTAAAAATTTAGGAATATCTTATGAATATTTATCTGATGATACACTTGTTTTAATATCATCAGGAAAATTACATAAATCAAGTGTTGAGCTTGATTGTGGTAATTCCGGTACTACAATGCGATTAACTTCAGGTATTCTTGCAGGGCAAACATTCGACTCTGTACTTATAGGTGATAATGTACTTTCAAAACGTCCAATGAAACGTGTTATTGAACCTCTTTCATTAATGGGTGCAAATATAGAGTCTGATAATTATACAGCTCCTCTTAAGATACATTCAAGTAATTTACATGGTATTGATTATTCTTCAAAACTTGCATCAGCACAGGTAAAATCTTGTATTTTATTAGCAGGTTTATTTGCTGAAGGTATTACAAAATATACTGAACCATATAAATCCAGAAATCATACAGAATTAATGCTTGAATATCTTGGTGCAAGCATATCAAATAATGAAAATACCACAAAAATTGAGAAATCAGTTCTTGAACCAAAAGATATTAATGTTGTAGGTGATATTTCATCAGCGGCTTTTTTCATTGCAGCAGGGTTAATTGTTCCAAATTCAGATATTATTATTAAAAATGTAGGATTAAATCCAACAAGAACAGGTTTACTTGATGTGGTTAAAATGATGAACGGTAATGTTGAAATTTTAGATAAAAGAATTATTTCTAATGAGCCGGTAGGAGATTTAAGAATTAAAACATCAGATTTATCAGCTTGTGTTATATCTGGTGATATAATTCCTCGCTTGATTGATGAATTACCTATTATTGCTGTACTTGCAACTCAAGCAAAAGGTACAACTGTTATTAAAGATGCACAAGATTTAAGAAACAAAGAAACAGACAGAATAAAAGCAATAGTTAGTGAATTAAGAAAGCTTCATGCAGACATAGAAGAAACACCTGATGGGTTTATTATAAATGGTAAAACAGTATTAAATGGTGATTGCGAATTATCGTCTTTTAAAGACCATAGAATGGCAATGTCTCTTTACGTAGCAGGACTAATTTGTAAACATAATATAGTAATAAAAGATTTTGATTGGGTAAGAATATCTTTTCCTGAGTTTGAAAAAATGATGTATTCTTTAAATAAATAAAAGAATACATCATTTAATGTCATTTATTTTAATGTAATTATTATATTAATTTTGTTTGTGTAATATCTTCATTTACACTATCTTCATCAGATTTTTTGTTATCAGTATCTGTTGCTACAATTTTATTAACTGATACAACAGTATCATTTTCAACAAGATTTTGAGCCCTTACACCTGTTGCCGGTCTGCCTTGTTGAGAAATATCACTCGCTTTTATTCTGGATACAATACCATTTGCAGTAACTAACATGATTTCATTATCTTCTGATACTATAGTCAAAGCAACAAGTCGTGAATCTTTTGTCTTAAATTTAGTTGCAATTAAGCCCATTCCGCCTCTGTTTTGAGTTCTAAATTCAGAAAGTTTTGTTCTTTTACCAAAACCGTCTGATGTTACTACAAGTAAATCAGCATCATAATTTTTAGGAACTATATCACATCCGATAATTTCATCACCTGTACGCAATTTCATAGAATTTACACCTCTTGCACTTCTACCGAGAGGTCTTAAATCTTCAACTTTAAATCTTATTGCCATACCGCATTTTGTACCGATAATTATTTCGTCATTACCTTTTGCAAGTTTTACCCAATTTAACTCATCTTTTTCTTCAAGTCCAATTGCTATAATACCGTTTCTACGAATATTTGCAAAGTTATCAAGTTCAATTCGTTTTATATATCCTTTTTTAGTAAGCATTATTAAATTAAGGTTATGTGAAAACTCGCTAACAGGTACAACTGCAGTAATCTTTTCATCCTGAGCAATCGGAAGTACATTCACAATAGGTAAGCCCTTTGCTTGACGCTGTCCTTCAGGAAAATCGTATACATTTAAACTGTAAACAGTACCCTTAGATGAGAAGAACAAAACTTTATCATGCATCATTGCAGTAAAGAAGTGTTGTATATCATCATCTTCTTTGGTTTTGATACCTGATTTACCTCTTGTTGCACGGTTTTGTCTGTCAAATGTATCAAGAGCAATACGTTTTATATATCCCTGATGAGTAATAAATACTGCCATTGGCGTATTCGGAGTTAAATCCTCAATACTCATTTCATTTTGCTCTGCTATTATTTGTGTTTTTCTATCATCACCATATTTTTCTTTATCTTCTAATAATTCATTCTTGATAATATTCAATACTTTATGTCTATCAGCAAGTATACCTTCATATTCTGCAATTTTTTTAATTAATTCATCATATTCAGCTTTAATTTTATCTTGTTCTAAGCCGGTTAAGCGTCTTAATTGCATTTCAAGAATTGCATTTGCCTGATCAATATCTAAACCAAATCTGCTCATCAAGCCCATTCTTGCATCATCAGTTGTTTTAGAAGATTTAATAAGTTCAATAACTTCATCTAATGAGCCAAGTGCAATAATTAAACCTGCTAATATATGCGCTCTAACCTTTGCTTTTTTCAAGTAATAAATAGTTCTTCTTGTTACAATTTCAACCCTATGAGCAATGAACTCAGACAAAACTTGCTGTAAATTCAATAATCTTGGTTGTTGATCGCATAAAGCAAGCAAATTTACACCAAAAGTAGTTGCAAGTTGAGTATATTTGTATAAATTATTTTTAACAACATCCGGCTTTGCATCACGTTTTAATTCAATAACAATACGCATACCTTCACGGTCAGATTCATCTCTAATATCTGAAATTCCTGTTATACGTTGTTCTTTTACCAAGTCTGCTATTTTTAATATTAAATCAGATTTATTAACTTGATAAGGAATTTCAGTAACAACAATAGCAGTACGAGATTGACGGCCTGCTCCGCCTGATATTTCTTCAAAAGATGAAACAGCTTGCATTTTTATAGAGCCCCTGCCTGTTTCATAAGCTTGTTTTATATCATTTAAACCGACAATTGTTGCTGCAGTCGGAAAATCAGGTCCTTTAATATATTGCATAAGTTCAGATACAGTAATATCAGGATTATCTATCATTGCAACCAAACCATCAACTACTTCGCAAACATTATGAGGAGGAACATTTGTTGCCATACCTACAGCTATTCCTGATGTACCATTTAACAATAACATTGGTAATCTTACGGGAAGAACTGTTGGTTCTTGTAATGAACCATCAAAGTTTGGCATAAAATCAACTGTATCACAATCAATATCTGCAAGCATAGATTGAGTAATCTTGTGCATTCTTGCTTCCGTATAACGCATAGCAGCTGCAGAATCGCCATCAACAGAACCAAAGTTTCCATGACCGTCTACAGTTAAATATCTTGTCGAAAAATCTTGTGCCATTCTAACAAGTGCTTCATAAACTGAAGAATCACCGTGTGGATGGTATTTACCTAAAACTTCACCGACAATTCTTGCACACTTCCTAAACGGTTTATCGGGTGTCATACCGAGTTCATTCATTGCGAATAATATTCTTCTGTGAACCGGCTTTAAACCGTCCCTTACATCAGGTAAGGCACGACCTACGATTACACTCATTGCATAATCTATATATGAACGTTTCATTTCTTCTCTAATATTTACCGGAACAATTTTTCCGTCTGAAAACATATTTTGTTGAGTCAAAACTATCCTCCTTAACTATCCGACTACATTTTAACATAAACATAGTTATAAACCTAAAAATTATTAATATAATTTAACTATATATAAAAAAAAGAGCCATAAAATGGCTCAATTAAGAATAGCTGGAAGTATGAAAAAGATTAATTATATTAAAACCTTCTTATACTTTTTTTACTATACCTAATTGGGTAATTCTAACGGATTAATTTATTTTATTACCATTTTTTAAAGATAAAAAAAGCCGCAAGTATTATAAATAAAAAGCCAACAAGATAATTCCATCTGAAAGATTCTTTTAAATATAAAACAGAAAATACAGAAAATACAACAAGAGTAATTATTTCTTGTATAGTTTTTAATTGTGCTGCTGAATAATATTCATGTCCTATCCTATTTGCAGGTACTTGAAAGCAATATTCTAAAAAAGCTATTCCCCAGCTTACAAGAATAACTATTAATAATGATGTGCTTTTATATTTCAAATGCCCATACCAGGCAAATGTCATAAATATATTTGAAACAGTTAACATTATAACAGGCAAAAAAGGTTTAATGTTAAGCATTTTTTATTATCACCAAATTCCTTTCATAATATTCTTCTGTAGGTAGAGTATAATTTATTATATCAACAATTTTCGCACCATATTTTTTTAGAATATTTTTTGAAATATCTATTTCTTCATTTACAGTTTTAGATTTGTAAGCTATCAAAAAACCGTTTTTATTCAGCAATGGAATTGCATATTTTATTAACAAATCTAATTTTGCAACTGCTCTTGTAACAACTATATCAAATTTTTTATCTTTTATATTCTCAACTCTATCGCATATTGTTGTAAGATTTTTTAATCCAAGTTCTTGAGAAATTTCATTAACAGCATTAATTTTTTTCTTAATACTATCAATTGCAGTAACGTTAATATATGGATACTGAATTGCAATCGGTATAGCAGGAAAACCTCCTCCTGTTCCTATATCAAGTATTGTAGAAAATTTAGTTATATCATTTTTCTCAAAAAACTTAGTTATAGACAGAGAATCAAAAATATGTTTTTCATATAAATATTTTTCATCATTTTCTGATATTAAATTCAGCTTTTTATTTTTTTCTAAAAATATTTGTTCAAATTTTTTAAATATATTATCCATTAAGCTCATTTCTATATTTTAATCTTATTTGTTCATAATTTTGTTCACCAATTCTGAACTTTATATCATCAATTCTTAATTGAATTTTATTTAAATTATCTCTGCTAAAATTGTTTTTTGCAACTTCATAAGCATTAAAATATTCATACAAAGCTTTTTCATTATCCTGTAAATTATAGTAGAAATCTCCTGCAGCAAGATATGAAGATGCAATATAGAATTTATCACCTGTTTTCTTAGCACATTCTTTAGCTTTAACTAAATACTCAGCAGCTTTTTTTGCATCTGTACGCCTTAACGTTTGTACGAGTTTTGAGGCAGAAAAATACATACCGTCATAATTTTTATTTTTTTCGTCTAATTCATAGGATTTTATGAAGTATTTAACAGCTTCCGGCTTTTGATTTCTTTCCAAATATATAGTTGCTATATTTGAATAAGCTGATGAGAGATAAGTATTAGTTTTTTCATCCTTATTAATACTTATACATCTTGTGTAATAATCAAGAGCAGTATTTACATCATTTCTATCATCTGCTATTAACGCATACTTAAAATATAATTCGGCTAAAACCTGCGGTTCCATAGATAAACTTGCTAAATTTATTGCTTTTTGATAATATTCATAGGCACTGTCCGTATTGGATAGACCATCTTCAATAGTTGCAAGTAAAATATATGCTTTTGTTACTAACTCATCAGGCATATCTTTTGTATTAATTATCTCTGCAAGTAAAGCTTTTGAATTATCTAATTTGTATATTTCATAATATACGTTGGCTATATCATATTTAACTTGATTTGCCTTTACAATATCTGATGTCTTTTCATAAAATTCTTTTGCCTGTGTATAGAATTTTATTGAGTTATCAAAATTTGACATTTTTTGATAAGCCAATCCAAGTTTTGAATATATTGTAGGAAGGTAGACATAATAATCATTGTCGTCTTTGTATGTTAATGCTTTAGCGTACAGTTCAATCATTTGTGCATATTGATAATTTCTTTCCTGTTTTTCAGCAAAAATCATTATATCAGTTAATGTAATATTTATTTCATTTTGAATTATAGGAGTTTTATTTTGAACTTGATTTTGTTTTTCTACACTTTTTACACTGTCTGAAAGCATTTTTTCTTCTTGCGGTGTAATATTTGAAGGTAAATCTTTTTTCTCAAAACCCAATTTACTTAAATCTATATGTACATTTTTACCTGCAGAAGAATTGGCTAAATTTATCGGCTGTTCCTGTTGAACCTTTTTAGGTTCTTCATTCACAAATAAGCTTTGTTTATTTGCATCATTATTTTGAACATCCTGATTTATAACATCATTGGCTGCTTCTGAATATGTAACATAGCTTAATTCATTTGCTTTTTCATCTTTTGTTATTTGACGTTTAGTAGGTAAAAACATCGAATGATATTCGATTTCTTTTCGCATTGTTTGTCTTGAAAGTAATATAGTTCTTTCAAACGGCTTTAGCGGAAGCTGTTGCTCATAAATATCAATAATGTTTTGGTGAATTTTTAAAGCAATATTTTTTTGAATAGATGCCTCAACTCTATCTTTAAAATAATCTTGAACAAATATTTGATTATTTTGTTCAGTAACGATTTTATTTTCTATTAAAGTTCTTATAGAATCTTCATCATACATTCTTATTTGCTTTAATAAGTCTATACTTACACCATGTCTTATCAAACACAAAAACCAAAAAAATCGTACTGCCTGTGCTGGTATTAGATAAAATGTTTCTGATAATAAAAATTCATAATAAGATAAAAAGCTTTTCTTAAATGTTTCTAAAAATGTTTCAGCAGTAAGTTGTTTTTTTTGTAAAATTTTTAAAGTAAGAATTAAAAAGAAATAATATCCTCTGGTATATTTATATAAATCATCCAATACTTTGCTATTATACTTAAACTTATTATCTTTAAGATACTTTTCAAAAAGTGATTTTTCAAGAAAAGATGTTGTAACCCTGTCTAAAACATAATTATCAGGAAACATTGATGATTTAAAGGTTCTTCCTACAATTATTACTTTTATTTTTCTAAATGAACTTAAGTGGAGTAAAAAATTAATAATTTCTGCATTATTCTCTTTTGTTAACGCTTCAAAAGAATTTAAAATAATAAGTATTGGTTTTTCAATAGTTGATAAATAAGAATGTATTTTTTGGTTAAAATTTTCTGATTTAATTTTTGGAGTTTCAATAATTTTTTGAGCTTCAAGCTTTTTAAATTCTTCGAAAAATGTTAAAAATATATCATCAAGAATAGTTGTTTCAAAGCAATTATGTTTTAATACTACAGTTTCATCAGATAAAAAATTTAAAGAATAATTAACAAGTTGTATCTTACCTGTTCCCATAAAACCGTTTATAAATAAAATAGGTTTATCATTTTTATAAAACTCATAAATATTATTTAATTGAGATTTATTATTTTGAATTAAAATGGAATCAATCATAGATGAATCTTGATTATATAAATCTTTTTCATCCAGTGCAAAATTTAAAAATTGATATTTCATAAGATTATATTAAACGATTTTAACAAATTTTGCAAATATATATAGCCATAATTGCAAAATTAATGTTTTAATAATAAAATATTATTAAATAAGGGGTAATTTATGGAATTTTTCAGACAACATCAAAAGTTGATAATCGGTATAATAGCGGTTACATTTATTGCTTGGACAGTAGGATTATTGCTGCTTCCATTGATGTTACGTTAGGTATATAAGGTGAAAAAGATTTTTACAGTAAAAAACATAGTTAACATACTGCTGTTAATGCTAACAGTTGTATTTTGTATGCCATGTTCTTTTTCTGCAACTGTAAAAACAAAAGAACAAGCCCGTACTAAAATAAACCACTTAAAATGGTTGGAAACAATTGAGCATAATAAACTATATAAAAATCAACAAAAACTTGAAAATACCACATCGAGCTTAAAAAATTCTAAAGCAAAACTTGAATCTACAACTAATGAACTTGCAGAGCTTGAAAAAAAACTGCAAACTGCTTCTTATGAGTTTTCATTCCTTGATTTTAGAATGAAAACCAGAATAAGAAAGGTTTATAAATCACAGCGTAAAGGATTTTTTATTTTACTTCTTTCTGCTAAAGATTTTAACACTTTTTTAGATAGAATGTATTTTGAATCAAAGCTAATAAAACAGGATTATAAAAGAGTAGAAAAAGCAAAGTCAAAAGCAAAAGAAATTGCACTTTTAAAATATAACATTGAACAAAAAAAACGTATGCTTGCTCATTCAATAAAAACAATTAATTATCAACAGCAATCCATACAACATGATATACAACAAAATGAAAATATGATACATCAGCTTAGGACAAATCGTGTAGCATACGAAAAAGCTGAAAAAGAACTTGCTAAACAATCTGCAAGCTTAAAAACAATGATAAATCGTTCATCAGATAAACAATCGACAGGATATATTTCATCCGGTTTTATAAAGCCGATTGCCGGAAGAATAACTTCTCCTTTCGGTTGGAGAAGACATCCGATATTTAATAGCCGTTCATTCCATTCCGGAGTTGATATAGGCGGACAATACAAAGGTTCTATCAGAGCATCAAATTCCGGTAAAGTTATCTATACCGGCTGGTATGGCGGATATGGAAAGGTTGTTATTATTGATCACGGAAATATAAATGGTAATTCCATTTCTACATTGTATGCCCATTTAGATTCTGTATCTGTTTCAAATGGAGCTTATGTATCAAAAGGACAAGTTATAGGTAAAGAAGGAACAACAGGTTACAGTACAGGACCTCATTGCCATTTTGAGGTAAGAGTAAAAGGTAAACCTGTTAATCCATTAGATTATATATAGTCATAGAGGTATAAAATTGATAAATATTAAAAATATAACAGTTACATTAATTTCATTTTTTATTTTTATAATGCCTGTTTTTTCGGTAGAGGAAATAACAATTGATGAAAAATCAAATAGTATGTCAGAATTTTCTGATTTTACAGGTGAAAATTTCTTTAAATCTGCTCCGACATTAAATGATGAGCATCAAAAAAATATAGATGAACAACGAATGGAATATAATAAAAAATTTAGACCTTATTTTACCGGCTCTTTTGACTATTCAAGCAAAAAAACAATGCCGCCTTTAAAAAAATTCAGGTTAAAAATTGCAAAATTTAAAAATAATAAAACTGACAAAAATAAAGATAATAGTACATACGTAGATGCAAACGGTTCAATTCAAGAAGAAGTAAATGAAGTTGCTAATGAAGAAAAATCGGAAACTCAAGCATTTATGAAATGCAAAACTGTAAAGTACCTGCCGCAAACTCAAGAAATGGAAGCTGTTGGTAATATTGAAATAACATTTCCAAAACAAGGAACAATTATTACTGCCGATAGAATGACATATAACCAAGCGGGAAATATTATACAGGCATTTGATAATGTGAAAGTTATTAAAGGAGATAAAGTTGTTTCCGGTGATTATATGAAAATTAATATGAATGAAGAAACAGGTGTTATTGATAATATTAAAACATCTGAATTAAATTTCACTATTCACGCTGAAAACGGATATATGTTTGGAGATACAATACTATCAACGAACGGTAAAATATCATCTGAACATGACAACATTTTATCTCTAACTTCTCCGGGTTTTGGAGATGAAATTACAAAAATGATTATTCCGGAAAGTGATAAAACTTTTATAATAAAAGATATTGATTCACATAAACTTGTTGTAAAAGTAAGTGATATAAATATTAAAGCCAAAAAATCACATGATACTATACAATTAAAAAATATGAAAGTATACAATAAAGCAGGAAAAAAACTAGTTTCACTTCCATCTTTTACTTTCTACACCAATAAAGAACAGGATTATTTTGAAGGAAATTTCCCTGAACTTGGTTCTTATCCTGAATTTGGTATGTATGCAGGGCCGGGATTAGTTTTAGAAACTCCATTCGGTTCAACATTAAAATTAATGCCTATTGTTGCTAAAAGAGATAAAATTGGTTTTGGTGGTATAGCTAAATTTAAAAGCGGTACTAATAAAACTGATGTAGGTTATAATACATCATCAAAGCATATTATGATAAAAGGTCGTCAACGACTTGATGATTATTTAACGGCTCAATATGGTGCTAATTCTTATATGGATGAATGGTTTCTTGGTTCATCATGGCTTGGATATGGTGGTGAATTAGTATATGAAAGAGGATATAAAGCAGATGAATTTATGCTGAAAAATACTAATACCTTCTTTACACATAGAGCATCCGCAGGTATGTTTCAACAAAATTCAAGAGATAAGGATAATGACAAATATAGAAATGATTCTCACTTTAAAAATTTTAATGCTATAGGTACTGCAAGATTTAAGTATATGGCAGAAATACGTCAAAATATTTATTCATATAACAGATCTCATAAATATTCAAAAGAGGATATTGTAAATAATGATTTAAGAAATTTAGAATTAGATATAATAGGACAGACATCAAGTGCATTGTACGGTACCGGTGATACGCAGTTTATTGGAAGAATAGGACCTCGACTTACAACGCAATATAAAAATTGGAAACAAGAATTAGGATATTTTTTAAGCGGATACTATGATCATTCACCATTAATAACTATGGATGCATACAGGTATGGTCATTCTAATATTTATTTAAGAGAGTATTTGCGGGCTCATAAATATTTAACTCTTGGATTTTATGGTTCTTACAAGTTATCAAATGATATTGAATACGATTTTCAATCTACTAAAAACTCAAAATTTAGAGAAGCAACATTTTATGTAGCACTTGGACCGGATGATTTTAAGCTTAATTTGGGCTGGGATATAATCAGAAATTCTACATATTTAGGTATATCAATGGCTATGAATACAAAAGGAACTGATTTAGAATATGATAGGTTAGAAATTAAAAATCCTGATAAATTAGGTAAATCAGACGGAGAAATTAATACCAAAGAACATACAGATTTTGTTTCACCTCCAAGTCCATACAGAACAAAAGCTATTGTAACTGATATTGAAGACCAAACTACAATTATGAACGGAGAAAATTTATAATATGAGCAGGAAAGAACTAACTGATTTATTAATAAAGTATGGAAAAAAAATAGGAGAAAAAAACATGTCTCCGGGTACATCAGGCAATTTGTCCTGCAGGTATAATGAAAAAATATTAATTACAGCATCAGGTTCTGCAAATGGTGATTTAAGCGAAGATGAAATATTACTTATGGATTTTGACGGAAATAAGCTGGACGATACTTCAAAAAAATTATCAAGCGAAAAGTTTTTACACATAGAAATTTATAAACATCGACTTGATGTAAATGTGGTATTACACGTTCATTCACCATATTTATCATCTTTTGCAGCGGCACATATTCCTTTAGATAAACCAATAATGGCTGAAAATACTTTTTATTTTGGTGATATTCCAATTGCAGATTATGCACTTCCTTCATCAATAGAACTTGCACAAAACACCGTAAAATGTTTAAAAAACAGAAATGCAGCATTAATGGCTAATCACGGTTTTGTAATTGTATCTGACAATATAAAAGATGCATATCAAAAGCTTGAAATTGCAGAATCCTATGCTCAAGTAGTTTTAAATACATATTTGCTGGGTGGTGCAAAAACTTTAAATCAACAACAAGTTGATGAAATAATAAAATTAAAATAGTTTTTTATTTGAAATAAGTTCTACATCTTTTTTTATAATATATTTTGCTAAGCCCTCTCCCATTGAAAAACAGCTTGGTATAATTCTTAATGCAGCTTGCGAATAAAAATCAGCGGATAGACATCTACCTGCAACAAATAAATTGTCTATATCGCAAGACATTAAGGATTCTACAGGTAGTTGATATTCACCAATATTTGTATCTAAAATAGACTTGTTATTTTTATTAGAATGTACATCTATTGGATAATTTGAAATTAAAACCGGATTTTTAAATTTTTTACCATTTTTTAAATCATCAACAGTGTAAACATATTTACCTTTGATACGTCGTGAAACACGTACACCGAGCATATCCGCAATATTTGATATATATGCTTTTTCAAATCCCTTTAAGTATTTTATACAAAATTTAGATAATCTAAATATAGCTTGCCTACCCAATATTAAAGCTTTTGAAGCACTTTCTGCATCAAGCGGATTTATTTCATCTCTAAAATATATTCTCGGACAGTTAAATCCAATAGCATCAGTCATTCCTGGAATTGTAAATACCTGAAAATAGTTCCTATCCTCATCTTTTATTATTCCATCCCTTACACCTTCATCAAATAATGGCTTTAAAGCCCATTGCTTGGATGCATCCCAAGTATATGCTGTTGATAGGTGTATTTCATTACCACTTTTGTAACATGTCGTAACATTTCTATCTTTATCAAAATCCATTAACCAAGATGAAAATTTTTCTAAATTAATTCCACTCATTATAAATCGTAAACTCGTCGGTTGCTGCTGCAAGTTATTTTCCAAAAAATTACATCTTGCTATTTTTCCAACATCACAATTTCCTGTTGTATCAATTACATATCTCGTTACGATAGGTGTCGATAATATTTCATCTTCTTTATTATTAATATTATCAGTATAAATCGCTTCGATATATTTATTAGATATATCTAAATTTGAAATTTTAGAATTAAATAAAATATCAACATTTGTCTCCTGCATTAAATCATCTAATGCAATTTTCGCAAGTTCAGGATTAAACCAGCCAATATTTCCGTCAATATATGTTATTTGTCCTTTATAATGCTTCATTCGTTTTATAAATGCTTCTAAAAAATCAGTGTTAATTTGATTTTTTGAAGTATTCATCATAGGAGAAACAAAAGCAGAAGTCATAGTTCCGCCCAAATGAATATTTTTTTCAATAATTAAAACTTTTTTGCCAGATTTACCAAGATTGTATGCAGCAGAACATCCTGCTGTACCACCTCCGGCAATTACCACATCATACGATTGCATTTTTATCACCTGAATAGTTTTTTATAAAATTGGAGCAAGATTGTAAATTACTTTCTTTAACTTCAATATTTCTGTTTGAAATAATTTGTAAGTCTGTTAAATCTAAATTTTCATCTCTGTACATAATACCTGATTTAGAATGTATAAGTCCTAAATCATATTTATTAAATTTATATTTAATATTCTCAGGATTTTTTGATGCAATTGTTCCTGTAAATTTA
This sequence comes from uncultured bacterium, assembly GCA_902776035.1. GTDB lineage: Bacteria > Cyanobacteriota > Vampirovibrionia > Gastranaerophilales > Gastranaerophilaceae > UBA6984. Next base: position 25,519 of record CACYOO010000005.1, read on the forward strand.
TTTTCTTCTTTATTAAAAATTTTACCTGCATAAAAACCTGCACTTAAAAAAGCATTTCTAACAGGCGCAGAATTTGTATAAGTTAAAATTACACCATCATAATTTAACATTGAATATAATTTTAAAATAAAATCATACGTCCATAGCATTGGAGTTTTACTAGGTGTAAATGCATCTAAAAATATAACATCATATCTTTCAAAATTTTTATCAAAAATTTTTCTTGCATCTATATTGCTGAAATTTATAGAAATATTGTTATCATTTAGTAATTTTTTAGCCATTTTATAACTCTTAGATATATACCTATAATATATATTATGTAAAAAGGCCGATTTAATTTTACTTCCCTTTAGTTTGTATGTATTTTTTAGATAAAATTTTGCAAAAAACACCATATTTTTATCAATATATTTTTGATTTTGTTTTTTTCGTAAAAATTTTATAACATCATCTGAAAAATATTCATATTTATATTCATCAATCAATTTCATGATTAAAATATAATTAACACATTTATTGTAAGATAATTTCTTAAAAGTATTTTTTTTGTCATTTAATAATTCATCAACTTTTTTTATCCCTATTCCTTTTGGTTTAAATTTTTTAGATTTATTTTTTAATAAAGGAGAAATTTTAATTAAAGTCTTATCTATATCAACTGCATTGATATTAATTGTATAATCATTTTTTTTATTATTTATTCCAACATAGTCATCAATAATCTTTTCTTCAATATTTTTTGATTTTTTAAAACTATTTTCTAAATCAATATCATTTGATTTATTTATATCTGTATATTTTAAATTTTCATTTTTATTTATAAATTTATTAATATCAATTTTAGAGTTAAAAAATAATTCCTTATTAGTTTTTTTATCTCCTGCCAAAAATATTTTTTTTATAAACTCACTTTCTTTATTAATTTCTTTTTCATTATTTTTATCGCCATCTATCGATGAGATACTTATTCTTGAATTTTCATTAAAAATTTTATCACCATCTATCGATGTGATATATGGTTGAAAACTTTTATCAATTATATTATCGTCATCTATCGGAGAGATACTTTTCGATAATATTTTATCGGTTTTATTATCGCCATATATCGCTTCGTTATATGACAAATTATTGTCAATTAATTTTTTAGAAATACAATTTTTATTTTTTAAAAAATCATCAAAAAAATAATTTAATAAACTTTTTGTATTATATCCAATACCATAACAAATATCTAAAACATTTATTTTTTTATTAGTATTTAGATATGATGATATTTGTGCAGGATTTATGAATTTATTGCATGCTTCAGAGTATGCACCGTATGCAGAATGGTAAACATCAGATATAGTGCTGTTATAAAGCCCAACAGAGCCGTCTTTTGTGTAATATAATAGTAATTCATCATCCATACTATTAAAATTATATCATATAAAGCTATATACAGACAAATTATTAATATTTTTAAATATGTCGTTCAACAGGATTAATAAGCATTTGAGCCAATTTATCAGAGCCCGTAAAATTTCTTAATCGTAATATTTCAGCTGCTTTATTTTTATCATAATCAACATAATGGTGTTCAACCTCAAATTCACTATTTTCAATGTTTATTATAGCATAGCAGGATAGTGGTTTATCAGTAAAAGGTCTGCCTACACTTCCAACATTAACAACAGTTTTTTTATTTTTTAATTGATAACCGCAAGGTATATGAGTATGACCGCATAAAATTAAATTTGCATCTGTAGCTGATGTCATTTGTGTAACTTCATCATCAGTGAGATTAGGAAATATATTCTCATCTTGTTTTCTTGGAGAACCATGTACCATTAGTATTTTTACATCTTCTACATTTAATTCAAAATTTACAGGTAAATTTTTTAAAAAATCAATATTTTCCTGTTTAATATCACTAACATCATATTTTAGTGCATTAGCCATAATAGGTGCATTTTGTTTTAATTTATTAAATAAAATATCTGAATAATTAGCAATCATATTATCAGTATTTCCTTGAATTATTTGCCAATTTTGATTTTTTACAAATTCAATTACCTTGTTTGGTTCAGGGCCTGCCATTGCTAAATCGCCTAAACATAATATTTTATTTACATTTTGACTTTTAATATGTTCCAAGACTGCATCTAAAGCTTGCATATTACCATGTATATCAGATATAACAGCGTATTTCATTAATTCATCTCCTAAAAAAAATTATAACATACTTCCTGTAGCTTTATACAAGTCAATATAATCAATGTAACAAATACCTTGTGTATTTGTTACCAATTGATTTACATTCAAAAGATTTTCTTGCCTTTGGATTAAATCAAGTTTTGAAATTATTCCTTGCTCATAGCGTTGTTTAGTAAAGCCGAAATCTTGATTTTCAAGCTGAAGTTGTTTTTTATGTCTGCTTAGTTTTTCAGAATCACGTTTTACAGAAATCATTGCATCATTAATTTCATGAATTGCAGTTAAATTTGTTTTATGATAATTCTCAAGCATTTTATCGTATTGAATTTTTCTCAATCTTAAACCTGCAATTCTTGAACCACCTGTTAAAACAGGTAACATTGCCGCTGCGGCTATATTATAAATACCATTACCGGAGCTGAACAATCCGCTTCCGCCATTTTGAGTTAAAAATAATGCTAAACCTGATATGTTAAATGTAGGTAAAAATTCTTTCTTGGCTATTCTAACGTCAATACCGCTTTTTTCAAGCATTTTTACTGATTTTAAATAATCAGGTCTGTTTGTAATAACCTCAGTTGAAATTTCTTCAGGTACTGTTTTTGAAAATTTAATATCTGATAATTTTGAAATTTTTAATTTATCAATATTATCAGGACTTTCTCCAATTAATACTGCCAGCTGATTTAAAAGTTTTATTTTATTTTTTTTATAATCAATTAATTGAGTTGTTCCATTAATATAAGCTTTATCGGCTTTTACAACATCAGATGTAGAAATAAGTCCCTGCTTATTACTTTCTTGCATAATTTCATATATTTGTTTTCTTAGTTTAACAATATTTTCTTGATATTCGATAACATCATTTAGTGTTGCAAGATTTAAATAAACTGTTCCAACGCTTGATGCAATAGAAATATATGCTGCTCTTTCATCATATTGAGATGCCTCATATAATTTTTTTGTACTTTTTGTTTTATCTCTGTTTTTTAAAAAGATATCAGCTTCATAATTTATTAATACAGGTAATGCCATATTCCAACCGGTATTTTGTTTTAAAATTTTTCCATAGTTAGGTGCAAAAGCCAAACCTCCTTGTGGAAGTTCATTTGCAAATTGAAGCTTCATATTTTGATAAAATTCATCAACATTTAATGTTGCTATTTTTAAATCATAATTATTTTTTATTGCTAAATTAATATAATTATCTAAATTTTCATCATTAAATGCCTTCCAAAATTCCAGATTTACATAGTCATACTTGTAACTATCATCATACTTACGCTTTTTAAGCTGATGCTGAAATAACTTCATTTGTTCTTTTTGCTGTTTAGCAGTTTGCTTTTTAGTATTCTCCTGTAAAGAAAAAGCCGGAAGCATGCTCAAGTTAAATAAACCGAGTGCAATTAAAAGCACTGCTATATTTCTCATTTTCATATAACTATCCTCTAATCTTGACAATTTTTCTAAAAGTATGATAACATATCTTTGTTACAAATGCAACACATATTGTTTGTTACATAAGGGGATGGATATGGAAAAGATAAATGATACTGACTTTTTAGATTATAATAAGTCTATTTTTTATAAAATTGCAAAATTAGCTGTATATATTGAAAGTCTTGGAAAAAATTTTTTTGAATCACGTAAGCTTAACGTTTCAATAGATGAATTTGCGGCTTTAAATGCTATATTACGCAATCCTGATATTTGTCAAAGAGATTTAGCAAAAATCATTTTAAGAGATAGAGTACGAACAGGGAGAATACTTAGTTCACTTGAAAAAAAAGAATATATAGTACGAAAAAATGATACTAAAAACAACAGATTAGTAAAAAAAATTTGTATTACTCAAAAAGGGAAAAATTTATATGAAACACATAGAGAAATGCTTTTAGATATTTCAAAAGAATTTTTAAATATTTTTTCAAATGAACAAAAGGAAGAATTAAAAAAATATCTGGATAATCTTGAAAATGCTCTTTCAAAACTTTCAACAATAAAGATATAAAAAAAATAGGGGTGTGTAAAATGGAACAAGATAAAAATGAAATTACAGAAGAAAATCAAACAAACAATAAAACACATAAAAAAGGTGTTAAGCGAACAATAACAGCAATAGTATTAATATTAATAATTGCTGTAAGTGCATTTATAATAGAATATAGCTCACATTTTCAATCAACTGATGATGCTTATGTAGAAAATCACACCGTACAAGTTGCCCCAAAGGTTTCAGGACAAATAATAAAAGTATTAGTAAAAGACAATCAGCAGATAAAGACAGGTGAACTTATTGCAATAATTGATGATGCAGATTATAAAGTAAGATATGAAAAATCAAAATCTCTTTATGAGAAAGCCATTGCTGCTCAAAGAGTAGCACAAGCCAATTATAATGCATCACAAATAGAAATTAAAAATGCCAAAGCTGATTTAGAACGTTATCAAAAATTGTATAATACCGGAGCTGTTTCAAAACAACAGCTTGATATGGCTCAAACAAAATATGAAAGCACACAAGCAAGATTAATAAATGCAGACGAAAATGTAATGAATGGTAATAACAAGGTTGCAGATGCAGATATAAAGGCACTTAAAGCCGATATGGATAAAGCAGCATTAGAATTATCATATACAAAAATTTATGCACCACAAAACGGTACAATTTCAAACAGAACAGTAGAAAAAGGAGCGTATGTCGGTGTTGGAACACCTCTTTGTGTTATAGTTCCTCATGATGTTTGGATTGTTGCAAACTTCAAAGAAAGCCAAGTAGGTAAAATGCATAAAGGACAAGTTGTTGATATTAAAATTGATGCTTATCCTAAGAAAAAATTTAAAGGAAAAATAGACAGTATACAAAGAGCATCAGGAGCAAAATCAAGCTTATTTCCACCTGAAAATGCTGTAGGAAGTTTTGTAAAAATTGTACAAAGAATACCTGTTAAAATTGTTTTTGATGAAAAAATTGATTTTAATAAATACAATATAGTACCTGGAATGAGTGTTGTTCCAAGTGTTCATCTAACAGAATAGAATTGTAAATATATGTAACAAAAATTGTTCATGTTGAAATCGAACATATTTAAAATACTTTATATAGATGTAAGTTGAAAACAACTTATAGAGTATGAGAGAGAAGATACCGTTTAAAAAAAGAGAGAAAACTAACACACTAACCTAACTATACAAATTTCCTTCCTAGAGAAAATTTGAACCCTCTGAAAAATCAGAGGATTTTTTTTGCTCATTTTTCAGGATAATCTCACAAATTTGATTAATTGGTATATTTTATTGTACAATAAATAAAGAGGGATATTAAAATGAGTAAAATTAAAATCGGTTTGATAGGTTTGGGTGTAGTAGGTACAGAAGTATATAATACTTTAAAAAATTTTCCTGATGTTGAAATAACAGGAATTGCCGTTAAGGATACATCAAAAAAAAGGAATATTGAAAACTTTGATTATTCAATACTTACTGATAAGCCGCAAGATATTATTGATAATAAAGAAAATAATGTCATTGTTGAACTTATGGGTGGAGTTCATCCTGCATTAGAGCTTTTAACATCAGCAATAGAAAAGGGAAAACATGTTGTTACAGCAAATAAAGAACTTTTAGCAAAACATGGTGAGGAGTTATTTGCGTTATCAGAAAAAAATAATACGGTTATATTATATGAAGCTGCAATAGCAGGTGGTATTCCTATCATTATGCCTATAAAGACAATACTTGCAAGCAATAAAATTACAAAAATAGAAGCAATTTTGAATGGAACAACAAACTATATTTTAACTAATATGGATGTAAATAAATCATCTTACGATGTAGTATTAAAGCAAGCTCAAAATTTAGGTTACGCTGAAGCTAATCCAACAAACGATGTTGAGGGATTGGATTCTGCATATAAGCTTACAACTCTTGCAACAATTGCATTTAATCATCGTGTAAAATTTCAAAATGTATACCATGAGGGTATTACAAAAATTAAATCTGAAGATATTAAATATGCTAATGAACTTGGATATAAAATAAAGCTTGTTGCTTATGCGACAAATGACTCAGGTAAAATTGATATAAGAGTTCATCCTATGTTTGTTAGTAAAAAAGAAACTCTGGCTCATATTGATTATGTAACAAATGCAGTAACACTTGAAGGATTTCCTATAGGAAAAATTACATTATCAGGACCGGGAGCAGGCGGATTAGCAACTGCAAGTTCTGTTGTTGGAGATATTTTGTCAATAGAAAGAGAATACGGAACAACTGATTATATTTTACCTATGATGAGATGTAATCATACTCACGATGGCAATTCAGAAATTATACCTATTTCTGAAACAGAAAATAAATATTATTTACGATTACATACTATAGATAGAATAGGCGGAATAGCCGATATTACAAAAACTTTTGCAAGCAAAAGAATTAATATAGAAACAATTCTTATGAAAGAAATTCAATCTGATAATACAAGTGATATTGTTATTGTAACGGAAAAATGTAAAGAAAAATTGATTAGTGAAATTGAACATGAACTCTTACAATCCGGCTGTATAAAGGAATTATCAAGTAAAATAAGAATAAGTTAAAAATGTTTACATATAGTATTAAAAACTATATCATGTTTGCAAAAATCTAAATCTTCTATATAATAATATTAGAGGTTTAGAATGTCATTTATTGAATCAAAATATGCACAAGAAATAATAAACTTTAAATTTCCAAAATTTAAAGATATACCTGATATCGGCTTGTATATGGAACAGATGTTAAAACTTCTGAATACATATTTATCTGTATTTGCTATTAAAGAAGAACAAATGATGACTTCTACTATGGTAAATAATTATGTAAAACAAAAATTAATAACTCCGCCTGTAAATAAAAAATATTCCAGAACACAAATGCTTTATTTACTTGTAATATGTTTATTAAAACAAATATTAAATATTTCTGATATTGCAAAATTATTAGAGTGGGAAAAATTAAAATATGAAACAGAGGTAGCATATAATTTTTTCTGCGTTGAAATTGAAAATGCTCTGCACGCAGCTTTTGTAACTCGTGATTTTTCTGCACCAACAAGTGCTAAACAAGCTTCTGAAATATCAGAACTATTTCGTTCTGAAGTGCTTGCATTTGCAAATAAAATATATGTTACAAAATATATTTGTTACTTAAATGACTCAAATGCAAAAATTTGATATAAATTTTTATGATATTATATTTGCATGAAAACATATTTTTTTAAAAATAAGATTGAAATATTATTTTTAATTACAATTACTACTTTTGCCTTTTTTGTTCGGTTTATTGCTATACAAAATTTTGGTGATTTGTGGACGGATGAATTATACAGTTATTATTTTGCAAATCAAAAAAGTATGATAAATGTATGTAAAACATTATTTTTAGAAGATTTTCACGTTCCTTTTTATTACATTTTACTGCATTATTGGATTAAAATTTTTGGAAACACTGATATTACAATGCGTTTAATGGGATGTATACTGACAACTATGTGTATACCTGTTAGTTTCTATATTGTTAAAAAACTTTTTAATAAACTATCTGCATATTTTGTATGTATATTTTTATCTGTAAATGCATTTAATATTCACTATTCTGCAGAACTAAGACATTATGGATTGTCTATACTATTAGCATTAATTTCAACTTTCTTTTTTGTAAAAATGTTTGATAAATTTGATAAAAAAGTATGTACTATATACATTTTAGTATCAGTTTTACTGATGTACACATGCAACTTTTCATCTTTATACATTTTTTGTCAATTTTTAATTGGAGTAATATACTTATTGATTAAAAACAAAAATTTTACAAAACTTTTTTTAATAACATATTTTATTACGGCTATATGCTATATACCTGCACTGATGTATGTTATACATAGTTCTTTTGTATATAAAAAATCATTAATGATTTTTGCAAGAGATGTTTTTTACTTTGATTTGTCATACTTTTGGGCATTTTTAATGACAACATATTCAAATATTTTTGAACAGTTTATGTCAAATAATCCTAAATTGAATATGCTATATATAACGCACATATTTACACCGGAAAACGTCTTATTTATACTTATGCCGATAATATTGGGTATTACAGGTTTTGTATTATTTTTACATTCAAGAAATAAAAACATTATTTTATTTTTAGGCCCTGCATTACTATTATTTATTTTTCAATTAATTGGAGCTTTTACACATAATCTTGCTTTAACATTAAGATATAACTTCATTACAATTACAATTATTTTTATCATATCTGTTTGCGGATATTGTATGTGTAAGAATAAAAAAATTGCAATATCTTTATTAATAATATATTTATTACTTAATATCTTATGTTATGGAGCAAAATTTAAACATAATGTTTTCAACAGAAATCTAAATTTTGATATACCTATGAGTAAAAATGTTTATCAAATTGATATAAATACAGGAGATACTATTTTTATACCAAGATTTGGAAAAATCTATAAAAATAGGTATTTTCAAAACTTAAATGTAATTGATTTTGATACATACGACGCTTTTTTTATTAACACAAGACCTGATATTATAAAATTTATATTCGGAGAAGAACTATCAAAAAAACTTAACAGAAAAATGATGAAAACATATATGTATGATTATTTATCTACTGATATGAAAATGTATTCTATTTATAAAAATATGAATAATGAATATTATTCAAAGATGAAAAAAGGAAATAAATTTATCATAATAACTGATGAAGCCAGATATTTTAACATTCTGCCAGCAACAGAAAATCTTTTTAGAGAGAATATTAATATATATAAATTAAGTGCAATATATGATACATTATCGGCTAAAATTGTATTTGACATAGTAAACTCTGCTAAAACATATTTAAAAACAAAAAAAATTTATAATGTAAATAATATATGGACTATTTATGTTTTTGAAAAGTAGAATAACTTTATTCAAAGTTGACAAAAATAAAATTAAAGTTTATCATTTGAAAAAAGGAGTTTTTAATATGTATAAAAAATCATATAACGCTTTTACATTAGCAGAACTTTTGGTTGTATTAGCAATAATAGGTGTGGTATCAGCACTTACACTACCTAATTTATCACAAAATACAGGTAGAAAAGAAACAGTTGCTCAAGTATTAAAAGCAAGATCAACGATTGGTGAAGCTTATGATAGAGCAATAAGTACATACGGACAACCGGCACTTTGGATTACTAATGATGCTACAACAGGTTCAGGTGAAAATACAGATTATTCTTCAAAAGAAGGAAGATTAGTTAATAGAATAATTGAGTATTTACATATAGATAAAGATTGCGGAAAAACATCAACTGCTTGTTGGGATTCTATAGCAACAACAGGTAAGGATACAGCAGATGAAGATAAAGTATCTAATACAACAGGAACAACTGCAACAAGTACTGTTGGTCAAAATTCAGGAAAAACTTTTTATCATTACCTGTTAGCAGATGGTTCTGCTTTGGCCATCAGACCTAATCCACAAATTACTCCTTACGGTAAACAAATTGTATTTACAGCATATATCGATGTAGATGGTCCAAATAAGGGTGAAGGTGTAAAATGTAGTGATATATTTGAGTTTAATTTTGACAGAAATGGATTCGTTCCATCTTATGACTCATTAGATAAACCTTCTGCATGTACAAATTGGATACTACAAAATGGAAATGCAGACTTTATGGATGCCACTACAACAAACGGTACAACAACATGTCCAAATGGTACTGTTTTAGGTTGGGTAGCAGGAACATCATCAGGTTCAACTACAGCTATATCATGTAAATAGATAAAAGTTATGATTGTACTGCATCCGGATTAGGTGTTGAAGCCGCAGCGGCAGCAGCTTCAGCTTGAGCTCTTAATTCAGCTTCTGCACGTTTCTTAGCTTCAGCAAGTTCTCTTTCATAAGCTTCAGCATTTGCTCTGCCTTGAGCTATATTGTCTTTTAACTGTTGATATTTGCTTTTTGCCTTTGTTACTATCTCAGGTTCTTTTACATCAACTTTATCTTTTACAGATTGAGCACCATTTGAAACACGTTCAACAACCTGGTCTTTTTTAGCAACAACTTTCTCTTTCATTGATGAAACACTGCTGCTTACCCTTTCACCTGCTCTTTGCACTCCTTCAGGCATAGCTTCTTTTATTTTGTTACCATAATCGCTAACTTTTTGTTTAATTTTATCTGTTTGTGCAGTAATTTTGTCCTGAGTTTTTTGAGGTAAACCTGATTTAAATGACTTAGCATAATATGCTGTTTCAATAGCAGAAGTAATAGCACCTGTTACATCACCATTACTAGCTTTTGTAACGGTTAATGTAGCATTAGATACAGCACCTAAGGCATCACCTGCTGTACGTATTACTTTACCTGTTTTTTCAACAGCTCCGCCTACTTTTACGAGAGTACCTCCTGTTGAAGTCAATGTTGCACCTGTTCCTGTTGTAGCACCACCACCTGCTGTAGTAGTACCACCTGCACCTGTTATAGGTATACCAATACCAAATACGGCACATAATGGTGCTCCAATTGCTGTTATACCTGCACCAATACCTGTTATAGTTGTACCTAGAACAGAAGTTGTTCCTCCTGTTACAGTTAATGTACCACCTGCAACTTTAACACCTGTTCCAACACCTGCAACTACTAAGCCGGTTGTATCAAGCTTTGCACCTAAATCAGCACCTGCTTGAGCATAACTTTCTATTTGTCCTAAAGTAGATTGATCTTGCTGACCTTGTGCTTGTACTTGTGCAGCTGCCTGATCTTGTTGTTCTGCTCCTTGTAGAGCTTGTTGCTGCATTTGCATAGCACCTGTATTTATTTGTTGTGCTGCTGTGTTTAATTGCTGCATAGCTGCTAAACTTTGAGTCGGATTCATAGCACCTGTAAATGATGGCATCATAGGCATAGTAGGCATCATTGGCATCATTGGTGCCATCATCGGCATTTGCATATATGGAGTGAATGCAGTATTATATGTTGCTTGATTGCCTGAAGATGCTTGAGATGCTGTACTCTCCTGAACTCTATCTTCAGTTGTATGTACAGTTTGTTCTGCTGATGCAAGTTGCGTATCAGCTTGTGCAACTTGCTGTTGAACATTATTTTGCTCTTGAGTATTTGTTTCTATCATTGATTCTATAATATGTGTATTATCGTGTGGTGTAGTATCACCTGATTCAGCTCTTTCTTGTGCTTCTTCTTCCAATTGACCTGCTGTAGTTAAACTGTATGCACTTCTTGTTCCTGCACCTGTTCCATCTGACATAGGATTTTCCTCAAATGGATTTTCTCCTGTTTCATTATTCATTGAATTTTCAAAAAACGGATTTGTTGGAATATTATCAAACGAAACATCTTCTCCATTCTGTCCGATACCCTGATTTTGTACAGGTGATACACCTACAGGCATGCCTGTAGGATTTCCATCATCAGCTTTATCGTCTGAACCCTGATTAGCCAATTGTGCTAATGTCTGTTGTGCAATATTATCAATTTGGCTATCTATTTGACCTAGTTGAGAACTGTTACTTTCAATACTTGTATCAGTAGCTTGTTCTTGTTGTCCTATTTGTTGTCTTGAAGCATCCATAGCTTGTGTATCTTGTTGTGCTCCGGTACTGATTGAAGTTGCATCTGTTCTGCGTTGACTAACATCACCTTCTGTTGGTGCACCGTCTTTATCTCCTTCAGCACTATCAGCTTTGGATTCAGCATCAGCTTGTTCACCTTCAGCTTTAGTCCTATCATTATTTGCATCTGTTATTTTTCCGTCAGCATTTCTTACTTGACCTTGAGCATCTTTAATTTGACTTTCTGCATCAAAAATAGATTGCTCCTGACTATCACTCAATACACCTATACCCAATACTGAAGCATCACTAACTATTTTTCTGGCATTTATACTTTGTGGTATTTGTAAATTTGACATAAGCTACCCTCATATTTATAAGTTTCATATAATATTTCGTCATAATATAATTAAAACTTTAGTTTTAATATATTTTTATGTACATAAAACTTAACATAATCTTGTTACTTTTTTAAAGTTAACAAAATATCAGGAGATAGATTTTCTATACTTTCTATTTCAAAATTAAATGATTTATTTATATCATTTATTGAATTACCTTCAAAAGCACTTTTACCATTATTATCTCCTAATATTTTAGGAGCTTGAAACATATATATTTTATCAATCAAACCTAGTTTCAAAAGTTCTCCGTTTAATGTTCCGCCTGCTTCTACAAATACTGACATTATATTCATTCTATATAATTTTTCAAATAAATATAATAAATCTAATTTCCCTGATTTTTCAGGACAATATACAAAAGTTACATTTTTAGGACATTTTGGATAATCACTTTTAGATGTTACAACAAATATATTTCCTGTCTTAAAATACTGCATTGAAAAATCACATTTTAAGGTTCTATCGATAAGGATTTTTGTTTTACAATCAAATTTTGGATTATCAGCTAAAACTGTTGATGATGTAGTTAAAACAGCATCATAGTATTTTCTTAACAATTTTCCTTTATCTCTGGCTTTACTTGATGTTATCCACATAGAAGAACCGTTAGATGTTGATATTTTTCCATCAAGTGTAACCGCAGTTTTTACGGCAATAAAAACTGTTTTATTCACCATATTTTTGATAAAAACTTCATTAAGAGATTTTGCCTCTTTTTCTAAAACATGTTCTACAACTTCAATACCTGCATTTTTAAGTTTTTTTATTCCATTTCCTGCAACAATAGGGTTAACATCCTGCATTGCAATTATTACTCGCTTTAGTTTTCTTTCAATAATCAAATCAACACAAGGTGGAGTTTTTCCAAAATGAGAACACGGTTCAAGATTAACAATAAGCGTTCCGCCATTTTCTTCACCATTTTTTAATTTTAAAAGTGCCTCTCTTTCTGCATGGTTTTCACCGTATTTATGGTGATAACCTTTTGATATGATATTATTATCTTTATCAAGTACAATACACCCTACAAGTGGGTTAGGCGAAACAAATCCACGTCCTTTTTCTGCTAATCTAAAGCATTTTTGCATATATTTATCATAAATCATAATTGTATTTTATTATAAACCGTGATAAATTTAAATAAACAGGAGATAATAATGGCATTTGATTTAAAATATATAGGACATAGCGGATTTGAAATAGATTTTCCGGATGAAAGAAAAAGTATACTCATAGATCCATATCTGGAAATTAATAAAGCATATAACTATACAAATCTTGATATTACAGATATTTTTCTAACACATGGACATAATGACCATATTGGCAGTGCTATTGAAATATCCTATGAAAAGCAATCAGTAATTACAGCGGTATTTGAACTTGCAAATTATTGTTACCAAAGAGGTGCAGATACAAAAGGGATTAATTTAGGTTCTTGGATTGATTATCCTTGGGGACGAGCAATATATGTTCCTGCACTGCATTCTAATTCATCTCCTAACGGATTTTATGCAGGTATATCTGCAGGAATTGTTTTTGATATAAGAGGAATAAAACTATACCATGCCGGTGATACAAGTTTATTTAGCGATATGAAACTTATAAAAGAATTATACAAACCTGATATTGTAATACTTCCTATAGGCGGAACTTTTACAATGGATATTGAACACGCTGCTATAGCTGCAGAATGGCTTCAAGGTACAATTACTATTCCTATGCATTACAACACATTTGATGAAATAAGAGTTGATGCAGAAAGATTTAGAATGTTATTGGAAACAAAAGGGTTAAATTGTCAAATTATGAGATATAATGATGTACTGCCTTTTTAAACTTTTATTATTGATTTAATTTATCTAAATCCAAAAGTATTTTTGATGTACTTACAATCAATTTAATACTCCAAATAAGAATTAAAAGACCTCCAACAACTCCCATTAAAGAATCAAGAAAATATAACCCAAAGTATTTACCTGCAACTAAAGCTATAATAGCAAGTATTGAGGTTAATGCATCTGTTAATATATGAATATAAGCAGCTTTAAAATTGTAATCATGTTCATCGTGATGACCATGTTCCATAATAAAAGCACATACAGCATTAACTGCTAAACCAATAATAGCAACTAATATTGCATCATTAAAAGAAATATTCAAAGGATGAATAAATCTTAAAAATGATTCAACTAAAATCCATAAAGCAGTAAATAAAAGAAATAACGAGCTAGTATAGCCGGCAAAAGAGGATATTTTTTCTGAAATTAAATCACAATTGGGACAGTTTTGAATTTTACATATAAAAAAATATGCACAAAAAGCAATAGTCAATGCAAATGCATGCGTTCCCATGTGCCAACCGTCAGCAAACAAAGCCATAGAATGACTTATGTAACCGCATACAATTTCAGCAACCATTGTTAAAACAGTTAAAATAATTACTATAAGAGTTTTTCTTTGATTTTCATTATTAATATTATCGTTATGATGATGTGCCATAAATTCTATTTTTTACCTATATATTTAGTTTTATACCTTATTATACTCTATTTTTTGATAAACGCAATAAGATTTAATTATGATATTTTTTGATATATAATATATGTATTATGAATAAGAAAAAAATAAGTATAATTGGTTCAACCGGTTCAATAGGAACTCAGACATTAGAAGTAATTGAAAAATTAAAAGATAAATTTGAAATAATTTCACTTGCAGGCGGTTCAAATGTAGAATTATTAAATAAGCAAATTGAAAAATTTCATCCTAAATATGTCAGCTTAGCAAATAAGGATGAAAGATTACAGCCACAAGGTGCAAAAGTTTTATATGGAAAAGACGGATTAGATGAAATTTGTTCAAACAAGGAAAATGATATAATAGTAGTTGCCGTATCCGGCAGAGTGGGCTTAGAACCAACGTTAAAAGCAATAGATGCCGGAATTGATATTGCACTTGCAAATAAAGAAACTCTTGTTATGGCAGGTGATATTGTTATGAAACGAGCAAGAGAAAAAAAAGTAAAAATTTTACCTGTTGATAGTGAACACTCTGCTATTTTTCAATGTATAAACGGGCATGATGATAAAGTAGAACGGCTTATAATTACAGCATCAGGCGGACCTTTTTTACATAAAACAATTGATGATATAAAACAGGCAACTGTAGAAGAAGCATTACATCATCCACGCTGGAATATGGGTAAAAAAATTACTGTTGACAGTGCAACTCTTATGAACAAAGGTTTAGAAGTAATTGAGGCACATCATTTATTTTCAATGGATTATGAGAATATTAATGTTGTTGTTCATCCGCAAAGTTACTTACATTCAGCGGTAGAATTTAAAGATGGTAGTATAATCGGTCAAATTGGAGTACCAAGTATGCACATACCTATTCAATATGCAATTTGTTACCCTGAAAGACCTCATGGTATAAAAACCAGAAGTTTTAATTTTGTTGAAGCAGCAAAATTTGAATTTCTTGAACCGGATTTTGTTAAATTTCCATTGTTAAATTTAGCATTTAATGCGGGTAAGACAGGTGGAACTGCACCTGTTTGTATGAATGCCGCAAATGAAGAAGCCGTATATGCGTTTTTAAACGGAAAAATAAGACTATACGATATTTATACTACTGTTGAAAAAATTTATAATCAACATAATATCATTAAATCTCCAAATATTGACGAGATATTTGCTCTGGATGAAGAAATTCGTATAAAAACTCGTGAACTCTTTAGCTAGAGTATTTTTACACTATTTGTCAATGACGAATACTTTTTACTTTTTTTGTCCGTACTTCATACAAGAATGACGAAATGCTGTCATTACTGTACATGTCTAATAATTAATTACCCTCAATTATTTTATTGTTATCAAAATCTAATTATCAAATACACACAAATCGTGTCGTTTAGGAGTCATTTTATCAAAAGTGTAAAAATACTTATATCCATGTTCTATAAGTATTTTTTGTACATCTTTTATTTTTGCTCCAAAATGTGTTATATCGTGAGAGTCAGAACCAATTGTTATTATTTCTCCACCAAGTTCTTTATACAAATCAATTATATCCAAGGATGGAGTTAAATCAGGTATATTATATCTATAGCAGGAAGTATTTACTTCAATACCTTTTCCATCTTTTATTACCTGTTTAAGTATTTTAGTAATGATAGGTTTTGTTTTTTCAAGAGAATAATATGTTTTATCATAACGTCTTATTAAATCCAAATGACCAAGAACAGAATAATCTTTATATACAGATATAATGTTATAAATTTCATTATAATATCTTTCATTAAACTCTTTTTGAGTTTTACCTTTTTGAAATTCTCCGTTATATAATTGTAAATCGTCAATTGAATGGCAAGAAAGTATTATAAAATCAAAGGGATATAGATTATATATCTTTTTAAATTTTTCAATTATATGAATTTGCATACCAAATTCCATACCAATTTTAATATTTATTTTATTTTTAAATTTTTCTTTTAGAGTTTTTATATCCTCAAAATATTTATCAAAATTTATACTGTTAAATCTTGGCTCATCAAAATCGTAATGATCCGTATAACATATTTCATCAAAACCAAGTTCTAAAGCTTTTTCAACATATTTATCCACATCAACATTAGAATCAGGACTGTATTTGGAATGTAAATGATAATCAGCAAGCATTTTATAACCTCAATATAATTTTATAATAAAAAAGATAAAAAAATAGTTTTATTTTTAGATATATTTGATTATAATATTTTAAAAAGATAAATTAATTAAGATGAAAATTATTAAACACAATAAAAACGCATTAAAAAATAAAGCTGCATTAACTTCAATAATTTCAAATACAATTTTGATAATATTAAAAATAATAGCAGGTATAATATCAGGAAGTATAAGTATAATATCAGAAGCAATACATTCTTGTACGGATTTACTTGCATCATTTATTGCTTTTTACGCAGTAAAACAATCCTCAAAACCTGCGGATGAAGAACATCCGTTTGGACATGGAAAATATGAATATATAGCAAGCTTTTTAGAAAGTTTGCTTATAATAGTTGCAGGAATTTTAATAGCAAAACATGCCATTGTAAAACTTTATTTACATACAAATACCAATATTAATTCGGACATTGGTTTAATAGTAATGATTATTTCAATATTAGTCAATTACTTTGTAAGCAGATATATGTATAAAATTGCTAAATTAACAAATTCACCGGCAATTCTGGCTGACAGCAGTCATTTAGACGCAGATATTTTTTCATCAATAGCGGTTATATTTGGTCTTATAATGATAAAAGTAACTCACAATGCAGTTTTTGATTTTGTTATTGCAGTTATTGTTTCCATTTTAATCATTTTAAAAGGTATTTCTATTTTTAAAACAGCCCAAGAAAATCTTTTAGATAGTGCTTTAGAAAAAAATCAAGTTGAAAAAATAAAAAAAATAATAGAGAAATTTCCACAAGTTTCTATTAAAACACTAAAGACAAGAAAAAACGGTATATACAAAGATATTATACTAATATTACTTATTGATGGAAATATGTCTGTAAATCAGGCACATTGCATTTGTGATAATATTGAAAAATTAATTGATAAAAAATTAAAAAATACCGATATATCAATTCACATGGAACCTAATAGTTAATTAATGCTCCAAATAAAGTAATAAAGAATTTTTAACTTTTAATTCATATAAAACTTTATTTTCTTTTTGTATTTTCCATTTTTCCAAATATTTTATTACAGGAGTATTGCTGTTATCATAAGAGTAATAAAACCAATATTTGCCTTTTGGCAACTTATTGAGTTGATTAATATAATTTGTTTCATCGTTAATTTTAGGAATACCAATAGAAAGTATTTTTTTAGGGTTAAATTCATTTAAATATGCATAAAAGTAAAAATCCGAATCGGATGAACTATTTATTGCAACATAATCTGCGAGATTATATTTTTCTTTTAATACTTCCATTAATTTTCTTGAATCATTATTTTGAATGGATGGAAGATTTAATAATGTTTTTATGCTATTAGGTGTAAAATAGTAGCCAAAGCTCAATATCATAAGGCATATTGATATTAATTTTAAAAATAAATTTTTATTCTGAAATTTTATATCAATAAATAAAAGCATAGTTATAGTTGAAAAAGGGATCAAATACAAAGCCAAGCGTTGATATACAGGATAAATATGCAAAATTGATGAAAATATTATAAGTAATAATAGAAATGTCAGTAAAAAGTATTCTTTTTTATTGATATTTTTAAATAAATAATATATTCCTAAAAATAAAAGAATAATTTGAAAAAGTATTAGTTTATTAGGATAAAAAAAGTATGAAAAATTATTTTTTAGAAAAATCATTAAATGTTTAAAATTAAAATCTATATATCCGTTATTCCAAATTATAAAAGATGATAGTATTTCCTTTTGAGGAAACAGGACAAATATCATATAACAAATAAATGCAATAAAAGGAATAAAGAAAAATAACAACGCTTGCATGTAGTTTTTATTTTTTAATAGCTCATAAATAAAATATGATGTAATTATAAAAAATGTCGGTATCGAAATAAAAGGGAATATTGAAAATAAAACACTATATAAAATAGCTTTTATATAGGTTAAATCTTTTAAATTAATCTTATTTACTAAAATAAATAAGAACAAACAAAAAAATACATCTGTAGAATACTGTTTAAATTCCTGACTGTAATAAATAACATAAAAATTAAGTGCAAAAAGTAAGTTTGAAAATAAAATAACAAATTTGTTTTTTATAAACATTTTTGTAAATACATAAAACGTAAATACTGATAAAATTCCGCAAATAAAAGGAAATAATCTAAGTGAAAATTCGCTTACCCCAAATATGTTTGTCATAAATTTTGATATTATCATAAATAATGGAGGAGCCGACTGACTGTGCAATAACGATGTAAAGTAGTCAAATGTATTTTTATAAATTATACTTAATGCAAGAGAGCATTCATCATGCCATAAGGGACGTAAGGATAAAAATGCATTACATCTTAAAAATATAGCTAAGAAAAAAATAACGAATAATGCAAAAAAGTATAAATATTCTTTTTTATGAAATATATTATAAAATACCTTCATTAATTAATTCTTTCAAAGTTTTTTGGTTTTTATCTTTATCGGAAAGAATAGGTTCAAAATCTATTCCCCAATCAATATTCAAATCTTTATCATTCCATAATATACCGCAATCAGCTTGTAGGTTATATTCTTTTGATGTTTTATATAATAATTCTACTTCATCAGATAGTGAAACAAAACCATGAGCAAAACCTGACGGTATAAACAGTATATTTTTATTTTCTTCGGATAATTCAACTTTTACGTACTTTTTAAACGTAGTTGATTTTGGTCTTATATCAACAGCAACATCATAAATTTTTCCTTTTACGCATCTTACAAGTTTTGCCTGCTCAAAAGGAGAATGTTGGAAATGTAGTCCTCTAAGTACATTTTTCCCCGATTTTGAATGATTATCCTGAACAAAATCAATTTCTATATTATTTGCTACAAATACGGATTTTTTATATGTTTCCATAAAGAAACCTCTTTCATCCATAAAAACTTTGGGCTTTATTAATATAACATCTTTTATATTTTGTTTTTCAAATTCAAATGTCATTTTATAATATCCTTTAATTAAATTAATGATATATATTACCATAAACTTTATTATTTTTTATTTCTGTAATTTCTACAGATTGAATTGTATTCATTAAACTTCTATCATTATTATTTAAAATTACAGTTATATAATTTTCAGTAATACCTTTGAGCATTCCTGTTTGTTTATCCAAATGTTTTTCTACAAGCAATTGATGTTTTGTACCTATATTCTTTTGCAAAAAAATATTTAACTTTTCTTTTGATATTTCTTTTATAATATCGGCTCTTTCATTTTTAATTTTATCCGATAAATGCCCATCCATATTTTCTGCTTTAGTACCTTTTCTTATTGAATACGGAAAAGTATGAATAGCAGTTAAACCGGACTTTTTTAGATTATTAACTGTTACATTAAAATCATCTTCAGTTTCACCTGCAAAACCGGCAATTATATCACTACCGAGAAACGGTAATTTAAATAAATCATTTATTTTATCTATCTGTTTAAGATAATCCTCAACTTTATAAAACCTGTTCATTCTCTCTAATGTTCTATTACAAGCAGATTGTAAGGACAGATGAAAATGCGGACAAAAATATTTTGAATTTGATAAAAAATCCAACATATTATCAGTTATTTCCAAAGGATTTAATGAACCAAGCCGATACCTAATATTACAATTTTTTTCTATTTCAAACAATAAATCTACAAGTGATTTATCATCATTTAATCCCCATTGTCCAATATGAATACCTGTCAAAACTATTTCTTTAAACCCGTTATTTTCACAAGTTTTTATTCGGGAAATTACTTCACTAATGTCCGCATATCTGGATTTACCTCTTGCAAAAGGTATAATACAATAACTGCATCTGTTATCACAGCCGTCTTGGATTTTTAGAAAAACTCTTGTTTTTGAGGTTTTAGGAATATCTATAATGTGAAATTTTGACAAATTCATTATATCAGCTGCAGATACGGGAGATTTTAAATCTAAAAATTTTGTAATTTCAAGTTTTTCATCATTACCTATAACATAATCTATATAATTTTCTTTTAATAAATTTTCCTTTTCAATTTGAGCAACACATCCTGTTATAACAGTTGTTATATTATTATTTAAATGCTTAGCATTACGAAGCAGGTATAATGCTTCATTATCTGATTTATGAGTAACAGAACAAGAGTTTAAAATGTATATATCGGCATATTGCAAATTATCAGTTTCAGTATATCCGTTATTGATTAAATTTTCACGAATTACATCACCTTCAAACTGATTGGTTTTGCATCCCATTGATTTAATAATAAATTTTTTCATATAAAAATTTTATCATTAAATAATAAAAAATAAATTATTTAATATGCTCCAAAAATATATTTAAATGTTAACCCATGTACACATTTAATCTTAAGATTATATTTATTGGTATAATATTTTATTATGCTAATGTTATTGAAAAACAACAGAATATTTTTACTTATTTTTTTTATTATATTTGGAATAACACCTGTATTATCATTGGAAGGCGGTGTAGAATATAACAGTGTCAATATAGACTATTCGATTTTAAAAGAGAAGCAATATGTACAAAGGGGCGATGAATATTTTGAAAAAGCCGAAAAAAAATCAAGAACAGATATTCAAAAAAATCATAACTATGGTGAAGCATTAGGTGCTTATATCACGGCAATAAAAATCAATCCTCAAAACGCAGATTTATATGGAAAGATTGGATATATATATAATAAACTTGACAAGTATACTCTTTCAAAATCTTATTTTTCAAGAGGTCTTGCAATGAATCCTTTCAGTCCTTACATAAACTATATGTATGCACGTTTTTACTTTGATAACTATGATTATTACAAAGCTGTTTATTACTATCAACGTTCAGAGAAATATAATTATGCCGATAAATATTCTTTGTATTATAATATGGGTATAATAAATGAAAAATTGGGTGATTTGGTTGCGGCAAACAGTTATTACAAAAAAGCTTATGCTTTAAAACGAGATAAAACTTTACAGGCAAAAATTAAATCAATAGATGATTTAAAATATGACAAATCGCAGTATTATTTTGGCAGGAGAATAAAAAATAAATGATAAAAAAATATCTGATAATTATTTTAGTTAGTTTTATACTTCCTTTATATTCATTAGCATCTGAAAGTGTTTTTGATAAATATGAAACAAATACATCAGATAAAATATTAAATCAAAGCACATATAAAATAAATGCAATTGATCCAACACTTACAAACAATTGGTCAGCAGGTATGTATCCGGGATTGCGTGGAGCAAATCAATTGATAATATATACAACAAATTATGGAATATCGACAGGTACAAATGAATATGGCGGAGAGGCAATTGTAAAAGGAAACAGGGTAGTTGAGTTAAGCGGAGCTGATTCTTTAATACCGACAGATGGAGTAGTAATCAGTGCACATGGTAATGCTAAAACATGGTTAAATAAAAATATTACTGTTGGTACAAAAATATATGTAGATAGAGAAAATATGAAAGTTACAGCTGTAACATCTTCAAGCAGTTATATTTTTCAAACTCATGAAAAAATAAATGAAGCAAATGCAATCATGAACTACTATAAAAACAATACTCCTGAATATAACTCTAAAATACCTAAAGATTATTTGATGAGAGCAAAATATTACTTAAAAAAAGCAGAAAGAAATACTACAGCAGTTCAGCAGTATTCAACACTTGCAATGGATAATGCAAAGCTTGCAATGGCAACTGCTATACCTTATAAAGAAAGTGAAGTTAAGGGGATTTGGTTAAGACCAACAAATACAACTGAATCAGGTATTATATCAACTTTGGATTATTTAAAGAAAACAGGAATAAATAATGTCTTTTTAGAAACTTTTTATCATGGATATACAATATTTCCTAGTGCTACAATGAAAAGTTACGGTTTTACTGAACAAAACCCTACTTTTACAGGTATAGATCCGCTTAAAATTTGGTTAAGTGAAGCACACAAGAGAGGTATAAAAATTCATATCTGGTTTGAATCTTTTTATACAGGTAACAAACCGCTTACAGAAACTTCAATTTTAACGGTTAAACCGGAATGGTCAAATGTAAACTTTAGAGGAATAGATAAACCATTACCTGTTGCTTCTGTGTCAGAGCATAACGGATACTTTTTAGATCCTGCTAATCCTGATGTTCAGATATTTTTAACAAGTTTAATAACTGAAATAATAAAAACATATCATCCTGACGGAATAAACCTAGATTATATAAGATATCCTCAATCCGTTGCATCAAATTATTCGAGTTACACAACTTCAAATTGGGGATATACTCAATATGCCAGAGATGAATTTAAACTTATATATGGTGAAGATCCCGCAAATTTAATCTATGGCAGTAAAATGTTTGATAATTGGTCGAACTATAGACGTGATAAAATAACAATGTTTATAGCATCTGTTTCTAAAATCTGCAGAGATAACAAAACAACATTAACTGCTGTTGTTTTTCCTAATAGGGGAAAAGCATTGGAAACAAAACAACAGGATTGGGTAACTTGGTCTAATTACAATTATATTGATGCTTTTACACCATTATTTTTAACCTGTGATCCAAAAAGTATAAAAGCAATGATATTTGATATGATGAAAGAAATGTCGCCTAAAACAAAGCTCTATGCAGGATTATTTGTAACATTTATGGGTGGTTCAGAGGAGGATTTAATCAGACAAATTCATGAAACCAGAAAATTAAATTTGGGCGGAGTTATTCTATTTGATTATGCACATTTACAGGAAAAATACATTAGATTATTGTCAACAAGTATATTTTCTAACCCTGTTATAACAGTAATGAATGCGGCACAAAAAAAAAATAATAATGGAAAAAAGAAGTAATGACTGAAGAAGAACAAGAAAATAAAAGAACACCAAGAAAATTTTTAGGTATATATTTTGATTGTTGTAATGTGTACGGTAGAATTTATCAAAATAAAGAAAATACTGCCTATGTCGGACGTTGTCCGAGATGTATGCGTATTGTACAGGTTCCTATAGGTGAAAACGGTACCGGTCAGAGGTTTTTCAGAGGACGATAATCTAATAAATAAAATAGAAAGGATAAATAATGGATATTCAGGAATTAAGAAAAAAAGAAGATTTAATTGATATATTTTACAATTTAGTAAGTATACCATCACCATCATTACATGAAGAAAAAGTGGTTGAATGGATAGGTAAATATTGTAAAAATGAGGGCTTACATTTTGAAACAGATGATTATAATAATGTAATTATAAAATTACCTGCAACTGATAATTCAAAACCAATTTTAGCATTATCATCACATATGGATGTAGTAGGAGATGATTCGCCTGTTATACCTGAGCTTGATGGAGATTTTATAAGGGCAAATAATCGAACACTTGGAGGAGATGACAAATTCGGAGTTGCATCCTGCTTAAAATTATTAACTGATATAAAAAAATCTGATATGAAACATGGCGGTTTAGAAGTTGTATTTACCCGTGATGAAGAAAACGGAATGTCTGGTATTAGAAATTTAGACTATAAACGATTACATTCAAAATACGTAATTGTTTGTGATGCAGACATATTTGGTGTTTTACAAGTGTCAGGTGCAAGTTATTGTAACGGACACATAGAAATAAACTGTAAAGGCGGACATTCAGGTATTGAAATTGCGGATAAAACAAAACCAAATGCTGCAAAATTAATGGCAGAATTGTGTAATGAAATTCCACAAGGTGTTTATTATGAAGATGAAACAGGTGTAGTTACTTCTATCAATTTAGGTGGAATTAAGGGTGGAGATTTAAATGTTACTAATGTTTTAAACCCTCATGCAGAAGCAACATATTCAATTAGAAGTGCTTCATTACCTAAAGAAAACGAACTTATCGAAAAAGTTAAGAATATTGTTGATAGATTTAATAAGAAATATGCTGGTATAGCACATGCTGATGCGGTATTTAAGCAAAAAATGCCTGCATTTGAGCGTTCTAATGACACATATATACCTGAGGTTTTTGAACGAACTGCTAAAAAGCTTGGAATAAAATATGAAATAAATTCTTTCCATGCAGGAGCAGAAACACATATCTATTGTCAATACGAAAATGCAAACGGAGAAAGGTTTATTCCGTTTTTAATGGGATTGGCAGATTTGTATAATATGCATTCTCCTGATGAAAAAATTGATTATAAAAGCTTTTTGAATGGCTATAAACTTTTAAAAGAGTTCTTTAAAGAATTTAATTCTTAATAAATAACTTAAAATAATAAAAAACATCTTGAATATAAATTCAAGATGTTTTTATTTACTTACCTATATAATGATCCCCAATCAAAGTTATCAGCTTCAGCAGAAATTCTTGCAAGTTCAGCTTCCCATTCTGCTTGTCGTTTAGCTTCAGCTTCAGCTTCGGCTTTTGCTTTTTCCTGTGCTTCGATTTGTTCAGGTGTCAATCCTGAATTTATATCTGTAGATACATCACCTGTTTCAGGTGTTTTACCTAAATTAGCTATTCCATTAACAATTTCTGCACCTTTATTGTAAGCATTTACTCCACCTTCAATAGCTGCAAATACATTTAGAGTAGTACCAGCTCCTGCACTATTATCTTTTTTATATTGAGCTTGTTGTTCGGCACTCAATTTGTTAAAGTCATTTTGATTAATTATATTCTTATTATTAAATTCGTATGCTAATACATAACCTTTATCTGTTTTAACAACTTCTTTACCTGAAACTTCTGATTCAGTGTAAAATCTAACATTAGCTTTATTTTTTACGTATAAATCACCTTGTTCCGTTCTCGTAACATTAGGTTTCTTAGCTCCTTCAGTTCCATTTGTACCATCTGTTTTCTTAGCTCCTTCAGTTCCATTTGTACCATCTGTTTTCTTAGCTGCATCTGTTGTACCTGTTCCATCAGTTGTTTCAGGTTTCTTTGTCGCATCTGCTTTTCCGTCATTTTTAGCAGCTTTTTCTAAATCTTTAGCTGCATCTTTAGCTTTTTGTGCTTCATTAGTTGCATCATTCGCTAAAGATTGTGCTGTATTCATTGCAGTATTATAATCAGATTGTAATTTATCCTGTTTAGATTTATCAGTTTCAGCATTAAACTTATTACTAATGTCTTTCACTTCATTTTTAATACTTCCAAGATCACTTATATCATTCTTTATTTTTGAAACAGAATTATCTGCAATATTTTTAAATTGACCTTTTAGTGCATCGGCAGCTTTAGAGCCATTTATTTCGTTTTGAGCTTTTTCAGCTGTATCTTTAGATTTATTAGCTGATTTTTCAAAGTATTCAACATCACCGCCTTTTTGAAGTTCAGCTTTGGCGGTAATATTCTTAACATTATCTTGTGATTGTACCTGAGCTGACCATGCTTCACCATCAGCCCACATTTGATTCATTTCGCCAACAAATCCCATGAAACCATTTTTCTTTGTTTGATCAACGGTATTGTACAGATTTCCCATGCCTCTTAGTGTCTGACCAATATCCATATAGCCGCCATTACCAAGATTTATTATATGTTTTTGATCATTTTTTTCACTATTAGAATCATATGTTAGTGCACCGTAAGCACTATCGTACATATCTCCTGCTGCACGCATAGCATCACCCCAATCACCGTTTGCAGCACTTGTTGCAACATTTACACCATTACTTGCAGTTTGAGCCCATTTGCCAATCTTCTTAGCAGTATCACCATCAATTCCTAGGATATTTTTACTTTCACCGTCTTTGGTATATGATGTTGCCTGAAGTCCGCTTGCAACAGTACTTGAACCCTCTTGAATTGCTCTAGCCCAATCACCATCTTTTATTGCAACACCTGTATTATAAGCATGGCTTGCTGCAGATAAACCGTTTCCTATGTTACCCATTACACCTTTATCACCGGAAAATGCACCGCCAATAGTGCCGGCAGCACCCATAATACTGCCTAAACTACCATCACCTTCGATAATTGTTTTTGCGGCATCTATACCAGCAGCAGCTTTTTGTGTAATATCAGCAGCTTTTTTAAGACTTTCACTTGCTCCGCCTAAACCTTCCATTGCACCCGCAGCACAGGAAGCCATAGTTGTCATGCTTGACATCAATGCACTCAAATCACCATCTCTGATTGCAACAGCAGCATCCATAGTAGCAGCAGTTCCGTTTGCTATTGTGGCTGCTGTATTCAAGGTCTTGCTAACACCATCCAGTGTAGAACCAACCCCACGTAATGTACCGGCTACACCTTTTGTTGCCCCACTTGCACCTTCAAGGGAACCGCTAGCTCCTTGCTCAGCTCCTGCACCAGAATCTATTGCCGGAGCAGCACCTACTGTATAAGGATTAGATTTCATAATTCCACCTAAACCAAACATAGCTAATGCGGCGGCTCCTAAACCTTTTGCGGTTACACCCGTACCTGCTGAAACTGCATCCATTATACCGGCTGTTGTATTCATTACATTAGCCGTCATACCAACCATTTGAGAAGTTTGACTAGTTATATCAGCAATTTGCTTAGTCATTGCTGACATATCTCTTAAAGCATCATTTTCTTCAGTTCCGTCATCGTATGCCTGTAAACCTTCTTCGCTCTCACCTGTCATATCCTCTGCGGTTTCGGTTTGTTCATCTACAATTTCTTGTTTTGCTTCAGTTTCTTCAGCAACTGCTTCCATTAATTCAGCTACTTCATCATTTAAACTTTCTAACTCTGCCATTTTACTTTCATCTGCAGATGAAGCACCTTTACTATCTGAAGGAGCAGGAGCTGCTGCAGCACGTGCTCTAGCCGCTGCACCACCATCTTTACTGTTTTCTTCTTTTACTTCAGTACTTGTTTTTAATGAATATGCACTGTTTGTACCTTCACCTGTAATATCGCCGCCACCTAATCCTGCGCCTGTTCCACCTGCTTCACCTTCACCTGAGCCGGAATCTCCGCCTAATTCTTCAAGTAAGGCATCTCTTTCTTCAGTTTTTTCTTCAAGTTCCTCAGTACTTTCATCAAAATCTTCCATTCCATCGGTGGTTTCTTCTACACCTTCATTAAATTCATCTACTCTTTCGGTAGCTTCTTCTGAATATGATAAAATTTCTGATTCTTCACCATCAGACTCCTCTTTTTCTTCATCACCTTCAGCCTTTTGTTCATCATTTTTTACGCCTTGGTCTTCACCTTCTACACCTGTTTCATCACCATCAACAGCTGTATCCTCACCCATATCCATATTTTCATCTGCATCTGCTAATTGATAATTTGCATCATCAATATCATCATTTGCATCATTAATACCATTGTGCCCTTCCCATACTTTAGCCTTTTCTTGAGCATTCAGAGCATCCTTTGTTACAAATAAAATCTTTATTTTTTTATTTACAATAGGTTCCGCTTGAAAATTTTGTACATTAGCAATTTGATCAACCATAGCATGCTCCTTTTTTTATAGTACATTCTATATTTTTTTCGGCATGTTTTACTATTTTCTTTAATAGCAAAATTTAACCAAAAACCCGTACAATACTGTTATATCAATGTTTTATGACCTTTTAAATTCATCTTTACAATTGTTACAATTGTACTGTACATATATATAAAAACATTTTACGGCTAAAAATTGCTCATATCATGGTTTTTGAGGAAAAATTGTTAATAAGAAATTAAATTAATAAAGTTTCATTTCGACAGTAACAAACTTTGCCGAAAATATCCTTGAATTAGTAGTAATTAATTTCATATACTAACTAAGCTCATCTGTTTGAAGTGCTGTTAAGTTTCTAAATTGAAATAAATCGGATAATAACCTGTTATAGTATCTTGTTTAGACCTGTCTTTCGGAATTTCAAAATACTCACCTAACTTACCTTCTTTTATAAATTGTGGTATTCGTTTTGCTGTTAATAATTTATCTCTATCAGCAGAAAATGATATATATTCATTAACAGATTTGTCTGAAAATCTTATTATACCAATTTCTTTTCGTCCTATGGATGTTTTTCTTATGACATCTAATAAAAATTGTTTAACCTTTGCTCAAAGCTCTTTAATATCTGCAATTTATAACCATTCATTATATGTATCAAGTCTTATTGTGGGTGCAGTTTTCCATTTTTCAAAAAATGTACTTTCAATATTCCGGCTATCTTCGTCATTCAAAAATTTTTCTAATTTTTTATTTAACATTATATATTGTTACCAAATTTGATTAAACAAAATAAGTGGAATTATAACTTCTGTGGCCGCTGAATGCTTTTAATCCCAAATATTTTGCAGACATACCAAGCTCTTGTTCAATTCTAATTAATTGATTATATTTAGCCATTCTATCTGAACGAGAAGCAGAACCTGACTTA
The DNA here is from genome assembly GCA_902776035.1 of uncultured bacterium. GTDB lineage: Bacteria > Cyanobacteriota > Vampirovibrionia > Gastranaerophilales > Gastranaerophilaceae > UBA6984. Next base: position 54,820 of record CACYOO010000005.1, read on the forward strand.
ATTTGACCGCAATTAGTAGCTACGGCTAAATCTGCTATAAATGTATCTTCTGTTTCACCTGAACGATGAGATGTTATTGCGGTATATCCTGCTGAATGAGCCATTTCTATAGCAGATAAGGTTTCTGTCAATGTTCCTATTTGATTTACTTTTATCAGAATAGAATTTGCAATATGTCTTGAAATTCCCTCTTGTAAGCGTTTTGTATTTGTAACAAACAAATCATCTCCTACAAGCTGACATTTATTGCCTATTTTTTGAGTTAATAGACGCCATCCTTCCCAATCTTCTTCTGCCATACCGTCTTCAACAGAAATTATCGGATATTTATCAACAAGGGTGTTAAGAAAATCAACCATTTCTTCATTTGATAATATTTTACCCTCACCTGCAAGAGTATATTTTCCGTCCTCATAAAATTCGCTTGCAGCCAAATCAATACATATTTTTACATCATCAGTATTGTACCCTGCTTCATTGATAGCTTTAATAATCATTTCAATAGCTTCTTCATTAGATGAAATATTAGGTGCAAATCCGCCTTCATCTCCAACTGATGTTGCATATTCTCTATCTTGTAAAATATGTTTTAATGTGTAAAAAATTTCAGAACCTGTTCTTACAGCATCCTGAAAAGTTCCTGCACCAACAGGAGCTATCATAAATTCCTGAAAATCAATATTGTTATCTGCATGAACTCCGCCATTAATTATATTCATCATTGGTACAGGTAATGTAATAGCTGAAATTCCGCCTAAATATCTATACAATGGCATTTTGTATGCAACAGACGCTGCTTTTGCAACAGCAAGAGAAACACCTAAAATAGCATTTGCACCTAATCTTGACTTGTTATCAGTTCCGTCAAGTTCTAGCATTAATTTATCAATATTGAATTGATTTGATGCATCCTCACCAATAAGTTCAGGTGCAATAATGTTATTTACATTATTAACGGCTTTAGTAACACCTTTACCGCCAAAACGACCTTTGTCATTATCTCTGAGTTCTAATGCTTCATAAGTACCTGTTGATGCACCTGATGGGACAGATGCCCTGCCAATAGCTCCTGATGATAATATTACATCAACTTCTACTGTCGGATTTCCTCTTGAATCTAAAATTTGTCTTGCTACTATATCATCGATTACTGTCGGCATATTAAACTCCTTATTTTGCACTACTTGATTATTTCATAAATTTATACCTTTTTCAAGCGTTTCATTATTTTAAAATCTTTTTATAATCTCTATATCATTTCTTACAAACTTTAATCCGTCAGTATTTTTCTTGGTTAATGTTTCTAATGTCCAATTAAGATTTTTATTCAGCATTTTAAATGTTTTATCCCAATCATAATCACCGTCTTTTAAGTGATAATGTATATCAATTCGATTATTAAATTCACCGTCGCTTAAGTGATATGATTTTGGATTAAGTTTTAAAAATCTTTCTAAATATTCAAATTGATTAAAACCTTGTGAAACCGCAGAACAAAATGCATGTCCAATATCCAAATTAAATTCACATTTGCAGTTTTGCATAATATATTCTATTTCTTCAGGAGTTGCTCCTCTGCAAACCATTTTGTCCGGATTTCTCGGTGCAACATAGGGTTTATTTTCGATACGCATTTTGTAAGGTTTTATTATATTTAGTTGTCTTACGATTTCTTCTACACTGCCGTCCATTCCGCCATGTACGACCGTATATTCAGCATCCAATGATTTTGCATAAGTATTTACCTGCATATAAACCATTTCATTATAATGTAATTTATCCTTATCGGCTAAATTACACCCTTGACTAAAATGAGGTGCATGGATAGTAAATTTTATATCATGCTTACGTTTTAATTCTAACCAACCGTCAAGGTATTCCATTTGTCCCGGAAATACAAATAATTCCAAATAATCAAATAAATTTTCTTTTTTAAAAGCTAGAATATCATCTTTATAGCTTTCAAGTTGATTTGAAAATTGTTTTATACCTATTTTCATAAATTAACTATTCCTCATTTTTATGCTATTAACTAATTTTGATGCAATATTTAGTGCAGTATCAAAATCCATTTTACCTGACAAATAATCTTTTACAATATATCTAGCGTATGAACCTACTGCAACTCCATTTATATCAATATTACATTGATGTGCAAGTTCAAATGTTTTTTCATTTGTTCCGCCTGATGCAATAACGTATGCGGGTAACTTTTCTTTTAAGATTATATCAGACAATGCAACTGCTTGTAATGTTGATTGATAATCATTTATTCCTCCGCTAATCGGACTTCCGTCTGTTTGGATAATTGTTGTATAGGGTTTTCTTATCGAAAGCATTTTTTTTGTTCTTTTTATTAAAGAATTATTTCCATAATTGAGCCGATCTATACAAAAACTCAATACACCTTTGTAATTTTCACTAATATATTTCCATATATTAAATGTATCATGATTATTGCTATTAGACGAATGAAGTTCTATGCAATCAATATTTAAATTATTTAATAATGGTAAAATCTGTTTTATATCAGCAAAAAAAGGTGTTTTTAAAAATGCGTTATTTTTGCATATTTCAAAACATTTTCCACAGCCAATACATTTTTTTTCATCTATTGAAAAATTTTCTATGGCATTTTCCAAGCAAACTTTTGAACAAATGCCGCATTTATTGCACTTGTTTTGATTTATGAAATATTTATTAAAATGATAATCTCCTGATAAGCCCACAGACACGCATAAAAACCTATTTTCTACTATATCTGCTTTTTTTAAGCCGGATTTTGCCGCATTTATTATATCAATATCCGCTGATATATCAAAAAGATTACAGCCGGCTTTAGAATATAAATATACAAGTTTTTCTACAGAAGAAATATCGTAGTTGCCTGCACCACAAATTAGTTTGAAACATTTATTACTTCTTAAAAATTCATTTAAACTAAAAATCATTTATTTTTATTTTCCGGTTTCATTATGTTACCTTCATTATCAAGAATTTGAGTATTCCCGTCAGATACAACGTGAACAAGTCCTTTGTATGTTACATCTGTATAAATCGGAGGTATTATAATTGTACCTTTATTCGAATGAAACGCAACACCATAGCGATTATCAGTTTGGGTTCTATAAATGTATATATCTGTTAAAAATGCATTTGAGCTGTTTAATAAATCTATAGTATCATATTTACTGTCGAGTAATATCTCTCCTGTTTGTAAGTCAACTATTCCATTTTTACCTTTATTTATTATTCTTATAAAATAGTTATCTCTTAATATGTTATCAAAAATAGGTTTTATTACTAAATGATTACCATCTTTGTAATGATAAAGTCCTGCTTTTTTGGAATAATTTATAACCCAATTATAATTACTTAAACTTTCAATTTTATCATATATTAACGGTAACAGAAGTTTATTCTTTTTTATATCATATAAGCCATAGTAAGAATTGTTTTTTATAATACATACAAATTTATTGGCTTGTGGTATGATTTCTACATATTTTGCAGGTAAAATAACTTTGCCGTTATAACTTATTACACCATATTTTTTGTTAATATTCGTTAAATAATATAAACCGCTTTCATCTATAGGTTGTATATCATTATAAATCGGCTTTGTAATATCATTACCATTTTCATCTGCAAGTTTATATTTTTTATCTTCTTTAATTTTATAAATATTTTTTAATGTTACTTTTCTAAAATGTCTTACTTCATATTGAGAAAATGGTTCTAAATTATCAATATCATTCTTTTTAGAATTATTTTGTTTAACGCTGCTAGTGCTTTCAGATAATTTTATATCTGTATTTGTTTTTATAGAAAATGGTCTAATAAAATCTATTTCATTAAAATAAAACCGGAAACATACAAATACAAGTATAAAAACAAGTATTAATGCCAATAATATTCCTTTTTTCATATTTGCACCCTTTTAAGCTATCAAACATGATAATCAAAATAGGTTGTACTGTCAAATTATAAAAACTAAAAAAGCATTAAACAACAGCAAAATTACTAAAATTAGCTTTTATTGTTGATATTAGCTTTTCCATATTACTAAATTGTTTTTGTAATCTGGTTTTATAGTTGTCGACTTTTTGCTGAGCCCTTTCAATTTGTGAATCTAAACTACTTGTAGTAGACTTATTTGACTTTGTTTTTACTGCAAAATAACCTGTTGTGGAATCTAATGAACCCTCTACAAGTGTTTCAAGTGAGTTCATAATACCACCTGATGTTTCAGTACCTTTGCCATCTCCTATTAATAATTTTCTAACACCTTCAGGATTTTTTGACAAAGCTTCTTTAAATTTTTCTTCATCCAATTGTAATGTATTTACACCTGATGTATCAGTTGATGTATTTGCATTTCCTGTTGTAATACCAATATCAGATAATAGTTTTATTGAATCTGAAGCTATAGATGAAGTTGTAGTTTGTCTTATTGAATTTCTCAATGTAGTTAAACCGGTATCACCATATAGTTTACTGCCAAATTTAGTGTTATTGTCTATTGTTGATATAGTAGAATTGAATGCACTAATAAATGACTTTACTGCACTTACAAGAGACTCTTGATTTTGTTCAATATTAATTGTTGCAGGTGTAATACTACCTTCTTCATCAGGTTTTGATACAGCGTTTAATGTTAAAGTCAAACCGGTAATACCTGAAATATCACTAGTAACAGTATTAGAAGAAGATGTAATGTCATTACCGTTAATTGTTAATTTTGCATACTGCCCCAATGATTGATTTGCTAAAGAAGATACAAGCTTTCCGTTTTCATCAGTAGTGTAATTTCCCTCGCCATCCAATACACCTTTGGTTAATCCCATTAAATGAGATAGATTACTTGTACCTGCCTCAATATTTATATTAAAAGCACCTTCGTTTTTAGCAGTTAAAACAAGTTCACCGTTTACACTATCCCAATATGCAGTGGTATGAGCATCTTCATTACTATTAATTGAATTTATAAATGATTTTAATGTCGTATCTCCGGAAACACTAAACTCGGCATTTCCTATAGTTAAAGTTCCACCTTGAAATGGAATATCAGAATTTGCAAATATTTCATCAAATGTTGAAGAAGTGTTTATGCTTGATATAGTATTATTACTGCTATAATTGCCATCATCATCCCTAACAAGACCGAGTACAGATGTAAAGTTAGTTTTATCAGAAGATGAACCGACTACAATACTGTTTCCATCTTCAGCCGTTACAGATAATTTTCCGTCAGTGATAGAGGCATTAATGCCGTCAATTGAATTTATTTGTGAAATAATATCACCTAATGTACTTGTATCTGAAATATTTATGGTATTTTTAGAACCGTTAACATATATACTTAAATCACCTGTTACCGCATTACCTGATGCTAAATTTTTAAATAAAGTATCATTAGAAATATTGCCCAAAGAACCAATTGAAGATACTGCTTTTGTTGATGTTGCAAGTTCTTTTACTACAACATCAAAACTTTGTCTTGCAGCTTCACCTGTTGCTGAAGCGGTTACAACACTTTCATTTGATGACGATACCTTATTTTTTGAAAATAAATCAAATGAACCGCCAAATTTTGCGTCTGTAAATGCTTCAACAGCCGAGCGTAAAGATGATACTTTCGCTTTTATAGAGTCAACATTATTTTGTGTCGCAGACACATTATTCTTTTTAGTTTGAAGTGCCGTAACACTTTTTTGTTTAATAGCAACTAAAGCTTCAATCCAAGATGAGGTATCCATACCAGAGGCCAAGCCGGAAAATGAAATTATATTACCCATATTAAAATCCTCCATTATTTTAATACTAGTTACTTAGTATATGCCCATTTTAGCATGTTTTGAAACACATTACAAATTTAAACTTAAAAATACTGTAATTGAATTAAACAAGTCCTGCTAAAGAAGGTGCAATCTGAATGAATTTTCTAACTAATTCTGCATCCCAAAGTTTGCCTGCTCCGTCTTGCAAAATTTCACATGCTTTTTCTACACTCATACCTTTTCTATAAGGTCTATCACTTATTAAAGCATGATATGTATCAGCAACAGCAACAATTCTTGCTTCGTAAGGAATTTCATCTCCTTTTAAACCGCAAGGATAACCTGAACCGTCAAAATGTTCATGGTGGTATTTAACCATCGGTAACAAATCTTTTAATGCTTCATTTTGCATAAGAACTTTTTCTGCTCCGATAGTAGGATGTTGTTTCATAACTTTCCATTCATCGTCAGATAATTTTGTTGGTTTTTTCAATATGTTTTCAGGAATACCTATTTTACCAACATCATGAAGCAATGCACCTGTTTTAATTCGTTGAACTTCTGCCTCAGGAAGATTTAAGGCCCTTGCTAAAGCTTCAGAATACTTAGAAACTGAAGTTGAATGACCTTTTGTATATGTATCTTTTGCATCAATTGCTCCAGCTAAAGATGAAGCCAATTCTTCCAAATGGTGTTGTGATAAAATTTCTTCACTTGCAAATCTGTTAACAAGTTCATCTTCAAAGCTTACACCTAACTGTGAATGTCTTTTTGTAATAACCTCTGCGAAAGAATGTAATGCTGTATCATCCCAAAAATTAAAGTCAGTAGAACTAATGATTACACTCATTCCATCTTTGTAACCTTTAGATTTTGAAACATACATTGCTTGTTCTGCTGAAATCAATAATTTTTCCTGTTCTTTTGCACATTTTGGATAATTTGATATTCCAACAGAAACCTTTACAGGACCTACATCATCAATAAAACAGCATGATAAGCTGTAAGTTAAATATTCAGCCAAGTATTTTGCTTCTTTTATATCAGTGTCAGGAAGTATTATAGCAATTTCATCTCCGCCATAACGACCTGCAATATCATTTGTTCTTATATTTTGTTTTACCTTTTCTGCAACAAGTTTGATTACTTCATCCCCTTTTGCATGACCAAGTTCTCTATTTATTTTTGAAATATTATTAACATCAATCATTACAACTGAAACTGTTGAGTTTTCTTCTTTTGCAGTATTTAATGTTTTTGAAAGAATTTCCTGAAAACCTCTGTGATTATTCAATGATGTTAATTGGTCTATATTTATATGTAAGTTTGCCTGTTCTCTCAATTCAGCATTATGCATAAACAAAGCATAATGTGATGATATTAAAGAATATAAATCAATATTTTCTTCAACTCTATTATCCCCAATAATCATTACACCTAAGCAATCGTTAACTGACATTAAAGGTAATATTGCAACAGAAGGACTTTGTAAGTAAGACAGCTTCAAAAATTTAGCATCTCTTTTTATAATTGGCTCCTGGTGAATAAAGCATTGTGTTACAGGATTTTCATCATCTGACATAAATACTTTTGTTGAAAAAGTTCCGCCTGTTTTATCGGTTAACTTAAGTCCAATACTCTTGGATTGTTTGTTATACATTCCTAAAGCAGTAAATTGTACACCCAAATTATTTACTAATAAGTGGTGTAAAGCATTATAAAAATCTTTTGCATTTGTTTTTCCCTTTAGGGCAGAATTTAGATTTGATATTATCTCTCTATAATCTGTAGAACCAAAAACATTATCGTTATTTGCTCCCAGATTATAACCTGAAAATAATCTGTTTTGAGTCGTTCTTGAAACTGATGCCGTCATTCTTGGCATAAAGCCGGTTCCGGATATTGGATTACTTGAAAGTGATTTTTTATATAAAATCTCTTTTTCTTGGCTTATTATAGTATCTTTACTGCTAAAATTCGTTTTCACTATAACCTTTTTAATTTTTTATAAACACACACTAAATAATAAATTACAAATGCATTATAATATACTTTAAAATAAAATGCAATTGTTGTTTACAAAAATATATACATTTCGTAAATATATTTATAAAAAAATTTTTCTTGTGAAGTAAATTAATATTTTAATTAATAATTCTTGATTTCAACAATTGTTTTGTTACAATTGTATTAGTTATCACTAGTTGAAAGTAAAAGAATGGCATTAAATTTTCAAGAATTAATTTTTAATTTACAAAAGTATTGGGCAGAATGCGGTTGTATTATTCAACAACCTTATGATATTGAAAAAGGGGCTTCAACAATGAACCCTGCAACATTTTTAAAAGCGTTAGGACCAGAGCCATGGCATACGGCTATGGTTGAACCATGCCGCAGACCTACTGATGCAAGATACGGAGAAAACCCTAATCGACTTGGACATTATTATCAATTTCAGGTTATTATGAAGCCATGTCCTGATGATGCTCAAGAGGTATATTTGCATAGTCTTGAGGCAATAGGAATAGATTTGACAAAACATGATATTCGTTTTGTTGAAGACAATTGGGAATCTCCGACATTAGGTGCAGCAGGTGTTGGCTGGGAAGTTTGGCTTGATGGTATGGAAATTACTCAATTTACGTATTTTCAACAGGTAGGTGGTTTAGAAGTAAAACCGGTAGCACTTGAATTAACTTACGGTGTTGAAAGAATAGCAATGTATCTTCAAAATGTTCAGCATTTTAAAGATATAAAGTGGAATGAAAATTATAATTACGGTGAAATTTTCATGCAAAATGAAGTTGAACAATCTAAATATAATTTTGAAGTTTCAAACTCAGACACATTATTTAAAATGTTTGATTTGTTCCAAAGTGAAGTAGATAACTGTGTTTCGCATGAACTTGTATTACCTGCTTATGATTATGTTTTAAAATGCTCTCATACGTTCAATTTATTGGATGCTAGAGGTGTTATTAGTAAAGATGAAAGAAATAATTTTATAAACAGAATAAGGACTATGGCATCGAAAGTTGCCAAATTGTATGTTTTACAAAGAGAAAAAATGGGATTTCCTCTTTGCAAATAAGGGTAAAAAATAGACTATGGCAACGGAAAAAAATACTAATAATGGATTAAAAAAATCAATATTACAGAATATATTGAGATGTAAAAATCCAGATGAAATGATAAAGGATGCGAATAAAAACGGATTAAAAAAAACACTTAATCTTTTTGATTTAATCATATTAGGTGTAGGTGTTATTATTGGTTCGGGAATATTTGCAGTTGTAGGAATTGCGGCAGCAGGCGGAAACGGTAATCCGGGAGCTGGGCCTGCGCTTGTTATTTCAATGATTATAGCTGCAATTGCCTGTGTATTTTCTGCCTTATGTTATTGTGAATTTGCGACAATGATACCTGTAGCCGGCGGAGCTTATATTTATACATTTGCTACGTTAGGTGAATTCATGGCTTGGATGATTGGCTGGATATTAATGATTGAATATGGAATAGGTTATATTGCTGTATCATTTGCATGGTCAAATTATTTTGTTCAATTTATGAAGGGGTTTGAAGGGCATTTACCTGCTATATTAACTAATCCTCCTATTTGGTTAATTACGGATTATAATACAGCTCTTAATCAGTTAGGAACATCTGCGAATGATGTTATACCAACAATTTTTGGTATTCCATTTTGTATCAATTTTCCTGCAATTTGTATAATATTAATAATAACTTGGATATTAAAGCATGAAACAAAGGATTCTACGATACTTGCAAGTATTATGGTTGCGGTAAAACTATTAGTAATCGGAGTATTTGTATTTGTCGGAAGCTTTTATGTAAAGCCGGAAAATTGGGTTCCGTTTGCACCTAACGGATTTGAGGGTGTATTTATGGGGGCATTTATTATTTTCTTTGCATATATTGGGTTTGATGCTCTTGCAACAACTGCAGAAGATTGTAAAAATCCGCAAAAAGATTTACCGATAGGTATTATTGGTTCTCTTGCATTAACAACTATAATTTATATTCTTGTTGCAGTTGTATTAACAGGAATGCAAAGTACATCAGGAGCTGCTATTCCTGATGGATTTTTGAATGCACCTATGGCTTATGTTATGCAGGTTGCTAATCAAAATTGGGTTGCCGGATTTATTTCTATTGGTTCTTTAGCCGGACTTACTTCTGTACTTCTTGTTATGCAGTTAGCCACAACTCGTATTTTATATGCAATGAGCAGAGATAATTTTTTACCTCGTATATTTAGAAAACTACACAGAAAAAACAGAACACCGAATATTTTAACTTACACTGTTGCTTTATGTGCAATAATTGGTGTTTTGACTTTAAATTTAAATGTTGCGGCAGAATTATGTAATTTTGGAACATTTACATCATTTATTATTGTATGTGTTGCGGTTTTAATACTCAGACATACCGATCCTGACAGACCAAGACCATTTAAAGTTCCGTTTTCTCCTTGGTTTCCAATGCTTGGCATTTTGTGCTGCAGCAGTTTAATGTTCTTCTCAATGAGAAATCTTTCAAAATCAGCTCTTTTATTCCCTTTATGGATTTTTATAGGTATAGCTATATATTTTATTTACGGATATAGAAAAAATCGTAAAAAAGAGGCAAAAAAATTGGCTCTTAAATTAAAAGCCATTGAAAAAGCAAAATTAACGGAGTCTGCAAATGGCTAACAAATTAAAAGATATTTTTAAGAATATGCTTTCAGTAAAAAATGCAGATGATTTAATTTCTGCAAGTAAACATTCTGAATTAAAAAAGACACTGAATGTTTTTGATTTAATTATATTGGGTATTGGAGCAGTTGTTGGAACGGGTATTTTTACAATTGTAGGAATTGCGGCTCAAGGCGGAAATGGCGGTATTGCAGCAGGGCCTGCATTATCAATATCTATGATAATAGCTGCATTGTCATGTATATTTTCTGCATTATGTTATAGTGAATTTGCATCAATGATACCTGTAGCAGGTAGTGCATATACTTACACATATGCAACAATGGGTGAATTTATGGCTTGGATGGTCGGTTGGATTTTAATGTTGGAATATGCTATCGGAAATATAACTGTAGCAAGTGCCTGGACTGGATATTTTATGCAGTTTTTGAAGGGTTTTGACCATGTTTTGCCGGGTTGGCTTGTTAATCCTCCAATTTGGCTTGTTAATGATTACAGAACAGCACTTGCTATTTGTGATAAAACAGGTGTAAATCCTCATGATACTATACCATATTTGTTTGATACTATACCTGTTGCAATAAATGTACCTGCAATATTTATAGTTTTGCTGTTGACATTATTGCTTGTTAAAGGTGTTAAAGAATCTACCAAAGTTGCTACTGTAATGGTATTTATTAATTTGTTTATAATAATGTCTTTTATCCTTGTTGGTTGCTTCTATGTAAAGCCGGAAAATTGGGTTCCGTTTGCACCTAACGGATTTGAGGGTATATTTATGGGGGCATTTATTATTTTCTTTGCATATATTGGATTTGATGCAATCTCAACTGCGGCAGAAGAAACAAAAAATCCTCAGAGAGATTTGCCAATTGGTATTTTAGGTACGCTTTTAATTTGTACGATATTATATGTTGCAACTGCACTTGTTTTAACAGGAATGGTAAATTATCAAACAATCGATGTTCAAGCACCTATTGCATCTGCAATGAGATTTGTAGGACAAAATAAAATTGCCGGCTGTATTTCTATTGGAGCTTTGGCAGGTTTGACATCTGTGCTTTTGGTATATCAACTTGGTACAACACGTATTTTATATGCTATATGCAGAGATAGATTTTTGCCTAAAGGGTTAAGACGTATACACAGACACAACAGAACACCATATATTTTAACATGGCTTTCTGCGATTGTTGTAATATTGGGTTCATTGGTTATGGATTTAAAAATTTCCGCAGAATTATGTAATTTTGGAACATTTTTATCGTTTATAATTGTTTGTGCGGCAGTATTGATTTTAAGAAAGACTGAACCTGACAGACCTAGAGCTTTCAAAGTACCTTTTGTACCGTTATTTCCAATTTTAGGTATTTTAACAAGCGGTGGTTTAATGCTTTATTCTTTTAAAGAATTAAAAACTTCTTCTGCATGGTTTGTAGCATGGCTTGTTGGTGGTGTGTTAATATATGTTTTCTATGGATATAAGCAAAAACGTTTGGAAGAAAAACGAAAAAACTTTTACAAAAATATTGATAAATAATGCTTGTAAATAAATATTTATTTTGCAAATTTTTGTTAAACCATAGATGTAAATTTATATTTAAGTAGTAAAATATATCATATAAACTATTCATAAATCTTGGAATTAAAATTTAGAGGGGAATATTAAAATGCAAGGATATTGTTTTGAATTAATAACCGGTCCTATGAGTTGTGGTAAAACTGAAGAATTGCTTCGCAGAATAAGAAGAAGTATAATAGCCAAAAAGAAAGTAAAAGTTATATCACCTCTTTTAGATACACGTGAACAGGGCGATTATATAAAATCAAGAAACGGTTTATGGCTTGATGCTGTAAAAGTAAAACATGCCATACAGATAATGAGTGTTGTAAAAGATGATGATGAAATTGTTGCGATTGATGAATTACAGTTTTTTGATTCTAATATTGTAAAAGTTATTTCTTATTTAATGAATCAAGGTAAAAAGGTAATCGGAACAGGTTTGGATTTGGATTTTAAAGGAGAATCTTTCGGTTCAATGCCTGAATTGATGTGTATCGCAACTACAGTTGATAAATTGCATGCTGTATGTATGAAATGTGGTTCTGACCATGCAACCAGAACTCAACGTCTTATTGACGGAATGCCGGCAGATAAAAATTCACCGTTAATTATGATTGGCGGTGATGAAACTTATGAAGCTCGTTGTATAAAATGTTGGGAATTGCCTGATGCTAAAAATGATAATATTAAACAAAAATCTAACATTCTTCAATTTGCTTCCAAATAATTAAGTAAAAATTAGTGTAAAGTTGATATAACTAATTGAATTAATTTTAAGGAGAAAAAATGAGTTTAGAAATCGTAAAAAACTTTAAAAATATATATAATTTAAAGTATTTCCAATTTTTTGTATTTTTATATGCAATGGGTTCAACTCTTAATTTTATTATATCTTACAACCATAATACCTCTATAATAAAAACACTAATATCACTTGCAGTAATTTTTTTAACATACATTCCTCATGGTTATATTATGAATGTATTAAATAATATAATTCATAAAAAAGAATTGATTGATGAACAAGCATCTTTTAAAGATATTTTTAACAAGTCATTTTTAATTGCAGCAAAGGGGTTTATTGCAATATTTTTAAACTCTTTAATATGGGGGTTAGGATTATCAGCAGTAATAATTGGTACGGCATTTGCATTGAAAATTATGCCTGCTGAATCAAATATGGATATAGTGATGAAAAATCCTGTTATGTTAACAGAAGCACTAGTAATTATAGCATTTGTAATTTTACTATTTACATTAATACCTATAGCTTTTTCTGAAAATTTTTCAATTAAAGATTCCTTTAGGTGGATAAATATTATTAAAATATTTTTTAAAAATTGGAAAAAGACAATTGTTGTTCTTTTGTTATTTGCTTTTTTAGTTTTAGCCCTATTTATATTGATGTCTATAACAATGTTTATATGTAATTATTTGGTATTGCTCATTTTTAATGAGCTTCTAAAAAAATCATCTATCCAATCAGGTACGGGATTTATTTTTTATCTTATAGAAGTTACTGTTCCGTTTTTATTTTCTATGGCAAATTTTGCTGTTACGGCAACTATAAGCTGTGTTTTAGCGAACATTTACAGAGAAGGTTTAACTGTACCTCAAGAAGTTAGGGAAAATATTTCTGAAGAATAAATAATTCAAATTGTAAACTTTTATTACACATGTTTATTTTGAGCGTTAATAATTGATATTTAAGTTAATAAAAGTGGTACTATATAAGTGTAAGCATTCGTACACAAAAACTTACAAGATAAGGTTTAAATGAGCAGCACACAATTTCAGAATGATCTTGACAGATTAATTGAAGTATTACCCCCAAAAATTACAAATATGCTTAATAAAGAAGCATTGAGTGATGTAATTGAGCTGGTTTTTGATATTGGCAGATTACCGGAAATAAGACATGCCGGAGGTAAGATTGAAAGTTTGAATTGTGCACCTATAAGTTATGACGATTTGGATTATACAACAAGTCGTATTCCTGAATTTACATCAGACAACCGTTCTGGTATAGAGGGAACTTTGCACAGAATTAGTGCAATCCGAAACAGACAAGGTCGAATAGTTGGTTTAACTTGCCGTATAGGACGTGTTATAACAGGTACAATTGATTGTATAAAAGATTTTGTTATGATGAATAAAAGTATTTTATTCTTAGGTCGTCCTGGTGTTGGTAAGACAACAAAGCTTAGAGAAATTTCACGTCTTGTTGCAGATGATTTAGGTAAAAGAGTTGTTATTGTTGATACGTCTAACGAAATTGCAGGGGATGGAGATACACCTCATCCTGCAATTGGTAAAGCAAGGAGAATGCAGGTTAAACAGCCGGAATTTCAAAAAGATATAATGATAGAGGCAGTAGAAAATCATACACCTGAAGTTATCGTTGTTGATGAAATTGGTACGGAAGCTGAAGCACAAGCTGCAAGAACTATTGCAGAAAGAGGTGTTATACTTATTGCAACGGCTCATGGTCAAAGTCTTGAAAATTTAATAAAAAACCCTGTATTATCTGACTTAGTTGGTGGTATACAGTCTGTTACATTGGGAGATGATGAGGCAAAAAGACGTGCATCTCAAAAAACTGTTTTGGAAAGAGAAAAACAACCTACATTTGATATTGTTATTGAAATTATAGATAGAAATACTTTGGCTGTTTATAAAGATGCATCTGAGGCAGTTGATTATATTTTAAGGGGCTGGCCTATAAGACCTGAGATAAGAAAAATTGATAAAACTTATGATAACAAACCGGCAGAGATAAAAGAAGAACATTTGGTTAATGTTCAAATGCCATTACCTGAAACTACGCAAGAAAAAAGAACTGATGAAGAAATTATCAGACAAATTAATAAGACCGAAAATACAATTGCTAAACAAAATGCTTCTGATAGGTTAAAATTCAGTTTTTCAAGAAAAGAATATGTTAAAGAGGCAAAAAAATTCAAAAAAGTTTATTTGTATGCAGTATCTCGTACAATAGTAGAAAAACTTATTGAACGATTAGACTTGAATGCTGAAATAACAAAAAATATTGATGATGCAGATTTGGTAATAGCACATAAAAACTTTGCAAAGGGCGGAGCTAAGATATTAAATACTGCAAATAACTACAGATTGCAGATATTTTATGTAAAAACAAATTCAATGGCACAAATTCAAAAAGTTTTAAAAGAGGCATTAGGTATACAGGAATCATCACAAACACTTCAAGGGTATTATGATGATGCGGAAAAAGCGTTAGATGAAGCTAAAATTGCTATTAATAAGATTTTAGCAGGGGCTAAGAATATTGAACTAGCACCTCAAAATCAACAAATAAGAAAATTACAGCATGAACTTGTAGAACAGCATAATCTTGAAAGTGAAAGTATTGGTGAGGGAGAAGAACGACATCTAAAAATAGTAGGTGGACAAGATTTTAATATTAAATAAAAATTTTAAAAATAAATTTTTTATGTTATAATGAAATTGTTATAACAATATTATTGAGGATAGTTTTTTGCTGAATATATCCGACGAAATAACAGAACAAGTAAATGTATGGTTAGTTGACTATAAAAATTCAACTAATGAAGTTAAAAAGAAACAACTTAAAAATCTTATAGTTGTTGCAACAATGCCGCTTGTAAAAAAAATAGCATGTTCTCTAGCAAGACGTGCAACAGACCCTGTTGATGATTTAATACAAGTTGGTTCTGTCGGATTAATAAAAGCGATTGATTTTTTTGATCCAAATGTTAGTACAAAATTTAAGACTTATGCAAGTTATCTCATAACAGGTGAAATCAGGCATTACTTAAGAGATAAGGCATCTATGATAAAAGCACCGAGAGAGATACAAGAATTAGCTTTCAGAATAAATAATGTTATAAGACAGCTAGCAGAGGAAGGTATTGAAGATCCGTCATCCGAACAAATCGCAGAAGTAATGGCACTTCCCGTAAAAAAAATAAATGATGTAATTGAAGTAGACAGAAGAAAAAATCCTATTTCATTAGATCAAACTCTTTATAATGATGAAGATGATTGTTTCTCTTTAGCAGATAAGATTGCAGCTGGAGATTATCAGGAATTTTTGAATTCGTATGAAGAAAAAATGATGCTTTCAAAAGCTATTAATCAGCTTCCGGAAAGTTTAAAAGAAGTTGTTGAATTAAGTTATTATGATGATTTAAATCAACGTGAAATAGCTGACCGGCTTGGTATTTCTCAAATGCAGGTTTCAAGACGTTTAAAAAAAGCACTTTCTGAAATGTATGACATGATTAGCGGCAAAAGTAATCAATAACTATGAGTTTAAATTTTTTAGTCGGTTTTTTCATTTTTATTACAGGTTTGTGTATTGGTAGTTTTTTAAATGTTGTTATTTTGCGTGCTTTAAGTGAAGAATCTATTGTATTTCCGCCATCTAAATGTCCAAAATGTCAAACTCCGCTAAAATGGTGGCATAATATACCTGTCTTATCATATATTTTTTTAAGAGGGAAATGTGCATTTTGCAAGCAAAGAATTTCTATACAATATCCTTTAATTGAACTTTTAACGGCAATTTTGTTTTTAACATCATTTCTAAAATTTGGATATTCATTATTTCTTCCATTTGTATTTATATTTTTAAGTTTATTTATTGTAATCGCTGTTACAGATATAAAAGAATGTGTAACTTTTGATTGGCATTGTTATATTCTTGCAATGGCAGGAATTGTATGTAACTTTTTTAATTTTGGTAATTTATATCAAGGATATACGTGGATATTTCAAACATCTTTTATCGCATCTTTAATCGGGCTTTTGGTTGGTGCATTAATTATTGCTTTATATTTAGGATTAGGTCATTTATTACTTAAAATGGAAACAATAGGAATAGGAGATATATTAATTTCAGGTGCAGTTGGGGCTTGCTTTGGAGTTAAGTACATTATACCTATTCTTGTTTTCGCTTTTGTTTTACAAGTGATAATAATTATTCCGATATATTTTTATAATCTAATAAAAAAGAAAGACTATTATACATTTACGGTATTTTTGACATTTACAGTATTAGCAATTATTTATGGAATTTTTGGTAATAATTTTACAGATATTATAAGAATATTATTTACAATTGCAATTTCCGTATGTGGAATAGCTCTTTGTATAATGATAATTAAATCTATAAAAAATAAGAAAGATAACGAGCAAAAAGCAGATATGTTAAAATTGCCGTTTGGACCTGCTATAGTAAGTTCTGCATTGTTATTTATGTTTTTGTATATATAGTATTAAAATTTATTTATCAATTATAATGCGATTTTTATTTCCTTAACCGTTTAAGATTTTGTATGGTTTTATATACGTACATTGACTCATTTAAGCGTAAGTTTTTCACTTCTTTTGTAATAATTAAAAAATAATTATTAATTTAAAACAATAAAGCTTATTGATAAAAATACGCTGATAAATATAAATATAGAGGCAATTTTAAAAAATAATGCTGATAAATCAGTTTTGTATCCGCTTTTTCGCATTATTTCTCTTGAAAAATCCTCTTTAAAATTATTTTTAGTCTTTTCATAAGAAAGATTTAATACATTTTTTATTTTATACATATTTTCAAGTTCGGTTTTTACAGGCGGATTGGCAATGGCATATTTCTTAAATTTTAAGCTTTCTTCATTGGAAAGTTCATTATCAATATAAGCCGACATCTTTTCTTTGAAATTATCATTATATAATGAAATTGGTATAATTTTTTTAGATTTTAAAGCATCTATTTTTGCTTTAGCCAAATGCATATCTTTTATTGTATTTTTTAAAAATTCATATCTTATACGGCAGGTACTGCATTTTTGTAAATGTGTTTCGATAAAATAACGTATTCTATCATTAATATCTCCATGAATATAATATGATAAAAGTATTTCAATTTGCTCACAGACAAATCTTTCTTCGTTTGACATTGTATCTCCTTTTTATATGTAGTTTTTTAACTTATCTTGAAGTCTGTTCCTTGCACGTGAAATTCTTGACTTTACAGTACCTACATTTGTATTTGTTATATGTGCAATTTCATCATAAGTAAGTCCTTGTAATTCCCTTAATACAATAGCCACTCTAAAATGCTCAGGTAAAGCTCTCATTTCAGTTTTTATCATCTTATCAAGTTCATTGGAAAGACATTTTTCCATTGGCTTACATTTTTTATCAGGGATATAATTTTGAGGATTTGTAACATGATTTTCTTCATTATCAGAGTCATTATCAAGAGATATAACAGTTGGCTTTCTTGCAATTTTCCTTAAATCATCATAAAAAAGGTGCATTATAATTTGATTAAGCCAGCTTTTAAATGTTTTGGGATTTTTTAAATTATGTATACCCTTTGTCATATGTAATAATGCTTCTTGAGTTAAATCATAAACATTATCTGTTTTTAAATGTAAATATGAAAATGTTGCAAATATATTTTTTTGTTCTCTTTTAACAAGTTCTTCAATGGCTTTGTAATCATTTTCCTGTGATAAGATTACAAGTTGCTCAATATCCATTTTTTTATATTGCGGCTTGTTAAATTTCATAAAAACAGATTAAAAAATTTTCTGAGATTTTTACACACTCTTTGTATTAATATTTCAAGGCAATTTTTTTTATCCTTAAATTTGAAAATGTTATTATGAATTTAAGTTTTTTGTTATAAAATTAGTATATGAATACAGCTGAAATAAAAAAAATTTGGGAAGATGTAAAAGTAGAATTGAAAAAAGTTATTCCTGCTCCTACATTTGAGCCATGGGTAATGCCATTAGAGCCAATTTCTTTTGAAGATGACCAATTCACTTTACTTTCAGGCGAAGCATTCGGTGTAGAATTTTTAAAGCGTAATCATTATAAAAATATTTTGGATGCATTCAAAATACGTTTAGGTAGAGAGATTATTGTTGATATAAAATTTGATAAAGATTTATCGGAAACAATAAAAAAACAAAAACAAAAAGTTGAAAAACAACGTCAGAAAGAAATTGAAAAAGAAGCAGAGCACAAAAAAGCGATAATAAACCAAACTTATGTTGAGTCTATGAATTTAAATTTACGATATAAGTTCGAAAACTTTGTTGTTGATGATAATAATAAAATTGCCTATGCTGCATCTAAAAAAGTTGCAGAAAACCCTACAGCATTGTATAATCCGTTATATATTTTTGGTGGTTCAGGACTTGGAAAGACACATCTTATGCAAGCAATAGGCAGAGAAACAATGATGAAAGACGGTTTAAAAGTAAGATGTGTAAAAACAGAGGATTTTGTTATAGATTATGTTTCAAGCAGCGGATTTGTACCTAATAGAAGCACTGCTGTTCCTATGAATAAATTTAGAAATAAATATAGAAATGTAGATATTTTATTAATTGATGATATACAGTTTATTGAAAATAAAAAAAAGTGTATTGACGAGCTATTTAATACATTAGATACTCTATACAATTCAAATAAACAAATTGTTCTAACATCAGACAGACTGCCAAAGGATATGCCTGAAATTCCTAAAAGGTTAAGAACCAGATTTGAACAAGGTTTAATTGTTGAAATATTACCTCCAAAATTTGAAACAAGAGTTAAGATATTGGAAAATTTTTCAAAAGAAAAAGGTTATCAAAATGTGCCGTATGAAGTTTTTGAATATATTGCAAAATACTATAAAGATAATGTTAGAGAATTGGAGGGTGCATTTACAAAATTGAGTGCTTACTCTGATATTCAAGGAGAGCCAATGACTTTAGAATTTGCAAAACAAGTTTTGAAATGCGAACTAACATCTGAAAAACCGGATATAAACACTGTTTTGAAAACAACAGCTCAATATTATGGAGTTTCTATGGATGATATAATCGGTACAGGAAGAATAAAAACTATATCCAGAGCCAGAGCTGTTGTATGTTATATAGCAAGAGAAAAACTTGCTATGAGTTATGAAAACATTGGAAAATATTTAAATAAACGACATCAAACAGTTATGTATTCATCTGATAATATAAGAAATCAATTAAATTCAGACAAAACTCTGTTTAATGATGTATCATTAATTTTAAAAACTCTTAATCTTATTTAAATTAATTTTATACATGCAAAAAATAATATATTTGAATGGTTGATTAATTAAAAATCATCATTAAAATATTTATATAAAAGATTGGAGGCATGTATGTCAAAACATTTGGATGGAACATCATTATTTACAGGAATGAATTCGGGTTTAACAAATACTTTTGCAATACTATCATCAACATTTAAAGATGGTGTAACCCTTAAAAATTTATCAAATGCTAATGCCACATCTGCATTAACATCAAACGGACTTGGTGTTAATTTTAAGTCTTATTTGCAAACAAATTTTTCATCGGTTGATAAAAATAAAGATGGTAAGTTGACTGCTGATGAAGTACAAGATTTGACTACAAACTTAACCAGAAATGGTATGACATTACAGCAATTATATCAATTAGGAACATCTTCAGGCATGTCCTCATCACTTTTAGATACTGTTATTTCTCATTTCAATGAGATTGATAAAAACAAAGACGGTAAAGTTACTAATGCGGAAATTCAGGCATACGGAGTTGATTCATCAGTCGAAACACAGAAAAAATCTGACAGAAACAGTATGTTAAAACAAATGTCAACATTTTATGAAACAGCCGCATCAGATAACGATGAAAGTTTATTAGACTACAAATATTTATCGGAAGATTCTGATAAATAACATATATATAAGTAAGAGAGAACAGGATAAATTAAAAATTTAAGAGGATAATTATAATATCCTCTTTTTTATATCAATTTATAATACATAATTCGAGCTTATTGAAACCCATTCAAATGCACTATCAGAAATTTGTTTAGGCATTTCTTTTACAAAAGTTCCGCCATATCTGCCTCTTTCAAATGTTAAATAACCCTCTTGAGATAAGGTAAAATATGCTTTTCTTATAGTATTAGGACTTACATCCAATAAATTTGCCATATCAAGTATTGATGGAAGTTTTGAATGTAGTGAATATTTTTCTATGATAATTTGTTTTATCATATCTTTTATTCTTTCATAGTGATATTTTGCAGTAATTTGAGATTTAGCAAATATTGCAGATTCTATTTGAGGTTGTAAACCTGTTTTGTCAGGCATTTTTAAGACAAATGTTCCGTATCTTCCTCTTTTTGAGAGTAAAATACCTTCTTTTATCAACATTTCAAAAGAATTGTGTATAGTTCTTATGCTGACTTTAAATTCTTTAGATAAAACACTATGTGTGGGCATTTTATCTCCTATTTTTAAATTTTCTTTTATATATTTCTTTAAATCATTACTAATCATATTTACAAGAGATGTATTTTTTTTATATTCCTCTTTAAAATCGGTATTTAATAAAATCCAGGATTTTCCTTTATCGTCTGATTTTTTAAGTATTCCCTCAATTGTTAAATATTCCATTGCACTTCTTGTCGTATTTACAGGGATATTAATATATTTTGCAATTGTTCTTGATGAAGGTAATATAGATTGTGGTTCAAATTTATTTTTTAATATAAATTCTTTAATTAGATTTATTGTATAATCACGTTTTGAAGAAGATTTTCTTATCATTATATTAGGATTATCTATATCTGCTATAAGAGTTCCTATACCTTGCTTTGAGTACAAAATACCTTTATCTTCAAGTATTCTGTATACATTTTGCATAGTTCCTATACTTACATCAAACAAGTCAGCCATAAGATGTTTTGATGGCATAATGTTATTTTTGAAAATAGTTTTGTCATAACTATCTCTAATTTTTTTTTCTATATTTTCAGCCAAATACTCTGTTTTAGCACCTTGATAATCATTTTTAATAAAGTCTGCAAATTCGCTTACAGGAACTGTTTTTAGTTTAGCTTTATCAGGTTGAATAAAATTTTTCATAATTTTAATATTTGTTATATGCCTCTCTAATGATAAATTCTTCTAACATTTTTTTATCAGTTTCTTTTGAATTACCATCCGTTTCATATATTGCAAATGCGTAGTAATGACCGTTTTTTGTTTGTAATATACCTGTTATACCGCTTATATTTGATAATGTACCTGTTTTCGCCCATAATTTATCTTTTAGATAAAACATTCTATGTTCAAGTGTTCCTTCTCCTGCTGTTGGAAGCATTTTTTGTAATTTTTCAGTACCATATATTTTATTTATAGAAATTATATAATCAGTCATAAAATCTGCATTAATAAGATTATTTTTAGACACACCACTTCCGTCAGTTATATGTATTTTGGTATAATCAATTTTATTTTTTTGACAATAATTATTAAACATTGCCATCGCAGATGATTCGGTACCGGTATTATTTGTGTATTTTCCTCCTGCAAGCTTAAATACAGTTTCAGCTATCATATTATTACTATTTTTCAAAACATCTTTTGTAGCTTGTGCAATAGGGTGTTTTATTTCATAAACAAGAGTTGCATTAGCAGGCAATTTTGCTTTTGGATATTTTCCATAATAACTTATTTTTGCATTTCTAAATGCTTCATCTAATCTTAATATAAAATATTTTCTTAAATAACTAACAGGAATTAACGTTTTAACTTCATGTGATACATTTCCTTTTACGGTTATAGAATCCGGTGTTATGTAGTATTCTCTTAAAAATTGCAAATCAGTTTTATCTAATGATGTTTCAGTTTGGTTTATGTATGTTGCAGGATAAAAAATATCAGAAAATATTTCAGCAGGAGCGGACAGCTTAGTTGGTCTGACTATAAGAGTATAAAGGTTTTTATCAAGATTATATGCTCCAAATTTTGGCATATAAGGGTTTAAATCATCATCCCATTGCCAACCCTCTCCCCAAGTTTTGTTATCTAAAACCGTATCATCTATATATAAATTCTTTAATTCTCCCCATTTTTTAATCTTTATCTTTGACACTAATAAATTTAATTCATCTGTTGTTAAGTATGGATCAGCTCCTAAAACTATGTAGTAATCTTTATTCTGAGTTACATAAAGCTTTGTTGAAAAATTATAATCCTCTCCTAAAATATTCAATGATGGAAAATATGTTAGTAATTTCTGTGTTGATGCAGGTGATACAGGCATTTTAGAATTTAACTCACTTTTTAATTTACCTGTATTCAGTTCCTTAAATGAAATTGAAATCGAATTTTTAGGTATATCAAATCTTTTAATACTTTTGTTAAAGTTACTAGCCAATGCTCCTTGTATCATTAACACAAAAACAAACAATGAAATTAAAACTTTTTTCATTTTATACTACCTCTACATTATAATCATTATGAATGTCTTTTAAGACTGTACATTTATGTCTAAAATCGTATTCATCATCAAAATTTAATTCCGCATTGATTGCACCCTCTAAATCTGTAGTTTCATCAAGATTTTCACCTTTATAATCAATTATGGTTGATTTACCAAGATTCATATTACCATCCTTAAGCATTCCGGATTGTGTAAGTGCAATAAAATAAGATTGATTTTCAACAGCTCTTGCATGTGTTAAAGATGTCCAGTGAATTTCTCTGCTTAACGGCCATGCTGCCATATTAACAAGCATATCAGCACCTTTTAATGCGTAAGCCCTGTATATTTCAGGAAATCTTATATCATAACAGATACTTAATCCAATTTTTATACCTTCTATATTGACCATTACCGGATTATTTCCTTCGGTTATATACGTACCTTCAGTATCTCCATAATAAGAAAATAAATGACATTTATTATAACAGGTAATTAATTCACCTTTCCGATTTATTACAGGACAAGTGTTGTAGTATTTATCTCCCTTTTTTGTTATAAAACTTCCGCCTATAATGTTTACATTATAATTCTTTGCTTGTTCTGATAAAAAATTTATAACTTGACTATTATCTAAGCTTTCAGCAGAATTTACAAAATACTCACATGCCCAGCCGACAGTCCAAACTTCAGGTAAAAATATTATATCTGTTTCAGGTTTTATAAATTGATTGAATAATCTTGCTACAGTTTGAATATTTTTTTCTTTATCTCCCAATGCGGATGACATTTGAATTGCGGTAACATTTATTTTTTTCATTTTTTACAATAAACCTCTTTATATTTTTCAGGAGCAATTTTTTCCAAATCAAGCAATGCCTGTTTTAATTCTAAACGTTTTTGCTTATCATAACTGCTATCAGGGTTATTTTCTACATAAATTGGTTCACCATAAAGATTTATAGCTTTTGTAAAACAAAAAGGAGCAGGTATTTCAAATTTATCCCAAGTAGGAAGTTTAAGCATAGTTTTTTGCGGAGTATACCAAATCATTGGAATAATCATTGCTCCTGTATGTTTTGCAACTCTAATAACTCCGTTTTTAACTTCATGATAAGGTCCTACAGGACCGTCTACCATTATTGCAACATTTTGTCCTTTATTTAAGGCATCAATCATACCCATAGTTGCTTGAACACCGCCTTTTTTGCGTGTGCCTTTGTCTTGAGAACCTCTTATATTACTAAATCCCCAACGTTGAGTTACTCGTGCAATTATTTCACCATCGCCTGAACGACTTATTAATATATTAACGTTTTTTCTTTTTTCCTTTGGAATACCATGCAGGCAGCACTGTTGAGCATGCCACATCGCAAAAATAACTTTATTTTCCTGAAGTGGATAATTTACGTTTGTAATGGAAAATGACATTTCTGTTAAACGAAAAAGACGATATACTAATTCCGTCGCTATTTTTATTCTGATTGGTTCATCAATTGCTACCATAATGCTTTTATTATACATCAAAATATGTAATAAAGAAAAATTTAATTATTACAACAAAACCTTATTTGCTTTTATTTTCGTAATTCTTTTTTTCTACGGTATTATTAATATGTTCCTGAAGTAAATCGGCAATCATGTTTTCAAATGCCTTAGGATTTGTTATAGAAATAGACTTCATCAAACTATAAACTTCAGGATTTTTCATATATTCATTTTGTAATTCTGCCTGTACTTTATTTAAGAACTGTTTTACAGAATTTTTTTCGTCATCATCATAAAGTAATGATTTCTTTACACCGTTTTCGGTCATAGAAAGTAAACTTTTTGCAAGTTCATCATCAGGAGAAATTTTCCCAAAAACTGCTGAAACTAATGCTCTTGGGGCAATTTGTTTATTATCCCATTTACCTGTACTCATATATTCTGAAATCATACTTGTAGAAACATCAATTGTTGTTTTTCTTGCAGTAGAAATGATTGCATTTATAATGGCATTTCCTGTCGTAAAATTAGGAAATATTGCATTTGCTCCTGTTTCAATAACATAGTCCGCATAGCTTATTGCAGTATCTTTCATTAATTCATCTATGGATTCTTTAGATAAAGTGTTTTCTTTATTTTCATTACTTGTTGCTTTTTCAAGCATATCAACACCAAAGCTTAAGGCAACACCTGTAGGAATTGCTGCAATTGGATTTGTAATACCTATTAAACCGATGATAGCAAGTTTTAAAGGATTTTTTACTCCTGTTTTTAACATACTTACGCCAATTTGTTGTGAACGATTATAATTATCTACACGTTTTTGAATATTGTTTGTTTTGCCATAAGCATTTTCATATGCTTCTTCATATTCTTTTGTTAATTCTTTAAGTGTTTTACCTTTACAACATCTATCTGCTGTCATTTTACTTGTTTTTGAAATGAAATCTCCAATTTTGTAATATGCTTCATATTTTTCTTCGTTTGATGCATCAGATTTCAAATTTTGAGCTTCAAGCATATTTTTCAAAACATCTTTGCCGCCAACAACTTCTGTTATTGCCTTTTCCATATTTTCAAATACTTCTTTTTTATTAGTTTTTATTGTATAAACCGGAACTGAACCGAGTGATGCATATGGACTTATTTTTTGTTCTGAATAATCATTAAGCTTGCCGTTATTACTTTTTCCTATTTCAAGTTCTTTTCCGATTTTATCATTAATTGAATCTGACATGAATTTTGTTGTTGAAGCGAGCATTAATCTTTGGTGAGATTCATTATATTTATCTATATTTTTTTGATTATAGCCAATGCCAAAAATTTCTTTAAATTTTGTAGGAAAAATACCTTTATCGATAGATTGGGAAAGTTCATCGATTTGTTTTGTATATGTATCTAAATCATTTTTAACTAATTCATATCTGTTTTTTGAATTCCATAAAATGCTTATTGTATCTACAGTTTTTGCAAATAAACCGCCTTTTTTATATTGTTCGTTAAAAGAGTTTTGTGCGGAATCATTTAATAATTTCAAAGAATTTACAACATCTTTGTATTTTTCATTGTTTTTATTAACTCTCTTACCTGTAAAAGATATAGGATTTGTTGTATAAGTAAATGTATCTTTAGTTAAATTTTTATTATCAATAGTATTTTTAATGCCAAAATAATGATTATTCAATAATTTTGGTATATTGTTTATTTTATTTTGAGAATAAAATTTTTCTATTAGCATTACTAAATATTCCTACATGCCACTTAAAACATGTGAAGCCGGGAAATTGCCTTTTTGTTAAAAAATTTTGATACTTGACAAAAATAAAAACAAATTGATAATATGTAAACAAATTTATTAAGTAAAATAAAAGGAGCTATTCTATGAAAAAATTATTTTCAATATTAATTACTTTATGTACGTTGCTTTTTATGACAGGAGTTGTATTTGCAGGAGAGAATGTTTCTGCGGACAATACTTCAAAGTGTAATTGTGCTTGCAAATGCAAAAAAGATTGCGGATGCAAAAGCGGTAAAAAATGTACCTGTTCTAAATGTAACTGCGGTAAATGCAATTGTTCTAAAAAAGAAACTGAAAAATGCAGTTGTAAAAATTGCAAATGTGATAAATCAAAATGCGAAAAAACTGCAAAAAATAAATGTAATTGTGAAAAATGTAAATGTTCAAAAAAGTGTGAATGTGCTAAAAATTGTAAATGCGACAAATGTAAATGTTCAAATAATTTAGAGAAGAAATGTAGTGATGTAAAAGATAAAGAAACATCAAAAGCAAAATGTAAATGTTCAAAGAAACAAAATTCAAATAAATTTGTAAATTATTTCAAAAATCTAAAGAAAACTGAGAACTAATTATTAAAGTAAAAAATAAAGCGATATATTAAATATCGCTTTATTTTTATATAACATTTTAATCTATTAAACTTTTCTCTTGCGAGCAGCTTCAGATTTACGTTTTCTCTTAACGCTTGGCTTTTCATAGCGTTCACGTTTTTTAACTTCAGATAAAACGCCGGCTTTTTGAATCTTCTTTTTAAAACGTCTTAAAGCGCTTTCAATAGATTCATTTTCTCCAACTCTGATTTCTGGCATTCTTTTCACCACCTTACATTTTTCATTTTTAGCAAAACAATTTTAGCATAACAAATTTAAAAAATCAACATACTCTGCTTGTCTATATATCAAAATTATTATAATTTATTCTGTAAAATCAGAAGGCAAGCATCTATCAAGTTCTTCCTGCAGTTGTTTTGGAGTCATTGAAAGTGTTTCATATAGTTTCATTGCGGTAATCATATTTTCTTTATATTCTTTCCACATTTTTTGCTTTTTGTATATTTGAGCAAGTTCATAGTAAGAGTTTCCCTGTTCTGGAATTTCTTTTAATGATGTATTCATAGTTTCGATTGCTTCATCATAATTACCTTTTTTAGAAAGTATTTGTGCAACAATTTTATAAGCTTCAATATCTTTAGGATTGTATTCCAAAGTTTTTGATAAATATTCTAAAGCCCTATCATCATCTCCTTGTTCATAAGCAATGGAGGCAATATTAAAGTAAGCCCAACTGTAATTTGGAGATTGTGCAATTATTTTATTATATTCATTAATTGCTTCATCAATATTTCCCTCATTTTTATAAATATAGCCCAAATGAAAATGAGCAAAAACATCGCTGTCATTTAATTTTATTGCATTTTCAAAAAATGATTTTGCCTTTTCCGGTTCATTCAATTTTACATAGCATAATCCAATATTAAAATAGCAATTAGAATCATCTGTATCTGTTTCAAGAACTTCTTCAAAATATGGAATTGCTTCGCTATATTTTTGCATATCAATATATACTAAACCTAAATTATATTTAAAATCAGTTTGTTCAGGATCTAATTCAATTGCTTTAATATATGCGGCTTGAGCATTTTCTTTATCTCTCATCTTTTCATATACAATTCCCAAATTGTAATATAAGCTTGCATCACTCGGGTAAATTGTAATCAGAAATTGAAATTGTTTGTATGCTTCATCATTAAATCCCTTATCAAGTAACAAGACCGCAAGCCGTCTTCTTGCCTGAAAATTTGATGAATCTTCACGTAAAACTTGCTGTAATTCTTCTATCTCTTGTAAATCTTGATCTTCAGTCATATTATTTAATTAATCTAAAATCATTTTTTACTATCATTTTGTCTTTTATAAAAATCTTCTAAAAAACTTGTATTAAAGTTACCGCTTTTAAATACTTCATCTTCGATAACAGCTTGGTGGAAAGGTATAGTAGTTTCTATACCAACAATAACATACTCTTTCAATGCCTGATACATTCTACGTCGAGCTTGATTTCTATTTTCACCCCAGCAAATCAATTTTCCAATCATAGAATCATAGTATGGCGGAATAGAATAACCGGCGTAAACATGAGAATCTACTCTTACTCCAAAACCTCCCGGTGGTAAATAGCCATCAATTACACCCGGACATGGCATAAAATCTTTACTTGGATTTTCAGCATTTATACGACACTCAATCGCATGACCTTTAAGTTGAATATCTCTTTGTTTGTATTGTAATCTTTCACCTGAAGCAACAAGGATTTGCTGTCTTGCAATATCAACTTGTGAAATCATTTCTGTAACACAATGCTCAACTTGAATACGAGTATTCATTTCCATAAAATACCATTTTCCATCTGAGTCAAGTAAAAATTCACAAGTTCCAACACCTTCGTATTTTACGGCTTTAGCAGCTCTTATGGCAGCTTCACCCATTTTGTGTCTTGTTTTTTCATCTATAGCAGGAGATGGAGCTTCTTCCAACAATTTTTGGTGTCTGCGTTGAACAGAACAATCTCTTTCTCCTAAATAGATATAATTTCCAAATTTATCACCTATTATTTGTACTTCTATATGTCTTGGATTTTCTAAATATTTTTCACAATATACGTCAGGATTACCAAAAGCTTTACCTGCCTCTGTACGGCATAGGGTGAAATTTGTATCTATTTCATCATCATTTCTGACAATTCTCATACCTTTGCCGCCACCGCCTGCAGTTGCTTTTAATATAATAGGATAGCCGGCTTTTTTTGCAAATTTTTTAATTTCACCAACAGTATGAACAATCGGTGTTCCCGGAATAACAGGAACATCATTATCTATCATTGTTTTTCTGGCATTTGCTTTATCGCCCATTTTACGCATAGATTCAGATGAAGGCCCAATAAATTTTATACCGTGTTGTTCACAAATTTCTGCAAAATCTGCTCTTTCAGACAAAAAACCATAACCCGGATGTATAGCATCTGCTCCTGTCAATTCAGCAACTGACATTATTGCAGGTATGCTCAGATAACTTTTTGCACTATCTGCCGGCCCTATACAGTATGAATCGGTTGCAAGACGAACATGTAAAGAATTTGCATCAGCTTCAGAATATACAGCAACTGTCGGTATTCCCAATTCACGACATGCCCTAATAATTCTAACTGAAATTTCTCCTCTGTTTGCTATTAGAACTTTTCTAAACATTTATGTGTACCTTTTTATTATTCAATATACATTAAGATTTGTCCGTATTCTACAGGTTGTCCGTCATCAACGCAAATTTCAACAACTTTTCCTGAATAATCTGACTCTATTTCATTCATAAGTTTCATTGCTTCAATAATACAAACAACTTCACCTTGAGCAACTAATGAGCCAACTTCTACAAAGGCAGGTGCATCAGGTGATGCAGCTTTATAGAATGTGCCTACCATTGGAGATTTAATCGCTTTTGCCGTTTTAGCTGTATCTTTTTCTGCTTCAGGTTTAGTTTTTTCATCTTCAGTTTTTACAGGCATATTATCAACAGTTGGCATTGAAACAGGTACAGGCATTGTTTGTGTTATAATTCCCTGTTTATCTCGTTTCAAAACAACTGTTTGCTCTTGATCCTCAAGCTGCATTTCCGTTAAATCAGAATCGCTCATAAGTTTTGCAAGTTTTTCAAGATACTTTAAGTCAAATTTTGCCATTTTTAAATCCTTTCAAAAGAATTATAAACCTAACATCTGTCAAGATATTCGTTTGTTCTTGTATCAATTCTTATTTTATCACCATTTGTTACAAAAAATGGAACATTAACTACTGCACCTGTTTCAGTTTTTGCAGGTTTTGTACCGCCTTGTGATGTGTTACCCTTTTCTGATGGTGGTGTATCAACAACTTCTAACTCAACATGTGCAGGTAAATCTACACCTATAACCATGCCATCATGTGTTAATACTGATACATTCATATTTTCTTTTAAATATTTTATTCCACTTCCTATTAAGTCTTGAGCAACGGTAACTTGTTCATAATTTTCCAAATCCATCATAACAAATCCATCACCCTCTTTATAAAGATATTGCATATCACGTCTGTCAAGCTGTGCTTTTGCAACTTTTTCACCTGCTCTAAATGTTTTTTCTACAACTTGTCCTGTTTCTACATTTTTTAACTTTGTTCTTACAAATGCTGCTCCTTTACCCGGTTTTACATGTAAAAACTCTACAACAGACCATAATCCGTTATCTAATTGTAATGTTAAGCCGGTTTTTAAATCGTTTACAGAAATCATATATTTCTCCTTCTTGTTTTCTTATGTGTAAATAATAACATAAATATATTTTTTTTCAAAATTATCTAATAATTATAGATTAGAAAAACAAAAATCTATCTTAATAAAGATAGATTTTTGTTTTTTTATTTAGTTGTTAAATAAAAATTAGGATTCTGTTTGAATAAATAAGCTTACAAGTTCATTTAAATTATTATATTGTTTTTTATAGCTTTGAACTTGTTCTTCTAAAGTAACAATTTGTCTTTTATATTCAGATATTGTAGCTTGACATTCTTTAGTTGTAGTACTCAATTGATCTTGTAATTGTTGAGCTTCTTGCAATACACTTCTCATTGAAATACCTAAAGCTTCCATTGTTTGTTTAATAATCATAGCTCCTGTTTGTCTTGTTACTCCTGACGGTAATTTAGCAATAAGTTTTTTTAATACTGCAACGTTATTCGGTACTTCAAAATTATAAATGTCATTTGCATAATTTTCAACAACGGCATGCTGTTGAGCATTTTCTTTAAATATGTTTGAGTTGTAACCGTTACTTTGGTTTAATTCTCCGTCAAACTTACTTGCATTTTCATCAAAATCAGCAAATGCATCATTTTCTAATAAATTATAAGATTCTTCTGTACTCTCGCTTAATGCTGCATCATCAGATGCTTCTTCCTCAAATGAATCGTCCGATAATTCTTGAGTATCTTCTTTTTCTAATAAATTTTCTTCTTCTTCACCTGCTTTTAAAGCGTCTACAATGTTTTTTCCTGTATCTAAATCAAAGTTTTCTGACATATTACCCTCATTTTCTTTGTAATATATTTATTCTTGTTAAGATAATAACAAAAAATAATAAATTTTACAATATGTAATTTTATTTATTAAAAAATTTACATCATTTGATGTGCTTTATATCAGTTTATGTATTAATAATCTTTTATGATAGAATTTATTTCGAAATATTATGTTAAAACATTTAATTAATGAATTCTTACAATCTAAAAATATTGTAATGTTTATAACTTCAATAATGTTCATACTTGGAACATTTTCTTTTTTTACAGGATATGGGGTTATATTTTGTTCCATTATTTCTGTTATAGCTATTATGCTAATAGTATTTAATGTTATAACTCCTAAAAACATTTTATTGTTAATTTTTATTTACTATATAGGTTTTCTTAATTGTTCATTGAGAATAAAAGCCACAGATGAGTTATTTCAATTAGCACCTCATGCTGATTTTAAGATTACAGGTCAGATTGTTTCAATACCTGATAATAAAACTAACAATAGGGTAAGTTTTTTCTTTAAAACTGATAAAGGAAAAACACTTGTTTTTATAAGCGATAACACACATGACTTTAAAGTCGGTAATTATTATCAATTAACGGGAAAACTAAGATTACCGTTTAAAGCATCAAATCCATCTCAATTTGATTATGCAAAGTATTTAAAAAATTTTAACACATACACGGTTTTGTATGTAAAGGACAAAGACATTGTTAAGCATGATAAAGATTTAACTTTTAAATGGAAATTTTATCAATATTTAAACGACAAACGAAATAGTATATTAAAAACACATGAAAAATACTTAAAAAGTCCTAATATAGAGATTTTGGGCGGAATTGTTTTCGGTGATGATGCTGTTACACCACCTGATTATGTAAAAAACACCTTTATAAATTCAGGTCTGCTTCATATACTTGCGGCAAGTGGAATGAATGTTGCCTTTATATACGGTTTCTGGTTCTTTTTTATGTTTACTGTTTTCAAATTTCCTTTCAAATTTACAGTAATTACAGGTATGGGAGTTGTTGTTTTATATACATTAATGACCGGATTGGGAGCTTCTGTTATCAGGGCAGCCATAATGCTTTTATTTATTCTTGCAGGCAAGTTAATTGACAGAGATACGCACAGTATTGCACTGCTTTCTTTAGTTGCAGTGTTAATGCTTTTATACAATCCTGCATTTATTAATGATGTTGGATTTCAATTATCTTTTATTGCAACATTCGGACTTCTTGTTTCTTCAGATATACTAACAACAAACGCTAAAGGTATAAAAAGAAAACTTATTGTATCTGCTAAAGATACATTTTTAATTCCTGTTATTGCTCAACTATGGGTTGCACCGTTACAGATGTTTTATTTTAATACATTTTGTCTGTATTCTGTTTTTGCAAATATTATAACGGTTATATTTTTGCCTTTTATATCTTTTGGAGGTTTTGTAAGTTCAATACTTTCTCTGTCTGAATTTTTAGCAGATTATGTTTGCAGAATTTTTGATTTTTTCTTAAACCCTTTTGTTACAGGTTTGGTTGCGGTTTCCGATTTCTTTGCCGGCTTACCTAATTCTTTAATCACAACTACTCATCCATCTGTTGTTCAAATATTGATTTACTATACTATTCTGCTGTTAATGACTTTGTATATTACTAAGAAATCAAACAATTTCTTATATTCATCTGCTATTCTTTTGTTAGTGCTTTTGCTGACAACAATAAATATACCGAATAAAAATTGTGAAATATTAACTTTTTCTCTAAATAATGCAGATTCATTTTTAATAAAAACTCCTAAAAATAAGTATTTCATAATTGATACCGGTAAATCCGGCTATAATGGCGGAAAATCACAAGCGGAATTTATAATAAAAAAATACTTGAATGATAAAGGCATAAAGAATATTGAGGGTATGATTTTAACTCACTTTGATAATGACCATTCAGGCGGAGCGGTAGATTTATATAAAGGTTTAAAAATAAAAAATACTTATGTAAATAATTTTAGTGATAAATCACTAACTTCAAAAAGAATATTTGAAGAAATACATCCTTTATCTTTAGCCCAAAATAATGCAGTAATATATAGTGAGCCGAATTTTGAATTGCGTACTTTCCATATAACAATTCCAAATAATGATAATGAAAGTTCAGTATTAACATGTTTAAGATATAAAGATTTCAGTATGTTATTTATGGGTGATGGCGGAATAATTGAATATAATAAACTAAAAAATGTGTTACCTAAAAATATATCTGTTTTAAAACTTGGACATCATGGAGCAAAAAATACAATTGATAAAAGTATGTTAGAAATTTTAAATCCGCAGTATGTAATAATATCAAATGCACCAAATGATTATAACCATCCTCATGCTTTGACACTAAATACATTAAGAAAAAGAAAAGTTCTTATGACATCAGAATATAATGCAATAAAACTATCTGTTCAAAAAGATAAGTTTAACATATATGTATTTGACGATTATGACAAAAAGTTTAAATTATGTAAAAATTAAAACAATTTTGTCGCATGTTTAATGTAAAGTATTGTAAATTTTGCCCAAAATTTGCTGAATTTTTCGGGATAAATGACGTTATTAAATATAGGGAATACTGTGTATAGGCATGGTGTTTCAGTGTATATTTCAATAAAAAGCATATTTTTAGCTTAGAAAGCGAGGTCAATATGGCAGGTGGTGTATCATTAGGACAGTTAACAGATCAATTAAAGCAGATTAAAGCACAACAAACGAATGTAACACAAGCAATATCTGCAAATGAACAAGAGGCACAAAATATACAGAATCAGGTTACCCAGACAACTGCTGATGAAGAACAACAATCTCAATTATACACGATTGTTACAGATAATGAGACTAGAGATGTTGCTGCTGCAGGAGAAAATCATAAAAAAACATTAGAAAATTTGACTGCACAAAGAGGAAAACTGCAAAAACCAACAGCACCTGCAAGTGATGCAACCCAAGAAGAAAAAGATAAATACCAAAGAGATTTGGATGAATATAACAGAGCAAGTGCTGTATTAGATGATGAATTTAAGGCGGAAAATAAGAGATATGAAGAAGAAATTAAAAAGATAAAAGAAGAAGCTAAAAATGCTAAAGATGAAGCTCAAGCTAAAATAGAAGAATGTCAAATTAAACTAAGAGAATTATCAAAAGATAAAGAAGCTAATAAGGCGGAAATAGATAGACTTCTACAAGAAGAACAAGCAGCATTAGATGCTCAATTAAAAGCAGAAAAAGAGATAGAAGATGCAAAACAAGCTGAAAAAGATGAAAAAGCACGCTTAAAAGATGAAAAAAGCGGTGGTATAGACGGAAATACAGAAACTGACAGAAAAGCTGAAAAATCGGATGCAAAAGCAGATAAAAAAGCCCTGAAAGCTGCTAAAAAAGGCGTAAAAGGTATGGATGGTGTATCAGATGTACAAATGGATAAAAAGACAGGTACTGTTACATATACTGATGCAGAGGGTAATAAACATACAGTAACTGTATCAGGTTCAGGACGTGGTGATGCTGCTGCATATTCTATTGCAGATACATCAGGACATGGTAATGAACTTGATACTTACATATTTGACATGGGATTTTCCGATGGAAAAATGACAGTAAGTGATGAAACAGGTCATATAAAGAAAGATGGAGCAAAAACAACCATAACAAGTAAAAATAATGGAGATGGTTCAACAACAACAAGCGAAAGTGTTGCAGGTCTAACAACAAAATCAACAGTAAAAGGGGCAGACGGTAGTGAAAAATCTGCATCTGTTTTGAAAGCTAATGCTCTTGGAGCAGAAATGACAACTACTACTGTTACAAATAATGGCGAAGCTACAACTAGTACTGTTACAAAGGCTTCTGATGGAAGAACTACAAGTACTGTAGAAAACTTTGACGGAACTAAAACAACCGTAGAAAGTGGCGGAGGACGACCTACAGTTACTACAAATTATGGTTCTGACGGCAAACCTGAAACTGTAACAACTCAGGATGGTAACACAACAAAACAAGTAGTATACAGAGATGGTAAAGCTACAACAGAATCTACAATTACAACAGGCGATGATGGCAGACCAACAAGTTCTGTTGTATCAGATTTAGATGCTAATGGTAATGCAACAAGAACTGTTACAACAAATATAGATAAGGATGGTAACCGAACAGGTAGCATAACTGTCGGCGGACATACACAAGAAGTTACTTTCAATGGTGCAGAAGGTAATGATGGATATACAACAACAAATGTAAAATTTGGTGAAACAATAGATGCTGTATTACAGCGTATGGGATATGACAAGAATAATCCAGATTATTCAACAATAAAAGCTGAATTTATAAAAAATAATGATGTAAAAACTAAGAATGGTAAACAATACTTCCTGGCAGGTCAAGAAGTAAAAGTTCCTGTAAGTGTGGATAAGTACACACCGACAGAGTCCAGCACAAAAGCTGTAAACGGAAAAGCTGAAGAAGGTAAATGGAAATCTTGGCACGATGCACAAGTAGCAAAAGCTGAAGCAGCACGAAAAGCAGCTGAAGCCGCAAGAGCCGCTGCAAATCAAGGTACACCTGGTAGTGAACGTCAAACAGTTGTTATTCGTGATCAATCTTTGGTACAACCTGCAGATAATACTCGTGTTGTCAGACCTGTTGTTCCTACTCAAGTACCTAGAGCAACAAATACAGGTGGTTCAACAACAAACTTTACGATTCAAAATGGTGCTAGTTTAGGTCAAGCAATGGTATCTAAGGGATATTTATATGATAGTAACACCGGTACATACTTCAAAGTAAGTGAGCCGAATAAACATTATAGAGCTACACAATTATTGAATAATGTAACTGTTACTGAGATATCTTCTGAGGAATACCAAAGGTTAAAAAAGCAACCTCAATTCAGACAAGGATGATAATATTATTAAAATAATATCAATTGCAAAAGAGATGAAACAAATTTTTAATAGTTTCATCTTTTTTGTTCACTTTTAGGGAGATAGTTCAATTTGTCATACATAGGGAGTAAAACGACCGATTTTCCGTCATACTGAACTAATGTGAAGTATCTATTAGTTATCCTTATGAGATCTTCAGTCTTTGCCCACAGAAAGACAACTTTTCCGTCATACAGAGCAGAGTGAAATATCTCATTAAATAATATTAAAAATCTTCCGACAATAGCAAACTTTGCCGAAAATATCCGTAAATTAGTAGTAATTAATTTTATACACTAACTAAGCTCATTTGTTTGAAGTGCTGTAAAGCACAAGTTATGAGCGGTTAAAAGAATGAACGGTTATATTTTCGTGAAAAGCTTGCGTGTCGGTGTTTCTTTGCCGGCTTTCTTAACAAGAAGAAAGATACTGAATGAATGTGAAGTAATTATTTATGTAGGTAAAGCAAAAAATTTAAAGAAGCGTGTGCGAAGCTATTTTAATAATTCTCAAAAATCTACAAAAACAATTGCACAAGTTCAGCATGACGTAAGAATTTCACAAGGATAACATAAATAAATTTGCTATTGTCGGAACGATACTTCCTCTTAATTTAATACAGGAATTACAGACTATAGCACAACAACAAGGCATATCATTAAATAATTTGGTACAACAGTATTGTGAATATGCAATAAAGCATTTAGATACTAAAGGGTAATGATTTATATATTCTATACTTATTTTTTTAAATACCAATAGTCTGCATTAAAAAGCATTAAGACAGGTACTAATTCTAAACGTCCTACAAGCAT